>NZ_JBQFTE010000012.1:0-224551 GCF_056538485.1 Ruegeria sp. BG3 | reverse complement strand
CTTGTGCTCCCCCATGATCCCCAACGGATACTGAACAGGCATCTCCCAGCCCGCAAAATCAACCATCTTTCCACCCAACTCAACATGAAGATCATATAACGGAGTACGTTTTGGCGCGTCGGTCATGGCAGATACCTTTTCGTATCGAGTGTTCTGAACGCATACCCGTAAGTTTGCCCCAAGCTGGATCTAATGCAACGATTCAGCCTTGGTGTTTCGGCGAAGAACCGCAGCCAGAGCGAGCATGTATACGAGCGCATGCATCGATAATGTTCCTATAGGAAACTTTTTTCCGTTAGGCAACAGACGATCTTCCCAGCGCTGGAAACTGGCACATTCGCGAAGCTGCGCGTTTAACTCGGATTGCGGCTATGGCCATGCTTACGATTGAGAATTTGCGGATTCGCTACGGTTTTGGCTGCAGCCTTTGAACAGCGTGGTCCAGCACATGAAGCCCGGCGATCAGGTCACTTTCGGCGGTATCCTCGGCAAAATCGTGACTGATTCCGTCAATAGACGGCACAAACAGCATGGCAACCGGCATCAAGCGCGAGACGTTGGTGGCGTCATGAAGCGCCCCCGAGGGCATCCTGCGCCACTTGCCGGTCGCGACCTGTTCCGCCCCATGCTCCAACGCGGCACGGAGCGAGGTGTCCATGGGCACCGGCTCCAGCCCCAGCATCCGGCCGTAGCTCAGGCCCATGTCCATCTCTGCGGCGATCTCGGCGGCTGTGGCGCGAATGATCTCCTCCATCCTTGCCAGACGGTCGGCATCTCCGTCACGCCATTGCATCGAAAACCGCACCCGCCCAGGCACAATGGACGAGGCGTTGGGGTGCAGATCCACATGCCCAATGGTCCAGACGGTTTGCGGCGTAACGACGTTTCGGAACCGGTCGTTCAGACGGGTGTTGAACGCAGACAGAGCCTGAAACGCGTCGCGGCGCAGATGCATCGGCGTGGTTCCGGCGTGGTTCTGCTGACCGTCGAACTGAACCACCATATCGCGAATGCCGACGATATCGGTGACAACACCGATTTGTTCTTTCTGGGTATCAAGCGTCGGGCCTTGCTCGATATGCATCTCGATGAAGCCGGTGAAACGGGTAGGATCGACAAAGCCCCCGGCCAGATCGCCCATCGCGCCCCGAGCTGTAGCGAAGGGTATTCCTGCGTGGTCGGTCAGCTTGTCCGCCTGATCCAGAGCCAGACCGCCCGACCAGATAGCCGAGCCTGTGGTGACGCCAAACCGGCCCTCTTCATCCTGAAAGCTGACAACCGAGACAGGCAGATCACTGCTGCGCGCAATCTCGAGCGCGGCGATCACGCCCAAAGCACCGTCGAGCCAGCCGCCCTCGGGCTGGCTGTCGCTATGTGACCCCATCAGCAGGGACGGCCCGTCGGTCAAACCAAACAGGTTCCCGACCGGATCAAATTGCGAGGTCAGGCCCGCATCGGCCATCCGGCTTGCAAGCCATGTCCGGGCGGCAATGTCGGCCTCGGAATAGGCCGGGCGGATGACGCCTTTGCCCACGCCCGAAGCTCCGAATTCGCGCAGCTTGTGCAAATCGGCCAAAAAGCGGTTTTCGTTGATTGCCATGAACTCCCCCCAACGTATTGCGCGGCCAACCATAGCGCCCGGGTGGCAACCTGCAATCACCCTTCGATTTTTGCCGAACCCCTCTGGCCCCGGCCCGGAACCTGCCCTAAGACTTGCCAGCAAGAGGGACCGCCATGTCACATATCACACTGGTTCGTCACGGTCAGGCCAACACGGCAGCGCGGGACGAGGTTAACTATGACAAGCTAAGCGATCTGGGCCACCAGCAGGCGCGCTGGCTGGGTGCGCATCTGCGCGACACGCGGGCGCATTATCCGCGGGTTTATTGCGGCACGCTGACCCGGCATGTTGAAACGGCCTCCAGCATGGGGCTGCCTGAGCCGGTGCGCGATGCACGCCTGAATGAGATCGAGTATTTCACCCTGGCGCAGCTGTTTCACGAACAGCACGGCGTTGCGATCCCGACGGATCGCGAAGGGTTTGTTGATCACCTGCCCCGCACTTTTGCTGCCTGGGCCGCTGGCGACATCCAGGACGCGCCCGAAAGTTTCGAACAGTTTGAAACCCGCGTCAGTGACGCCCTGCATGAAATCGGAACCGAGGGTGGGCCAGCCATTGTTGTCACGTCAGGTGGGCTGATCTCGATGGTGGTGCGGCAGGCGATGGGTCTGGATATCCCGTCGATGGCGCGGGTGGCGCTTGCCATCATGAACACCTCGATGCACCGCCTCCACCCGATTGGAGCGCAGCTCAGCCCGGTTCTTTTCAACGCGACCCCGCATCTGGAAGCGCCAGACCGGCAATTCGCCCAGACCCATCTGTAAGGAGGTCCCGATGCAGCTTTACTACGCTCCCTGCACCATCTCGGTCGCTGTTGCCATCGCGCTGGAGGAGGCCGGTTTGGATTATGAGGCGATCCGGTTGGACTTTGCCGATGGCGAACAGACCAAGCCCGCCTACAAGCAGATCAACCCCAAGGGCCGGGTTCCGGCGCTGGCGGTGGATGGCGGTATCCTGACCGAAACCGGCGCGTTGCTGGACTATATCGCAACCATCGCACCAAAAGCCGGGCTGGTCCCCGAAGACCCGGTCATGGCCGCGCGGATGCGCGAGGTGATGTATTACCTCGCCTCAACCATGCATGTGAACCACGCCCACAAGATGCGCGGGCACCGCTGGGCCGACAAGAAATCCAGCTGGAAAGACATGAAGGACAAGGTCGCGCAGACCATGACCGCGTCCTGTAAATACATCTCATCGAACGGGCTGCGCGGGCCGTTTGTACTGGGTGAGACCTTCTCGCTCGCCGATGCCTACCTCTATGTGGTGTGCAGTTGGCTGGAGGGCGACGGCGTAGACGTCTCGGCCTTTCCGAAGATCCTCGCCTTCCGCGAGGCGATGGAGGCACGCCCTTCGGTTCAGGCGGTCCATGCCGCCGGAATGCTCTGACAAAAGGAAATACGATGACACATCTCTGGGTCCGGGCAGAACAGCGCCCGAACGAGGATCGGGTCGGGCTGACCCCAGAAGGCGCCGCCGCGCTGATCGCGGCAGGCATCCGTGTGACGGTCGAGGAAAGCTCTGTCCGTGCTATCCCACTGGACGGCTACAAAGACGCAGGCTGCGAGATCGCGGCTGAAAATTCTTGGCCCGAGGCCCCACAGGACGCAATCATTTTCGGCCTGAAAGAGCTGCCCGAGGACGGCACCCCCCTGCCGCATCGCCACATCATGTTCGGCCATGCCTACAAGGGCCAACATTCCGGTCGGGCACTGCTAGAGCGGTTCAAGGCGGGCGGCGGCACGCTTTATGATCTGGAATATCTGGTCGACGAAAACGGCCGCCGCGTCGCCGCCTTTGGCTATTGGGCCGGATATGCCGGAGCCGCGGTCACACTGAAAACATGGGCCGCGCAGCAACGCGGACAGGAATGTCCCCCCGTTGGCGTCTATGCCAACAAAGACGCCCTCAACGCCGAATTACTGGCCGAGTTGGACACCACAGGCGCGGCCCGCCCCCGCGCCATCGTCATCGGCGCGTTGGGCCGTGTTGGCACCGGTGCCGCGGATATGTGCGAAGCGATGGGTGTCACCGTCACCAAATGGGACATGGCCGAGACCGCCAGCGGAGGACCATTCCCGGAAATCCTGGACCATGACCTGTTCCTGAACTGCATCTTCGCGCGCCCCGGCACGCCGGTCTTTGTTCCGCGCGAGGCGCTGACCGCGCCGCGCAAGTTGACAGCCATCGGCGACGTAGCCTGTGACCCGGACAGCGACTATAACCCGGTCCCGGTCTATGACCGCGCCACCACGTGGGAGGCCCCCGCCCTGCGCGTCGCGACCGACCCGCTGATGGATGTGATGGCCATCGACAACCTGCCCTCGATGCTGCCGGTCGAAAGCTCGCAAGACTATGCGGCGCAACTGCTGCCGTCTCTGCTGACGCTAACCGATCTGGACAGCGGCGTCTGGGGTCGGGCAGAAGCAACCTACAAAACTCATATCGAAGGGATCTGAGCGATGACGATTCACTGGTGTGGCACCGGCCTGTCGGCCATCCCCGGCCTGCGCCGCCTGATCGAAGGCGGGCACAAGGTTACCGTCTGGAACCGAACCATCGAAAAGGCCAAGGCCGAGGTCGGTGACCTGACCGACGACATCCGCGCCTTCGACATCGACGCTCTGGGCGCGGTGCTGGAGAAAGGTGATGTGATCGTTTCCATGCTGCCAGGCGACTGGCACGTGCCACTAGCGGAGCTGGCGATCTCGAAAGAAGCGAACTTCGTCTCATCCTCCTATATCGCGCCCGAGATGCGCGCGCTGGACGACAAAGCGCGTGAAGCTGGTGTGGCTTTGGTCAATGAGGTCGGGCTGGACCCGGGCATCGACCACCTGATGGCGCATGCTTTGGTGGCCGACTACCGCGCCTCGGATGCTTTTGACGCGCAGAACCACCTGAGCTTCATCTCGTATTGCGGTGGCATCCCCAAGAACCCGAATCCGTTCCGCTACAAGTTCAGCTGGTCGCCACTGGGCGTCCTCAAGGCGCTTCGCTCACCGTCAAAATCGATCCGCGACTACGCCCCGCTGGACGTCGCCCGCCCCTGGGACGCGATCAGCAGCTATATCGCGCCGCTGCCTACCCCGGAAAGCTTTGAGGTCTATCCCAACCGCGACTCGCTGCCCTTTATGGCCGAATACCAATTCGAGGATCACTGGCCGGTCAAAGAATTCGTCCGCGGCACCCTGCGCCTGAACGGCTGGACCGACGCATGGGCCGGCGTGTTCACCGAAATCGAAACCCTCTCAGGCCCCGAAGGTGACGCGCGTCTGAAAGAGATGTCGGACCAGTTCTGGGCCGAAAACGCCTATGACGAAGGCGAGCCCGACCGCGTGGTGCTGTGCGTCGGCCTAAAAGCCGAGAAAGATGGCGTTGAGGTGTGGAACAAAACCTACGTCATGGATGCCTGGGGTGATGAACGCGGCACCGCGATGGCGCGTCTGGTGTCGATCCCGGTCTCACTGGCGGTTGAGGCCGTCCTGAACCGCGCCATCCCTGCTGGCGTTCACGCAGCGCCCAGCGACCCGAAACTGGTGCAAGGCTGGATGGTTGAAATCGACACGCTCGCGCAGCATCTGCAAATCGTGGATCACCTGGGTTAACCAGCCGGCAAAAGAAAAAGGCCATCCCAGCATGTCTGGAATGGCCTTCAATCTCGTATTTTTCCATCTCTTAGTCTGGCTTTCCTTACGACGCCCGAGCGTCAGATATATCGATTGATCGTGTCCTCGATATCGCTGCGGTTTATGCCCAACTCGGCCAACTGATTGTCGCTCAGGCCATCCAGATACTGCGCAGCACGCACAATCTCCGGACTTATGGCCCTGATACGCATGGCGCGATCAAACAACAGCAAAGCCGTAGCGGATGGCGTTGGCTGATTTGCGGGCGGGATGACATCAAACATATTCGTTACCTCACTCATTAAAAAAACGGCGTTTGCGAACGGTCGCGGACCCTGTTTCATTGTCGAAGTGGGGCACCGTTGAAAACGCTCTCATAGGCGCGCTGTTTGATCTCGCTCCGATCAATCCCGATATCCGCGAGTTGGCGATCCGAAAGTCTTTCCAGATTGCGCACCGTGTTCGAGAAAATGCGTCTGCGAAAATACTCGACCTTTGCGTCCGCGTAGTTCGAGAACAAACCGTCAAAGAGGCCAGTCCGGGCTTCTGCAGTATGTGTATATGCCATTTCTTTTCCTCCTAAATTTGATTTTCAGTGCAGTACTGACATCAAATAAAGGAACGCTGCGTTAACCAAAAAGCAGCGTTCCATTAAAGTTTCTTTAGGAAGATGGAGCGCGATGGCGCGCGCTATCCGGAGCCTTCGGCTACATCAGATCGTTCTCGATATCCTCAGCCGATATGCCCAACGCATCCAACCCGTTCTCAAGATGGTCCGACAGATGCGGTGTGCCGATCAGATAGTCGGCGCAGGGGGTTGAGGCCTCGGATTTGGCGGTGGCAATGGCCTCGACAAGATCCTCGGCAAAGAAGCTTTCGCGCCCGATCCACATGATAGCGACCAGCTCGGCCTGCTCATCCTCGCTCATCCGGTCGACAAAGGCGCGCAACTCACCTTCGGCCCGTCCCAGCTCACGTCCCATCATGGCAACCTGAGCCACTTTCCTTGCCGAAATTTCCAACATGCCTTCAGCTCCTTTGTTCGCGGTTTCGACACATCAGAACCCGACACGCGCCCCGAGTCTTTGATCTTACGCAAAAAGAGGGGCAACTATCGCCGAACCCGCGATACGGGCTGATCCGGAGCAGGCGCGGTGCGGAACGGACGAAAGCGGGCTTTTTTGATCCACAGCTTGATTGCCTGCCATACGATCAGCGCAAAGGTGCGCCGCGCACCAAACGGACGGCGCAGCAAAGACCACAGAATAGAGCCGTTGGTCAGCGGCTGGCGCGGACCTGTCAGCGTGGCGATCAGCCCGCCTCCTTCCCGCCCATAGTCGATCCAAACCCCAACGCGGTCGGGGCGATAGTCGAAGCGGAACGTGTAGTTCCCTTCGATCTTCTGGAAGGGCGACACATGCATCAGCTTGTCCGCCACCACCCGGTCCGAGGGGTCGATAACCGCAAAACCCGGCTTGTGGCAGACATAGCTATGGCGCGTCCCGTAAGTGTTCGTGACCTCAGCGACCACGGCATAAAGCTGCCCATCCCGATCGAAACAGAACCAGAAACTGACCGGGTTGAAAACATGGCCCAGAACCCTCGGCTGCGTCAGCAACATAATCTGCGCGGGCTGGGGCACCTCCAATTCCTCAAACCGGGCGCGCAGCCATGGCGCACCGATCCCCTGCCGCGGTTCACCACCGTGATCTGAGCTGCGCCAATTGGTGATGTTCACGCGGTCGACCGAAAAAAGCAGCGGCGTGGACAGATCGGCCTCAGGGTCCAGCAGGACGTAGTCGACCGAATAGCGAAAGGCGTTTTCAATCGCCCCTTTGCGACCGTGATAGGTGTAACCTGCTATGTGGTCGATATTTTTCATTCCGCCGCGCGTCCTGCTTTGCCCGTAATTTGTTCGACTTGCGCCCTTTTCAGAAAAGAGACGTCATTTGAAATACGGAATCCACCCCGGTTTGGACTTTTTTTGTCGCATGAAAGTGATCCGCCTTGGTGCCCCCCGCGTAATCCGGTTATGTTTACCGAGATCAATACCGTGACCTTGGACGAACCTGCGGCTGAACAGGCCGCCCCTCAGCCTTGGCGCGCAAAGAAACGCATCAAGGGTAGACAGGTGAACGGAACGAACGGCAGTTGCGACACCAGGACCGAGTGGGTGGACCAAGTCAGGCGCATCCGAGACGCGCAGGACCAGGCTGCTTTTGCCGAGCTGTTCCAGCATTTCGCGCCGCGTATCAAGGCGTTCCTGATGAAGTCAGGATCAGACGCCGCGCTGGCCGAAGAATGCGCGCAAGAGGTGATGGCGACCTTGTGGCACAAGGCCCATCTGTTCGATCCGTCGCGGGCCACGGTGGCCACTTGGGTGTTCACCATCGCTCGGAACAAGCGCATTGACGTCCTGCGCAAGCAACGCCGCCCTGAACCCGAGGAACTGGGATGGGGCCCCGAGGCTGAGCCGGAGCAGGACGATGTCCTTGCGCTGCAACAGGAAACCGCGCAGCTGCGCACCGCCATGCTGGCGTTGCCCGAGGCGCAGAGAGAGCTGATCGAGAAGGCGTATTTCGGGGACCTGAGTCACCGAGAGATTGCGTCTCAGACCGGGTTGCCCCTGGGAACGATCAAATCACGTATTAGGTTGGCGCTGGACCGCTTGCGCCACGCGATGAACTGAGATGAGCAAGATGAGCCAGTCGATTAAACATCACCTGACAGATGAGCTGCTGATGGCCTATGCCGCCGGCTCTCTGCCCGAGGCGTTCGACCTGATGGTCGCAACCCATCTGTCGCTTTGCGACCACTGCCGTGCGCGCGCCGAAAGCTATGAGGCCGTCGGTGGACATGTTCTGGACGCGCAACCCGACGCTGTCAGCATGAGTGACACATCCCTTGCCGCAACGATGGCCCTGATTTCTCAAGGCGCACCGACCCCCAAGCCCGCCCGTCCGGGCTGCGCCATCCTGCCGACCCCCCTGCAAGACTACGTCGGCGGGACAGTTGATGACATCCAGTGGAAACCGATTGGCATGGGCGTGAAACAAGCGATCCTGCCGACCAGCAAAGAGGCCACCGCCCGCTTGCTGTTCATTCCCGCAGGTGTCGCCGTCCCGGATCACAGCCACAACGGCACGGAATTGACGATGGTTCTTCAGGGCGCGTTTTCGGATGAGGTTGATCGCTTCGCACGCGGCGACGTCGAGATTGCAGATGAAGACCTGCATCACACGCCGACGGCGGACATCACCGAGGATTGCATCTGCTTGGCTGTCACGGACGCGCCGCTGAAGTTTAGCAAACTGATGCCGCGCCTTTTCCAGCCCTTCCTGCGGATCTGATCGTGTATAGTTCGGATCAGAACTGCCTCTGACAGGAGATATTTCATGAACCGAACAAGCTTGATCGCGCTTGGCTTTGCGTGCTTTTCCACGATTGCGTCTGCCCAAATGAAGGCCGAGGTGAAGTTCGAGCCAGGCAACTTTGGCACAATGGTCAACGGTACCGTGACCGGAGATGAGTATTTTGACTACTCTCTCGGCGCGAAAGCCGGGCAAGAGATGTTTGCCGATCTCAAGGTAAGCGATACCAACGGCAATGGTGTGGTCTATTTCAACATCCTGCCCCCCGGTAGCGATGGCGTCGCGATCTATAACGGCTCGATTGAGGGCAACACCGCCCGGATCGATCTGCCCGAGGACGGGGACTATACGATCCGCGTGTACTTGATGGGCAATGACCGAGATACTGGCAAAACCGTGGGCTACAATCTGGACCTGTCGATCCAGTAATTTGCTACTTGTCCTCGTTGTGATCTTTGGCATTTTCAGACCGGATGGGAACCCCCAACAGCTCTAACGCGCCGCTGCGGCCTTTGACCTCGATCGGGGGTATACTTACCAACCCGCCCAACAGGCCCGGCCCTCCGGCCGCCGTCACAAGATCATTCGAGACGATCAGGTCCATTTCCAGATCGCGGGTCAGGCTTTCAAGCCTCGCGGCTGTGTTCACCGCGTCTCCGAACACCGAAAACTCCAGCCTGTCCTGATCGCCTATCACGCCGAGAAACACCTCACCCCAATGCAAGCCGATTCCGGTACCGAGTGAAGGGAGGCCCGCCGCTTTACGCTCAGCTTTCCAGCGGGCCATTTCGTCCAACAGTCCTGCGCCGCAGTTTAGGCAGCGTGTTGCGGCCTGCTCTCCGTCAAACACGATCATGACCGCGTCTCCGATGAACTTGTCGATGATCCCGTTTTCCCGACGCACAACAGCCGAGACCCGTCGCCTGTAATCCGACACCAGTTCAGAGACCTCATCCGGCTCGAGCTGTTGCGACAGTGTTGTGAATCCGCGCAGGTCGATGAAAATCAAACCGGCCTTCTGGCGGCGTCCGTTCTTCAACGCCGCCAATCCGCTGTCGCCGAGGTCCTGAACGACCTGCGAGGGCAGGTAGCGCGTCAGGTTCGCGCGACGCTGCGCCTCGGTTATGGATTGGAACAGCAACTTGTGAACCCGCCTTGCTGCGACGATCAGAACCACCCCGGCCAGGGCGATCATGAAGACACGGATCAGGTTGGGAGGGGGTGCCAGAAACAGCCATATAGGACTGTCTGTGTGACCCCGCGCGGATCCTGCATTTATCCCGATCAGGAACAGAAACCCAAGCGACAGCAAGACAACCTGCATCAACATGACCTTCGGGTTGCCGCGCAATACTCCGAAAGCCAGAACCACAGGGGCCAGCCATACGGCAGGCAAAACGAAGACCTCGTCCCCGACAAGGCCGGTATTGAGCAAGCCCAACCAAACCGAGACAATCAGGAACACGGAATCTGCGCCAGACACAGGCCAGGCCATCCAACCCGAAAAGCGCCCCCTGCGGGCCGCGATCCATGTCACGAACCCAAGCAGGAAATAGGCAAAGAGGGTTCCGAACGCGAAGGCCCATTGCCGCTCCAGAACTGCATGTCCGCTGTTCGAAACCGGTTGGATCGTGACAAGGAAAAAGGTACCAAGACCCGCTGCAACACCCATTCGCAACAGGCCAACGATCTGCTCCGCGTCTTGCTCGGCGGTTCTTAGCAGTTGGTCAATTTCTGGTGGGTGCGCCACGTTTCTCATACTGCAACCTGTCTGTCAGGATGCGCGCTCAGCCCTCATGCCGCGTTAATGGGACGACCTCCGAGGGGGCCTCTGGCGCCAATTCCTCAAAATCAAAGTTATCAAGCCGTTGCGCCCTGCGGCCAGCTTTTTCCGCACTGATCTTGATGTCCGAGATATCCTTGGCCGCCTGCCCGAAATGGCGATCCAAATTGGCAACGCGGTCGCCCAGACGTTCGACATCCTTGTGCAGCATTCCCAGCTCCTTGCGGATGGCGCCTGCTTGTTCTCGCATCCGCGCGTCCTTGAGGATCGCGCGCATCGTATTCAGCGTCGCCATGCAGGTGGTCGGTGACACGATCCAAACGCGTTTGGTAAAACTCTCCTGCACCAATTCGGGGAACTTGGCGTGCAACTCGGCATAGACCGCCTCGGACGGCAAAAACATCAGCGCGCCATCGGCGGTCTCACCGTCCAGAATGTATTTCTCAGCGATATCGTTGATATGTTTGCGCACCGTGCCGCGGAACATCTGAACCGCCGCCTTTAGTTCGGCGTCATTGGTCGAGCCAATCAGCGCTTCATAGGCCTCCAACGGGAATTTGCTGTCGATCACAATCGGCCCCGGTGGGTTCGGAAGATGGATCAAACAATCCGCCCGGCGTCCGTTCGAGAGAGTCGCCTGCAGCTGGAAACTGTCATGTGGCAGCGCTTTGGAGACGATGTCGTTCAACTGAATCTCACCAAACGCGCCCCTGGTCTGCTTGTTGGACAGGATATCCTGCAACGACAACACATCGCCGGACAGCTTGGTGATGTTGTCCTGCGCCTTGTCGATGGCGGCCAAACGCTCTTGCAGCTGGGTCAGCGAAGTCGCAGTCTGCTTGGAGGACCCATGCAGCGACTCCTTCATCCTCTCTTGCATTTCAGCCAGCGCGCGGGCTGATTTCATGGCATTGTCGGCCAGCCGGTCATTCATCTGCTGCTGTACCGAGGACAAGCGGGATTCGACCGTTTGGATCACCTGCACCTGCGCATTGGCCTGCGTGTCCGAGACGTGCTGCAGCCCGCCGCGCAATTGCTCCTGCCCCTGCCCCAAGGCCTGCACATGTTGCCCCAGATGTGCCATCTGACGCGCCAGAGGTTCTGCCATCCGCGCGGAACGCTGGGACGCCCGCAGCGACAGGAATAGTAACAAAAGGATCAGCGCCAGAACGCCACCCGTAACGAGGATTACCGGGTCATTCAGCGCATATTGGGTGCCTGCAATCTCAATCATATGAACCTGTATGTTCTCGTTTTGTTTCTATCTTCTTAAACGCTTCGCGATACCGGATCAACTGCGCCCGAACAGACGCTCGATATCGCTGAGTTTCAGTTCAACATAAGTGGGTCGCCCGTGGTTGCATTGGCCGGAATGCGGGGTGGCCTCCATCTCGCGCAGCAGGGCGTTCATTTCCTCGGCCCGCATCCGGCGGCCAGAGCGGATCGAACCATGGCAGGCAACGCGGCTGAGGATCGCCTCAATCCGCGCCTGTACCATCTGACTGTCGCCCTGATCGGCCAGCTCATCGAGGATATCCAGGATCATCGCGCGGGCATCGACCTCACCCAGAATGGCGGGGGTTTCGCGCACGGCAATAGCACCGCCGCCAAAAGGCTCAAGCGTCAGACCAAGGCGCGAGAGGTCTTCGGCCACCGCCATCAACCGCGCGCAATCGCCTTCGGACAGCTCAACGATCTCGGGGATCAGCAAAGCCTGCGCTGCGACACCGTGCTCGGCCATTTGCGTTTTGAGCTTTTCATAAACCAACCGCTCATGCGCGGCATGCTGGTCCACGATGACCATCCCGTCGGCGGTTTGCGCGATGATGTAATTTTCATGCACCTGACCGCGTGCTGCCCCCAAGGGCAGGTCCTGAGGCGCGGGTTCTTCAGCGGTCACCGGGGTCACAACCGGGGTCGGCTCAACGATGCTGCCGCTATAGTCCCTTGCCAATTCAGCAAAGCCGGGGGATTGCGCCCGATACGCGGCTTGCCGGGCCGCCTGCGACGGCCGGTCCATCTGGTAGACCCGCGCAGGGGTAGGCTGCGGCGCCTCGGGCCGCATCGCGCCCAAAGTCGCGTTGGCAACGGTCGAGGACGCACGATGCCCGGCTTCGGCCAGCGCGTGACGTAGGGTGGAAACGATCAAACCGCGCGCAACGCCCGGATCACGGAACCGAACCTCTGACTTGGCTGGGTGCACATTGACGTCTACCAGCGTCGGATCGCAGTCGATGAAAAGCGCCGCAGCCGGGTGTCGGTCGCGGCTGAGGAAATCGAAATACGCGGCCCGAAGCGCGCCAGTCAGCATCTTGTCACGGACCGGACGGCCATTGACGAACAGATATTGCGCGACAGCAGCTCCGCGCGAATAGGTCGGAAGGGCAGCGTAGCCATACAAACGAATACCTTCGCGCGTCGCATCGATCTGCAGGGCGTTTTCGGCGAACTCGCGCCCGATCACGCGGGCCAGACGGGCGTGGAGGGCATCGAAAAGATCGCCGTTCTCGCGGTCGGCGCGGAAGGTCACGCGACCCTCACCTCCACCCGAAACATCGCGCAAGGTGAACGTAACGGAAGGCTCAGCCATGGCGAGGCGTTTGACCGTATCGCCAATGGCCTGAGCCTCGGCCCGATCGGTGCGCATGAACTTGAGCCGCGCCGGCGTGGCGAAGAACAAATCGCGCAGTTCGACCACTGTTCCTGCACGAAGGGCGGCGGGCTTCACCGTCTCCATTTTGCCGCCCGACACCGCAATTGACGCAGCATCCGCCCCCGGAACGCGGCTGGTAATCGACAAACGACCTACCGCGCCGAGCGAGGGCAAAGCTTCACCCCGAAAGCCGAAGGTGTGAATGTTCAAAAGGTCCGACCCGTCGATTTTCGAGGTGGCATGACGAGACAAGGCCAGCGGCAAGTCCTCCGCCGCGATACCACAGCCATCATCGGTGACACGAATCAAGGTCTTGCCCCCGCCCGCGATATCTATGGCAATACGGGTGGCTCCGGCGTCGATGGCATTCTCAACCAGTTCCTTGACGGCCGAGGCCGGACGTTCGACCACTTCACCCGCGGCGATGCGGTTGATCGCAGCATCGTCGAGCTGCCGGATAACGGGTCGTGTTTCGCTGATATTGGGGGTCGTCTGCGCCATACCACCAGACCTAGCACATCACGGCCCGATTCTGCCACCGGATTGAACCGTAATATCGGCCGATCTTTCAGATCAAGAAGGAGGGGGGCCGGACAGTGTTCGGGGGCTGGCTGTGCCGCCCTCACCGAACCCTGCCCGGACTTACCGAAGTGAGTGGTAGTTGTTAGCCGGTAATGTAATTGACCTAACATGCAATTAGTTAAATTGCTTATTAAGAGTCATCTTTATTTACTCTGGGCAAAGTTCAGCCGATGACCTGCGGGAACCAGTGGCAGGAAAGTGCCGCTTCACGCAGGTGTGTGCGCACCCACTCGGGTGCGGCACGGGCCGAAAATGACGGTCAGGGCCAGGATCACGCCGGACATGGTGGCGATCATCCCTGCCGCGCTGACGGCGTCCGCCGCGCCCAGCCAAAGCGGGCCATACCCGGCCAGCACATATCCCGAAACAGCTGAGAGGATGGCGAAACCCACGCTCCAGGCGATTTGCGTCTCCAGCCGGTTGGTCATCATGCGCGCCGCAGCAGGGGGGCAGATGAACATGGCGATCACGATGATCGAGCCGACGGCATCAAAGGCGGCAACAGCAGCGATCGCGGCGACGATGACCAACGCCAGCCCTAGCGCCCCCGTGCGGATGCCTATGGTACGCGCGAACCCCTCATCGAAGGTCGAGATTTTCAGCGGCCGCCAGAAGAGCCATGTGAACAGCAGAACACCCAGCATCGTCACTGCAATCCGAGGCAGTTCCGGCGGCAGCCCGGCCAAGGCCTGCAGGTCCCAAAGCGAGGACCAGCCCGTCGCATCCAGCCAGATCAGGCTTTCTAAATTGCCATACAGCGCATGTTCCACGTCCAAGTGTACGGTTGAAGTATCCGTCTGCTCCAAAATCAGCACACCTGCCGCAAACATGGTGGTAAAGACCACGCCCATAGCCGCACCCGGTTCGATTTGACCCAGCCTCCGTATCGCCTCGATCAGAACAACGGCCACGATCGCCGCGCCCGCCGCGCCCAGCATCATGGGCCAGGTCGAGATCGCTCCGGTCAGCAGAAAGGCCACAACGATACCGGGCAGCACCACATGGCTGATCGCATCCCCGATCAGCGCCTGTTTGCGCAGCACGAGGAAATTGCCGGGCAAGGCGCAGGCTATCGCCGCGAAGGTGCCGATCAGCAGTGGCGTCAGCGACAGGGGTACGAATTCTTCACCGCTCATGTCGGAACCCCCTGTGGTCCGCCGATGCGATTATCTATTTCGGCGATCTGATCCTTGGTCAGTACGGTTTCGATGTCCCGTAGGCCATTGTATAGCGCGGCAGTCGCCTCATGCGCCTGATCTGCGCGCACGACCTCCCAGCGTTTTTCATCGCGCAAGGCTTTGGCGGCACGCGCTTTTCCGGCTTCGGTCGCCACGCCATCAGCGCGCACAAGATCAGCGTGGCGCAACAGGCGCAGGGTTAGAGGTTCGTAGATCTTCTGGCCTTGTGCCAAAGCCAACAGCCCTTGCCGGATATGCACCCGACGTTGGAACCTCAGATGGCGCAGAACGGCGGCCAGAATCCCGCGGACCGGGGCGAGGAACAGGGACAAGACGAAGAAGGCGAAGCTGACCAGGACGATGATTGGCCCAGTCGGCAGATTCGGCGCAGTGGCCGACAAGGCGGCACCGATATAGCCTGCCAAACCACCCGCGAGACCGGCCAGCAAGACAACGCGATCCGACCGCTCGGACCAGAACCGCGCGGTGACCGGTGGGATGATCAGCAAAGCCACGATCAAGATCAGGCCGACGATTTTCAGGCCGACCACAGTGACCGCCATCACCAACCCCATCATCGCGAGGTCAATGCGATGCACGGGCAAGCCCCGGGCCGCGGCATATTCGGGGTCAAACGCCACCAAAGTCATCGGGCGGCGCAGGATCATCACAAGCACCAGAGTCGCCGCACCTCCGATCGCGATGATCAAGGCATCCGCCCACAGCATCCCGGCGGTTGAGCCCAGAAGGAACCCCTCCAACCCCGCTTGCCGCCCAACGCCCATAGTCTGTATGACGGTCAGCAGGACGATGCCAAAGCCGAAGAACACCGATAGAACCGCGCCGATTGCGGCATCCTCGGCCAGTCGGGTGTGGCGGGTTAACCAGTTCAGGCATAGCAGACCAACCCAGGCTGACACAGCCGATCCCGCCAGCAGACCCAGCAGGTTGCGCCCGTCTTCACCAAGGGCGACCAGCAGCATGAAGGCCAGACAGACCCCCGGCAAGGTGGCATGGCTGATCGCGTCGCTGACCAGCGCGCGTTTGCGCAAAAACAGAAAGGTGCCGGTCACTCCGGCCGAGACTCCCAGCAAACTCGCACCAATAGCGACCAGCGTGGCGTTGTAGCCAAGCTGCAGGCTGAGCGCATCCCAGAGCATTCCCTACCCCAGCGCGCGCGAAATCTGGTCGATTTGCGCGGTGGCCAAGCGGCCTCCGTATGCGGACTGAAGGGTTTCGGCGGTAAAGGCCTGCGCCACCGAGCCTTCGGCGATCTTGCGCGTGTTGATCAGGAAGACATGATCGAAATAGTCCGAGACCGTCGCCAGATCGTGATGGACGACCACGACGGTCTTGCCCGCCTCTTTCAGCGATTTCAGCACCGCGATGATGGCTTTCTCAGTGGCGGCGTCGACACCGGCGAAGGGCTCATCCAACAGGTAAAGATCGGCGTCCTGCGCCAAGGCACGGGCTAGGAACACCCGCTGTTGCTGGCCGCCGGACAGCTGGCCGATCTGACGATCTGCAAAATCGCGCATGCCAACGCGGTTCAGGCAATCCATTGCAGCCGCTTTGTGCCGCGCGCGGACACGGCCCAACAGGCCCAGTTGACGCGACAGGCCCATGAGAACCACGTCAATAACGCGGGTCGGGAAATCCCAGTCAACACTGGCGCGCTGCGGGACATAGGCGATCCGGGCACGTTGTTCCTCGAGCAGTTGACCAAATACAGTCACCTGCCCGGACAAGGGCGTGACGATCCCAAGCGCCGCTTTCAGGAGTGTTGATTTCCCTGCCCCGTTCGGGCCGATAATCGCCGTCATCGCCCCCGGCTGAACTGTCATATCCACCGAGAATACAGCAGGCTTCTGACCGTATGAGACTGTCAGACCACGCACCGCCAGCGGGCTGGCCTCAATCCCTTGGTCTTCGACGGAAACACCCTGAACCGCTGCAAGCTCTAGCATCACTCAAAACCCCGCAGACAATTTGCCGTTCAGCCCCTGATTGGGGACATCCGCCCCCAAGGCCCCTGCGATCACGGTGATATTGTGATCCAGCATGCCGACATAGGTGCCCTCATAGGTACCTGGCTCGCCCATGGCATCGGAATACAGCTCACCCCCGACCGAGACTTTGTGCCCCTTGGCCGCCGCGCCTTCGATCAGCGCGCGCATAGACCGATCCGACACCGAGCTTTCTACGAACACGGCCGTCAACTGGCGGTCGACCAGAGTGTCGACCAGCTGTCCGATCCGGTTCAGACCGGCCTCGGACTGGGTCGAGATGCCCTGCACGCCCATCACCTCATAGCCATAGGCCGCACCAAAATAGCCGAAGGCGTCATGGGCGGTCAGTAGAACGCGGCTGTCCTCGGGCACTGCAGTCAGGGCCTGTTCTGCATAGGCTGTCAGAGCCTCAAGCTCGGCCAGATGCACCTGTGCGTTTGCGGCAAAAATCTCGGCAGCCTCAGGGCGGGCCTCGGATAGCGTCTCTTGGACCTTGGTGACCACATCGGCCCACAGGGTTGGGCTCATCCAGATATGCGGGTCATATTTGTCGGCATAGTCATCATGCGCGCGCAGCTTCGATTTATCGACGCTTTCGGCTACGGCAACCACGGTTTGCTTGCGGCTGAGGTCTCCAAAGAAATCCTCCATCTGCGCTTCCAAGTAGAGACCGTGCCACAGCACCAGATCCGCGCGGGTCATGGCGACGATATCGCTGCGGGTCTGGCGATAAGCATGCGGATCAACACCGGGACCCATGAGGCCCTTTACCTCGACCTGATCGCCGCCAACCTGTCGTACTGCGTCGGCAATCATGCCGGTCGTAGCCACAACTTTCAGCGGAGCTTGCGCCCATGCAGCAAGCGGCATGGCGGCGGCGATAGCGAGAGCAGTAAGGAAACTGCGACGAATCATAGTTGATCTCCGGAATTCGGACCCTGTTGCGATTAAATATGAGAACGACTCGCAACTAAGTCAATGCTATTGCGAATTAGTCGCAACAAAATCCTAGTTTATTTGTCCAAATGGTCAAAAAAATACCGCAAGGCCGCTCTGCCGCCTTCCATTTACTGCTAAGCCGTGCGATTTTGACGCAAACCTCCCAAAGGATGTGAGAATGGAACCGCAGCGCTCAGACAGCCCCGTGCGCACCGCGCATCTGCCGCAAGTCACTGAACCCAGAAATCCCGGAATGAATCTTGATCTGGATTGGGTTCGGGCCGTTCAGGCCAATACCTCGGCCATTGAGCGCCGCGCGGCAACTCTGCCCGGTCGGCGGTCGGTCAAGAAAGACTATCAGGCCGCGTGGCTGCTGAAGGCGGTCACGATGATCGACCTCACCACCCTATCGGGTGACGACACGGTGGGGCGCGTGCGCCGTTTGTGCGCCAAAGCGCGCCAGCCGGTTGCGCCAGCAACGTTGCAAGCGCTGGATATGCCTGCGATCACGACCGGGGCCGTCTGCGTCTATCACGACATGATCGAGACTGCCGTTGCCGCTTTGAAGGGCACTGGGATACCGGTGGCTGCCGTCTCTACCGGGTTTCCAGCGGGCCTGTCGCCGTTCCACCTGCGCGTGGCCGAGATCGAAGAAAGCGTGAAAGCCGGAGCGGAAGAGATCGACATCGTCATCTCGCGCCGTCACGTGCTGTCTGGGGACTGGCAGGCTTTGTATGATGAGATGAAAGCCTTCCGCGCTGCCTGCGGCGATGCCCATGTCAAAGCCATTCTGGCGACCGGAGAGCTGGGCAGCCTGCGCAACGTCGCCCGCGCCTCATTGGTCTGCATGATGGCGGGGGCGGATTTCATCAAAACCTCAACCGGGAAGGAAAGCGTCAACGCTACTCTGCCCGTATCGCTGGTGATGATCCGCGCGATTCGCGACTACTATGACCGCACCGGGTATCGTGTGGGGTACAAGCCTGCGGGTGGTATCTCGAAGGCCAAGGATGCCTTGGTTTATTTGTCGCTGATCAAGGATGAACTGGGCGACCGCTGGCTGGAGCCGGACCTGTTCCGCTTTGGCGCCTCGTCACTTCTGGGCGATATCGAACGGCAGTTGGAACATTATGTGACGGGCGCGTATTCCGCCGGTTATCGTCACTCCATGGGCTGAGGAAAAGAACAATGACAGTCAAAGAAATCTTCGAGACCATGGACTATGGCCCCGCCCCCGAAAGCGCAGCTGAGGCGTTGGCCTGGCTGGTCGATCAGGGCGATGCGTTCGGTCATTTTATCGACGGGAGTTTCACCAAACCGGGCAAAGGGTTCGAAAGCCGCAACCCCGCGACCGGAGAGGTTCTGGCCAAGCTGACCCAGGCCAAGCATGCGGATGTGGACGCGGCAGTCTTAGCTGCCCGCAAGGCGCAACCCAAGTGGGAGAAACTGGGCGGCGCAGGCCGGGCGCGGTATCTCTATGCCATTGCGCGGCTGTTGCAAAAGCACGCGCGTTTGTTCGCCGTGCTGGAGAGCATGGATAACGGCAAGCCGATCCGTGAATCGCGTGACATCGACATCCCTCTGGCGCAACGCCACTTCTACTATCACGCCGGTATGGCGCAATTGATGGAGAGCGAGCTGCCCGATGCTGAGGCCTTGGGCGTGTGTGGACAGATCATCCCGTGGAACTTCCCTTTGCTGATGCTGGCCTGGAAGATCGCGCCCGCGCTGGCGATGGGGAATACGGTGGTTTTGAAACCGGCCGAATATACCTCGCTGACCGCGCTGCTGTTCGCTGATATCTGCTCACAGGCCGGGCTACCCAAAGGCGTCGTCAATATCGTGACCGGAGACGGCGCGGTGGGTGAGATGATCGTGGGTGCCGACGTGGACAAGATCGCTTTTACCGGCTCGACCGTCGTGGGGCGGCGTATCCGCGAGGCGACTGCGGGTTCGGGTAAGGAACTGACATTGGAGCTGGGCGGCAAGTCCGCCTATATCGTGTTCGACGACGCCGATATTGACTCAGCTATCGAAGGTCTGGTCGACGCGATCTGGTTCAATCAGGGGCAGGTTTGCTGTGCAGGGTCCCGCCTGCTGGTGCAGGAGGGCATTGCCGACCGTTTCCACGACAAGCTGCGCGCCCGGATGGATGGCTTGCGCATCGGTGATCCGCTGGACAAATGCATCGACGTCGGCGCGGTTGTAGACCCGGTTCAGCTGCAGACGATCAAAACCATGGTCGACAGCAATACCGCAGGCCATGTCCATCACGCCGCTTGCGAACTGCCCGAAAACGGCTGCTACTACCCTCCGACACTGATCTCGGGGCTCGAGACCTCGGACCCGCTGATGCAGGAGGAGATCTTTGGCCCGGTTCTGGTGTCCTCGACCTTCCGCACCCCGGCTGAGGCCGTCGAACTGGCGAACAACACCCGCTACGGCCTGGCCGCGACGGTCTGGACCGAGAATGTAAACCTCGCGCTGGATATCGCGCCCAAGCTGGTTGCGGGCGTGGTCTGGGTCAACGCCACCAACCTGTTTGACGCTGCCGCTGGGTTCGGCGGAGTTCGCGAAAGCGGATTTGGCCGTGAAGGCGGTTGGGAGGGGCTGACCGCCTATACCAAGCCCAAAGGCAAGGCCAAGCCGCTGACAAAGGTCGAGGCGGCCACGGGCGAAGGCGCCTCGGTCGACCCGATCGACCGCACCGCCAAAATGTATGTGGGTGGCAAGCAGGCGCGGCCCGACGGAGGCTATTCGAAACCCGTCTGGGGCAAGTCCGGCCTGCTGGGACATGTGGGTTTGGCCAACCGCAAGGACGTCCGCAACGCGGTTGAGGCCGCAGCAGGCGCGAAAGCCTGGTCCAAGACAACCGGCCATCTACGGGCGCAAATCCTTTACTATATCGGCGAGAACCTCTCGGCCCGCGCGGGTGAATTCGCTGCCCGTATCGACGCCATGACCGGCAAGAAAGACGGCGCGAAAGAGGTCGAGGCCTCGATCCAGCGTCTGTTCACCGCAGCCGCCTGGGCCGACAAATATGACGGTCAGGTGCATGGCGTTCCGATCCGGGGCGTGGCAATCGCCATGAAAGAACCCGTCGGCGTGATCGGCGCACTCTGCGCGGATGAGGCCCCTCTGCTGGGGCTGGTCTCGGCCATGGCGCCTGCGATTGCGATGGGGAACCGAGTGGCATTGGCGGCATCAGAGCCGTATCCGTTGGCGGCGACGGATTTCTATCAGATCCTCGAGACCTCGGACGTGCCCGCGGGTGTGGTCAATATCCTGACCGGCAGCCATGCGGAATTGGCGAAACCGCTGGCCTCGCATCTGAACGTGGACGCGGTCTGGTCGTTCTCTTCGACAGATCTGTCGAAAGAGATCGAAGTCGTCTCTGCCGGGAACCTAAAACGAACCTGGGTCAATAACGCGACGGCATTTGACTGGAGCATGGACCATTCGCGCCGCTTCCTGCAGGCTGCGACCGAAGTGAAAAACATCTGGGTGCCCTACGGCGAGTAGGGCTCCCGCATCACGGGAGGCCCACATGGACTTTGCGAACAAAACCGTCATCGTCATTGGCGGCACCAGCGGTATTAACCGGGGGATTGCCGAGGCCTTCTCGGCCTCGGGCGCGAGGTTGGCGGTTGCCAGCCGCTCACAAGAGAAAGTGGATGACACGGTCGCTGCGCTGAAAACGGCAGGCGCGGCAGAGGCCATCGGTGCGGCGTTTGACGTGCGCGATCCGGACGCCGTGTCGGCGGGGTTGAAACAGTTCCATGATGCGTTTGGCGATTTCGACGTGCTGGTGTCAGGAGCGGCGGGGAATTTCCCGGCGCTGATGTCCGAGATGTCGGTCAATGCGTTCAAGACCGTAGTCGACATCGATCTGATGGGCACCGTTCATGTTCTGAAAGGGGCCTACCCTTACCTCAAACGGCCCGGTGGCAGCATCATCAACATCTCAGCCCCGCAATCCTATCTGCCGTACGAAGGGCAGGCTCATGTCTGCGCGGCAAAGGCGGGCGTTGATCAGATCACCCGAACCCTGTCCATGGAATGGGGCGTCGAAGGCATCCGCGTGAACTCGGTCGTGCCTGGTTTCATCGAGGGCACCGAAGGGGCGAAACGCCTTGCGCCAACACCTGATGCTGGCGAAGCGCTGCGCAAGGACGTTCCATTGGGCCGTTGGGGACAACCGAAGGACGTGGCCAATGCCTGCCTGTTCCTCAGCTCTGATATGGCCAGCTATATCAGCGGCACAGTCATGGCGGTTGATGGAGCCTTGTATCAGCGCGGCTCGGGCAAGTTTGGGCAGATGATGGGACAGATGCTGCGTGCGGCGAAAAAGGCTAAAGCTTGAAGGCTGAATGTTCAGCCGTAGGGCTTTGTTTCGGGTACAGCTAGCTCAAGAGCTTCTGAAATAGATCCCTGCGGCGACCAGCAGCGAGGTCAGAACGCCGGCCACCACGTAAAGTGCAAAGGCGCTGAGCAGGGATTGGCCTAGAATCAAAGCTGCCGCAAAGGTCAGCAACCCTGCAACTGTGCCCAATCCCATAATCGCAACTATCATAGCGTCACTATCCATCCCAAGCTGTGACAAGAGATGAGGACAAAGGGAATCTCATCTCATATTCCGATTATCACAGAATTCTCGACATTTCTGGCTAAAGTATGGCCAAGACGCGTTAACGGTAAGTTAAGGCGGAGAGTCGCCGATCCGGTAAGCGGCGCTTTGCTCGCTAGCGATAGGTATCCCGCCCTGCAAGCGCAGGGGGACGGCGTCAGCCGTCCACCCCTTCGGGTTTTCCGACAATGGTGAAGTGCAGGCCCTCTGGGTCCAGCAGTTCGGACGCCACGCGGTTGATCTCATCCAGCGTCACCGCGTTCACCTTGTCGTTGCGCGTCGCGATATAGTCGATCGGCAGACCCTGCATCTGCATCCCGACCATGATCCCGGCAATCCGTCCATTGCCATCAAACCGCAACGGATAGGCACCTGTCAGGTAGGTCTTGGCGTCGTCCAGCTCCTTCTGGGTTACACCCTCGGACGCTGCTCGGGCCCATTCGTCGCGGATCACCTCGACGGCTTCGGCGATGCGATCGTTGGAGGACGAAACCGAACCCAGATAGACCGAGGCAAGGTCCTTGGGCGCAAGATAGGAATAGACGCCGTAGGTCAGGCCGCGCTTTTCGCGCACCTCTTGCATCAGGCGACTTTCGAAACCGCCGCCGCCAAGGATATGATTCAGAACAAAGGCCGCGAAGAAATCGGGATCATCCCGGTCGATCCCTTTCTGCGAGAACAGCGCCACGGATTGTGGCGTGTCGAATTCGACCACGCTTACGCCACCCTCAATCTGAACCTCGGCTTTTTCCGGGATCGGTTTGCCAGTCTCGGGCAGGTCCAGCAGCAAGGTATCCAGAAGTACGCCCAGCTCTTCGGCGGTAATGTCGCCGACAGCGCCAACGTAGAGGCGATCCTTAGCAAATACGCTCTCATAAGCGGTGACGACATCGTCGCGCGTCAAGGCTGCCACGGTTTCAAGTGTGCCTTTGCCCTCGGACCCGTAGGGATGATCGCCATAGGCCATAGCGGCAAAGCTGCGACCGGCGATATCGTTCGGATCGGTCAGGTCCGAGCGCAGGCCGGACAGAATCTGCGCCTTCACACGTTCCACCGCGTCTTCGTCAAAGCGCGGCTCAAGCAGGGTTGTGCGTAGCAGATCAATAACCTCGTCCCGGTTTTCGGTCAGGAAACGGGCCGAGATCGAAACCGAGTCGTCCCCAGCATTATAGGTGAATGAGGCGGCCAGCGACTCCAGCTCGCGCGCATAAGTGCGGGCATCCATGTCACCCGCACCCTCTTCAATCAGGCCGCTCATCAGATAAACCGAACCGCGCTTGCCCGGGTCATCAAGCGACGTACCGCCGCGAAAGCGCAGCTCGAGCGCTGCGAAGGGGATCGAGTGATCCTCGACCAACCATGCGGTGATGCCACCGGGCGAGGTGACCTCCTCAATCTCGATCTCTGCCCATGCGGGCAGCGCGATGACAAAGGCGATCAGGGTTGCGAAGATGCGTTTCATTGGGTCACCTCATCATCCTTCATCAGCCAGCCGGTGACCGAGCTTTCCAGTTGCAGAACCTCACGGGCGGCGGCGATGATCTCATCCCCGGTTACGGCTTGCAGGACGTCGGGCCACGCCTGCACATCCTCAACCGTCAATCCGCTGGTCAGGGCGCGACCATAGCGGTTGCCGATGCCGTCCACATTGTCTCGCGCATAGGTCTGCGAGGCGCGTAGCTGCATCTTGATCCGGTCAAGATCTTCTTCGTTCACCCCCTCGGCGATGAAATCAGCCACGACCCGATCCATTGCATCCTCGGCCTCTTGCAGCGAGACACCTTCGGCCGGAACAACCAACAGGTCAAAGGTGGTGTCATCCAGCGAGACCCCCCGGTAGAACGCGCCTGCATAGGTAACGACCTGATCTTCAAATTGCAGTTTCTCGTTCAGATATGAGGTCGTGCCACCCCCAAGCAGTTCGGCCAAAAGAAACAGGGCTGCCGCTTTCTCCTGCTCACCCGGATCGCGTTCCGGGGCCAGATAGCTGCGCTGCACATAGGGCTGCGACACGCGTGGGTCTTTGTAGGTCAGGCGACGTTCCGCGGTTTGCGGAGGCTCCTGCGAGCGGATGCGTTCCGGCAGGTCCGGGTTGGCCGGGATTACACCGTAATACTGATCCGCAAGACTACGCACCTCGTCCGGGTCGACATCTCCGGTCACGACAAGGATGGCGTTATTGGGGGCATAGTGGGTCTGGTAGAAGGACAGCGCGTCCTCCATGTCCAGCGTCTCCATCTCATGCCGCCAGCCTATGATCGGGACGCCATAGCGATGGTTGAGGTACTGCGCAGCATTCATCTGCTCGCCAAACAGCGCGCGCGGGTTGTTGTCAGTGCGCTGGTTTCGCTCTTCCAGAATCACGTCGCGTTCGGTGGCAATATCGTCTTCGGACAGGCGAATATTCCGCATCCGGTCCGATTCCATCTGCATCATCAGCTCCAGCCGGTCGGCTGCGACTCGCTGGAAATAGGCCGTGTAGTCATACGAGGTAAAGGCGTTGTCATTGCCTCCATTGGCCGCAACCGTGGCCGAGAACTCGCCAGGTGCCAAAGTATCGGTGCCCTTGAACAGCAGATGTTCGAGGAAATGCGCCACGCCGGACGACCCGATCGGCTCATCTGCCGATCCGGCGCGATACCAAACCATGTGCTGCACGACCGGTGCGCGGTGATCCTCGACCACAACGACATCCATGCCGTTGTCCAAAGTGAAGGTTGTGACCGCCTCTTTCCCGTCCTCGGCCAGGACCGGGGTGGCTGCCATCAGGGCGGCAGATAGTGCCAAAGCCCGAACCATGGGGCATCCTCCGTTTCGTTTCTAGAACTCAAACTACGGTGGAGCCCGGCGGGATCAAGGGAGATGACAGAAAGTTAAAGAATTATTCATTCGGAGGTGAAGACGGTGTCTCTACCCCAATGCGACGGGCTGCATCGGTTTCGACAAAGGGATCGATCGACTGACGCTCGTAAACCTGCTGGTAGCGATCGACCGGGAACAGGCGCAGACCGGTCCAACGACCACGGCGCTTGCGGAAGGCTTCATCATCTGCCTCGACCACGGCGCGCGCGTTTGCCGGCACGCCATAACGGCTTGAGGCAGTTACAAGTGCGGTATCCGACGACGGGATCGCCGCATTCGGGTTCAGCGCCGACGCGTTGCCCCCAAGGGCCACTACGGCGTCTGCGTTCGGGTTCGGATCCGTCAGGTTGCCACCGCCCGGTGTGGGGGCCGGCAGAAACGCATAGTCCTTCGGCTGGGTCAGGGGTTTAACCGGCAGCACGGAGAACTCATCCGGCCCTTCCCCCGGAGGGTCAAGATCGCGCAGGCCGGGGTTGTTGCAGCCCGCAACGGCTGCACCAAGGATCATGGCAAGTAGGGCGCGCGACAACCGCATCAGAGTCTCCAACCTGTTTCAGGTGCTTTTAACGCATCTCGTCGGGCGCGTCACGAGGCCTTTTTATTGTCGAACAATACAAGTCCGATGGCACCGGCAAAGATAAACACATCGGCCAGATTGAACACGAAGGGATTGTTGATGCCACAACAGGACATGTTCAGGAAATCCAGAACATAGCCATACAGCACCCGATCAACCACATTGCCCAGCGCGCCACCGATCAGCAGCCCGCCACTCAACAGCATCACCTTGGTCGGCGCCGACCGCCATAGCCAGATCGCAACCGCGATACAGACGGCAACCGAGATACCAATCAGAACCCACCGCGCGGCGTCGGAATTCCCTTGGAACAGGCCAAAGTTGATACCGCGGTTCTCACCATATTTGAAAACCAGCAGCGGCGGCAGAACGTCGATATTGCCCTCAGCCACGCGCATCACGTGAACGACCAGATACTTGCTGATCTGGTCGATCAGAAACGCCGTGAGTACGGCCCAGAGCAGAAGACGGCTGCGCATCAGTGGCGGAAGTGGCGCATGCCGGTGAAGACCATGGCCAGACCGGCCTCGTCCGCCGCAGCGATCACTTCGTCGTCGCGCATTGAGCCGCCGGGTTGGATCACGCAGGTGGCACCCGCCTCAGCGGCCTCCATCAGTCCGTCAGGGAACGGGAAGAATGCATCCGAGGCCACGGCTGAGCCGATGGTCAGCGGCTGTGGCAGTCCCAGCACATCAGCCATGCGTTCGGCTTTCTTGGCCGCAATCAGCGCCGAGTCGACGCGGCTCATCTGGCCTGCGCCAACCCCGACGGTCGCGCCGTCCTTGACGTAGACGATAGCGTTGGATTTGACGTGTTTGGCGACTTTCCAAGCAAACAGTAGGTCTCGCATCTGTTCGTCGGTCGGCGCCTTCTTGGTGACCACTCTCAGGTCATCCATGCCGACAAAGCCATTGTCCTTGTCTTGGACCAGAAGGCCACCGGCCACCTGACGCACGGTTTTCCCACCGGCGGTTACGTCCGGCAGACCCTCGGTCGTCAATAGGCGCAGGTTTTTCTTGGCGGCAAAGATCTCCTTGGCCTCATCCGAGGCGCCGGGGGCGATGACGACCTCGGTGAAGATGCCGGTGATCTCCTGCGCTGTCTCCACGTCCAGAGGCTGGTTCAACGCAACAATCCCGCCAAAGGCCGAGGTCCGGTCGCAATCGAAGGCCGATTTATACGCGTCCAGCAAGGTCGCGCCGGTCGCGACACCGCAGGGGTTGGCGTGTTTGATAATCGCGCAAGCCGCACCTTGTGCCGGATCAAATTCCGCCACCAACTCAAAGGCCGCGTCAGTGTCGTTAATGTTGTTGTAGCTCAGTTCCTTGCCCTGATGCTGCAGAGCGGTCGCCACGCCGGGTCGGTTGGTGCCATCGGTATAAAACGCCGCCTGCTGGTGGCTGTTCTCGCCATAGCGTAGGGTCTGTTTCAGCTCACCGGCAAAGGCACGGCGCTTGGGGGCCTCCAACTGAAGGGCATCAGCCATCCAGTTCGAAACAGCTGTGTCATAGGCCGCTGTGCGGGCATAGGCCTTTTGAGCCAGCCATTGGCGGAAGCCATAGGACGTCTTGCCATAGTTCTCTTCCAACTGGTCCAGCAGCGATGAATAATCTTCGACATCCACAACCACGTTCACAAAGGCGTGGTTCTTGGACGCCGCGCGGATCATCGCAGGACCGCCGATATCAATATTCTCGATGCAGGTGTCATAGTCGGCCCCTTTGGCCACGGTCGCCTCGAATGGGTAGAGGTTCACGACCAGCAGGTCGATCGCACCAATGCCGTGTTCTTCCATCGCCGCGACGTGGCTGTCATTGTCGCGCAGCGCGAGAAGGCCGCCATGCACCATCGGGTGCAAGGTCTTGACCCGACCATCCATCATCTCGGGGAAGCCGGTGATCTCGCTCACGTCCCGAACCTCAAGCCCTGCATCGCGCAGCGCCTTGGCGGTTCCACCAGTGGACAGCAACTCAACCCCGCGCTCGGCCAGCGCCTTTCCCAGTTCGATCAGACCTGTCTTGTCGGAAACGGAAAGCAACGCGCGGCGCACGGGGTGAAAGTCGGTCATGGGTCCAAAGGTCCTTTTGGCGTCAGTCGAATTCGGGTTCGTCCCGGTGCATGTCGCGCACGGCATAGGCTGTATCCTGCGCCTTGCTCAACGTCCACTGGATGCGCGTCGCATACTCCATTGCGCGGCCAGATAGAACGATCTGTTTTGTCGCGCGCGGCTTTAAACGCCCTTTTTCAAGGTAAACGCTTGGCTCGACGGATAATTTTCCCACGCCATCATGGCGGAAAACCCAGATCTCACCGCTTTTGAGGGCCATCGACACCGCCGAGCCGCCCAAATCCACGGCCGCATCCACATCCGGGTGCAGATGAAACCGGATATCAAACCCGACACCTGAAAGGCCCGAGGCATCCATCGCCTTGTCAAACTGCCGCTTGGATTTGTCGCTTGTGGTCAGCAGGATATCCTCGCCCGTCAGCTCACGCCCGTCAAAGCGCAGCTCGAATGTACGCGCGTGGGTCAGGCCGAAAACCTTGGTATAGCCATCATTGCCGACCATGAAGCGGATGCCCTCGAACGCGTCCTCGAAATCCACGGGGACGTCTTGCGGCGCATCCACCAACGCCTGTCGCTCGCTACCCGTCACAGGTTTGGCGAGACGCGCGCTGGAATATCCATCCAGACAGAGCGTGGAATGAGATGGCGTGGCCCGTCCCGCCCGACGCCAATCCAGTCCAAAACTGGCCCCGGAGCCGCAATTCACGATCAGCGGACGCCGGCCCGAGGTCAGCTCGAACGCCGTGGTCGAGGCATGCGCGTTCAACGAGGCCGCGCCCACAGGCGGAGGGCTGGCATCCACAATCACAGTCGTGCGGGCGGCAGAGAGCCGGGCAAAACCCATGGGCAATTCCGTCGCCGCCTTGTGCTTGACCCCGCTTTGAGCCAGCGCTTGTTCCAACCGGCCTTCGATCCCGCGTCCGCCGCCATGGAACCGGGCCAGAGCGCCATCCGCATGGCGCAAACTGCGCAGTGTGGGCGCAATCCGCTTGATCGCTGCGGCCTGCGCCACCGGTGTGCCGCGCCCAAGATCGCTGAGGGCGGCGGAGGTCCAGCCGAGTAGCGTAAACACCTCAAGCAGTTCTTCGGGGTTGCGCGTCGGGATGCCGCCCTGTTTGTCGACCTGCCGTTCGCATTCGCGCGCCAACGCACGCAGGGCGGGATCGGCCATCCGCTCCAACCCTTGAAGTGCCAATCCGGCCTGAACCAGACCAGCCAGTGCCTCAAACCTCGGCAATCCCGGCGTTGCAGCATGGGCGCGTTTGGACAGAAACCATGTTTGTTGCGCGAGAGACCGGAAAAACAGTTTAGTCTGCGCCTCATCTGCGCCGCGCAGCAAGAAGGACGCATGGTTTATCCAACGCATGACGCGCCGTCCGGTCAGATCCGGCACCCACCCGGGTCCCTGCCCGCGCCCATGCGCCTCGATCCAGCCCCAGACCCAGCGCTGCGCCTTGTCTCGCGCCCGCATATCGCCGACAGCCGCCAGATCATCGAGCCAAGCAAAGCCGTGCCTCTCATCGTCAAAGCCCAGACTGGGGGCCGTGACCTCCCACAGGCCAGTATCCTGTGCCTCGACGAGATATCCGGAGAACAGCAGATTGCCCGCCACCAACTGGCGACCACGGGCAAAAGACCCGACGGTGCGCGGTTCGGGCTGCGTGACAAACCCCGTGACCGCCTTTTGCCGTTGGCTCAGGCGCGCATAGAGACGGTTCTGGAACCGCATCCACCGGCTGGTCATGGTGTCCGTATCTGACATGACGCTCGTTACTCTGCCTCTTGCGCTCTGCTGGCGCTTGAGACCCAACGATAGACCGCGCCGATCGTCAAGTCATCGAAAAGCATGCGCTCAGGCGGATTTGTTCAGGCAGGCGATGTAGAATCCATCCATCCCGCCGCGATCCGGCCAATAATCGGGCCGCAGGCGCAGGCCGCCTTCCTCGGTGATCCACTCCGGCTCGACCCCATCGAGGGTCAGCGCGTCGCGATCCACGGACATGTCCGGGTACATGTCCAGCGCCTCTTCAACCTGCACCTCGCCCTCGTCAGGCAGCAACGAGCAGGTGCAATAGACCAGCCGCCCGCCCGGCTTGAGCAGGCTCCAGGCATGGGCCAGCATCTGCGTCTGCAGCTCGATCAGACCGCCGAATTCCGAGCCATCTTTGGCAAAGGGCAGATCGGGGTGGCGGCGGATCGTACCGGTTGCAGAACAGGGCGCATCCAGCAGGATCGCATCATACTGACCCTGATGGTCCAGCGCGTCACCCGCAATAACAGTTGCCTTCAACCCGGTGCGCGTGAGGTTTTCGCGCACCCGCTCCAACCGCTGCTCCGATATATCCAGTGCCGTCACCTCGGCGCCAGCAGCGGCCAGTTGCAGCGTTTTGCCCCCCGGTGCCGCGCAAAGATCGAGGATTTTCTCACCGACCTTTGGGGCCAACACGCGCACCGGCATCGCCGCCGCTGCATCCTGCACCCACCAATCGCCCGCGTTGTAGCCCGGCAAGGCCGAAACCTGCCCCGCATCCTGCACCCGCATTGACCCAGTCGGCAGAGCTATTCCCGGCGCATCCGCCCCCGGTTTGGCCGTCAGATCCAGTGGGGCGGCTGCGAAATGCGCCTGCTCCATACCAGCAACGGCCTCTGCCCCCCAGGCCATGACCAGCGGATCACGCAGCCAGTCCGGCAGACGCGGCACGCGCATCTTGGGCCAAGCGTCTGGTCCTTCGGCGGCCACCTTGCGCAGCACCGCATTCACCAATCCCTTGAGACGCCCATGCTTGCGTGAGCGGGCAACAATCTCGACCATGGAATTCACCACACCATGCGCGGCCTCGCCATGGCACAGCTCGAGCGCGCCCAGACGCAACGCATTGTGGACGGTCAGCGCGGGGGTACGGTTGAGGTGATTGTCGAGCAGCCGGTCCGCTCGCTCGAGCCCGCGCAGGGTTTCCAGCGTCAGGCGTTGCGCCCGCGCCCGGTCTTCCGGGGCCAACCGGTCCAGCGCGCCTGCGGCCAGGCACTCGGACAAAAGCCGCCCTTCGCCCAAAATCTGATCCAGCAGATAGATCGCGCTGCGTCGCGCCGCCGTTGCATTGTCGGACATGGAACCGCCTTTTGATGTGCTTGTGGTCCGCATTGCCTTTGGCGGACGGTGGCGTATATCAAGACCGTGACCGGAAAGGAACCCGATGTCATGAGTGACGATACCAAAGATCTACCGCCCGCAGCCCAGCGCGCACTGGCCGAGGCCGCCGAGCGTCGCCGCAAGGCCCAAGACGATGCAAAAGACATGCCGAAAGAGCTGGGCGGGCGTGATGGACCAGACCCGGCGCGCTACGGCGATTGGGAGAAAAAGGGCATCGCCATCGACTTCTGATGGGTTACCCCCGCAGCGCTTGCAGGAAATCATCCAACAGCGCGCGCTGCTTTTTCGATTTGGCACGATCCTCGGGCCATGTCAGCCAATAACCATCCTTGGTCTTCAGCTCTGGCAGGTCGAGCCTGCGCAAACGCTCCGACTGCAAGCTTTCAGCAGCGAGGGGCACCGAGCCCAAAACAACCCCCAATCCCTGACGCGCGGCCTTCATAGCATGCCCGACGGAATCAAAGCTGATCCGGCCCAGTGGCAGGTCCTTGATCCCTGCACCCTGCGCCCAGTCCTGCCAGCCGGGCCGCTCGCCCCGTAGATCAATCACCGGCGCGCCCCACGACACATCTGGCGCAGCCATCGGGGCCAGTACCTCCGGCGCGATCAGCTTGGCCTTGCGCCCTGGCCAGACACCGCGACCGTAGCGGATTTGCAGCCATGTCCGCTCTTCCTCCAACGACGTTCTACGTGTCACCGAATCCGTCATCACCCGCACCTTGGGCCGCATGGTCAGAAAGGCTGGCAAGGCCGGCAGAACCAGCGCATGGATATGGGAAGAAAGCCCCGCGACCCTCAGCTCTCGCGGGGATTTTCCGAACAGGTCTTCGGTGTTGCGCTCCAGCGCTTGCAGGCTGTCTTGCACCAGCGGCAGATAGCTTTCGCCTTCGATGGTCAGCGACACGCCCCGCGCCTCACGCACAAAAAGAGTGCGCCCGAGCCATGCCTCAAGGTTGCCGATCCGCTGGCTGACTGCGGCCTGTGTCAAACCGAACTCACGCGCAGCGGCCGAGAAACCGCCCAGTCGACCAGCCGCCTCGAACACCCGCAGCCAGTCCAGAGGCGGCAACCCGATCTTTTCCTTAGCCATAAGAAAAACCAACCCTCAGACAAAATAAGCATTAATTGTGGTAATGGCACGAGGAGCGTATCCCTTTCAAGCAAAGCCCGCGCTGAACAGGAGAGACCCCATGCTGCGCACCGCTACCTTTGACCCTTCGGTTGTGACTGTTGAATTCACCAACGGAACCTCGGCCCGATTTCATGCCATCTGGTTGCGCGACAACGCGCTTGACCCGGACACGCGCGCGCCAGGCAACGGGCAGCGCCTGATCAGCATTGGCGACATCCCCGAAAACACCTCAGTCAGCGCGGCCGAGGTGATCGACGGCGATCTGAGCGTCACCTTCCAGCCAGAGGGTAAAACCGTCACCTTCCCCGCCGAATGGCTGGCCGATCATGTTTACGATCGCGATCAAAGCGCCCCGTTCGGGCGCATCGCCCCCGGCATCACCACATGGGAAAGCGACATCGCAGCCCCCAGCGGCGACTGGAATGCGGTTCACGCCGACCCCAGCGCCAAACGCAATTGGCTGGCGGCTGTGGCCGAATACGGTTTTGCCAAACTGACCAGTGGCCCGACCGAGCCCGAGTCGCTGCTGATGGTGGCCAACCTTTTCGGCTATGTGCGTGAGACCAATTACGGCCCCTATTTCGAGGTCCGGACTGAGGTGAACCCGACCAACCTCGCCTTTACCGGGCTGGGATTGCAGGCCCACACCGACAATCCCTACCGCGATCCGGTGCCGACGCTACAAATCCTATACTGCCTTGAAAACAGCGCCGAGGGCGGCGACTCGATCGTGCTTGACGGGTTCCGCGCCGCCGAAAAACTGCGCGACCAGAACCCCGAAGGCTTTGCCTTGCTGGCAGGCTATCCAGCGCGGTTCGAATACAAAGGCTCGGACGGGGTTTGCCTGCGCTCACGCCGCCCGATGATCGAGCTGTCTCCGGATGGCGAAATCATCGGCATCCGGTTCAACAACCGCTCCTCCGCGCCCTTTGTGGATGTGCCCTTCGACAAGATGGAGGCCTATTACGCCGCCTACCGCCAGCTGGGGGATATCATCGACGACCCTTCGATGGGCGTGTCGTTCAAGCTTGAACCGGGCGAGAGCTTCATCGTCGACAACACCCGCGTGCTGCATGCGCGACTTGGCTATTCGGGCGCAGGGTCGCGGTGGCTGCAAGGCTGCTACGCCGACAAGGACGGGTTGCTGTCCACTCTGGCCGCTATGGACATGGCACAGCCGGAGGCGGCGGAATGAAACCCGATTTCACGACCCTGAACCGCGACAATATCGTGGCCTTCATCGGCGATATCTTCGACCGCCGCGGTGGCGAGGAATATCTGGGCGAGCCCGTGACCATGGCCGAGCACATGCTGCAAGGGGCCACCATCGCCGAACAGAACGGCATGCCCGAAGAGATCATCGTGGGTGCCCTGCTGCATGACATCGGCCACTTCACCTCGGAATTCGGAACCTATCACCCAGATGACACCGAGGACCGCCATCACGAAGATGCAGGCGCCGAAGTGCTGGAGCAGTTCTTTCCGTCGGTCATCACCGATTGCTGCCGCTACCACGTGGCGGCCAAGAGGTATCTCTGCGCCACAAAGCCGGAGTATTTCAACCGGCTGTCCGCCGCCTCGGTCCACACGCTGGAACTGCAAGGCGGCCCGATGAGTTCCGAAGAAGTGAACGCGTTCGAAGCCAACCCGAACCTGAAAGAGATCATTCAGGTGCGATATCTCGATGAGGCCGGAAAGCGCGCGGATATGGAGACCCCTGACTTTGCACATTTCGCCCCGATGGTGCAGCGTATGGTCGACAAGCATATGGGTACGCCATGAACGCCCCGGAGTATATTTTTGAAGCCAGCACCAAACCCTCGCTGCCGTGGCACGAGGTTCCCCTGATCCGCGCCACGGACGCATCGGTCAAAGGCTATGGCTGTCTGGTCGATGACCCCGAAGGGTTCGAGATCGAGATCACTCGCTGGCCGCAGCAAGGCTGGCGGCCCATCGATGAAGGCACCGGCGATGAAGGCGGCTGGGTCGAAGGCACGTTCCATGGGCAGTGGAAAGGCGATGTCCTCTATGGCCGAAACGAAGCCGTGGGCGGCCACTACGTTCTGGGTTGGTCAACTGATCCTCAGCAGGCACAGGACGAGCGGCAGAGCGCTCCGCGCGATCAAGTCCTTTTGTGGCACATGAACTACCACCCAGACGGTGGACAGATGTTCTGGCCGCTGGACAACAAGCCCTTTATTGTCCCCGTCGCCCTACCGGGCGACAATCTGACACCGGAAAAGGTGGTGGCCTTTTGGTGCGATGGCTCACGCGGCCTCTATATCCATCCCGGCATTTGGCACGAGGGGATTTTCCCGGTCGAAGACAACCAGCGCTTTCTCGACCGGCAAGGCGCGGTTCACGCCCGCGTCAGCGCAGATATCGGCAAAGAATTCGGCGTCTATCTTGCTTGCCCGTTGCGCGCGGACAAGATCAAAGACCTGTAAACGCGCGGTCATGACGGTGCGTTTTCAGAATCCCTTAACCTTTGTCCGAAGTATCTGTGTTAGGCTTGCTCCGTATCCAATAGGTACGGGAGGCCTCACGTGGGTTTGAACAGACGCAGAGTTGTCCAGTTGGGAACCGCAGCAGCGGTCGGAACGCTTCTGCCGCGCGTGACGCTTGCGGCGGCGGACCGGAATGAGGCGTTCGAACAGGCTCTGGCCGAAACGCTTGCCCAACTCAGAACCAGCTTCGCCCAGCTTGGGTTCACCGAAGCACCGTCTTTGCCGATTGTCTCCGGTAGGGATGAATACAACGGCGGCCTGCGGCATGATTTCGATCAGTCGGTTCTGCCCTCCGGTGCGTTTGTCATCCAGCCTCTGGCGCGCGTTGCCGATGTGGACGAGAGATCACGCCCGGATGTGCTGCCGCTGTTTCACGAGGTCGGCTGCCACCCTGCGGCGGCAGACGGGCAGGTCACCACCCGTCTGATGATGCAGCTTCTGACCGAAGACTTCGGCCTCGACCCCGCCCGAATCGCCTTTGTAAGCGTCCCTCAAGCCGATGGCATGCGGCCGGTGCTGGACGAACTGGGCCTGCCCTTCGCAGAAAAGGTCCTGCTGCGCGATGAGGCCGAGGCCCTGGAGGCGCGCGATGCCTCGGGCTTTTTCTTCCCCGATCCGTTCGGTGATGCGTATATCGTGACCATGGGCGTCTACTACCGCCTGACGAACTCGGATGACCCGGCGCCCAGCGCATATCCTCCGTCGGCGGATTGGACCGAGATCGGAGAGATCATAGTCGCCGGAGACGCCGCGCCCTTGGGCATTTCCATTGGGGCCGAGAGGCTGACCTATGCTCTGACAGGCCAATACCCAAGCTGGGACCAACGGCTGGGGGCGCTGTTCGCTCAGATTGGACAGGACGGTCCGGCACCACCTGGCCTGACTGCCTTTCGGTGACGGGGTCTACAGCCCCAATACGTCGACCATGTCGTACTGGCCCGGAGCCTTCCCCTGCCCCCACAGCGCCGCCTTCAGCGCGCCGCGGGCAAATATGGCGCGGTCGGTGGCCAGATGGCGCAGGACAATACGCTCTCCGGGCGCGGCGAACAGGACGTCATGTTCGCCCACGATGTCTCCGCCGCGAATGGCGTGGAAGCCTATGTCTCCGCGTTTACGGGCGCCGGTGATGCCATCGCGGCCCCGGTCGGCCACATCCGGCAGCTTGACACCACGCCCCTCGGCAGCGGCTTCACCCAGCATCAGCGCAGTGCCCGAGGGCGCATCGACCTTGTGATGGTGGTGGCCTTCGATGATCTCGATATCGAAATCCTCATCCAGCGCGGCGGCGACTTTTTTGGTCAGTTGCACCAGCAGATTGACGCCGAGGCTCATATTCCCCGCCCGCACGATCACCGCGTGGCGGGAGGCCGGTTCCAGTGCCGCGATTTGCTCGTCCGTCATACCGGTGGTACCGATCACATGCACACACCGCGCCTGCGCAGCCAAAGCAGCAAACTCCAGCGTCGCTTCGGGCGCGGTGAAGTCGATCACGGCCTGCGCCTGTGCGAACGCCTCCAGCGGATCGTCTGTCACAGTAACGCCCAGCGCCTGGCCACCCATGGCCGTGCCTACATCCTGACCGATCCAATCGTGGCCCGCGCGTTCGACCACACCGACAAGACGCGCCTGATCGCTGTCAGTCACGGTCTTGATCAGCATCTGCCCCATACGGCCCGAAGCCCCTGTGATGACGATCCCCGGAATATGGGTCATTGCGCTGGTCCTTTTCGCTAAGTCGGCTCAAAGCCTCCTACCCGGTTCGCGCCCGCTTGGCAAAGGCTCGGTTAGGGCTTAGATCGTCGGTATGGCAAAGAACAAATTCCACGATGGCCCCGGCCCGTCCCAACGGCAACTGCGTGTCGGCGAACTGATCCGCCGCACCCTGTCCGAAGTTCTGGCGCGCGGAGATGTCCACGACCCCGACCTGAACCGTATGTCGATCACCGTGGGTGAGGTCCGCACCTCGCCCGATCTTAAGATCGCCACCGCCTATGTGCTGCCGCTGGGTGGCAAAGGCCAAGAGGATGTGATCGACCTGCTCGCTCGCAACAAAGGCGAACTACGGCGCATGATCGGCAAAAAGCTGAACCTGAAATTCTCACCCGATTTGCGGTTCCGTCTGGATGACACGTTTGACCGTCTGGACGACACCCGCCGTATGTTCGAACAGGACGCGGTGCGCCGCGATCTGGACGAGTGATCCGGGCATTCGTAACAATAGGCGCGGTTCTCTGGGCCGCGCAGGCCCATGCGGTCACCTGTGAGAAGCTGATCCATGAGGACAAGCGGTATACGGTCTGCGAGGTCGATGCCTCGGAAGACATACGCCTGTTTCTGAACGATGACGAAGGCGATCTGCTTGGGCATTTCTCATCGGTGAACGACACGCTCGCGCCCGAAGGCAAACGGCTGGCCTTTGCGATGAATGCGGGCATGTACCACGACGACCGCTCGCCCGTCGGGCATTATGTCGAAGATGGGCAGGAACAGATGCGCGTGATCCCGAATGCCGGGCCCGGCAATTTCGGATTACTGCCCAACGGGGTGTTCTGCATTCGTGAAAGCCGAGCCGACGTGTTCGAGACACTCTCCTTCGTCGATCAGGCCCCGCAGTGCCGATTTGCAACCCAATCTGGCCCGATGCTGGTGATCGACGGCGAACTGCACCCCCGGTTCCTGCCTGATTCGACCTCGCGCTACATTCGCAACGGTGTGGGCACCAGTGCCGATGGCACGCGCACGGTCTTTGCGATCTCTGAGGATTACGTGACCTTTCATGAATTCGGCAGGCTGTTCCGAGACGTGCTGGAAACGCCGAATGCGCTGTTCCTCGATGGAAATATCTCGCGCATGTATGAGCGCGCCAGCAACCGGTCGGATATCGGGTTCTCACTGGGGCCAATCGTAGGCGTCGTCGAAGACGCGCCGTGAGTTTGACAGCGGTAAAACGATCCGCTAACCCGCGCGCCTTAGCAAAAGGCAAGGTGCAAGATGGGACGCAAACGCAAGGGCCGCGACATTTCCGGTTGGCTGGTGGTGGACAAGCCTGCGGGCATGACCTCGACCGCAGTGGTCAACAAGGTGCGTTGGGCGATGGACGCCAAGAAAGCGGGCCATGCGGGTACTCTGGACCCTGAGGCGACCGGCGTTCTGGCCGTGGCTTTGGGTGAGGCGACCAAAACCGTTCCATACATCACCGATGCGCTGAAAGCCTACACTTTCACCGTGCGTTTGGGTCAGGCGACCAACACGGACGATGCTGAGGGCGAAGTGATTGCGCAAAGCGATGCGCGCCCTTCGGACGCGGATATCAAACTGGCGCTCGCCCCGTTTCTGGGGGATATCATGCAGGTGCCGCCTAAGTTCTCGGCCGTGAAGATCGACGGGCAACGCGCCTATAAGCTGGCCCGCGACGGCGAAGAGGTAGAGCTGTCCGCCCGCCCCCTCTGGGTCGAAGAACTGATCCTCGTTGACCGCCCTGACGAAGACCATGTGGTGCTGGAGATGACCTGTGGCAAAGGCGGATATGTCCGCTCGATCGCGCGGGATCTGGGTGAGGCTTTGGGATGCCACGGCCACGTCAAGGAACTCCGGCGCATCTGGTCCGGCCCTTTTGAGGCCGAAGATGGGTTGTCCATCGAACAGATCGACGAGATGGCCAAGACCACCGCGCTGGACGAATACCTACACCCACTGGAAACCGGCCTTTCGGACCTGCCCGAGCTGAAATGCACCCCCGAAGGCGCCACCCGTCTGCGCAACGGAAATCCGGGCATGGTTCTGGCCTCGGACGTGGAATACGGCGATGAAGCCTGGGCCTCGCTGGACGGCAAGGCTGTGGCGGTGGGCATCTACAAATCCGGCGAGCTGCACCCAAGCCGGGTGTTCGTCGCCTGAGCCCTGTGTTAGGCGAAGGGCATGATTACCCGAACGCATACCAAGGGCGATGCGCCCTCGACCGCCGTTTACTCGGATTGCGAGAAGTACCGATACAGCCTGACCCGTGTTTGGGATCCGGCGGGGCGCAAGGCGCTGTTTGTGATGCTGAACCCGTCAACCGCGACCGAGGTGCAGAACGACCCGACGGTCGAACGCTGCGAACGCCGCGCACGGGCGCTGGGGTTCGGGGCGTTTCAGGTCACCAACATCTTTGCCTGGCGCGACACCGATCCGCGCAAGATGCGCGCCGCTGCTGATCCGGTCGGTCCGGCAAACGACGCGACCATTCTGGAGGGCGCCCAATGGGCCGATCAGGTCATTGCCGCCTGGGGCACCCACGGCGCACATCTGAACCGCGGCCCCGCGGTTGAGGCGCTGCTGCGCGGCACCGGGCAACCTCTGTTTCATCTGGGCCTGTCCAAAGCCGGGCACCCCAAACATCCGCTTTACATCGCCTATACCCAACAGCCCGAACCCTGGTGACAAAGGGTTAACCACTCGGCCAGCTATGCTTTGACCGATGAACCGTTCGAATGGGACAGTGCCTCCAAGGCGTCTCATTTCTTTCGGAGGGTTCGATATGTTTCTGGCCGGGTTGATCGGATTGGCCGCCGTCGGCGGCGCGGCATACGCCATTGGGGATGCGTTCATCGAAGACGAAGATGAACAGGACGAAGGCGCGGAAGACGAAAGCCAGACCGAAATCAGCGAAGGTGAGTTCCTTGACGTGGGCGAAAGCGTCGAGCCTCCGCAGGATAGCGACGACACGACCACCGGCGGTAAAGTGATCTCGGAACATCAAGGCGATCTGGTGATCGCCGGAAGCGACAACGCCGATGTCATAACCGGGCAAGGCGGCACGGACCAGATCAACGGCTATGGCGGCTATGACCACATCATGGGCGGCTATGGAGACGATGTGATTCACGGTGCTGAGGGTCAGGACACCCTGTCCGGCGGTCAGGGCGATGACCTTCTGCATGGCGAGGCAGACGATGACAGCCTGCTCGGGGATGAGGGCGATGACAGGCTATATGGTCATTTCGGCGAGGACCATTTGCAGGGTGGAGAAGGCAACGACGCGCTGTATGGCGGGCAGGGCGACGATGATCTGAACGGCGGCGAAGGCAATGATGCCCTGCACGGCGGCTATGGCAATGACACTCTAACTGGCGGCGCGGGCGAGGATGTCCTCTTCGGCGGCAATGGCGACGACCTATTGCTGGGCGATGAGGACAACGGCGAGACCGATTATCTGAACGGCGGCGCGGGAGAGGACACGATCCTGGCCAAAGACGGCGACGTCGCGACCGGAGGCGCAGGCGCGGATGACATCATCGCCGACACGGAGAATTCCGAAGTCACCGTGATGGGCTTTCAACCCGGTGAGGACCGCCTGCTGATCACCTGGGAAGATCAGGACCCACCCGAGATCGACATCGAACAGGACCCCGAGAATGAGAACCTGACCCGCGTCAGCCTCAACGGCCACGAGGTCGCGCATCTGTTCGGGGCCGACGGGTTGACGGTGGACGACATTCATCTCCTGACCGAGGCCGAGTTGGCGGAATACCTGCCCGCTGGCTGAGCCGTCAGAATCCCTTTGCCATTCACGTCAAAAGCGCCTATACGCGCCCATCCGCATCGGAATCGGTGCGGTTTTCTCCATGGGCCTGTGCTGGACGACATCCCGGCCTGCGCCATTAACTCTAACCTTTGAAGGAGACCCCGATGTCGATTACTGCCGCTGAAAAAGCACGCGTCATGAAAGAATTCGGCACCAAAGAGGGCGACACCGGTTCGCCTGAAGTCCAGGTTGCCATCCTGACCTCGCGCATCACCACCCTGACCGAGCACTTCAAGACCCACAAGAAAGACAACCACGGTCGTCGCGGTCTGCTCAAAATGGTCGCCCAGCGCCGTAAGCTGCTGGACTACCTGAAGGGTAAGGAAGAAGCACGCTATCAGGACCTGATCAAAAAGCTGGGCATCCGCCGCTAAGATCAGAGCTGATCACGCTGATATCAAAACGCCCGCCTAAACAGCGGGCGTTTTTTTTGGTGTTGCCATGTAGCCAGGGCTGGAAGGCCCTACATACAAGATACGCTGCTACATCTTGGCTTTTTCCGATTTCAATGCCAGCCACAGGCAATAGCACATCATCAGAACCACCAGTGTGAACGGGATGCCTGTCGACACTGCCGCGCCTTGCAGAGCCGCAAGACCGCCGCCCAAGAGCAGAGCAATCGCCACCAGACCCTCGAGCGTACACCAGAACACCCGTTGGATCACCGGCGCGTCCATCTTGCCTCCGGCGGTAATCGTATCAATCACCAACGAGCCTGAATCCGACGAGGTCACAAAGAACACGACGATCAATATCAGGGCGATCGGCGCGATGATGCCGTAGAGCGGCAGTTCCTTTAGGAAGCCGAACAAGGCGCCTTCGGGGGCATAGCTGTCGATCACGGTGGCGCGCACGCCTTCGGCTCCGCCTGCGTTCAGCATGTCGATAGCGGCGCCGCCGAAGGTCGACATCCACAGGGCGCAAACCGCCGTGGGGGCCAGAAGCGCACAGAGGATGAACTCACGCACCGTGCGGCCCTTGGAAATGCGGGCGATGAACATGCCCACAAAGGGCGACCACGCGATCCACCAGGCCCAGTAGAAGGTCGTCCAGCCATGGAAATAGCTGGTGTCTTCTCGCCCGAATGGATTGGACAGTGCCGGTAGATGGGTCACGTAGTCCACCATCACGTTGAAATACCGCGAAATGGCTGTACCCACACCGGTGACAATGATGACGAAAAGGAACAGACCAACGGCCATGATCATGTTGATCTCACTCAGCCGTTTCACGCCCGCATCCATACCCAGCAGGACCGAGCCCAGCGCGATCAGCGTGATGCCGATGATCAGCAGGACGGTGACAGTTGGGCTAGGCTCGATACCGAACACCTCGTACAACCCAGCAGCAACTTGCTGCGCCCCAAGACCCAGAGAGGTCGTCAGACCGAACAGCGTGGCAAACACCGCCAGCGTGTCGATGAGATGACCCCACCAGCCCCAAACACGCTCACCCAGAAGCGGATAGAAGGCCGAGCGCAAAGTCAGAGGCAGGTCAAGGTTGTAGGCAAAGATCGCAAGGCTCAGACCAACGGCGGCATATACCGCCCAGCCTTCAAGACCCCAATGGTGGATCGTGCCAACGATACCAATATACTCATTGCCGGGCACTGCGATGTCGATACCCAGGGGCCGGGCGTTCCCACCTTCGGCAAAGTTATAGTAAACCGGCTCCATCACGCCGAAAAATAGCAGACCGATACCAATACCGGCGGCGAACATCATCGCGATCCATCCGGCATAGGAATAGTCAGGCTTGGCGTCCTTACCGCCGATCCTGACTTTGCCGACAGGCAGAACGATCAGAACCAGACAGAACAGGGTGATGGCGTTAACTGACAGGACCAGGAACCAGTCAAATGTGCTGGTGAGCCATGGTCTGAGCCAGCCAAAAAAGGCAGCCGCGGCCTCTTGGTTGGCCAATGCGATCAAAACGAACGCAAAGATCAAAATACTCGAGATCAGGAAGACCGGGTTGTGGATATCCAAACCGAATGGCCGGACATTGTCCTGACCCAATTCATACTCGGTTTCGAAATCGTAGATCCGCGGATCCGGATCCAGCATTTTCTTGGTTTGAGCCATACTTTGCCCCTTTGCTCGCAAGCTGCAAACGCCAAGGTAGTCGGCCGGCTGACGGTTATGAGTATGTTACCCCCTTGGCGTATTCCCGTCTCTTCGACCGTGGGTTCAGTGGTAACAGTCTACACTGCATACAGTTTTTTCAAAACTCATTCATTTTTTTGAATCTTACGCCCCTTGGGAACTGACGTTTCACAGCCTCAAAAATGGCGCTGCGCAGGGTGCTGAAATACCAGTCTGCACGTTTCTGCCAATCGAAGCGGTTCCCCTTTCCTTTCAACGCATTCTCATGTATGCGCGCGGGTATCTGAGACGTTGTGCCCTGACCCCGGCACTCGAATGGAAGATAAAGTGGGGTCGGCGGCAATGGGGCCGCCATGCAAACCGGAGACCCGCAGGGGCGGGAGTGCTCCGTTCTAGGATACGCATATGTTTGATGTAACTAAGAAATCTATGCAGTGGGGCGAAGAGACGCTGACACTGGAAACCGGCAAGGTTGCCCGTCAGGCGGACGGCACCGTGATTGCCACGCTGGGCGAAACCAGCGTCATGGCCAACGTGACCTTTGCCAAGCAACAAAAGCCCGGTCAGGATTTTTTCCCGCTGACCGTCCACTACCAAGAGAAATACTACGCCGCCGGTAAAGTTCCGGGTGGCTTCTTCAAGCGCGAGGCGCGCCCGACCGAGAAAGAGACGCTGACCGCGCGTCTGATCGACCGTCCGATCCGCCCGCTGTTCGTTGACGGCTTCAAAAACGAAGTTCTAGTGATGTGCACCGTGCTGAGCCACGATCTGGTCAACGACCCCGACATCGTTGCGATGATCGCGGCATCCGCTGCTCTGACCATTTCCGGCGCGCCGTTCATGGGCCCGATCGCCGGTGCCCGCGTTGGTTTCGTGGATGGCGAATACATCCTGAACCCGACCGTGGACGACATGCAGGACCTGCGCCTGAACCCTGAACAGCGTCTGGACCTCGTTGTTGCCGGCACCAAAAACGCCGTGATGATGGTGGAATCGGAAGCTTACGAATTGTCCGAGGCTGAAATGCTGGGCGCCGTGAACTTCGCTCATGAGCAAATTCAGCCGGTTCTTGACCTGATCATTGATCTGGCCGAAGAAACCGCAAAAGAGCCGTTTGAATTCGTCGCCCCCGATTACTCGGAGCTGTACGCCGCTGTTGCCGCTGCCGGTGAAGAGCAGATGCGCGCCGCCTTCGCGATCACCGACAAGCAAGAGCGCACTGCCGCTGTTGCCGCGGCCCGCGAAGCGATCAAAGAAGCGCTGACCGAGGAACAGCTGGAAGACGCGAACCTCGGCTCGGCAATGAAAAAGCTGGAAGCTGGCATTCTGCGCGGTGACGTCGTCAAAGGCGGCAAGCGCATCGACGGTCGTTCGACCACCGATGTTCGTGCCATCGAAGCCGAAACCTCGCTGCTGCCGCGTACGCACGGTTCCGCCCTGTTCACCCGTGGTGAAACTCAGGCACTGGCCGTGACCACGCTGGGCACTGGTGACGATGAGCAGTTCATCGACGCATTGCATGGCAACTTCAAATCGAACTTCCTGCTGCACTACAACTTCCCTCCGTATTCGGTTGGTGAAGTGGGTCGCGTGGGTTCGCCCGGCCGTCGTGAGATCGGTCACGGCAAGCTGGCATGGCGCGCGCTGCAGGCGGTTCTGCCTGCGCCGACCGACTTCCCCTACACCGTTCGCGTGGTGTCGGAGATCACTGAATCGAACGGATCCTCGTCAATGGCCTCGGTCTGTGGCGGTTCGCTGTCGATGATGGATGCGGGTGTTCCGCTGAAAGCACCGGTTGCCGGTGTTGCCATGGGTCTTATCCTGGAAGATGACGGCGAATACGCTGTTCTGACTGACATCCTGGGTGACGAAGACCACCTGGGCGACATGGACTTCAAAGTGGCAGGGACCGAGAACGGCATCACCTCGCTGCAGATGGACATCAAGGTCGCAGGCATCACACCGCAGATCATGGAGACCGCTCTGGCACAGGCCAAAGACGGTCGGATGCACATCCTGAGCGAGATGGGCAAAGCTCTGTCCGAGACCAACGAATTCTCGGTCCACGCCCCGCGCATCGAGACCATGAACATCCCAACCGACAAGATCCGCGAAGTGATCGGTTCGGGCGGTAAGGTCATCCGCGAAATCGTTGAGGTTTCGGGTGCCAAGGTCGACATCAACGACGACGGCGTCATCAAGATCGCCTCGCCGGACGGTGAATCGATCCAGAAGGCCTATGACATGATCTATTCGATCGTGGCCGAGCCGGAAGAAGGTCAGATCTACACCGGTAAAGTGGTCAAGATCGTCGATTTCGGTGCCTTCGTGAACTTCTTTGGCAAGCGCGACGGTCTGGTCCACGTGTCCCAGATCGAAAACCGCCGCCTGAACCATCCGTCGGACGTTCTGAAGGAAGGTCAGGAAGTAAAGGTCAAACTGCTGGGCTTCGACGATCGCGGCAAGGTCCGCCTGTCGATGAAAGTCGTCGATCAGGAAACCGGCGAAGAGATCGTTCCCGAGAAGAAAGAAAAGAAAGAAGACGCAGAGTAATCTGCCCCTTTCTAAACCAGAAAGACCCCGGCATTGTCCGGGGTCTTTTTTTTGGGGGGGATGCCGCGGGCACTCCCGACAAGGCCAAACAACTAATAACTATCAAAACTCTCCTATAGCGTGTACCCTTCAGCGTAACTTCGAATTCTCTTCATTTATTTAGGGCACGCCCAACATGAAGTTTATTACGATTTACGAGATAGACGTTGACCCGCTCGGCAGTTCAGATGTCGTCGTTCTGGCCGCATTTCAGGTTGCCATCGTCGACAATGACGACGAACTGGAAGACCCAGACGCGGATGGCGGACTGCAGCTAGATGTCAGCGCAGTACCGGGTTTCATTGGAAACTCGACAAACTTCCAGGTCTTTGAAACCTATAGCGGCGACGTGGGCGGAGACCCTGTTACCTTTACTCTGCTGCAGTTTTTCAACCCACAGTACATTGTCGTCACTTCAGGCGAGGTAGAGGTCGGCGACACGATTGAAAACACCAACAACTCGATCATAACAGCACCACCTTCAGAATACGAAACACTGCCCTCGTTCGTGTGTTTCACCGAAGGGGCGCTGATCAAGACCCCAGAGGGAGACCGCCGGATCGAGACACTTAAGCATGGCGACATGGTTCTGACGGCCCAGGGTCGCGCCGCGCCCGTCAGGTGGATTGGGTTCCGCCGCCTATCCCCGGATGAATTGGCCGAAGCACCGCATTTGTGCCCAGTCTGTATTCCAATGAACCACTTCGCAAATGGGCTTCCGTCGCGCGACTTGAAGGTATCGCCGCAACACAGGATCGCCGTGACATCCGACCTGATGGAGGTTCACTTCTTCAACTCCATGATGCTTGCCCCAGCCAAAGCCCTTGTAGACGGCACACACATTCGCCACATGTCACCAGAAAACGAGGTTGTGTATATTCATCTACTTTTCGACCAACACGAATTGGTGAATGTCGAAGGCGTTTGGTCTGAGTCCTTTTTCCCCGGTGACACAACAATGTGCGCTCTCGCCCCTGCGGTGAAACGCGAGTTGTGTGAGCTATTTCCAGAGTTGTTCGTGGATGCGGGATGCTACGGGAACACCGCGCTTCCGGTCATGAAAGCTTTTGAAGCCCGTATTCTACAGGCAGATTTGACCGTTCCGCGAGCTCTGCCCGAAATGGGAACAGTTTCGGCCTGAACCGACGTGAAGAACAACGTTTTACAAGCTGTGACTGCTGCAACAAAACACAGCCGTCCATTGCAAAATTATTCGGTCACGCCCCTCCAAATTGCTGTGATCCGAAGTGAAAGCCCGTGGGCTTCCCTTTGGCCACGTTCTGCCCACATCTGCGCCATACGCAATGTGGAACAAAGGACACGAACATGGCTACGCGACTTATTCTTGCCACGGCGGCACTGACACTCGGGGCATCCGCTGTAGCAGCGCAGAGCGTGACCGACGGTGCTTATATCCAGGGCTTCGTTGGCTACAGCCAACTGCAGGACACGGATTTCTCGGGCAGCATCGGCGGTAGCTCTCAATCCGTCGACACAGATTTCGACGCCGGTTACGGGTTGGGCATCGCTTTCGGCAAAGAGATCCCCCAATGGTCAAACGACAGCATCGGCACGCGGATCGAGCTAGAGCTGTCCTACCGGGACAATGACGTGGATGGCGTGAACTTCTCGGGCAATGGCCCTGCGGCCGAGGCCAACGTCACGGGCGACATCACGCAGACCTCGCTTTTTGCCAATATCCTGTTTGACTTCAAACAATCCGGTCCGCTGACCCCATATGCGGGCTTTGGTCTGGGGGCTACGTATTCGGATATCAACTTCGCCTACGGGCCGGGGGTCGAGCTGGACGACAGCGACACCAACTTTGCCGCCCAACTGATCGCCGGTGTCGCCTACGATATCAACGCCAACACCGCCTTCACCGTCGACGCGCGCTATTCCCGCGCCTTTGACGTCTCGTCCGAACGTCTGGCCCCAAACGGAGCCCTCACCGGCACGGTAGAGGATGATCTGGACACGTTCAGCCTGAACTTCGGCCTGCGCTACAGTTTCTAAACCCGCTTGGGGGAGGCGTTTTTCTCCGGTTTCGCTTCCCCCGCATGCCCACGTGTTCTATGCACGGGGGCATGCGATCTTTCATCATCCATATGTCCTCCAGCACGGTTCGCCGCGCCAACGCAGACCAGCTGTGCAAGGACCTGCCGAATGCCGAACTCTTCGAGGCAACCAACGGGCGCGACCCGGACCAGATCGCGGATGTCCGTCTGCATCCCGGCAACCTGCACAAACCAAACTACCCGTTCGACCTGCGCCCCGCGGAAATAGGAGTGTTCCAGAGCCATCGGCGTCTCTGGCAAAAACTGGTGGATGAAGAGATCGACCTGGCCATCATCACCGAGGATGACCTGCGCGTCGATCCGGACAAAATGGTCCAGGCAATCAAAATGCTGCACGCCATCGCCACCCCCGATCACTATATCCGAATCCCTGTCAAACAACGCGAAGTCGCGGCCCAAACATTGGCAGAAGAGAATGGCCTGAGCCTTATCCTGCCCAAAGTGATCGGCCTGCAATGCGTCTGCCAGATGGTGGGCCGCAACGCCGCCAAAAGGCTCCTGAAGGCGACCGATCAAATCGACCGCCCCGTTGACACATTCCTGCAAATGCACTGGATCACCGGTCAGCCAATCCATGCCCTTCTGGGCAGCGGCAACCGCGAAGTGGCTCGCGATATCGGCGGCTCAACCATCCAGACGAAACCACCCTTCTCAGACAAACTGACCCGCGAAGTCAAACGCGCCGCTTACCGAGCACAGCTCCACCTGCACCCGCAGCGCCCGCCTGCTTCATCTGGCTGAAAATATCCTCGGGGGGAATCGCGCTCAGGCGCGATGGGGGGCAGACAGCCCCCCTGACCCGACCCAAATCAGGACGGAGCCTTGGTCTTGCGAAGATAGGGGAAGATCGTCTCGAACTCACCAAACTTCGCTTTGGCGTCTTCATTCGAAACGGTCGGCGGGATGATCACATCCTCACCCGGCACCCAGTTGGCGGGCGTCGCAACACCCTTGGACGACATCTGCAATCCGTCCAGCGCCCGCAGGATCTCGGCAAAGTTCCGGCCCACGGTCATCGGATAGGTCATCGACAGTTTCAACTGCTTGTCGGGTCCGATGATGAAAACCGAACGCACAGTGGCGCTATCCGCAGGGGTGCGACCGTCGGGCAGGTAGGCCTCGGCGGGCAGCATGTCAAAGGCCTTGGACACCGCCAGCCCGTCATCTGCAATGATCGGGAAACCGGGGTTGGCCTTGCCATAGGCTTCGATGTCTTTCTTCCACTTCTTGTGGTCCTCGACCCCGTCGACCGAAACACCGATCACCTTGGTATTGCGCGCCGCCCATTCGTCGTTCAGCTGGGCCACTGCCGAAAACTCGGTGGTGCAGACCGGGGTGAAGTCCTTGGGATGCGAGAACAGGATCGCCCAGCTGTCACCAATCCAATCGTGAAACTGAATGGTGCCCTGATCCGTCTCTGCGGTGAAATTCGGGACCGTGTCGTTGATACGCAAACCCATGGTGCAACTCCTTCTTTGGTTACTGACCGAGTCGAATGCTGTGAACCTAACCACTTTGCGCCAGAGTTAAACCTTCCGCAAAAGTCTTTTTCCGGGAAGTCGCCAAACAAATTTGATCAAATTACCCCCTTGCCGCGCCTCAGAGCGAATGACAGACTGTGCGGCAAAACCAGTCTTTGACATCACGGCCCGGAGGATACGCCATGATCGAAAAACGCGATTTCTACATTAACGGTCAATGGGTTGCTCCATCTGAGGCGAATGATTTCGAGGTAATCAACCCCTCGACCGAGGAACCCTGCGCGGTGATCTCCCTCGGCGCTCAGGCCGACACTGACGCCGCCGTTGCCGCGGCCAAAGCGGCCTTGCCTGGCTGGATGGCCACTCCGGTCCAAGAGCGTATCGCCCTGGTCGAAAAGCTGACCGACCTCTACATGACCCGGTCCGAGGACCTGGCGCAGGCCATGTCGCTTGAGATGGGTGCGCCGATCGACATGTCGCGCACGGCTCAATCCGGTGCCGGGATCTATCACCTCAAGAACTTCATCCGCGCCGCCAAGGCGTTTGAATTCGAGCGCCCTCTGGGCGATCACGCCCCCAATGATCGTATCATCTATGAAGCCGTGGGCGTCGCCGGTCTGATCACGCCGTGGAACTGGCCGATGAACCAGATCACCCTCAAGGTCGGCGCGGCGGCCATAGCGGGCTGCACGATGGTTCTGAAACCGTCCGAGCAGAGCCCCTTGAATGCGATGATCTTTGCCGAGCTGATGGACGAGGCCGGTTTCCCACCCGGAGTATTCAACCTGGTGAACGGTGATGGCGTGGGCGTTGGTTCGCAACTCTCTGCGCATCCGGATGTGGACATGATCAGCTTCACCGGCTCGACCCGTGCGGGCACCGCGATCTCGAAAAGCGCTGCTGATACGCTTAAGAAGGTGCATCTGGAACTGGGCGGCAAAGGCGCCAACGTGATCTTTGAGGACGCGGATGAGAAGGCCGTGAAACGCGGTGTGCTGCACATGATGAACAACACCGGCCAAAGCTGTAATGCTCCCAGCCGGATGCTGGTGCAGCGCCCGATTTACGACAAGGCCGTGGAAACCGCAGCCGAAGTGGCCAACGCTGTCACGGTCGGCCCGGCCACGGAGGAAGGCCGCCATATCGGCCCCGTTGTAAATGAGCTTCAGTGGACCAAGATTCAGGACCTGATCCAAGCCGGTATCGATGAAGGCGCGCGTCTGGTCGCGGGCGGCACCGGGCGGCCCGAGGGGTTGAACAAGGGCTACTACGTGCGCCCCACGGTGTTTGCCGATGCCAACAACCAGATGACCATTGCGCGGCAAGAGATCTTCGGCCCAGTCCTGACCATGATCCCCTTCGACACCGAGGAAGAAGCCGTCGAGATCGCCAATGACACGCCCTATGGCCTGACCAACTATGTCCAGACACAGGATGGCACGCGCGCCAACCGTATGGCGCGGGTACTGCGGTCCGGGATGGTTGAGATGAACGGCCAGTCGCGCAGCGCGGGCTCTCCGTTCGGCGGCATGAAGCAATCCGGCAACGGCCGCGAAGGCGGAGTATTTGGTCTGGAAGACTTCCTCGAGATCAAAGCCGTCGGCGGCTGGGCAGCAGAATAGCCATATGGCCTGATCCAGAAAGTTTGGTGAGGCTCGGGCAGAGCCTCACCCTTTTTTAGGCGGGACGCACAACCAGTTGGGGTTGCCCGTCAGACGTCCTTTGTGCTGAACGTCCATCCCAACCGATCACCCCGGTTACACGTTGGCGGTACGAGGAAAAGCTCTCGAACTGCACCACATCGACGGGCGTTTCAAAATGCAGCGTAACCCTGCGGTTGGATCCGTCGCCCAACAGGGTCATGCCGCGTATTTCTGCTGAGAACGGCTGCCCCAGATATCGCCCTTCGACGCGATCTCCGACACGCAGGTGCATGCGGTTTCCGGCTTGCGCGTGCAGCGTATTCCAATCCCGAACGCCATATTGATGGGCCAGTATTTCCAACGCCTCGCTATGCGACAGGGTCACATCTTTGGCGCGCAGGTCTTCACGCAAGCGCTTGGCTTGCGCTTTCAACTCGTCCACTGGTGGGATCGTTTTTTGTGTCGTCATCATGTGCCTCGTTTCCTTGAACGGGCGCGAAATCAGGACGGAGTTCGCATTGCCATCCGCGCGCCGTGAAAGTGGCAACAGATGTTCTTATTCAGGGTTTCACCAAAGCCAAAGGCCGCGAACGGCAGGGGACCCAAACCTTGCCCGTCCTTATGCACTAGTTGGTTGCAGAGTCAATTAGGCATCCGCCTGCGCGGCCTCGTAGGCCAGCATCGCGCGCTTCACCGGCAGACCCCAGTGGTATCCGCCCAGACCGCCCGACTTGCGCAAGGCCCGGTGGCAGGGGATCAACCAGCTGACCGGATTGCGCCCAACCGCTGTCCCCACAGCGCGCACCGCCTGAGGCGACCCCACCCGCTGCGCGATTTCCGAATAGGTTGTAACCTGACCCGAAGGTATATGCATCAGCGCCTCCCACACCTTGATCTGCAGGGGTGAGCCGATCAGATGAAGTGGTGTCTCGGACCGGTCCGCGCCAAAGGAGGCTTCGACCCAAGGACGCAGCTTTTCGGTATCCTCGACGAAATTGGCCTTGGGCCAGCGCGCGGTCATATCCTCCATCGCGGCGGCCTCGCCGGTTTCGGCACCAAACGCTATGCCGCAGATGCCCTTGTCGGTCCCCATGACCAACGCTGGCCCGAAAGGACAATCGAACCACCCCCAGTAGACCGTCAGCCCCGCGCCTTTGCGGGCGTACTCACCGGGGCTCATGGATTCCCATTTCAGGAATAGATCATGCAGGCGACCGCTGCCGGACAGGCCGACGTTATGGGCAGTCTCCAGCGTGGTGAACCGTTCCCGCAGTAGGGCCTTGGCATGACCCAGTGTCAGATATTGCTGGTACCGTTTTGGCGACACCCCGGTCCAGCGCGAGAACAGGCGCTGGAAATGGGCGGGACTCATGCCCATCTGGCTGGCCAGTTCTTCAAGGCTGAGGGTTTCGCCACCCTGATCAATCAACTCGATCGCGCGGCGCATGACGTTGTAGTGGTATCCGCTTTCGGGCGTCTGGACGTTCATGGCTTTCACCTCATCTATTGATCTGAACCATAACGCGCAGCTCACGCTCCCGCGACCCGGAACTTGCGCATTGGCTTTGGGCTTGTGTCATTGGCCCTTGGGCGGCATTAAGGCTCGGATGGCAAAGCAACTCGATTATCACACGATCCGCGAGATCTTTACGCGCTTTCAAGAGGCCGACCCGGAACCCAAGGGCGAGCTGGAGCATGTGAACGTCTACACTCTGGTCGTGGCAGTGGCGCTTTCGGCGCAGGCGACCGATGCGGGCGTCAACAAAGCCACGCGTGAGCTGTTCAAGATCGCAGACACTCCGCAAAAGATGCTGGATCTGGGCGAAGAGGGCCTGATCGAGCACATCAAAACCATCGGACTGTTCCGCCAGAAGGCCAAGAACGTCATCAAGCTCAGCCGCATTTTGGTCGAGGACTATGGCGGCGAGGTTCCCAATTCCCGCGCCGCGTTGCAATCCCTGCCCGGTGTCGGGCGCAAGACGGCCAATGTGGTTCTGAACATGTGGTGGCGGCAACCGGCGCAAGCGGTGGATACGCATATCTTCCGCGTCGGCAATCGCACCGGTATCTGTCCCGGCAAGGACGTAGACGCCGTCGAGCGCGCCATCGAGGACAATATTCCAGCCGACTTTCAACTCCATGCACATCACTGGCTGATCCTGCACGGGCGCTACCACTGCAAGGCGCGCAAGCCGCAATGCCCGACCTGTATCATCCGTGATCTCTGTCAATTCGAGGACAAGACCCTATGAAAACCTACCAACTGACCGGCATCGGAAATGCCGTCGTCGACGTGATTTCCCAAGCCGATGACAGTTTCCTGGAACTGATGGGCATCGAAAAAGGCATCATGCAACTGATCGAGCAGGAGCGCGGCGAAGTGCTCTATGCCTCGATGGAAGGTCGGGTGCAAACACCGGGCGGCTCAGTCGCAAACACCATTGCGGGCGCGGGTGCGCTCGGTCTGGATGCTGCCTTCATTGGCCGCGTACATGATGACGCGCTGGGTCGCTTCTATGCCGATGCGATGAACGAAGACGGCGTGGATTTCGTGAACCCGCCTGTGCCGGGTGGCGAACTGCCAACGTCACGTTCGATGATCTTTGTCTCGCCCGATGGTGAGCGGTCGATGAACACCTATCTGGGGATTTCTTCGGAGCTGTCGTCTCAGGACGTCTCGGACGAGGTTGCCGGGAACAGCCAGATCATGTTCCTCGAGGGGTATCTGTTCGACAAAGAAAAGGGCAAAGCCGCGTTTCTTGAGGCCGCGCGCGCCTGTCACAGAGGCGGCGGCAAGGCCGGTATCGCCATTTCCGATCCTTTCTGCGTCGAGCGTCACCGGGTCGATTTCCTTTTGCTGATCGAGAATGAACTGGACTTCGTGATTGGCAACGAAGCTGAGATCAAATCGCTGTTCGAAACCGAGGATCTTGAGGACGCACTGGCCAAAACCGCCGCAATCTGCCCACTGGTCGTCTGCACCCGTTCGGGCGACGGCGTGACGGTTCTAAACGGAGACACCCGTCACGATGTTGCGGTCGAAAAAGTAGTGCCCGTGGATGCGACCGGCGCAGGTGATCAGTTCGCTGCTGGGTTCCTGTACGGCATGGCCACTGGCCGCGACTATGAGACCTGCGCCAAGATCGGCAATGTCTGCGCGCGCGAAGTGATCAGCCATATCGGTCCGCGCCCTGAAGCCAACTTGCAAGAACTGCTGCGGGAAGAAGGATTGCTGTAAAGCGCTGAGCCGGGACAGCGCCGACCCCTGCATCGTTCAACGCCCAATCATACTCATAGGCATTCACACGTCGCGCCTGTTTGAGGCGCTGTTGCAGCTCCGGGTCAGCTGCTGTTTCAAGATAGGCGATCACAGCCTGTTCATTCGGCCCGAAATCCTCGCGGAACCAGATGTAGATTTTCGACACGATCAGTCGCCCCTGATCATCGAACTGCACTCCGCGCGGATCGTTGACATAGGCGCGCTCGGCTGCGGCGAGATCGCGTTCCAGCGTCGTGGCCTCCCAGGCGCGGGCCATCAGGTTCGGGCACCCGACCGCGGCACAATTCAGCGCGTAGTGAATGCGCCGCTCATTGAAAGTTGGTCGGATGATGCGGTGTTCGATGTCGTTGAGGGTCAGGTTCTGACCCGACACCACGGCCAACGGGCGACCCCATGGGCCGATCGACAACGGCCCATCCTTGATGTCGCGGATCGACGCGACCGGGTACGCCTCAAGCACCACATCCACCGTCAGCGCATTGTAGAGGTTGATCCAATAGGCCAATTGTTGATCGCGGGTCAGATCGGCCGGGTCAACGGCCTGCAGCTCGGTCAGATAATCATCCAGCAGCGCACGATCTGCCGCGCTCACCTGCCCATAAGCCACCCGGTTCACTCCACGCGCATCGGGGGCTACGTAGCGGGTCAGAAAGCGGGTCCAATCGCCATGATCCACCCTTTCGCCCGGAGGGGGCGCGGCGCGGGTCAGGGCCGTGTCGGGCAAGGGCGTCGCGGCGGGCAAGGCCAGCCTCTCCACACTGGCGCAGGCGGTCAGAAGCGGCAGCAGCATCAGGATCAGAACCTGTCTCATGAAGCATCCTTTCGGCTTTGACGAGCAGCGCGCAACTGCCCTTTGAGGCGTTTCAGCGGGGCCACCCTAGGGTCTTTCAGCGCGGGCAAGTCCGGGCGAGCCGACAGGCCGCGCGTCGCCGCGTTCCACCAATAGGTGCCCATCGGGCTGTCTACTCGATCCGGCGCGGCCAGATGCTGATCGCGCTGTGCGTTGTGGACACACATGGAGAGCGGCCCGTTGGCCGTCGCAACCATGAACACGCAGGAGGCGCAGCGGTCCTCCTCTAACGCATCCGCAGCCATGAAATTGTGGATGAACACGGCCTGCCGCCGTATCGGTCCGCGTAGCACCCCCGACCCCAGCCGCAAAAGGCAGCCCGCCAGATGGCCAAGCGCCCAAAGGGCCAGCAGTGGATGGCGGCGGATCAGGCGTCCCACGCTCGGGCGGATGCGGATATGAGCGTCTTGGCCTGCATCCACCTCCTCAAGCGCCGCAATCACCCGCTGCACCAGGCGCTGGTTCGACAGCAACGACACGGCCTTGCCCCCCGCCGAAACTACGCTGCTATACCGGTTGCAACTGGAATGCCCGACGGCTGCCGAGTCAAAATGTAAAGACGTGCCATAGCCTTGCTCGACCGCGCGGATGACGCTGTCTTGCGTGATTCCATCGGGTCGCACCCGCAACACGCCGCGCCCGGTATCCGCCTGCATCTGGAACGAAACAAAACCGACCTCGGGCTGGTCCCTCAGGAAGCGGGCCAAGGCGGGGATTTCAGCAAAGTTGCCGCCAAAAACGGTTGTGTTGAAGAGAATACGCAGCCCCAAACCGCGCGCCCGGTCTATATAGGCTTTGCGCACGCGGTTGAGCTCCATTTCGGAGGTGAACCCGTTGCGCTCTTGCGTCATGTCCACGTGAAAGGCCACGTCATCCAGCCCCGCTGCGGCCAATCGCGTCAGCATCGCCCGGCTGGCGCGGATGCCGTTGGTCATCAGGCAGGAGCGCATACCCAGCCGCCTGATCTCGCGGCAAAGCGCCTCAAGGTCCTCAACCTTGCGCAGGGTCGGGTCGCCGCCGGTCAATTGCACGGAAACGCCGCGGCCATAGTGGCTGCGGATCGTGGCAATCCGCGCGAAGAGGACCGAGAGCGGAGGATCATAGGTCATCTCGGCCCGGTCAGAGAGGTAGCAGAGCGTGCAGTCCAGATTGCAGCGCTGCGTCACCTCAAGCGCGACACAGGCCATCGGGTAGAAACGCCCCGCCGTCTGAGAGGGGCCGAACTCTCCGCATCCGCGCAATCCCTCACGCAGAGGCGCGCGCTGGTCCGAGCCCTGAAATCGCCGTCCGGCAGGTTTGATGGTGATGGGGTCTGGCAGGGTGTCTTTCATGCCCCCAAGCTAGAGGCACGCCTTGACCCGAACCACGCCCCCTCACGGCAACGTGCAGGCTGGTGATCAGCTCAGATGATCCGCAAAACCCGCGATCACCTGTTCGTAGACCGCGCGTTTGAACGGCACTATTTCTTCAACCAGTTGATCCGGGGCCTGCCATTTCCAGCTGGTGAATTCGGGATGGTCCGTTGCAATATTGATCTGGTCGTCATGGCCGGTGAAGCGCAGCAGAAACCACTTCTGCTCTTGCCCGCGATAACGGCCTTTCCAGATTTTTGGAACGATGTCGTGGGGCAGATCATAGGGCAGCCAGCCGTCAGTCTCGGCCACAACCTCGACCAGATCAGCCGTCACACCAGTTTCTTCCCACAGCTCGCGCAGCGCTGCGTCGCGGGGGTCCTCGCCCTTGTCCACCCCGCCCTGAGGCATCTGCCACGCGTCCTTGTGGCGGTCATTGCGCTGGCCGACAAAGATCTTGCCCTCGGCATTCATCAGCATCAGCCCGACACAGGGGCGATAGGGCAGTTTGGCGATCTCTTCCGGGGTCATGCGAGGCCTCTTGGATAGGGTTCGCGACCTCTCTATCAAGCCGCGCGACAGGCGCAAAGGGGATGACGTTAGGTTTCGCGTGACAATGTTTACGCGAACGTCAATCTATTCCTCAACTTCGGAAGGGAGAGTTCGCCATGACTGCGTACCCAAACATGTTGGCCCCGCTGGACCTGGGCTTTACCACGTTGAAGAACCGCGTGCTGATGGGCTCGATGCATACCGGGTTGGAAGAGACCGGCGACTGGAACCGCGTGGCCGAGTTCTATGCGGATCGTGCCCGCGGGGGCGTGGCGCTGATGGTGACGGGTGGGATTGGCCCGAACCTCGAAGGGTCTGTCCTGCCGGGCGCGGCGATGATGACCACCGACAAGGACGTGGCGAACCACTCGGTCGTGACCGACCGCGTGCATGAGGCGGGTGGCAAGATCGCGATGCAGATTCTGCATGCGGGACGCTATGCCTATGGCCCCAAATGCGTGGCGCCTAGCCCGGTGAAATCCCCGATTTCTCCGTTCCCGCCCAGTGAGCTGGACGAAGACGGAATCGAGAAGCAGATCAGCGACATCGTGAATGCGGCGGTCCACGCCCAGAAGGCGGGCTATGACGGGGTAGAGATCATGGGTTCCGAGGGGTATTTCCTGAACCAGTTCCTCGTGACCCACACCAACAAACGTGAGGATCGCTGGGGCGGTTCCTATGAAAACCGTATGCGCCTGCCGATCGAGGTCGTGCGGCGCACGCGTGAGGCCGTGGGTACTGATTTCATCATCATCTACCGCCTGTCGATGATCGATCTGGTCCCAAATGGCTCGACCCATGAAGAGGTGGTCGAACTTGCACAGCGGATCGAACAAGCCGGCGCCACGATCATCAACACCGGCATCGGCTGGCACGAGGCTCGGATTCCCACCATCGCAACCAGCGTTCCGCGTGCCGCCTTTGCCTGGGTGACCAAAAAGCTGATGGGTAAGGTTGGCATCCCGGTGATCACCTCGAACCGGATCAATACGCCCGAGGTCGCCGAAGAGGTTCTGTCGACCGGCTGCGCCGACATGGTTTCGCTGGCGCGTCCGATGCTGGCGGACGCGGATTTCGTCAACAAGGCGATTGCCGGTCAGTCCGCGCAGATCGCGCCGTGTATCGCCTGTAACCAGGCCTGCCTGGACCATACGTTCGGCGGAAAGCTAACTTCTTGCCTGGTCAACCCACGTGCCTGCCATGAGACCGAACTGGTCATTGGCAAGGCCGAGACGCGCAAGACCGTTGCCATTGTGGGCGCTGGGCCGGCCGGCCTGTCTACCGCCATGACCGCCGCCCAGCGCGGCCATGACGTCACGCTGTTCGATCGCGCCTCGGAGATCGGCGGACAGTTGAACATGGCGAAACAGGTGCCGGGGAAAGAGGAATTCTGGGGGCTGGTCGATTGGTACCGGACCATGATGGATGATCTGGGCGTGAAGGTGGAACTGAACCGCGAGGTCAGCGCCGACGACCTGACCGGCTTTGACGAGGTTGTCATTGCCACCGGCGTTATCCCACGTGATCCGGAAATCCCCGGTCAGGACCGCGACAACGTCATCAGCTATATCGACGTGCTGCGCGAGAAAGCAGAGGTCGGCAAATCCGTCGCCGTGATCGGTGCTGGCGGAATCGGCTTTGACGTGTCCGAGTTCCTGCTGGAGGACGGCCACAGCGCCACCACCGACCTGCCAGCCTGGATGAAGGAATGGGGCGTAACTGATCCGGAGCAGCACCGCTCGGGTCTGGCACCGGAAGGCCCTCAGCCTGCAGCCCCGGCACGTCAGGTGACTCTGCTGCAGCGCAAGAAACAGGCGCATGGCAAAGGCTTGGGCAAGACCACCGGCTGGATTCACCGCGCGACGTTGAAGATGAAAAACGTCAATTTCGTGGGCGGCGTGAACTACGAGCATATCGACGAAGACGGCCTGCATATCAGCTTTGGTGAAGAGCGCGCCGACCCGACGGTGATTGCTGCGGACACCATCGTCCTGTGTTCCGGTCAACTGTCCGAACGCAGCCTTGCGGACGCCCTGATCGAACGCGGGATGACGCCGCATGTGATCGGTGGTGCGGATGTCGCTGCTGAGTTGGACGCGAAACGGGCCATCAATCAGGGCACCCGTCTAGCCGCAGCCATGTAGAGGCACTGAGGCCTACATGGTGAAGGTTAGGCCTGTCTCTTTCTCGAACCGGGCCATGTAGGTTTCGTAGTCGCGATAGGCGCGATGGAACAGCAACCGCGCCATTCGCGTCGCCCGCCACGGCTTTTTGCCACCGACATAGTGCCAGATTTTCGGAGTCCTGCTTGCATCACTCAGATGCTGGCGGAACGCCTTGGACATATTGCGGTATTTCGGGCTGTGCGCGTCAAACCAGATCTGAGGCCGCGTGTTCCACTGAATAGGCAGGCGAAACCAGCGACCGTGAAACAGTTGGTTCATTCTGTCCTGCTCGGGCAGGTAGGGAATGTGCGGCACCAGCTTCTCGAAATCGCTAATCTCGCGCAATTCGCGATCGCCGTGAATGGCTGAACAGTCCATGACCATGATGCCGGCGTTGAAATACCCTTCGCCGGGTATGAACCCCAACCGAATGCTCTTGCTCACACGACTGAGCGATTTTTTATGCTCGCGCCCCGGTCTGAAAATCTGCTGCAGGGAAGGGCGCAGAAAATCCCCTCCGCCAAGCGTCACCAACCCCATATCCACACAAGCGGCAAAGGGCTGCCCTCCAAGGTCCATGTCCAGCAATTCCCAAACATCCGAAACAACCAGAGTGTCCGCATCAACAAAAACGCAGCGCTTTTCGCAAAGCTGGGGCAGAAACAAAGGCAGCATCGTGATCGCAGGGAACTTTGATTTGTACTCGGAAAAGCCTGGCAGGTGATCGAGGTCGAATTTCCGGTACGAAATCGTCCCCCCCGCAAGGGATTGGTTGGCCTGTTCAATGATCGCGATGTCTTCGTCTGTGAAATCCTGCCCGAAGATCGTCACATCCAAAGGCTTGCTGGCATTTTTGACAGCGGAATATGCGGAAAGCAGAGCGGGGAACAGAAAAGACCTGTTCACGCCATAAACCACCTGCATCGCGCCCCCCTCGATCACGTCAATGTGATGAGAAGGAATAGCAGCGAAGAGCAGGAACTTCAAACCCTTAGCCGAACTCAAAATCCTTGGGATGCAGTGTTACGCGGTGCCCCTTATTCAACCGAAATCGTAATCACCTCGGATACAATGGGCGGGTTGTGCGGCACGTGTCCAGCATCGCCCAGAACCAGTTGCAGCGTGTGCTGACCAGCGGGCAGATCCAGAGTGACCTCGGTCTGACCTCCGCCAAAATGCATGTGGTTGTCATCTGCGGGCAACCCATAGAGCAGCTCATCCGCGCCGTCTTCACCCTGACCAAGTGGTGGGCGGTTGATCAGCAGGTGGTGGTGGCCGGTATTGTCCGCTTCGGTCCCTGCAGGCGCAACGCCCATGCCGCTGAGGCCAAAGATCACCGTGACAGGCGATTGCACCGTGTCGCCATCGGCAAGGTTCGCGAAATAGACCTGCGCACCCGGCGCGGATGGCGTTTGTTCCTGCGCTCCCGCGGCTGTGGCAAACAGAGCAACTGAAATGGCTGTAAAAAAGGCTTTCATGATCTCCTCCCTCGTCACAAAAATGCCATTCTCAACGTAGCACATCTGAAAGATTTTCCAGAAAACGCGCTTTTGTGGGGTGATCACCACCTCGCGAAACAACTGTTTCCGCGTTTCTGATACGCAAACGATCCGATTCAAAACCCTGATATTATCCCATGTCTGCCCCGATTCCGCCCAGATTGAGGGTCAAAGTCGCTGCAAGTACCAATACCTGGGGAACGAGAATGGATCGACTGACGGAAATGGAAGCCTTTGCCAATGTGGTGGACCAAGGTGGCTTCACCGATGCGGCCAAGAAGATGGGTATCTCCAAATCAGCCGTTTCCAAGCACGTGTCCAGCCTCGAGTCGCGGCTGGGGGCACGATTGCTCAACCGGACCACACGCCGCGTTTCTCCGACCGAGATTGGGTTGGCCTATTACGACCGCGCCCGCCGGGTGTTGAACGACGCGGGTGAGGCGGATTCGCTGGTCACTGCGATGCAATCGGCCCCTTCTGGCCTGCTGCGGATCAGCGTGGCGACGGATTTCGGGGTCAATCACCTGTCGCCTGTGCTGTCCGATTTTCTGGCCACCTACCCCGACATCACCGTGAACATGGTGCTAAACAACCGCTACGTGGAACTGATTTCCGAGGGCTTTGACGTCGCTGTTCGCATCGGAGAGCTGGAAGACAGCACTCTGCGCGCCCGTAAGCTGACCGAGACCGTCAAGCGCATGGTCGCGGCCCCCAGCTATATTGAGAAATACGGACGGCCGCAGAAGATCGACGATCTCAACGAACACAAGCTGCTGCACTATTCCAGCCAATCCTCAGGCAATGTCTGGCGCCTGACGGCCCCGTCGGGCGAGAAACGTCAGGTGCGTACGGCCGGTTGGCTCAGCGTAAATGACGGCCAATCGCTGCTGAATGCTGCGGTCTCCGGCCTCGGGATCGCCTATCTGCCCAGCTACCTCTACGCCGATGCTCTAAAAACCGGTGAGGTTGTGGATGCAATGCCATCTCTGCCGGATGAGGTGCAAGGCGTCTACGCGGTCTATCCTCCAGGCCGCTTCACTCAGCCCAAAGTGCGGGCCTTCATTGACTTCCTCGTTGACGCTTTTGCCGAAAAAGGCGCGATGGACTGGTAATTCTCCCGGTGAACTGGATCGGCCCGTATGTTCTTCGTGCGGGTCTTTTTTTGTTTAGACGCGTCAGTTGACCAGCAAGACAGCCTCAACCCTGCGATTCAGGTCGCGCCCTTCCGGTGTCGCGTTCGAGGTCAGCGGCGCAAGATATCCCACACCCTGTGACTCGATCCGATCCGCCGCGACGCCATGCGTGTCGATCAAACGGGCACGCACGGCCTGCGCCCGTTCGGTGCTGACCTTTGTATTGGCCTGCAACGTGCCGGTATCATCAGTATGACCAACCAACGCAAGCCGGGTTGACGGATTGTCGGCCAGGAACTGCGCCAGCAACGACAATGAAGCGAACGGGCCGTCGCCCAGGGCCACCTCGCCGGTGCGGAAATGCAAATCGTCCAGAATCACATGGCCCGACTGCTGCAACGCGTCCAAAAGGTCCTCCGTTCCGCTGGCGGATTGCTCAACGTCAACAGGCGTTGGAGCCGGAGCATCAATGGGCGCAACGCGGATCAGTTGCACATAGCCGTCCGGCGGGTTGCGGCTGACCAGCAGGCTGAGCGCCTCGTCACCTTTGGTGGCAGATAGAAAACGATAGTCGCGAATAGCGACATACATATCCGGTGTTGGCACCACCTCGGTCCCGAAGCGGAAATCGAACCCGCCACAGGTCCGGGCCTCACATTCAAATAGGATATCAAAGCCCTGCGCCACGAGCTGATCCCGTAGCGGAGCCAGCAATTGCAGCGTTGTGCTAGAGCCCGCCTGCAAGCGCCATGTCAGCCGCTCGACCCGACCCTCGACGGTGCGGGACGGGACTTTGCCATTTGCAACCGGCCCTGTGGGCAGCTCATAGCTGTCAAGCGGCGAGGTCCTCTCGCTGATCTGACGGGCGCTGGCAGGCAGGGTCAGATCTTGAGCCAGAACCGGCCCGGCCATCAGACAAAAGACAAGGGCGAGACGTCGGATCATCGGGCTTGCGCGTGATATTCGGGGTTGGGCGCCATTGTGGTGGCACTGGCCACCCGGTTGGACATGTTGAAGAACCCGGTGACATTGGCGATGTCCCAGATATCCCGGTCGCTGAAACCCTGATCGCGCAGGTGCTGGCGGTCGGCCTCTTCAATCTCGGCGCTTGCGGTGGTCATCTTCGCCGCAAAATCCAACATCGCACGCTGCCGCGCATCCAGAGGGGCGGTGCGGTAGTTCATCACCAGCATCTCGCCCAATTGTGGATCACCGGACACCTGCCGCACTGCTGCTCCATGAGCAACAAGGCAGTAGAAGCACTTGTTGATCGAGGACACGACCACCGCGATCATCTCACGTTCGAGCTTGGACAGCCCGCTATCTGCCAGCATCAGGTCGTTATACATAGCCGTGAAGGCGTTCAGCTTGTCGATATCGAAAGCGTAGGCTTTCAGCACATTCGGCACCATGCCCAGCTTTTCGAGGCAGACATCAAAGTATTTCTGCGTCTCGGGCGGCAAAGGGTCAGCCATGGGCAGGTTCAGCGCGGTGGGTAGATCAGTCTGGGTCACGGGCTTTCTTAACTCCTTAGACACGTTGACGATAATGGTATTCCCCGACAATCTCCATCCCGAGCGCGCGGTAGAGGCCATTGGCCCCGTCGTTGGCCTTTGTACAGATCACGCTGAGCGTTTTCGCCCCGTTGTCCCGCGCCCAAAAGGCTGCTGCCCGCATGGCCCATTGGCCCAGACCCTGGCGGCGGTGATCGGGCAAGATTTCAAGCGCATGTACCATGGCCACATCGCCTTTCATGGCCATGAACACAGTTCCCGCCGGGCGATCGGAATGCCGTAACAGGAACGCGGTCTTGGGGGTCGCAGCACGCGCCATCACGGCCAGACGTTCAGGGCCGATACCGCCCTTGGCCCAGATCTCCTCCATGACTGCAAGCGGTGGCCAGATGCCGAACGCGGTCACGCGGGGCAGAGGCTGATCGGTCAGCTGTTCCGGCGGGCAGGCGTAGATGTTGACCGGGTCCAGAACTTCATAGTCACGTGCATCCAGTTGAGCGTCGAGCTTGTGGTCATCGGGCCACAGACAAAAGATGCGTTTCTGGCCCATGACCCGCATGGCAACCTCGGCCGCGAGAATATCGGCCTCGGTCGCGTCACCCAGCGCATTGGCGGCAGACACGCGCGAACCACCCCCCTGCCCTTCGCGCAGGCGGAAGGGGCCAAGGGCCTCATAGCGCGCAGCGGGCCATGTTCCGTCAACGATGTCGGGCCAGTTGATGCTCACAACTCGAGCTCTTTTGCCAATTGGGTCATGGCCGCGTCGATGCGCGCACCCTCGGTGCCTCGGATCACCACGTTGGCTCCGAAGACCCCGTTGATCTGAAACGGATAGCAGCCGATGGACAGGTCCGAGAACGTCTCGGCCAGTGCAGACAGCGTCGCAGCGATGTCGCCTTCGCCCCGATCCACCCGCAAGGTCTGAGACAACAGCGGGCTACCGCCCGTCAGACCCGGCAAAACACTGGCCACCATGGCTTGGAAGACCGAGGGCACCCCGGCCATCACATGCACGTTTTCGATGGTAAATCCGGGCGCGGTTGAGACTGGATTGTCGATCAATGAAGCGCCGTCAGGAATGCGGGCCATACGCAGGCGGGCCTCATTCAACTCCAGCCCTGACTTGTCGTAATGCGCCTGCAACAGCGCGCGCGCATCGTCGCGCACGTCAATTGGGGTGTCAAAAGCGCGGGCGATGCAATCGGCGGTGATATCGTCATGTGTCGGCCCGATGCCGCCGCTGGTGAAGACATGGTCGTGGGACCCCGACAGCGCCTTGACCGCCGCCTCGATCGCCGGGGCGTCATCGCTGACAATACGCACTTCTTTCAGGTCGATGCCATGCTTGGTCAGTTCCCCCGCAAGGTAATGCATATTCGCATCGCGCGTCCGGCCCGAGAGGATCTCATCCCCGATGACAAGCATTGCAGCGGTTGGATTGGCCATGGCGCGCGCCCCCTCTTGATCGGCTGTTGGGGCAGGTATAGGCCGTGGGGCATGAGATTTGAAACCCCCCTTGTCCCCGCCCGCTTGATCCGCCGCTATAAACGCTTTCTGGCCGATTGCACGCTGGAGGATGGGCGTAAGGTGACAGCCCATTGCGCCAACCCGGGCTCGATGATGGGGTTGGCTGAACCGGGCGAGAAAATCTGGTTGGAGCCCAATGACGATCCGAAGAAAAAGTTGAAACATGGGTGGCGGCTGGTCGATCACGAGAATGGCCATTTCACCGGCGTTGATACTTCGGTCCCTAACCGGGCACTGCGCGCGGCATTGGAGCGTGGCGAGATCCCCGAACTGGCCGTCTATGAAACCCTCCGGGCCGAGGTGAAATACGGCCAGAACAGCCGCATTGATTTCCTGCTGACCCAACCCGGCCTGCCGGATGCCTATGTCGAGGTCAAAAGCGTCACCCTCTCCCGCCAGCCCGGTCTTGCCGAGTTCCCCGACAGCGTCACCGCTCGCGGCACCAAACATCTGCATGAACTGGCCGCCATGGCCGAGCAGGGCCACCGCGCGATCATGCTGTATCTGGTGCAACGCACCGATTGCGACCGCTTCACGCTGGCGGCCGATATCGACCCCGCCTATGCGGCGGCCTTTGAGGCAGCGCAAACGCATGGGGTTGAGCGGTTGGTCGTCGGTACCACCGTCTCGCCACAGGGGATCGAGGTCGATGCGGCAAAGCGGTGGACTATCGGCTAAGGCAGGATCGTGAACTCTCCCAGATAAGCGCCCGACCCGGGTGTATAGCCGCGATAGGTGCCATCCTCTACCTGCCCCACCACAGCGCAGAGGTCCTGATCTTTGCGGAACGTCTCCCAGCGGCTGCAGATCCTGTCACTTTCCAACCACCAGACGCCAGTGTCCCGGCCAAGCCGAGGGATCTCGACTTCAAAACTCTGGTCGGCGTTCACGCGTGCCGTGCCGGTGACGCCCGCGCGGTTCAGTGCAATCTTGCGATCCAGTACCAAAAGCGCCGCAAGCTGATCCTGCGTCAGCATCGTTACCTCTTCGCGGCAACCGCAGGTCAGAACGACCAGAAGAGCAGCAATCGCTCTGACCATCTCAGCCCCAGTTTCCACCGAAAAAATTTCAGGGGCACAGTGGCGCAAACCGGCGCGTATGACCACGTGCACGCGGGATGATCAACGGAATTTGAACCCTACGCGTTTCGTTTAGGCCTGATCATTGAAGACTTCAGGCCAAAGATCGGCGTCCAACCCTTTCACAAACGGTGCGAAGTGATCGGCCACAGCCTGCCACCCCCCGACCGAAGCGGTGTTGACGGGTTTACGAGCCTGAAGGTTGCTGGCCGTTCTGATCGCATCCGAGGATTTGTCGGGCGATAGCATCGCCTTTTCAAAAGGCACGTCGCAAAGCTGGGCCAGCTCCTTGGCGCCGTCCTCCAGATTATTCACCAGATGTTCGTAGCTTATGTCATGGACCCGCCCCGGAAGCACGGCATGCCAGTGCTGAATATAACGGCGATAGCGGTTTGCCTCGGCTGCCATCCAGCTCAGATCATGCGTGTAGTACAGGCCACCCGCTCCGAAATGCGTGCGCCACATCGACAGCGCCACATCGCGCGGATCGCGCATGACATTCAGGATCACAGCGTTCGGAAAGGCCTGCGCAATCGGCCCCAGAAACGCGTAGTTACCCGGAGCCTTGTCGACAAAGGCGCGCGTTCCTTCCGCCGTCTGGGGCAAATTATCCGCGTAGTAATCGGCCAGCTCCTGTGCGTCACTTCCAGCACCCGACTGGCTTTCGGCCTTGCGGGCCCAGTGATGCACGCCTGCCAGCTCTCCCAGCCCCTGAACGGCGGAGTGTGAGGCCAGAATCCTCTCGATCAGAGTTGTGCCGGAGCGTGGTAAGCCGACCACAAACACTGGCCGCGGGATATCGGTGCGCGGCGCTGATGCAGGGGCGGGCAGAGGCGTGCTCAGACGCTGGCGGCAGGCTTTCTCGGCCCGGGTTTCCCAGCTTTTGAACCCATGCTGCAACTGATCATGCGCCTTGCGCAGCTGAAGCATCTCGGTCGCGGTATCGCCATCCTGTTTCGCAAGGCTCGCGGCGGCGAAATGCACAGTGGCTGCGGCTTCCCGATTGGCGTTGCCCGCCTCAAGCAGTTTAGAGGTCAGAGCCTGCAATTCCGCCCTATCCTCAGCCGACAGGTTCGGCAGAGTTGCAGCGAACTCCAGCGTTTCGGGATCCTCGGGCGCCAGCGCAAAGGCGGCGCGGCCATGGGTTAGAGCCTCAGACATACGCCCCAAACCGACGAGACCCTTGGCCAGTCGCAGCTGACCGTAGTGGAATTTCGGGTGCTTCTCGGCCACGGCCAACAGGACGTCGATGGCCTGATCCCACTGGTGCATCTCATCCAGAATATCGGCCTTCAGGCAATGGGCCTGCAGATTGCCGTTTTGATGGCGCAGAACCTCATCAACATCTACCAACGCCTCGCTCAGTTGACGCTCCTGCAACAGGGCCATGGCGCGCACATAACGTTGCGGTGGGGTCAGAGGGGCCTTGGCCCCAACTTTATTCATCAGGGTTAGCGCCTTGCCGGCATCGCCGCCCTGAACAAGGCTCAGCCCGAAATTCTGGATCAGGTCGGGGTTCTCCGGCTCCATCTTCCAAGCGCGCTCCAGATGGGTCTGTGCCTGTTTGAATTCCCCCTGGTGAATGCATGCAAGACCAGCCATCTGCGGAAACGCGGGCATTTTGGGCCATTTCTTCCCGGCCTTGACTGCACGCTTCAGCGCCCTGTCCGCGCGCCCGGTCTTGAGCATTTCACTAATGGTGGCAATCTCGGCCCTCAGCTGGTCGGCTTTCTGCATCTGACTGCCCTTCTTCTATTTTAACGCCCGAGAACTATCTTACCCGTGCTAGTTTATATCGCTGTACGCGTCCACCTGTGATCGGATCGTCAACCATCCTAGATACAGGCTGCGACGCTGCACCCTCTGGAACTTTCTGCACAAGCAGCGTAAATAGAGCACTGCGCGAAACATTTGGAGCCTCGCATCCATGAAAGAACACCGTGGCCGCCTGACCAAGGACGGTATCCGCATTTACGAACAAGCTGACTTTGCCGGCATGCATGCGGCAGGGGCTTTGGCTGCGCGGATACTGGATGACATCGCGCAACATGTCTTCCCCGGCCAAACCACCGGTGCGATCGACGGGATCATCACCCAGATAGTCGAGGACGCAGGAGCGACTTCGGCGACGATTGGCTACAAAGGCTACCAGCACGCCAGCTGTATCAGCGTGAACCACGTGGTTTGCCACGGCATTCCCGGTGAGAAAAAGCTAAAGGACGGGGATATCCTGAACATCGACGTCACCGTCATCGTGGACGGCTGGTTCGGCGACACCTCGCGGATGTATGTCGCAGGCAAACTGCCACGTAAGGCGGAGCGTCTGATTCAGGTCACCCATGATGCCCTGTTCAAAGGCATCGAGATGGTCAAACCGGGCAACACGTTCGGCGATATCGGCCATGCGATCCAATCCTATGTCGAAGCGCACCGCATGAGCGTTGTCCGCGATTTCTGTGGCCACGGGCTTGGCCGGGTGTTCCACGCGCCGCCAAACGTGCTGCACTATGGCCGCCCCGGCACCGGTTCCGTTCTGGAAGAGGGAATGTTCTTCACCATCGAACCGATGGTCAACCTGGGCCGCCCTGAGACCAAGACTCTCGCCGATGACTGGACAGCTGTGACCCGCGACAAGTCGCTCTCGGCACAGTTCGAACATTCGGTCGGTGTAACCGCAGATGGGGTCGAAATCTTTACCCTGTCACCCGGCGGCACCTTCCATCCGACCTATTCTTCGTGATCGGCAGCCTGATCCCGTAGCACTTTCAGCAGCATCGTCTCAGCCCCCCACGGCGTGATCGCGTCGTGGATGAACACCGGCGCGCGTGCAGGTTTGCGCGGCGGGCCGGTTTCTGTGTCAGTGTCCTGAGCTAAACCCCAGAACAAGGGCGGTAGGGCGCGGTCCATGCCAGAAGCCTAGCACAAACCGGCCCGCGCCTCAAAACCGGATCACGATGGCGTACAGCTGCCTCTGTCAAAACGCTGCGAAGTGCCTTTGATCATCATGTCATATTCGAGACTTACAAGATCAACGGCAAAGTTGACGACCTGACCATCCTGAATCAGCAAAAACGTCAGGTTGTCCAAACCCGGCAGGATGTCCGCCTCACCCTGCAGATCTCCGACAGTGATGTGCCCTTTGTTGGACCCGCCCGAACGGGCCAACGTCACGCTTGATTGATCCACAGACGAGGTGCAATTGGCCGTAAATTCATTCGCATCGAGTTTTGTTTGCCCTGCAACAACAGGGGAGGAGCCCAGCACGATGGCCGAGGTCAGGGCAGCTCTGAGAAGCATAGAGAGTCCTTTAAGGGTTGTTCCGCGTTTCCACGGCGCGTAGATGCGAAATTGGCCGCAATTTTGGCGGAGATGCGTCAAATTGCTGGCCGCCCGCATTCAATTTTAAAACGAATTAGGACGGTCAGGATCAACCCACATGATCAATTGATTGAAGCATCAGTGAGATATGCGTGTCGCCGTATTTTCGACTGTCCAACAACTGGAATCCATCCGGTGTCTGCATCGGGGCGTTTTCTTCCCACACGATAAACGCCCCCTCAGCGATCCATCCTGCCTCGGACGCCTTGGCCAGCGCTTTTTGGCCCAGAGACTTGCCGTAAGGCGGGTCCAGAAAGATCAGGTCGTACGGCGCATTGGGGTTTTCACCCAAACGCGTCGCATCCCGGCGGATCAGATCGGCCCGATCTGTGCTGCGGGTCAGGTCGATATTCTTGCGGATCAGGCCCTGCGCGACACGCCCGTCATCCACAAAGGTGACGTAGTCAGCCCCGCGCGACAGCGCCTCAAGCCCCAGCGCGCCAGTGCCTGCGAACAGGTCCAATACACGCAGACCGTCAAAATCGATCTGATGGCTCAGGACGTTGAACAGGCTTTCACGCACTCGGTCGGTGGTGGGACGCAAATGGGCACCCGCATCCCCTTTGCCGACCGAGGCCAAGGCACGACCCCGGAACTCTCCGGCGATGATCCTCACGCTTTGAGCAACGGTTTCAGATCCGCAGCCGGATCGGCCACCACGGCAGGATCAGCGGTTTTGCCCGCGTCGATCAGGCGCTTGCCAACCATATAGGCGCGCGGGTCGTTCATCGCGTCGACTGCAATCAGCTGGTCACCCTTGTAGTACCAGAACGACACGGTCTGACCTTCGCCCTGACGGGTGACAACCCGATCATAACCCGTATTCAGACCTGCGATCTGCAGTTTCACGTCATACTGATCCGACCAGAACCAGGGCGTTGCTGTATAGTCCTTGGCCGCCCCCAGCATGTTCTGAGCCACGATCTCAGCCTGATCGATTGCGTTGGGCACGCTTTCCAGACGAATGCGCCCCTCGCCATGTGGGAAAGAGGCGCAATCCCCCGCCGCCCAGATCGACGGATCAGAGGTGCGGCCATGGGTGTCGGTTTTGATGCCGTTGTCCAGTTCAAGACCAGCCATCTCGGCCAGTTGGCTGGACGGCGCGATGCCAACGCCGACGACCACAAAATCAACCTCGATTTCGGTTCCATCCGTCAGAACTGCGCCGACGACCTTGCCGTTTTCACCGATCAGACGATCAAGGCCCACGCCCTCGCGGATGTCCGCGCCGTGACCCGTATGTAGCGCGCGGAAATAGTCGCTGGTTTCCTTGGCGGCGACGCGTTGCAGGATACGCTCGGCCATTTCTACCAGTGTCACCTTGACCCCGCGCTTGGCACACACGGCTGCGGCCTCAAGCCCGATATAGCCACCGCCTACGATCAGTGCCCGCGCGCCCTCGGTGACCCGAGGCTCCATCTCGTCGATATGAGCCAGATCACGTACCACATGAACGCCCTGAAGATCACCGCCGATAGAGGCAGGCAGATAGCGCGGGTCCGACCCGGTGGTCAGCGCCAATTCATCATATGAGATGACTGCATCCCCCAGGGTCACAGTCTTGGCCTTGGGGTCAATTGCACTAACGCGCTGCCCCAAACGCAGGGTGATGTTGTTGTCGGCATAGAAGCTCTCGGGGCGCAGAAACAGGCGCTCCAGCTCCATCTCGCCCAACAGATAAGCCTTGGACAAAGGCGGGCGCTGGTAGGGCAGGTGCGGCTCGGCCCCGATCAGGGTGATATCCCCTTCAAACCCATCCTTGCGCAGTTTCGCAACAAGCGACGATCCGGCTTGCCCAGCGCCGATCACGACAATATGGCTCATGTTCATCACACCCTGTCGAATTCTCATGGTTACTTTTGTCCGACCACCTATATTGCGGCATAGCCCGACTCTGCAAATCCAAACGACAGGAGCTGATAAATGATTACAACAGGTGAGATGCTGCCCGACGCCACACTGACCCAAATGGGTGCGGAAGGCCCCGAAGAGGTTCGGATTTCCGACAAAACCGCGGGCCGCAAAGTGGTGATCTTTGCTGTTCCCGGCGCGTTCACACCGACCTGTCATTCGGCACATGTGCCCAGCTTTATGCGCACCAAGGATCAGTTCGCAGCCAAGGGCGTGGATGAGATCATCTGCATCTCCGTCAACGACCCCTTCGTGATGAAAGCCTGGGGCGAAGCGACCGGCGCAACCGAGGCCGGCCTGACCCTGCTGGGCGACGCCGCGTCTGAGTTCACAAAGGCCATCGGTATGGATTTCGACGCCCCACCAGCCGGGCTGCTGGCGCGTTCGCAGCGTTACGCGATGCTGGTCGAAGATGGCAAGGTCACTGCGCTAAACCTGGAAGAAAGCCCCGGCGCTTGCGAGATTTCAGCCGGTGAAGGCTTGCTCGAAGTAATCTGACCTTGTTTGGCCCCGGCTAAACCGGGGCCGTCCTAACCCTATTTAACTTGATACAACGCCCCAGTGTGCGATTATCAAAGGCACATAGCTGGGGAGTATGTTTATGTATCTCAAAGCCATTTCACTCATTCTGGGCGGCGCAGGCCTTCTTGCAGCTTGCGGCCCGGCCCCAACACCACAGCAACAAGCGGCACGGCAACATGAAATCGCCTGCCTGAGCGGTACCTTGGGTGGCGCGCTGATCGGAGGCGCAATCGGCAATCAGTTCGGAGGCGGTTCAGGCAAGTCCATTCTGACGGGTGCAGGTGCGGCTACCGGAAGTATCAGTGGCGCAAGATTCGCATGTTGAGGGGGACAGCTATGAAAAGAATAATCTGTATCGCCGCGCTTGTGATAGCCAGTGCCGCAGCTGCGGACGACGTGGCAGAGTTGAATGAAAAAGAGCTGACAGCCATCGACTCGAACAACGATGGCTTTCTGTCCAAGGACGAGTTCAATGCCTTTTCAGACTACGCCTTTCAGGCGATGGACGAAGACAAGAACGGCACACTCGGCCTGTCCGAGGCCAAACCCTTCCTGGACATAAAGCAATTTCAGGACGTTGACCGGAACGGCGACAGCCTTATCTCAAGAGCGGAATACGATGCGCAGATGAGCGACGATTTCGACTCTGCGGACAAGGATGGAAACGGCCGGTTGGACTAACCCCGGAGGGTGAGATGAACAGATGGATCTGGATCGGCGCGCTGGCCGTATTGGCGGCTTGTGACGTACCGCAGGCCCCGGTTGTGACCGGTCCCGACGGGCAGGCCCGGATTCAGATCAACACCAGCGGGCTGACCTGCTATGAGAGGCGGTGTCTGGACATCAACCCAGCGGCGCGCAGTGTCCGGTCTATCGGAAACAAAACGACCCGCATTCCTGGCAATATCGACGTCAGTAGTGGCACGGTCACGCCGGATGAATTCCGCCAGATGGCGATCACGGCATCCTTGGCTGGCGGCATCGGGTCCGGACAGGATCGCGACTAGACCAGTCCGTCCATCTTGCGCGCCAGTTTCGCATCCAGCGAAGACAACCCGCCGACGTCATGGGTGGACAGCACGACCTCGACCGTGCGGTAAACGTTGGACCATTCTGGGTGGTGGTTCCATTTTTCGGCCCAGATCGCCACTTGAGTCATCCATCCAAAGGCGGCGACGAAATTGTCAAAGATGAACGTTTTGGTGATCGCATCCCGGCCCTCAACCATCGTCCAGCCATTGTTGAACAGCGGATCAAGAAGGGGGCCACGGGTCTCGGTCGACAAAAGCTCGGTCATTGCTGTTCCTCCGGGTTCGATTTTCTGAACGGACCGTAATCCGTCAGAATCTCAATCTCTTCTCCCACCGCGCGGCCTTCAGCGTCCAGATATTTTTTGACGGCATCGGCGAATCCCGGATCGGCAATCCAATGAAGGCTATGCGTGCGTGTTGGCAGGTAGCCACGTGCGAGCTTGTGTTCGCCTTGCGCTCCGGCTTCGACCCTTTGCATGCCATGCGCGATGGCAAAGTCGATGGCCCTATAATAGCACAGCTCGAAATGCAGGCAGGCATGATGTTCCACGCAACCCCAGTAGCGACCATAGAGCGTCTCACGCCCGATGAAATTCAGCGCCCCCGCGATGGGATACCCATCGCGTTCTGCCAGCACCAAAGCCATATCAGCGGTCATCGTCTCCTGCGCGATATCGAAGAACTGGCGCGTCAGGTAAGGTGATCCCCACTTGCGCGCGCCGGTGTCCTGATAGAACCGCCAGAAGGCATCCCAATGCTCGGGCCGGAGGTCATCGCCGGTCAGGGTGCGGATCTCACCACCGAATGCGTTGGCCTGAGCACGCTCCTTGCGGATGTTCTTGCGCTTGCGTGAGGACAGCGCGGCTAGAAAGCCGTCGAAATCCGCGTAGTCGTCATTCAGCCAATGAAACTGCTGAGAACTGCGCAGCATAAGGCCCATCTGCTCACCCGCCAGCGCCTCGTCTTCGGTACAGAAGGTCGCGTGAAGCGACGAGACCTGATTGTCTGCCGCCAGTTGCACAGCGCCTTGCACCAGCGCGGACATCCCAATCCCTTCATATCCTGGACGCACCAGAAAGCGCCGCCCGGTGGCGGGCGTGAAAGGGGCCGCAATCTGTAGTTTGGGATAGTACCGCCCGCCCGCGTTTTCGTACGCATGGGCCCAGCTGTGGTCGAAGATATACTCACCCTGACTGTGCGATTTGGCATACATCGGCGCCGACGCGATCAACATCCCATCCAGATAGGCCGTCAGATATTGAGGCTGCCACCCGGTGCCCCGCCCAACCGAGCCGCTATTTTCCAGGGCCAGCAAAAACCGGTGCGTGGTAAAGGGATCCAGCGGACGCCCGCCATCCGCCGCCTCAGGGCAGGCGCAGGCATCCCACTCGGCCGCAGAGATTTGCGAGAGTGATCCAAGTACCTGAATTTCGATCTGCGCCTGATCCATGTGCCCTCCGCGTCTGGTCTTTATCTGTGACGAGGTGCGACAGGTTCAACCCGGATGCTTGGCCAGATACCCCTCAAAGGTCACATTGTCGGCAACGGCGCGGGCCTCTGCCTCTTGTTCAGGCGACTTTACCGTCCAACACAGGATCGGCACACCACGCGCTTTCAACTCGGCCACGCGCGGACGGTCCAGATCATGAACCTCATGGCTGATGAAACTGGCCCCAACCCGGTCGAAATCGGGAATGTCGCGCAGGTGATCACACACCGATTGCGGCAGCAGCTCGACACTTGGCTTATAGGAACAAGTCACGATCCCGCGCGGCAGATGCGGGGCCAGGCGGGCAACCTCGGCCACGCTGTTGGGGTTGAATGACATCAACGCCACTGAACCGTCGTAGCCTTCTAGCGCCCGCACAGCGTCCGCCTCAAGCGGGCCGACATTGGTGCCCATGGCTCCATCCTGATCCTTGAGCTCAATCAGGAGCGGGACTTTGCCCGCGACCATCTCAAGCACATCGTCGAGGGTGGGAATGCCATCCTCGGCATGCAGCAGCTGCGTGGCCTGCGCGCGCGCGGCCGAGATCTGCTGGATCGGGCCGGACTGCCCGGTCAGACGCGCCATGTCGTAGTCATGAAACACCATCGCACGGTTGTCCGAGGTCCGCTGCAGGTCAATCTCGATCCCGTAGCCGGCTTCGATCGCGGCGCGAATGGCCGCCCGGCTGTTTTCCGGGCGGTTATTTGTTTTGTCATGCAGCGCCCGGTGCGAGATCGGGGCCTCAAGGAACGCGGGCGGCAGAGCAGGTGTCATTGGACTTCGAAAATACCTTCGATTTCGACAGCAACACCCAGCGGCAGTGATGCAGCACTAACCGCCGAGCGGGAATGACGACCCGCCTCGCCCAGCGCCTCAACCAGGAAATCAGAAGCACCGTTGATCACCTGCGGCTGCGCGGTGAAATCAGCAGTCGAGTTCACAAAACCGGTCAGCTTGATCACCCGCACCAGTTTCTCGATATCCCCGTCACAGGCTGCTTTGACCTGAGCCAGCAAGTTGATCGCACAGACCTTTGCTGCCGCCGCACCCGCGTCGACGTCCATGTCATCGCCCAATTTGCCGGTGATCAGGTCGTCCGCTTTGGATATCTGACCCGAGACATAGATAATGTTGCCCACGCGCACGAAAGGCACATAGTTTGCGGCCGGGGCCGGTGCGTCTGGCAGCGATACGCCCAGGCTTTGCAGTTTTTCCGAGATGCTCATGTGATTGTCCTCACCCAAAATCGACTCGGGCGGACGCTAACCGGGATGATGCGGCTGGGAAAGCCGGAATCCGATTTTTCTGGCCGTCCCGCTCAGTGGGCATATCCTGTCCTATTTCGAACTGTTGAAGTCGTGTCACTTTACCTTCGTTGAATTACCGGGTTTAACGCTATGTGTTTCATTCAAGCTCTGAAACCTCTATGTGACAACAACTTGTGTCGGTTGGACACTCAGGTATTGATTGATCGCCCAAGCGTCGTGCCGGGCCGTATTGGAGTAGCTAAGACCGTGTTGAGCAAATTTGGCTTCAAACATCTTGTTGTTCTGTCACTTATGGCTGTGTTGTCGGCCTGTGCGACGCAACCCCCGGAACAGGCTGCTCGGGGAGAGATTTTCGACCCCTATGAAAACGCCAACAGGGGCATTCACAAGTTCAACCTTGGCGTCGACAGGTTTCTGTTTCGCCCGGCCTCGAAAGGCTATGTGAAGATCGTCCCTGATCCGATGGTGACGAGCTTCAGTACCTTTGCGGAAAACATCTCTCTGCCCGGTCAGGCGGTGGATTACCTACTGCAGGGTAACCCCAAACAGATGGGCAACGCGCTGCTGCGGTTTGTGATCAACATGACTGTGGGTGGCTTTGGCCTGTCGGCTCCGGCAGATGAGCTGAACCTGCCCCCCGTAGATACTGATTTCGGCGAAACCCTCCACGTCTGGGGTGTCGGGGAAGGCGCCTATGTCGAGCTGCCGTTCTATGGCCCATCGACTACCCGTGACGCTGTAGGTGTCGTTATCAATCTATTCTCGAACCCGATCAACTTCACACCGGTACGCCCTGCGGACAATCTGGGGGTTTATGCCGAAGTCGTACGTCGGATGGGGGATAGGGGTCGTTTTTCTGATACAGTGGACTCGATTCTCTACGAAAGTGCCGACAGCTATGCGCAGGCCCGACTGATCTACCTGCAAAACCGCCGCTTCGAATTGGCACGCGACGACGAGGACGCCTTCCTGGATCTCTATAACGATCCATATGCCGACGCCGGAACCGACCCTGTTAGTGATCCCCTTCTCGACCCCTACGAGGACCCTTATGCTGAGTAACGCTTTGAACCGAAGACATTTCCTAAAAACCTCTGTGGTCGGAGCAGCTATTGTTGCCCTGCCTTTGCCCGCTCTGGCCCTGACCGAGGCGGGTGCCAAACAACTGGTCAACAGTGTTGTCGCGGATATAAACCGCGTGATCGCCTCGGGTAAATCCGAAAAGGCAATGCTGCGCGATTTCGAGAAGATTTTTGTGCAATACGCTGATGTTCCGATCATGGCGCGCTATGCGCTTGGGGCGGACGCCCGTTCTGCCTCTCCGGCGCAGTTGAGACAATTCACCAAGGCGTTCCAAGGCTATATCTCGCGCAAATACGGACGCCGGTTCCGCGAATTCATTGGCGGCCAGGTGGATGTGCGAAATGCGCGTAGAATCAAAGCCGGTTATGAAGTGCGCACCTCGGTCAAGCTGCGGGGATCGTCGCCCTTTGACGTAACCTTCCTGGTTTCTGACAAATCCGGTCGCGACAAGTTCTACAACATGTTCATTGAGGGCGTGAACTTGCTGCTGACCGAGCGTACCGAAATCGGGGCGATGCTGGATGCGCGTAAAGGCAACCTGAACCAGCTTATCAAAGACCTCAACAGAACCGGGTAGCACCGCCTTTTTGTGTGCCTAAACGCCTCCGCGCTCTGTGCGTCGGAGGCGTCTTCGTTTCTATACCCACAAGAAAGTCATTTTACGTTGTGACCTAACACGCGCCGAAGTTGATGCGCCGCTTTCCAAAGCTCTCACTAAAACTAAGCTTGTACCCCGCTCCACGCCCAGCCCGCGGACCCTCTAGGGCATGTAACTTCGGACCAAAGCGCTGGCGATCAAAGCCCATCCATCTGCGATCACGAAAAACGCCAGCTTGAACGGCAGCGAGACGATTGCAGGCGGCACCATCATCATGCCCATCGACATCAAGACGGCGGCCACAACCAGGTCAATGATCAGAAAAGGCAGGAAAATCAGGAACCCGATCTGAAACGCCCGAGCGATTTCAGACAACATGAAGGATGGCATCAGAATTGAAAGTGGAGCATCTGGAGACAGGACCATCCCCTCGCCTCCGGGGCGCAGAGCGGCCATGGATTGAAACGTCTCAACATCCAGTCGCGCGGCCATGAACTCTCGGAACGGGTTCAGGGCGTGTTCCAGAGCCGTTTCAACCTCAAGCGTTTCATGGATCAAAGGCTCAATACCAATAGTCCAGGCTTCGGTAAAAACCGGCTCCATGATGAAATAGGTCAGGAACAGCGCAAGGCTGACGATCAGCATATTCGGCGGAGATTGCTGCAACCCGATACCCTGTCGAAGGATCGCGAGAACCGTGATCAGGAAGGGAAAACAGGTGATCATGATCGCCAGCCCGGGCGCAAGGCTGAGAACGGTAATCAGCAAAATCAACTGGATCGTCCGGGCCGAGATGGACCCGCCCTCCCCAAGCGACAGGGTCACGTCTTGAGCCGCAGCCAGCGAGGGCAGCATTGCCACCACCGCAACAATCAGCCAAAGCCACAGGCGCATCAGCCGATCCCGTTCTGTAAATCCGCGATTTCCGTCAGACGTACGGCCAGTTGACCAGCCTGATCGCCCTCCATCTCCTCCAGAAGGCCACGGGCAACCAGTTGGTCACCGACATAGAGGTCCACGGGGTCTTCGATCCGTTTGTCCAGCGTCAGCACCGCATTTTCGCCCATATTCAGCAGGTCCCGGATCAACGGGCGGGCGCGGCCGACAGAAACTGTGACTTCGATCGGGACCGCACCAAAGGGGTTGGTTTTCTGGGGTTGGGTATCAGTCATGGGTCAAAGCCTCTTTCGCCTCAAACATGTAGGAGTCAAATGCCTGCTGCACCGAGTTCAGCAGATCCACGCAATCCACCTCGCGCCGCGAGATACCGACCTGCAGCCGCGCTTGTCCGGATTGCAGCGAGGAATCCTCGATTACGCGCGGAGGCTGAGGCATATCCGATGACAGCAAGCTTTCGACCTCGGCTGCGCGCCCTTCGGGCACAAGTACCTGGATGGGTTGGTCGATCTGGGTTCGTGCCATGTCTTGCAACTGTTCCGACAGGCGGTGAGCAAAGCTGCGGTCGATACAATCCGGCAGCACCAGATTCACTAGGCTTTGGAACATCGGCTCCAGCGACAGGATCATGCGGGTCAGCGCTTCGTGATAGGTAAAGGACATATCTTCCAACGCCTTGGCCAGTTCCGCCGAGACCTGTCCCCGGTTCTGCTCCTGCGCTTGAACGGCGTCTTCCCATCCGGCCCCGTAACCTTGTTCGAAGGCAGCCAGGCGCTGTTCCTCTAGCGCGTCTTCGTCCAGAAGATGCAGCTTGCCGCCTTCGACCTGCCCTGTGAAATCCTCAAGAAGGTGCGCAATCGACATCAGACCCGCTCCTCGCCTTCTTCAAGCCAACTGCGCAGGATCTCGACCGTTTCTTCCTGCTTGTCACCGATCATCGCCCGCAACCGATCCACAGGGTCTGCGTTGCTGTCCGACCCAAGCGCCGGCACGCCGGCCGACTGCGCTTGTCCTGGCAGAGCCGTGAACTCGGCCGACTCATCTGGCGCGATCTCACCGACCAGAACCTGCGCATCCTGTGCGTCACCACCACCCGCAGGCAACAACGCGGGGGCTGTCGCTGGTTTCATCAGGATGGGGCGAATGACGAACAAGGCCAGAACCAGCGAAACAAGTGCAAGCACCGCCATCTGGATCAGAGACATCGCGTCCAGATGAATATTCTGCCACAGGGAGGACGAAACCAGCGTTCCCTGCGGCTCTACCACCGGCAGATCAAGCGATTTCAACGTGATCACATCGCCCCGAGCTGCATCGAAGCCAACGGCTGAGGCCACCAGCTCCTCAAGCGCGTCAAGCTCGGTCTGAGGGAGGGGTTCAAAGCTCTCAGCCCCGTTTTCATCTACCGACCGGAGGCCATTGACCAACACCGCGACTGTCAGGCGCTTGATGGCTCCGGGTGCGTTGTGAACCTCAAGCTCCGTTTCTGAGACCTCATAGTTCACGCGCTCGCGGGTCTGCGTCGCGTTTGAGTTCGATTCGTCCCCGCCCGCGCCGTCACCATCCGGCAGGTTGGAGGCAACCGTCACATCGCCGGACTGATTGCGCGCACTGTCTGAGCGTTCCTCGACATCTGTACTGATCGCGACTCGCCCTTTGGGATCAAAGCGGCGTTCGCGGATGGATTCGGTTTTGGTTACCGTGTCTACACTGACCTCAACCACTGCGTTTCCGGTGCCCACACGCGCCTCGACAAGACGCAGCACGCGTTCGCGCAACTGACGGGATTTGTCATCTGCCGTGTCAGCCGCAACCGCCGTGTCATGACCGCCAATCACGGCGCCGCTTGAATCCACAACCGTCACGTTTTCCGGCGCAAGCCCGCTGACCGCAGAGGCGACCAGAAAGCGAATCGCCTTGGCCTGATCGCCCGTTATCTGCGCGCCCGATGGAACCAGATACACCGAGGCCGTGGGCGCAACGCTACGCTGAAACGGGTTGGCCGAGCCATTTGCGATATGCACCCGCGCCTGACTGACATGAGGACCACCGACGATGGTGCGCGCCAGCTCACCTTCTTTTGCGCGCCAATAGGCGGCATCGAACATCTGCGAGGTGGTGCCAAACCCGCTTAGCGAATCGAGCAGCTCATAGCCACGATTGCCATTGGCAGGCAGGCCTTCGCTGGCTAGGGTCATGCGCAGCTCATCCCGCTGCGAGCCGGGCACGTAGATTGAGCCGCCCCTGATCTCATATGTGACGCCGCGCTGATCGAGTGCACGCACGATATCGCCCGCGGCTCCGCTTTCCAGCCCTGCATAAAGAAGGGTCATGGACGGCGCCGTCACAAGACGGGACATCCCGAGAACCCCCAGAAACACCAGCGCAACCGCGCCGACGACTATGATTTGCTTTCGCCTGTCCAAACTTGCCCAGACAGTTCCGATCTGCTGCACGCTCACCTCCGACTCGCCGACATTCTGCCCGGCGCATCCCTTGTTTGAACGATTGCCCTTAACAATCGGTTAGTCCCTGCCGGGTTATGACAGCTTCAGATCGAATGAATGAGGACGTCATGACTGACGCTACAGCAGAAAAGGCAGAAGCCCCTAAGAAATCAGGAAAAATGGGTCTGATCGTCGGGGTGATTCTGGCCCTCGTCGGGGCGGGCGGCGGCTATTCCGCGACCACATCCGGGCTGTTGCCCTTTGGGGCTAAACCCGAAAAGGCGGAATCGATGGATGCTGAAAAAGACAAACCGGCCAAGGCCCTGCCGGATGTGGGATTCGTCGATCTTCCGCCCGTGATTCTGTCGGTGAATGCGGGTGAGTCACGGCATCTGAAATTCCACGCGCAGCTCGAAGTTAACTCGGCCTACATCAGTGATGTGGAAAGAATGCAACCGCGAATCATGGATGTGCTGAACGGGTACCTTCGCGCGCTGGAGGTTTCGGATCTCGAGGACTCTCTGGCGCTGGTGCGTATCCGGGGACATCTGCTGCGGCGCATTGAAATCGTCATCGGAGAGGGTCGTGTGCGCGACGTTCTGGTGATGGAATTTGTTCTGAATTAGGAGGCGAAATTGGAGCTTATTGCAGATATTTTGCTGGTCGCAGGCGCGCTGGGTGCCGGTCTGTATTGCTGTGTCCTGTCACGCCGCCTGAAACGGTTCACGGATCTGGAACAAGGCGTGGGTGGGGCCGTCGCGGTTCTGTCCACCCAGGCGGAAGAGTTGAAAAAGTCGCTGGACAGCGCGCGGGCGGCCTCGGACCAATCCGGGGATGAGCTGAGAGAGTTGACGGAGCGCGCGCAATCGGTTGCGCAGCGGCTCGAACTGATGATGGCTTCAATGCACGACGTCATCCCAGAAGAAAAGGCCGCGCCTGAACCGCCCGCGCCGGAGATATCGTCGGAGCCGGACGAAGAGGTTGAGGGCAAGGCCGAGCCTGAGGAGGCACCTGACACTCAGGAATCGGATATGGTCGACACACCCGCCGACGAGAGCAAGTCTGACCAACCAAACAAGGCACCTGAAGGTTTGATGTTCTTCCGGCACAAACGGCAGGGTGTGGAGGCCGCGGAATGAAACGCTCTGCCAAGCAGAAAGGCAGAGCGCGACCCCGCGGCGGCGTGTTGGCGGTGATTGCGCTGTTGATGATCGGGTCCGCCGCGATTCGCCTTGGGCTGGAAGCCGGGCCCGCATTGGCCAAGACAGTTGAGCCAACAAAGTCCGAAGAGCCGCCTATGTCAAAACCCGCTCCGGATTTGCAGGTGCTTTTGAACGAACTTCTGCGCCGCGAAAAACGCCTGAAACAGCGGGAAGAAGCCTTGGAAGAAAAGGAAAAGGCTCTTGAGATTGCGCATGAGGCCATCGACACGCGCTTGGCTGCACTACAACAAGCCGAGGAAAACCTGCGGGAAACACTGGCATTGGCGAACAAGGCCGCTGAAACGGACCTGACCCGGCTGACGGACGTCTACCAAAACATGAAACCCAAAGATGCCGCCGCCCTGTTCGAGACGATGGATCCCAGCTTTGCGGCCGGTTTCTTGTCTCGCATGCCCGCCGATGCCGCAGCGGGTGTGCTGGCCGGTCTAAGTCCTGAAGCCGCCTATACGATCAGTGTCGTCATGGCGGGTCGAAATGCCAATGCCCCACAGGAATAATTGCATGCTTTTCAAAGCTATTTGGACACTTGTCGGAGATCGCAAATGATTGGAATTGTTGGAATTGTCGTCATCTTTGTGATGGTGTTCGGCGGCTATCTGGCTGCTGGCGGCAAGATGACGATTATCATGAAATCCCTGCCGTTTGAGATGATGATGATCGGCGGTGCCGCTGTCGGCGCCTTTCTGATCAGCAACGATATGGGCGGGATCAAACACACGATCAAAGACATGGGTAAGGTCTTCAAAGGGGCGAAATGGAAACCCGAAGACTACCGTGACCTTCTGTGCCTTCTATTCTCTTTGATCCGCATCGCACGCGCGAACCCGGTCGAGGTTGAACAGCACATTGAAGACCCCGAAAACTCGAGGCTGTTTTCCGCCTACCCGAAAATCCAGTCCGACAAAGAAGCCGTGGACCTGATCTGTGACACGATGCGCTCGGCTGCGCTGAACTATGACGACCCCCATCAGGTCGAAGAAGTTCTGGAAAAGCGGATGGAGGCAAATTTTCATCACGCCATGCATTCCAGCCACGCACTGCAAACCGTTGCCGACGGCTTGCCTGCCCTCGGGATTGTCGCTGCCGTTCTGGGCGTGATCAAAACGATGGGATCAATTGACCAGCCACCCGAGGTTCTGGGCAAGCTGATCGGGGGAGCTCTGGTCGGGACATTTCTAGGGGTGTTTCTGGCCTATGGTCTGGTGGGGCCCTTTGCGGGCAAGCTGAAAACCGTCGTGGAAGAAGACAATCACTTCTACCAGCTGATCAAAGAGGTTTTGGTCGCAAACCTACACAACCACAATGCCGCAATGTGTATCGAGGTCGGCCGCCAGAACACACCAACCCACAACCGGCCCGGCTTCTCGGAACTTGAGGACGCCCTCAAAGAACTCAAACAGGCGGCGGCATGAAAGGCCTAGCCCTCTTCACGTCGATCCTTATCGCTGTGGCAACCTCGGCGACTGCTGAAACGCTGGTTGTCCGGTCCGGGGAACATGACAGCCATACCCGCCTCGTCGTAAAGGTTCCGCCGGGCACCGGGTGGGTTCTTGCGCGCCGAAAGAACGGGGCGCGGCTGACCGTTTCAATCGACGACGTCCTGTTTCAAACAGAAGGCGTGTTTGGAAGGCTGACATCCAACCGCCTCTCCGCCCTGTCTCAATCGGAACCAGGTGCCGCGCTTGACTTGGAATTTGGCTGCGACTGCGTGGCCACGGCCTTTCTGTTTCAACAGTCAATGATCGTTGTGGACATTTCGCAGGGCACTTTGCCTCCACCTTTGACAGCCAACATCCCTCTGCCACCGTCTCTGCCGCCGTTGGAAGTAGAAGATCCGCCTGAACCCTTGGCTTTGCCACTTTTGACGCTGAGCCAACAGGGTTTCAAAGATCAACTCTCAGCCAGGCTGCTGCAAGGTGCGGACCGAGAGGTCCTCGACCTGGACCTGGCCGCCATTGGACCTCGCACATCAACACCCCCGAACAACACGGACGTGCTGCCGAATTTTGCAGCGAATATGAATGTCTCAACGATTGTGGACGAATTGGAAGGTCTACTGGGCCCCGATATCCCTCAAATTGAAAAACGTCCCGCCTGCATAAGCAGCGCTCGGCTGGGGTTCGACACATGGTCCGACGCACGCCCGTTTGACGAACAGATCGCCGATCTGCGCTCTGGCTTGTATCAGGAGTTTGACCGCGTGGACACCGACCAGGCCTTCAAGCTGGCGAAACTCTACGCTTATTTCGGGTTCGGAGCGGAAGCTGTCTCCACGCTTGAGCTGGTTGAAGACCAATCCGAAGAGAAAAACTGGGTGCAAGCCATAGCCGGGCTTGTGGATCACCGTGAGCCCGCAGAAGATAGTCCGTTTCGGGGTCTTCAGCGCTGCAGTAGCGATGCGACTTTCTGGTCAGTACTCGGTGAGCAAACGCTGAGCCCGGATGCCGATCTGGACGCAATTGAGCAGTCTTTTTATAGCCTCCCCCAACACTTGCGTCGCAGTTTGGGCCCAAGATTGTCATCGATTCTGGTCGAAGCCGATAAGTTGGAGGCGGCGCGTCGAGTGATGCGTTCCGTTGACCGCGTTGAAACGGAGGAACAGCCCAGCGTGGCCAAGGCTCAGATCGCTCAGGCCGAAGGCGACTCTGAGGTGGCCGATGCCATCTTGGAAGAGGTGATTTCTACGCCGGAAACCGCAACAGATGCCCCTCTGGCCTTGGCGCGCTTGATCGAGAAACGCTGGGCAGAGCGGGGGGCGGTATCCCCGCAGGACGTTGCCCTTGCCGCAGCCTACGCGTTGGAGTTTCGTGGATCTGAAACCGGACCAATGATGCAGCACGCACATATCGTTGCGCTGAGTTTGAACAATGAGTTCGATACGGCCTACGACCTGATCCAAGCTCTTCCCGAGGGTGATGATCGCGCGGATGTTCTAAACCGCCACACACATCTGCTGGAAGAAAGGTCAAACGATGTAACCTTTCTGAAACAGGTGCTGTCCATGTCTGATAGCGACTCGATGGCTTTGACCACGCAAGCCGCTATTGCAGTGTCAGATCGGTTGGGCGCTTTAGGATTTGCGGCTCAAAGTTCTGCCTTTGCAAATCGGACACATGACACGACGGACCGATCCCAACGGGCCCGATTGCGCGCGCGCGCGGCACTGTTGGACGAAAAACCGCACAAAGCGATGCTGGAACTGTCCGATGATGCCTCAGCGGCCGCCGATACCCTGCGCGCTCAGGCATTGGCGGCGATCGGTGATCTGGACGCGACGGCAGAGCTGAACCGAGACCTCGGCGAAACCGAGGTTGCGAACCGGTATTTCTGGTTGGCTGGATTGCCCGAAAATATTGAACCTGAAGGACGATTTGCGAATCTGGCCGAAATCTCGGGCAAGCTTGCCTTAGCGCCTCGTCGTCTTCTTGAGGCGCCTCTGGCCGATGCCAACAGCCTACTGGCTGACAGTGAAGAGACCCGAGCGCATATCGCCAACCTTTTCGGTTTACTCTCCGATCCAGAACGCGCGCCCGATGAGGGGGCGGATCCCAACCAATGACACCAAAGGTCTAGCGCAGATTCCGATAAATTTGTTTTCACTCTAATAGCTTAGTTCCCCTTAGTGCCACGCTGGATAAATACCTTGATGAAAATTCTGACAGGACTTCGCGCGTTCCTTCGACCGTTTGCCACAAAGAAACATGACCAACTATACGCCGCCGACCAAGGAAGTTGGCGACTTGCTGAGAGGTTCCGATAACAAAGCTTTCCCAAAAGCGCCTCGGCACAAGACAATTTGCTTTCCGAGCCTGTGCATGGTTCACGGCTTGGAAAACGATGTAAAGGTCCATGTCCAAGCGTGTTTGTCTCTAATCCGTCGCTCTCGCCGTGACCAACATTACTGGGTTTGAATCCTGAGCCTCAATCCTGTGCGATTTGGGAAATGGGTCTCAGGCGCGCTTAGTAGTTCTGCAAAAGAATGAACATCGGTGGTCTGCGAAACCCACGAAAAACGCGATTGCACCCCATAGCGATACTCGGAGAAGACAAGACTCCAGATCGCGATAGAACGGCGCTCTGCCACTGGTGTTTTGAGGAGAGCAGAGCGCCAACAACACGGTTAATCAGTAGGGCGCCTCGACGTCGTTCATCGAGACGTAGACCGTTTTCATCTCGCTGAAATGGTTGATGGCGAGCTTCGAGTTTTCGCGACCGACACCCGACATCTTGGACCCACCGAACGGTGCCTCCACCGGGGCAAGGTTGTAGGTGTTGATATAGCAAGTCCCAGCCTCGAACCCGGCGACGATACGATGGGCGCGGGTCAGATCGTTGGTGAAGACCCCGGCCGCAAGACCAAATTCTGTGTCATTGGCGCGGGCCAAGACTTCTTCTTCGGTGTCGAAATCCAGAACGGACATGACCGGGCCAAAGATCTCTTCGCGGGCGATGGTCATTTCGTCGGTGACATCGGCGAACACAGTGGGTTGCATGTAGAACCCCTCGCCCTCGATCCGTTCTCCTCCATAAACCAGACGCGCGCCTTCGGCCGTGCCCTTTTCCACGTAGCCCAGCGCGATGTTCATCTGATTTTCGCTTACCATGGGGCCAAAGTTGACCTCTTCATCCAGCGGATCGCCAATCTTGGCGGTTGCCAGACGTTCGGCCAAGCGGGTCAGAAACGCCTCTTTGATCCCTTTCTGGACGAATACGCGGGTGCCGTTGGAACAAACCTGACCCGAGGAATAGAAATTGCCCAGAATCGCGCCCGAGACCGCGTTCTCGATATCGGCGTCATCAAACACGATCATGGGGGATTTGCCGCCCAGCTCCATTGTCACGTGCTTCATGCCATCGGCGGCCGCGGCATAGACCTTGCGGCCCGTCGGCACCGAGCCGGTCAACGACACTTTGGCAACGCGCGCATCGGTCACCAGCGATGCGCCTACATCGCCATAGCCCTGAATCACGTTGTAGATGCCCTTGGGTGCTCCTGCTTCGATCAGGATCTCAGCGACTTTCAACGCGGAGAGCGGGGTCGTCTCGGACGGCTTGAACACCATCGTATTACCGCAGGCCAACGCCGGCGCACCCTTCCAGCAGGCGATCTGGGTGGGGTAGTTCCATGCGCCGATCCCGACGCACACGCCCAGCGCCTCGCGGATGGTGTAGACGAAGTCTCCGCCGCCCAGAGGGATATGTTCACCGGTCAGGGATGCGGCCAGACCTCCGAAATACTCCAGCGCATCCGCGCCCGAGGTCGCATCGGCCACCAGCGTCTCTTGCAGGGGTTTACCGGTGTCATGCGTTTCCAGCACCGAGAGGTCGTGATTGCGGTCGCGCATGATGTCTGCGGCGCGGCGCAGAACGCGGCCACGCTCGGTCCCGGACATGGCTGCCCATTCCGCTTGCGCCGCTTTTGCACTGTTCAAAGCCTGATCAACGATTTCGGGCGTGGCTGAATGCAGCCGGGCAATGACCTCACCGGTTGCAGGGTAGATCACATCAATCGGCGCGCCGTTGGTGTCTTCTACGTATGCGCCATTGATGAAATGGCTCGCCTTGGGCTGAAATTTCATGCCGGGTTCCTTTTCCGAAGCAATTTTCCAAGCGTGTATCTTTTGTTGATTGGTCAGTCAATAAAACTGAATCACGGCAAACTCCCGCTGATGTGAATCGCCGTGCTCTTGAAAAAAAGAGTTAATGTTCTATTTATGTTCCACATAGTCAGAGGAACATTCCGATGTCTTACCACGCACGAAATCAGGCCCTAAACGGCCCTTCGAACGACTACCACCTGCTGCCGGTCACAGATCGGCAGATGCGCTATGCCCGCGCCATCGCCGAGCAGACCGCACTGGAAATCCCAGTTGAGGCGCAACGTGACCGCAAGTCCATGTCTGCTTGGATCTCGGCTCACAAGCCCGAGGATCCATCGCCCTTTGCCAACTACCCGACCGGCAAACAAGTCGCCTTTGCTGAACGGATATCGCGCAGCAAACGTCGCCCGATCCCGTCCGAGTGCTTTCGCGACAAACAGTTGATGTCGCGTTGGATCGACCAGAATAAATAGAGCCTAATGCGCGTGGTTTCGCGAATAAAGCGACACAGCAGCCGCAACAAACATGCCCAAAAGGATATACCCCGTGACGGCCTCGGACACGGCCAAGCCGCGGCATAGGCCTGTGGGGCTCATGTCGCCATACCCAACCGTGGTGAAGGTGACATATGAGAAATACAGGATATCAGCAGGGCCTTCCGCCCCGAGAACGCAATTGTCGTTGTAGCCAAAGGCCCCGTAGACGGCAGCAAACAGGAACGGCACGACCTGAATGAAAGAAACGCCCATCAGGAACAACAACCTGCGCGGCGACTTCACCTGGGTCATGTAGTACCACGACTGCGACACCAGCCAGATCAGCAACGCGACCGAGGCAATGGTGCCGATCGTGTCCCCTGCGGTGGTTTCGCTCAACCGCGACAGGCCGAACCATGCTAGAAAACTGGCCAGCACCAACCCGGCAGCGGCCAGAAAGGTCGATTTCCACTCCGCCAGAGTTGTCGGTTTGCGGGTCATTGACGCTCCATCACAGCAGTTCGAGGATGATCATCGGGATTCCCCTCCGAGCTGCAAGCGGAATTCAGACGCTGCCCAGATGCTCATCGCCGCGCGCGCGGGCCAGAAGGATCTGTTTCTGCCGCTCGCGGAAACGCATCTTGTCGGCCTCCGACGTCTCATCCACGCAGAGATGGCAGGACACGCCATGTTCATATTCCGGGCGCTTCACATCTTCGGGCAGGATCGGGCGGCGGCATCCGTGGCACAGGTTGTGCGGCCCCTCGACCAGACCGTGGCCAACCGACACACGATTGTCAAATACGAAACACTCGCCCTGCCAGGTGCTGTCCTCGGCGGGCATTTCTTCGAGATAGCGCAGGATGCCACCTTTGAGGTGATAGACATCCTCGACCCCCTGCCCGAGCAGGAAATTGGTGGATTTCTCGCAGCGGATACCACCGGTGCAGAACATCGCAACGCGCTTATTGTGGAATCGGTCCTTGTTCTGTTCCCACCAGTCGGGAAATTCGCGGAAGCTGGCGGTTTCAGGGTCTATAGCGCCCTCAAACGTGCCAATCGCCACTTCATAGTCGTTGCGCGTGTCGATCACGACCACATCGTCCGAGCGGATCAGATCATTCCATTCCTCGGGTTCGACGTAGTTGCCAACGCGGGCACGCGGATCGACATCCAGCTGGCCCATGGTCACGATCTCTTTCTTCAGACGCACCTTCATCTTGCCAAAAGGCGGATGGTCGGAGGTGGCCTCTTTCCACTCCAGATCGGAGCAGCCCGGCAGGGCCTTGATATGCGCCAGAACGGCGTCGATCCCGGAGCGCGGGCCAGCAATCGTGCCGTTGATCCCCTCTTGCGCCAGCAAAAGGGTCCCTTTGACCGAATGCGCGCGGCACAGGTCCAGCAGCGGCTCGCGCAGGGCGGCGTGATCAGCGAAACGGGTGAAGTGGTAGAGGGCAGCGATCGTGTACATGCGCGCGGTCTAAACCTGACAGCGCAGAGTCGCAAGGGATCGGATTGACGCTTCCTGCACTGCGCCGTACCGATAGACCAAAGGAGAGATTGCCATGACCCATGCCCTGCTTGTCATCGACGTCCAGAACGATTTCTGCCCCGGCGGCGCGCTGGCCGTGGCCGGGGGGGATCAGATCATTGCCCCGATCAACGCCATGATGGACAGGTTTGATGCCGTCATCCTGACGCAGGACTGGCATCCGGCGGGGCATTCCTCATTCGCCAGTTCGCATCCGGGCAAAGCCCCCTTCGAGATGACCGAGATGCCCTATGGCCCGCAGGTTCTGTGGCCCGACCATTGCGTGCAAGGCACTGATGGCGCGGGTTTTCACCCGGATCTGCGCACGGATGGAGACCTGATCATCCGCAAAGGGTTCCGCAGCGCCATCGACAGCTATTCGGCGTTTTTCGAGAATGACCAGACCACGCCGACAGGTTTGAAAGGGTATCTGGACACGCGCGGCATTTCGAAACTGACCCTCGTGGGGCTCGCGACCGATTTCTGTGTTCACTATTCGGCCGTTGATGCCGCGAAGCTGGGCTTTGACGTCACCATCGTGCAAAGCGCCTGCCGTGCAATTGACATGGATGGATCATTGGCTGCGGCGCAACAGGCCATGCAGGCCGCCGGGGTTACTCTGGCCGACTAAGGCGTAGCACCCGCTTCTGCGAAATACTTAAGCACCGCGAACAGAATCACCGCCACGCCAAGACCAACACCAATCCGCCCCTTTACAGTCCTGCGTTTGGGTCTGTCAGGCTGTGGCGTCTGGGGGAGTTGAACGGGAATAACCCGGACAAGCCCATCAACCGCCTCGGCCCGGCGAATGTGGCCGAGGAACTGCCGCAGATCGAACTCACCACAATATTCCCCCCGCACACCGCGGGTTTTGATATTGTCGAACAGGGTGCGCAGTATTCGGGTTCGGTCAGGCAGATCTTCAGTTGGAAACTTGTCCGGCACGATGCCGCTGACGTGCGAGTCGAGATCGAACCCCGCATCCTGAAACATCATGCGAATCCCGGGCGATGCCCCCCGCAAAGCGTCAGAGGTCTTCACATCCCTGAACCGCGCACAGACCTGAGCCGGAACATCCCCTTCCGCCGGTCTGACAACGATATCAAAATCGTACAGCAAACTCATTAACAACCATCAGTTCTGTCTTTCCATCCCACCCCATCACTAATTGGTGAAAACACCGGACAATAAGCCCGCATTGTGACGTCAAACGGGCATTGTCACCGAATCAGCGACTCTTGCCATTCGCCGTGCTGATTGATCTAACAACGGAAATTGCAGGAGTTCCCCATGGTCGACATCGCGACCCGTGTCTACAATCATAAATGGAAGATCGACCCGATTGTGCGGTCTTTGATCGACACGGATTTCTACAAACTGCTGATGTGCCAGTCAGTGTTTCGAAACAAGCCCCAAACAGATGTCGCGTTTTCCCTGATCAACCGCTCGAATCACGTGCCGCTGGCTCGTTTGATTGACGAAGGTGAGCTGCGGGAACAGCTGGATCACATCCGTTCGCTCAGCCTCAGCCGGGGGGAAAGCACGTGGTTGCGGGGCAATATGTTCTACGGCAAAAGGCAGATGTTCCGCTCGGATTTCATGGAATGGTTCGAGAATATGCGCCTGCCGCCCTACCATCTGGAGCGTAAAGGTGACCAATACGAACTGACCTTCGAGGGCAAATGGCACGAGGTGATGCTGTGGGAAATCCCGGCGCTCGCGGTGCTGATGGAGCTACGCTCGCGCGCGGTGCTGAACCACATGCGCCGGTTCGAGCTTCAGGTCCTCTATGCCCGTGCGATGACGCGTGTGTGGGAAAAGATCGAACAGCTGGGTTCTATCGACGGGCTTGGGATTGCAGATTTTGGCACGCGGAGGCGGCATTCCTTCCTTTGGCAAGATTGGTGCGTTCAGGCCATGATCGAGGGGCTGGGCGAGTCGTTCACCGGCACCTCGAACTGTCTCATCGCGATGCGGCGCGAGGTTGAGGCCATCGGCACCAATGCGCATGAACTGCCCATGGTCTATTCCGCCCTCGCCGACACGGATGAAGCGCTGGCGCAGGCCCCCTACGACGTCCTCAGCGACTGGCATGACGAACATGAGGGCAATCTGCGCATCATCCTACCTGACACCTATGGCACCAAAGGGTTTCTGGATCACGCCCCGGACTGGCTGGCCGGATGGACGGGCATCCGCATCGACAGCGGCGATCCCGCCGCCGGTGCCGAGATTGCGATCGACTGGTGGACGTCGCGAGGCGAGGACCCTAAGCAGAAGCGGATCATATTCTCGGACGGTTTGGACGTCGACAAGATCAAAGAGCTGCACAGCCAGTTCGCGGGGCGCACCAATATCTCCTTTGGCTGGGGCACCCTGCTGACCAACGACTTCCGCGGCCTTGTTCCAGATGACGCGCTGGCGCCGTTCTCGCTGGTATGCAAGGCGGTTTCGGCCAATGGGCGCCCGACGGTCAAATTGTCGGACAACCCGGAAAAGGCCATGGGACCCGCCGAGGAAATCGAGCGCTACAAGCGGGTGTTCGGCGTTGGCGCGCAGAAACCGATTGAGGTGATCGTTTAGCCGTGCAGGGCAGCCACCGTCTTGATTTGCGAAAAGCCATAGAGCGCCTCGAATCCTTTTTCGCGGCCGTGGCCGGATTTACCGACGCCTCCGAACGGTAGCTCTACGCCTCCGCCTGCGCCGTAGTTGTTGATGAACACCTGCCCCGAACGCAGGCGCTTGGCCAATCGCATCTGCCGCGCCCCGTCACGAGTCCAGATGCTGGCGACCAATCCATAGTCGGTGCTATTGGCTATGGTTAGAGCCTGTTCTTCGGTCTCAAACGGGATCAAGACCTGCACTGGGCCAAAGATCTCTTCCCGGGCCAGAGCGTGATCTGCTGGCACATCGGCGAAGAGGGTCGGGCGCACATAGGCCCCCGCTTCTGGTGCCTCCGGAACGATCTGCCCCTGGCCTGCAATCGCCAAATCCGCGCCTTTGGACAAAAACCCGGAAACAATTGCCTTCTGCCGATCCGAGATCAGCGGCCCTACTCGCAGGTCGTCTAACGCAGGCCCGACGGTCAGTTGCGCGTAGGCCTCGGCCATCTGCTCCTTGACCCGCTCATACAAACCGCGCTGCACTAGAATGCGCGACGAGGCCGAACAGGTTTGTCCCGCGTTCTGAATGCCCGCATTGACCAGGAACGGCAGCGCCGCCTCCAGATCGGCGTCATCGAACACCAATTGCGGAGACTTTCCGCCCAGTTCCAGTGTCACGGGAACGACATTGCGCCCCGCCGCCTGCTGCACCAAAGCGCCCGTCGCGACCGACCCGGTGAACGAGATATGATCGACCCCCGGATGCCCGGACAGCGCCGCCCCAGCCTCGGCCCCCAAACCGGGGACGACATTCAGCGCCCCGGTGGGTAAACCGGCCTCAACCGCCAGATGGGCGAAGGCGAGGGCGGTCAGGCAGGCCTCTTCTGCAGGTTTCAAAACGCATGCATTGCCTATGGCCAACGCCGCCCCGACCGAGCGTCCAATGATCTGCATCGGGTAGTTCCACGGCACGATATGCCCCGTGACCCCATGCGGCTCGCGCAGGGTGTAGACGGTATAGCCGTCGAGATAGGGGATGGTCTCACCCATAACTTTGTCCGCCGCACCCCCGTAGAATTCGCAATACCGCGCTAAAGCGATGGCATCGGCGCGGGCCTGGGTCAGCGGTTTGCCGACATCCATGGCCTCAAGCCGTGCAAGGTCGTCCACCCGGTCCAGAACCAATTGCCCCAGTCTGCTCAGGATGCGCCCCCTCTCAAACGCAGGCATCCGGCCCCAATCTCCGTCCAAGGCAGATCGCGCGGCAGCAACACCGGCGTCGATATCGGCCTGCTGACCGCGTGCAATCTGGCAGAGTACCGACCCGTCCGAAGGATTCACAATCGGCAAGTATTCCCCCGCAGCCGTCGTTTTCCATTCCCCGCCGATCAGGCATTGGCTGGGGTCGAACCAAATCGGGTTGGTCATTGGGAACTCCTGTATTTAGGCTCTAACATTGAGAATATCATGCGATTTTGCGGCCGATGTCGGGCAATTGCGGCGCGGCAGAGATCAGTTTGCGGGTATAGGGATGGCGGGGGTTGGAAAAGACGTCCTCGGTCTCGCCCTGTTCGACGATTTTCCCGGCCTGCATCACCATCACCCGATCCGTGATCGTGCGCACAACGCTTAGATCGTGGCTGATGAACAAGTAGGTCAGATCGTACGCCGCGCACAGTTCTGCCAAAAGATCAAGGATCTGCGCCCTGACCGACACGTCGAGGGCCGAGACCGCCTCATCAAACAAGATCAGTTCTGGGCGGATGATCAATGCGCGGGCAATGGCGATACGTTGCCGCTGCCCACCCGAGAATTCGTGGATGTATTTCCCTGCATCATCCGGGCTGAGGCCGACAGCGCGCAGCATCTCGGCGATCCTGTCTTGACGCTCGGACCCGGTTGGAGGTTTTTCCAGCAGGTGAAACGGTTCCATGATCAACCGCGCGACGCGGTGGCGCGGGTTGAAGCTGCCATAAGGGTCTTGAAACACGACCTGCATCTTGCGGCGGACGTCAAGATTTGGCTTGTGGCCTGAGAAAACGGGCACGCCATCCAGCCGGATTTCGCCGGATTGAACCTCTTCAAGACCCAAAATTGCCCGTGTTAGGGTCGATTTTCCACATCCTGACTCTCCGACCAGACCCAGACGCTCTCCGCGGTTGAGGGTAAAGCTGACCGTGTCCACCGCTCGCATAGGGGCGGGCTTTGTGAACAGCCCCGTGCGCGACAGGCGATAGTCACGGACCACGTCGGTGACCTCAAGCAAGGGCTTTTGCTTCTGCGTTTCGGGCAGAGCAACCTGGTGGTTTGAGGCGTCAAACAGCATCCGTGTATAGGGGTGTTGCATGTTCTTAAGCAGATGGTCGGTTGCGCCACTCTCGACCACTTCGCCCCGACGCATGACCACAATCTGATCCGCCATGTCTGCCACCACGGCCAGATCATGAGTGATCATCAGAAGCCCCATGTCGTATTCGCGCACCAGCCCTTTCAGCAGGTCCAGAATCTGCGCCTGCGTGGTCACGTCCAGGGCTGTCGTGGGCTCATCCGCGATCAGCAGTTTGGGCCTGAGTGCGATCGCCATCGCGATGACCACACGCTGACGCTGGCCGCCCGACAGCTCATGCGGGTAGCGGGACAGAGGGAAACGGTCAGGAGGCAGGCCAACACGGCTGAGAACCTCTTGCGCGCGGACCTCAGCTTGCGCGCGGGACATCGCTTTGTGGATCAGGATGGTCTCCATCACCTGATCGCCGATGGTTTTGACCGGGTTCAGGGCGGTCATCGGCTCCTGAAACACCATTCCGATCGACGCGCCACGAAGGGCGCACATTTCTGTCTCGGGCAGGTTTAGGATCTCTTGCTCGTCCAGATTTATCGATCCGTCGGTGCTCGCGCCGTCTGGCATCAGTTGCATGATGGCCAGCGCAGTCATGGACTTGCCCGAGCCGCTCTCTCCCGTGACCGCCACGATCTGACCGGGCGCAATTGACAGACTGACTTGCTTCAGAATCTCAGCTTCATGAATGGCCAGAGACAGGTTTTCGATCCGCAACAGGTTCATGCCCGCGCCACCCGAATGCGAGGGTCCAGCCAGTCGCGCAGACCGTCACCCAGCAAGTTCAGACCCAGCACCGTCACAATGATTGCCAGACCCGGAATTAGAGCCAAATGCGGGGCAAAACTGACCATTGTCTGCGCATCGGCCAGCATCCGACCCCAGCTTGGCGTGGGTGGTTGCGCGCCGAGACCGACGTAACTCAGCCCCGCCTCGGCCAAGATTCCGAGGCTGAACTGGATGGTGCCCTGCACGATCAGCAGGTTGGCGACATTGGGCAGGATATGTTCCGCCGAGATCCGCGCGGCACCCTTGCCCGAGACACGGGCGGCGAGGATGAACTCACGCTCCCACAGGGACAGGGCGGCGCCGCGTGTGATGCGGGCGAAGACGGGGATGTTGAAGATGCCAATAGCGATGATCGCGTTAATCGCCCCGGCCCCGAACACGGCGGTGATCAGGATGGCGATGACCAGAGACGGGAAGGCAAAGACCAGATCATTGCCGCGCATGATGACCTCATCCAGCCAAGCCCCCTTGCGCGCAGCCGCCGTCAGGCCCAGGGGCACGCCCAACGCCATACCGATCCCCACCGCCACCAACGCAACGGCAATGGACGTCCGCGCGCCGACCATGATCATCGAGAACATATCACGCCCGAAGTGATCGGTGCCGAACCAGTGCTGCGCGTTGGGCGGTTGCAGTTTCGCGGGAATGTCCAGCGCGGCGTGGTCATAGGGCGTCCAGACAAACGAGATCAGCGCCGCCAGCAAAACCAGAGACGACAGTACTGCGCCAAGGATCAGGTTTCGGCTCATGTCCGGCTCCTCAGCCTTGGGTCCACAGCGGCATAGGCCAGATCGACCAGAAAGTTCACGGTGATAACGGCGAAGACGAGTAGCATCACCACGGATTCCACCACGATCAGGTCACGAGCTGAGATTGCCTGAAACACCAACCGCCCGAGGCCGGGCAAGTAGAAGACCTGCTCGATAATGATCGACCCGGCCAGCAGGAACGAAAATTGCAGCCCGATGATCGTCAGCACCGGGATCAGCGCGTTGCGCACCCCGTGCCGCCATAGCGCCTGACGGCGGGAAAGACCCTTAGCACGGGCTGTGCGCATGAAATCCTCACCAAGTATGTCGAGCAGCGACGACCGCATCACCCGCGCCAGAATAGCCGCTTGTGGCAGTGCCAAAGCGATGGCAGGCAGGGTCAGAGAATGCATCCCGGTCCAGAACCCCTTGTCCCAACCGGCGAACCCTCCGGCGTTGAACCAGCGCAGGTTGATGGCGAAGATCAGGACCAGCATCATCGCGAACCAGAAGTTCGGCACGGCAATGCCCAGCTGCGTGGCCCCCATGACGGTCAGATCGCCCGGTTTGCCGCGCCTGGCGGCGGCGTAGATGCCCGCCGGAAAGGCAATCAGGGTGGACAGGGTCAGCGCATAGAGCGCCAGCGGCAATGACACCCATAACCGATCTGCGATCATCTGCGACACCGGCGTGCGATAGGTGTAGGAGGTACCAAAATCGCCGACCAGCATACCACCAATCCAATTAAAGTACCGATCAAGTTTGGACATATCCAAACCCAACTCGGCCCTAAGAGCGGCCAGCGTATCGGGCTGCGCGTTGACGCCCAGCATGAATGAGGCTGGATCGCCCGGTGCGATCTCGATCACGGCGAAGATCACCACCGAGGCAACCGCCAGGCTGATCACAAGCGAAATCAGACGTTTGAGGGCATAGCGAAGCATCAGCGCCACGTTAGGCCGGGCCGCGCTTTGGGTCCAGCACCAGTTCCATTGTCGAGAATCAGTGCGGGTCCTATCCTGAGACCATTGTTTGAAAGGAAATTGATGATGAGAATACCTGTACTTGCGGCTTTGTTTTTAGCCGCAGCGGGCGCGGCGCCCGCTCAGCAACTGGATGTGGATTTCGTGATCACCGAAGACGGGCAAGCCGCAGGATGCGCGGCCAGTATCGTCTCGGGTCTGGATCCAAACGGTGATGGCTTTCTGGCTGTGCGCACGGGACCGGGGTCAAACTATTTCCAGGTCGACCAACTGCGCAACGGCGACGCGGTCCGCACCTGTGCACAACAAGGGGAGTGGATCGGCGTCTACTATGGCCAGCCCCGTCGCAAGGGCTGGGTTCATAGCAATTGGCTAATTGACGGGGCGGGTTAGCCCCGACAGTTACTCAGCCCAGCTGATCGCGGTCAGATCAATGGCGGCTGTTGGCGCATTCTGCCACAGCCCCTGGACGCCTGCTTTAGCCACGCCGAGCTTGGCCAATTGGAACAGGTAACCGTTGACATAGTCGCTGGAAATCAGCCTCTGTGCCTCACCCATCAGGCGGGTGCGCTCATCCGGATCGGTTGTGGTGTTCAGCAGCTCCATCAGCGCCTGGAAATCCGAGCTTTCATACTGGAAATAGTAATCGGGCCGGGCGTAGATGCCGATATCCATTGGTTCGGTGTGGCTGACGATGGTCAAACCGAAATCCTTGCCCTTGAAGACCGATTCCAACCACTGCGCCCATTCGACATTGATGATCTCAGCCGTTATCCCGACCTCGGCCAGTTGAGCAGCAATGATCTCGCCACCCCGGCGCGCATAGGACGGGGGCGGCAGATGCAGGGTGGTTTCGAACCCGTCCGCCAAGCCGGCCTCGGCCAGCAGAGATTTGGCTTTTTCCGGGTCATAGGCGGATTGCCCGGTCAGATCGACATAGGCCGGGTGATGCGGCGCGAAATGGGTGCCAATGGGGGTACCATAGCCGAACATGGCTCCGTCAATGATCGCCTGACGGTCAATCGCGTGGGCCAGTGCCTGCCGAACGAGGATATCGTCAAAGGGCGCCTGCTTGTTGTTCGTGGACAGGATCGTCTCACCCTCGGTCGAGCCGACAAGCACCTGAAAGCGTGGATCGGCTTCGAACTGAGGCAGGTTCTCGGGCGCGGGGAAATTGTCGAACACATCCACATCCTCGGCCATCATCGCGGCAAAAGCGGCGGTCGGATCCGAGATGAACTTGAACGTAGCCGTCTCTAACGCGGGCTGATCGCCCCAATAATCGGGATTGCGGTTCAGCGTGATGCTGTCGCCCTGCACCCATTCGCCAAAGGTGAATGCCCCGGTTCCGACCGGGTTGGTCTTGATTTCGTCGATGCTGTCTGAGGCCACGATCACCGCGTCACCCCAGGCCATGTTGAACAGGAAATTCCCGTTTGGCTCGGACAGGGTCACCTTGACGGTCGTGGGGTCCACCGCCTTAACGCTTTCGATGCCAGCGAACAGCGCCTTTTGCGCATTCGCACTGTCCTCGGCCATAGCGCGATCCAGGCTGAACTTGACGTCCTCGGCATCCATTGTGGTGCCATCGTGGAAGGTCACGCCATCGCGCAGCTTGAAGGTATAGACGGTGCCGTCGTCTGAGATCTCCCAGCTTTCCGCCAGCCCCGGCACGACCGAGCCGTCGCCCATGAAACGGGTCAGACCTTCGAAAATATTGGTGTAAACAACCGAATCAATGGCCTGTGCGGCGGCACTGGTCGGGTCCAGATGCGGTGGCTCCAGCTGCATGGCGATGGTGATGTCGGATTTCGCCAATGCCTGCGACGCCAGCACACTGGCGCTTAGCGCCAATATGCAACCGAAGGTTCGAAACATCTGCTTTGTCATGAAAATCTCTCCCCGTTGATGTCAACGTAGCCGCGTGTTTTCGGGCCTTTCGGAGGCCAGTGTTCCCTTAAACCTAGGGTCATTCAAGGAAATGTTCGCGCAACCGGGGTTTCGCGTGCCCGGTCAGATCTGTTATGCCGCGCTGCAACATGAACCGTGCCGGAGCCGAGCATGAGCGCCACAGCCCGCAAAAAAGCCCCGAACGCCGAGGATATCCGCGCCCGTAAAGGCGGCGATCCTTTGGTCAGTCTGACGGCCTACACCACGCCGATGGCCCGACTGATGGACGCCCATTGCGACTTTGTCCTTGTTGGCGACAGCGTCGGAATGGTGCTGCACGGGCTGGAATCGACCCTTGGCGTGACGATCGAAATGATGATCCTGCACGGTCAGGCCGTCGCTCGCGGCCTGGACCGCGCGATGATGGTGATCGACATGCCCTTCGGCAGTTACGAGGAAAACCCAGCGCAAGCCTTCTGCAATGCCGCCCGCCTGATGGCGGAAACCGGGGCGGGTGCGGTGAAACTGGAAGGTGGGGTCGAGATGGCCGAGACCATCCGCTTTCTGGTCAAGCGCGGCATCCCGGTCATGGCTCATATCGGCCTGACGCCGCAATCCATCAACACATTGGGTGGCTACAAGGTGCAAGGCCGGGACGAACAGGCCGAAGCGGTGCTGGCTGATGCCGCCGCTGTGGCACAAGCAGGTGCGTTTTCCGTCGTGTTAGAGAAGGTTCCGCAAGGTCTGGCCGATCGGATCACGGCTGAGGTGGCAATCCCTACTATCGGCATCGGAGCCTCGGCAGGGTGTGATGGACAGATTCTTGTGGTCGACGACATGGTTGGCTTTTTCACTGCGTTCAAACCAAAATTCGTCAAACGCTACGCCGAACTTGGCCCGTTGGCCGAAGCCGCCATTGCCGAATACGCCGCCGAAGTACGCGCCCGCACCTTCCCGGCAGATGAGCATGTGTTTGCTGACCAGGCCCCCAAGGGCACCCGCAAATGACCGCGCCAATTCTGCGCCGATTGGCGGACCTGCGGGTATTGACCCAGCAATGGCACCGTGACGGAGAGGTAGTCGGCGTCGTCCCCACAATGGGCGCGCTGCATCAGGGGCATTTGTCACTGGTCGAGGCGGCCAAAGCCGGATGCGACCGCGTGATTGTCACGATCTTTGTGAACCCCAAACAGTTCAACAACCCCGAGGATCTCGCCAACTACCCGCGCACCGAGCATGAGGACGCCGAAAAGCTCGCCCCCTATGGTGTTGACGCGATCTATGTGCCGGACCCAGATCAGATTTATCCCGAGGGGTTCTCGACAACAGTAGCAGTTGCGGGCCTGACCGATGTGATGGAGGGGCCCTTCCGCCCCGGTCACTTCGAAGGCGTCGCCACGGTGGTCGCCAAACTGTTCCTGCAAACGCAGGCGGATCGAGCCTATTTCGGGGAAAAAGACTATCAACAGCTGTTGGTCGTGCGGCGCATGGCCCGCGATTTGGATATCCCGATCGAGGTCGTCGGCTGCCCCACCGTGCGTGAGCCGTCGGGCTTGGCGATGTCCTCGCGCAATCTGCGCCTCTCAGCCGAAGGGCTGCAGATCGCGGCGCAGAAGAACCAGATCATGCGCGGGATGGCGGAAAAGCTGTCACAGGGCGCGGATTTCGCGCCGATTGCGCAAGCTGCGCGCGACACCCTGATTAAGGCGGGCTTCACCGAGGTCGAATATATCGACCTGCGCTGTGCCGAAACGCTGCAGGCCCTGCCTCGCGCCGACCGCCCGGCCCGCCTGTTCGTCACCGCCTGGGCGGATGGCGTTCGGCTGATCGACAATATCCCGGTCGCTGCGGCCTGATTTCTGCTCTGGCCCCTGCGCGAGTGTTTGCGCTAAAGTCCCGCAAAACACCACCGGGGGAGGAACGCGGGCATGACATATATTCTGGCTATTGATCAGGGCACGACATCATCGCGCGCAATTTTGTTTGACGCTCAGATGCAGCGCGTGGGCACGGCCCAGCAGGAATTTCCCCAGCATTTCCCGCAGGAAGGCTGGGTTGAACATGATGTCGAGGATATCTGGAACAGCGTTCTGAGCGTTTGTCAGGAGGTGATGGAAACCACGGGCACAACGCCCGCGCAGATCGCCGGGATTGGTATCACCAACCAGCGAGAAACCACCGTTGTTTGGGACAAGTCCACCGGCAAGGCGATCCACAATGCCATTGTCTGGCAGGACCGCCGCACCGCCGATATCTGCGCCCGCTATAAACAAGCCGGGTGCGAGGATGACGTGACCCTGCAAACCGGGCTTCTGCTTGACCCGTATTTCTCGGGCACCAAGGTGAAATGGCTGCTGGACACCGTTCCCGGCGCGCGCGAAAGGGCCGAAGCCAGAGAGTTGCTGTTCGGCACCATCGACAGTTTCCTGATCTGGCGGTTGACCGAAGGGCGCAACCACGTCACCGATGCCACCAACGCCGCCCGGACCCTGTTGTTCGACATCCACAAAGGCGCTTGGAGCGCTGAGATCTGCGATCTGCTGGACGTCCCGATGGCGATGCTGCCAGAGGTGCTGGATTGCGCCGCTGATTTCGGTGCGACAACGCTGCTTGGCGGCAATATCCCTATTCTGGGCGTGGCCGGGGACCAGCAGGCCGCCACTATCGGACAGGCTTGTTTCCAGCCCGGCATGATGAAATCGACCTATGGCACTGGCTGTTTCGCTCTGTTGAACACCGGCACGCAGCCGGTTGCCTCGAAGAATCGTCTGCTCACCACGATCGGGTATCAGCTGGATGGGCAGCGGACTTATGCGTTGGAAGGCTCGATCTTTATCGCCGGGGCCGCCGTTCAGTGGCTGCGCGACGCGCTGCAAATCATCGACTCGGCCCCGCAGAGCGGCGACCTGGCCGCGCAGGCCGATCCGAACCAGCATGTGGTACTGGTGCCCGCCTTCACCGGTCTGGGCGCGCCCTACTGGAAACCGGATTGCCGTGGCGCAATGTTCGGATTGACCCGCAACTCGGGCCGGGCCGAAATCACCCGCGCCACACTGGAAAGCATCGCCTTCCAGACCCGAGACCTGTGGCACGCCATGCAGGGCGACTGGGGGGCTGAGGCAGAGGTGATCCTGCGCGTCGATGGCGGGATGAGCGCATCTGACTGGGCCATGCAGGGCCTCTCCAACATTCTGGGCGCGCCAGTGGATCGGCCCGTGATGCAGGAAACAACCGCCTTGGGGGCGGGTTGGCTGGCGGGCATGAAGGCCGGGATCTATCCCGATCAGGACGGTTTCGCCGAGACATGGCAATTGGATCAGAGATTCGAGCCTAACATGCCGCAAGAGGACCGCGACTTCGCCTATGCCCGTTGGCAACGCGCCGTGCAGGCGGCCATGGCGTTCTGACGGGTCTCCAGACACCAAGAAGGCCGGGCTTCAGCCCGGCACCGACCTCAACAGCGTTTCGGGTTAGCTGTGATCTTTCATCAGCCGCTGCTTCTGCCGCGACCAATCCCGCTTGGCCTGGGTTTCGCGCTTGTCATGCAGCTTTTTACCCTTGGCGATCCCGATCTTCAGCTTCGCCCGGCCCTTGTGGTTGAAATACAGCACCAGCGGCACCAGTGTCATACCCTTGCGCTGGGTTGCATTCCAAAGGTTCGACAGCTCTTTGCGCGACACCAGCAGCTTGCGGCGGCGGCGCTCTTCATGCTTGAACACCTTGGCTTGCTCATAGGGGGCAATGTAGCTGTTGATCAGCCATAGTTCTCCGTCGTCGACCGAGGCATAGCTTTCGGCGATGTTCGACCCACCTGCCCGCAGAGATTTGACCTCGGACCCCTCCAGCATGATGCCGCACTCGAGATCCTCTTCGATTGCGTAATCGAAGCGGGCGCGCCGGTTCTCGGCGATGACTTTGTAATTCGGGTCTGTCTTCTGCTTGGCCATGACGCGATGATGTAGGCGGCTTGGGCGGTCCTTGCAAGGCGCAGCGCTTACCTCTTGGCCGAGATGATCAGATCTGGGCCAAAAATCGTGTCGGCATGGTTGGCTAGGTAGATCTTGAGCCACGGCGTAAAACGGGTGGGATGGCGGCGCACTTCGGCCAGCAGATCATGGTAGTCGATCCAGCGGATATCCATCACTTCGTCCGGGTTAGGCTCGATTTTCAACGGTCCACGGACATGGGCGAGGAAGACGTCAACGACCTCATGTTCCACCATGCTGTTGCCAACATCAGCGTGATATTCCAGCCGGTGGCGGTATTCCGGGTAAAGGCCGGTGATCCCCAATTCCTCACGCAGGCGACGCACAGCGCAGGCTGAGGCGCTTTCGTTCCAGTCGGGATGCGTGCAGCAGGTATTCGCCCAAAGACCCGGCGTGTGATATTTGCCCATGGCGCGACGCTGCAGCAGAATTTCGGTGCCCCGCACGACAAAGACAGACACGGCCTTGTGCTTGAGGCCCTTTTCATGCGCCTCCAGCTTGTCGACGGGGGTCAATTGGCCATCAACCCAGGCCGGAATCATCAATCCCATCTGTCATCTCCTGATGCCGATCCGCCGGAACAGCGGGAATTTGGGGTTATGTAATGGCCAGATCGGCGTGGCGGTTCGGTGTCATAAGGCTGAGCACAGGCACCGCATGGAACGAAAGTGGCAATGATTGGTCAGGTTATCAATCGCACGAAAGGCCGCAGGTGTGCGGCCTTTCGTCATGTCCAACAGGATTTTCGGCCGATTTTACTCGCCAGAGACGCTCACGATGTAGGCATAGACATCCTCGCCGCCTTTTTTCAGACGGAACGACATCTTGGATTTGGCCGAGGTCTCGCCCAGGTAATCCTTCAGGAACGCTTTAGGGTCCTGCGAATAAGCGACGAAACTCTCTTCGTCCCAAACCAGCCCGTTTTCGCCGGCAGCAACGATGCTGTCACCGTATTTGAATCCCTCATAGGTGCCCGCAGTCCGACCCGCGATGCCATAGAGGTTCGGCCCGGTCTTGCCGCCCTTGACGATCACTTCGCCCTCTGGGTCTGCGATCATGTGGCAGGATTTGCACTTGTTAAAGGCTTTCTTGCCTGCTTCGGCGTCGCCTTCCGCATAGGCTGGCAGGGCCAGCAGGCCGATGATTGCTGTAGCTAGGATGCGATTCATATTTTGGCTCCGATACTTGGTGGCTTGCGCAGATGGTGCTTTTGAACGGCCCAGAGTCAACGCGCAGATTGCCGCGCATACGCGCCTATAGGCGCTTGTACAGGCGTTTCTAATCTGTCGCGTTTAGAGTCGACCAGCAAGGTAGCAAATCGTCGTAGACAGGTGTCGCAAGATAAACCGCCCGCGCGATCGCTCGCGCCAGACAGAGAGAGGCCGCATGGCCGATCTGCCCAAGCTCGACCTCCGAGGTCATGGGCTTTGCCCCGGTGCTGACGCCAAACACCAGATCGCCATCGCCCGGCGTATGCGCGGGAACGATTGCGCGCGCGATCCCATCATGGGCGGCGACCGCCAGTCTCTGACATTGAGGTTTGGACAAGGCCGCGTCGGTGGCGACGATTGCTATCGTCGTGTTGGCTTTTTGCGGATCGGCACGCATGGCCTGCGACTTGCGGCTGATTTGCAGTTGGCCCAGTCCAGCGCTGGGATCAGGCCCAAAACCGCCGAATTCATCACCAATCTCGAACGGCGCGGCCCAGAAATGGCGATCACCCGGCGTTGTGACACTTCCCAGCGGGTTCGCCGCCACCAAGGCGCCAACGGTCACTCCGCTGTCCAAAACGAATGAGGCCGAACCCAGCCCGCCTTTGTGCATCGCCGCCAAGGCTCCGGTCCCTGCCCCAGTTGTGCCCAGGGTGAAATCCTTGCTGGCGGTTTCGAAAGCCTTGCGTCCCAAAGCGCGGTAAGGGTTTTCGTCCCATGACTTGTCACCGCCGTTCAACAGGTCGAACAGGATTGCGCCGGGAACGATTGGGACCCTGATATCGCCGACAGGAAATCCCCGGTCTTGTGCCCGTAGCGCGTCCGAGACGCCCGAGCAGGCATCCAGACCAAAGGCCGATCCACCGGACAAAATGATAGCGTCGACATGGGTGACGGATTTGTCGGGGGCGAGCAGGTCGGTTTCGCGCGTGCCGGGGGCTCCGCCCATCACGTGGACCGAGGCAGTGAACGGCGCGTCGGATGTCAGAACGGTTGTGCCGGACTTCAGCGCTGTCTCCTGCGCATTGCCGACCTTAAGGCCGGGGACATCGGTGATCAGGTTTCGGGCTCCGGGGGTCATTTTCGCCTTTTGTATTGGGCCGAAAGCGCGCTAGCGCGCGCTGCCTCCGGCGGAGGTATTTTTGGCCAGATGAAGAGCGGATCAGATACAGCGGCCACCGTCGACCTCGAGCGCTGTGCCGGTGATCATGCTGGCCTCGTCCGAGCAGAGAAACAGGGCCGCGTTGGCCATGTCCTGTGGGGTTGAAAAGCGACCAAGCGGGATGGTTGAGAGGAACTTGGCGCGAATCTCGGGCGTATCTTCGCCCATGAAGGATTTCAGCAGCGGCGTTTCCCCCGCGACCGGGCAGATGGCATTGACCCGCACGCCAGAGGGGGCCAGTTCGACCGCCATTGTTTTCGTCGCGGTGATCATCCAACCCTTGGAGGCGTTGTACCAGTTCAGATTGGGGCGCGGCGACAGCCCGGCGGTTGAGGCGACGTTGAGGATCGCCCCGGTACCGCGCGCCTTCATCGCCGGGACAAAGTCGCGGGCGGTCAGGTAGACAGACTTCATGTTCACGTTAAAGACGCGGTCAAAATCCCCTTCGCTGACGTCTTCCAGCGGTGTGGGCAGATGGGTGACACCAGCGTTGTTGACCAGAATATCGAGCTGTCCAAAGGCGGCCTCGACCGCGTCGGCCATGGCCTGAACCGACGCGCCGTCGCTGACATCCACCTGTTGCGCCACGGCGGCAGGGCCCAGTTGCGCCGCCAGATCCTGCGCCGCGTCGCCATTGATGTCAGCGATCATCACACGCGCACCCTCGGCCAGAAACTTCTTTACGATCCCGGCCCCGAACCCGGACGCGCCGCCAGTGACAATTGCCGTGTTCCCCTCCAGCCTCATGACGTTACCCTCCTGCCGCTTTTGCGGGTCAGAGTATCAACGAGTCGGCAAGATACCAGATCAATCTTCTGATACTTTCCCGCGCAGCGCCTTGACGTCGCCACGAGCTTTTTTCGCGGCCAGACGGCGCTTGACCGAGCCGTAGGTGGGCTTGGTGGCAATCCGCTGCTTGGGTTTGACCAGCGCCCGAGCGATCAGTTCCGCCAATCGGGTACGCGCAATCTCGCGGTTGCGGGCCTGAGAGCGGGTTTCTTCGCATTGAATGATGATCGCGCCATCCTTGGTCCAACGTCGCCCGGCCAGACGTTTCAGGCGGTTCTTCACCGGTTCCGGCAGGGATGGAGAGCGTTCAGCCTCGAACCGAAGCTCGACAGCGGTCGAAACCTTGTTGACGTTCTGCCCACCGGGACCGGAGGAGCGGACGAAGCTCTCAGTCATTTCCCAATCCTGCAGAGTGATATCGTCGGTGATGCGCAACATTGGTCAGACCTTACAAGGCGCGGGTGGAAACAGAAAGGGCCGCCCCGGTGGGACGGCCCTTCGAAAGTTCAGGAGGTCGGGTCGGTTAGATCAATCGACCAGCCGGAGCGAGCGCTCCGCCAAGGGCTGCCCTAGCAGGCTTTCCCCCCGGTTGTTCCGACACCTCTCTCCAATCTCTTTCTTGACACTGGATCACCTCCTTTTCTATCTGTTGCGGTTAGTTTTGAGCCTGACACAAGATGCGCCATTCTCAAAGCACTTTTTTACGCAGGCTGTGCGGCAGTCAGACGGGCGACGATCACCTTGAACGGGATCAGGGCAATCAGGGCCAGCGACAGCTTCACCAACCAGTCCGCAAAGGCCAGCGTGACCCACAGCGGAGCCATCGGGCCGGACAGCATGAACGGCACAGGCTCCCATGCCCAGTTGATTGCTGCGTCAGCGTTTGCGCCGAAGAAGGTGACCGATGCCGAGAAGGCCAGCGTAAAGAAGATCGCGGTGTCCAGCGCCGATCCGACGAGAGTCGAAACCAGCGGCGCGCGCCACCAGCGGCCTCCGCGCAGCGAATTGAACACGGTGACGTCGGTCAGCTGCGCGATCAGGAAGGCGGTGCCCGAGGCAACAGCGATCCGCAGCGGTACGGCGGCATAGGTAAAACCATCGCCCTGCAGCATGATCTGGCTACCGATCAGCGAGCAGATGATACCGGTGACAAACCCGGCGAACACGACCTTTCGGGCCGGACCTACGCCATAGACGCGGTTCATGATGTCTGTGACCAGGAAGGCCAGCGGGTAGGTGAAAGCACCCCAGGTCAGCAATCCGTCAAGGATCAGGAACTGAACCAGAATGTTCGAGGCCACAACAATGGCGGCCATGGCAAGAATGCCGGGAATATAAGAGCGTTGCATTTTCAGATGCCCGTTTTGACAAGGTAGCGGCGACTTGGCCAAGGGCTCATCCCAAGGCAAGCCGTGCGTTTAGACCCTTGGTCGCGGCGTGTCAATCGGGCAGCAGGTATTCCACCAACTCGGTCCGCTGTAGCGCCAGAAAGTTGTCGTCCGAGATCATGGTTGCGCGCAGGCGGTTCTGATCGTCGCGCCAGACCGACAGACCTTCGAGGTTGTCATGTGTGCCGGTTTCGGTTTCCACAAGAACCTCCTCGGCGCGTAGTGTGTCATTTGAGACGTCCCATCGGCGCAGGCGGGTGCGAAATCCGATGAATGCGACCGAGCGCTCAAGCACGTAGAAGCGCCCATCGGGGCCGAAATCAGCGGCAACGGGCAGGAAGCGATCCCGTTGTGGAAGGGTAAAAGGGGTCGACCAGTTGGTCCCGTCCCAGCGAAAAACCGGAATATCGCCGCTCGCCGTGCGGGTTTTCTCCGGCAGGGTATAGAGGTGCCCTTGCCCGTCAATCGCCAGCCCTTCGAACGAGCCGTTGCGATTCAGCGCGCTGAAGGCGTGAGGGCGCGGCAGAACCAACGCGTTGGCTGCCGGAGAGCTATAATAGGCCACGCGATGAACACCTTCGAAGGACACGAAAAAGCCGCCACCTGGCGCAAGGGCGATTCCTTCAGAGTCCCCCGCCCGGCCGCTCAGCTTACGCCCCATGCTGGACAGAAGCGGCCCGCGGTTTTGCACTTCGACACCCGATATCGCATCTCCATCGCGCGTGATCCGTGCCGTGACCAGGGTTGCTCGGTCGCTCAGGAGGGTGACGTAGGATCCGTCGTCGCTCAGGTGTATGGCCGAGAAGCCACCGAACCAATCGGTGGCCTCGATCCATGTGTAGCTGCCCAGAAATGTGGCGCTTTTGACCTCAACCGCTGCGACCTGACCGGCCCACAAAGCGGCGGCAATCAGTTGGACGACAAAACGGCAGCGCATTGCTGGGGCAGATCGGCCAAAACATATTCGCGACGTTTCTTTGGCGCAGGCGCGTTCGGATCTGGTGGCGGAGGGTTGAGGATATTGTTGACCCATTCCTGCGCCTGTGCGCAGCCATCACCCTTTGGTGGCGGGTCCTGATTGACGCAGCCTTTCGACCCGCGCGGACATTTCAGGCGCACATGGAAATGGTAGTGATGCCCCCACCAAGGCCGGATCTTGCGCAGATAAGCCCGGTTGCCCTTCTCTTCCGTACACATCTGAACTTTGGCACCGGGGAAAACGAAAATCCGCGCGACGCGCTTGTCCTTTGCGGCTGCACGCAGAACGGCATGGTGCTGTTTGGTCCAGTTGCCGTTCACGAAGGCTCCGTTCGCGCGACGCAGAGAAATCGACGAGATATTCTCACGCGCGTTACGCGACAGCCTCATGTTGTCTCCGGGCAGCATCCAGATATCGATATCCAGCCCCAACTGGTGCGAGCGATGGCCCGAGGTCATCGGCCCGCCCCGTGGCTGGCTGATATCCCCGACATAGAGACCATTCCAACCCGGCTGCTTGGCCGCAAACCGGCTGAGGTCTTGCACGTAATCTATTGCCTCGGGGTGGCCCCAGTTGCGATTGCGGGACAGGCGCATCGCCTGCCATGTCGGCCCGGTTTCAGGCAGCTGCACCGATCCGGCGGCGCATCCGCGCGAATAACTGCCGAAGGCGGCCGGTTTTTGTTGTGAGCTTTGCTTTTGCGCCCCGAACAACTGCTTGGCCAGAGGCTGCGCCCCCGCCGTGCCTGCCCATGTGATCGTGGCTAATAGTGCCAAAAAACGTAGTAAAATCATCTGCTCTGATCCCCTTCCGGCTTTACCCAGCGCATCAGGAATAGACCCAGAATAAACAACAGAATGATCGGTGACACCCCTAGTCTTGCACTACCGGTCACTGTTGTTGCCACTCCGATCAGCAACGGCGCGGCAAAGGCGGTCGCACGGCCGGACAAGCCATAAAGGCCAAAGCTTTCTACCGGAGCCGCGGGATCGGTATGGCGCACCATCATCGAGCGGCTGGCGGATTGGAGAACCCCGCCCATCCCGCCGATGAGGATGCCGCATCCAAAAAACACCATGTCGGGCAGTCCGGACCCTTCAGGTAGCACTATGCCATAGATCTGCGTCCGGTCCATCGAAACGACAGTGATACAGACAAAGATCAAAACCCAGATTGCAACCAGAATGACTGGTTTAGGGCCATACTTCCGATCCAACTTGCCGCCGATCCAAGCAAAAATGGCCGAGGCTAGAACGCTGACAATCCCGAAGACACCGATCTTGATCAGATCCCACTCCAGAACCAGCCGCGCATAGACTCCACCAAAGCTGTAAAGCCCGTTCAACGCGTCGCGGTAAAACATCGACGACCCGAGATAAGTCGCCAGACTGACCCGATGCCGCAGGTCCGAGATTGAGTGCCCAAGAAGGTGAAGCGCCTTGGCAAAATTGCCGGTTTTCTCGGTTTTTGGATCATCGCGCACCCATAGGAAATAGGGCACCATGAACAAAACGAACCACGCGGCAGTGAAAGGCCCAACAAAGCGCGTACCCTCGCTAGTCGCAGCATCCAGACCCAAAGCAGGTTCTATCCCGATCAACGTCTTGCCGTTGGGCTGTTCGACAAATAACGCCAGCATGATCGCCAGCGATATCAACCCGCCAAAGTATCCGAAGGCAAAACCTGAGCCTGAGATCTCACCCACCTGATTATCATCGCCTAGTTCGGGCAGCTGCGAGTTGATGAAGATCAGCGCATACTCTGCCCCGACAAAGCCCAGCCCAAAGGCCGACAGCATCAGCCACATGTTCGAGCCGTCGGGCATCGTGTACCAAAGTGCGGCGGACCCCACCACATACATCACCGAGAACGCAAATATCCACGGTATGCGACGCCCGGAAACATCTGCCATCGCCCCAAGCAGAGGCGCGCCAAAGGCGATGATCAGCCCGGTGATGGTCAGGCAATTGGCCCAGACCGTCTGCGCCCGCGCGGCAGCGGCTTGCGGGTCCAGCCCGGCTTCGGTGAAATACCCTGCGGCGACTCCGGCGAAATAGGGGCCGAAAACAAAAGTGACCAGCAGTGTATGATAAGGCTGCGATGCCCAATCAAAAAACCACCAGCCCCAGATGCGCTTGCGATTGGAAATCTCTGCCATGACTGCCCCAGTTATTCTTTTGTCCAATAAGACGGGTGTTTGGCCCATTTCGCAAGCTTTCAGTTGGCGCAGGCTTGCTCTTTGCGGCGTGTGTGCTTAGGTCTTTTTCGGTGAAAGAACGGAGTACCCATGCTGTCGCTGATCCAAATCCTGCTGCTGATCCTGGACATTGTCTGGTTCATCATCCTCGCCCACGTGATCATGAGCTGGCTGATCAATTTCCAGGTGCTCAATCTGCACCAACAGCTGGTCGCGCAAATCTGGTACGGCCTGAACCGCATACTCGAACCGATCTACGGCCCGATCCGCCGTATCCTGCCGAATATGGGCGGGCTGGATCTGACCCCTCTGGTCGTGCTGATCGGGGTCTATGCAGCACGGATTATCTTGATCAACAATGCGGGCTATTTCGTCTGACCTCTTGTTCACCGAATCTTAGTGTGTGATTGTCCTGTCTAAAGAGCAGATAAACCTTAAAACAGGGCAACCCCGCACATGTTCGACGCCGCACCCCTGCTGCGAGATGTCTTTGGATTCGACGACTTCCGCCCTGGTCAGGAAGAGATCGTCGATGCCGTGACCGCAGGTGAAAACGTGCTGGCCATCATGCCAACAGGCGGCGGTAAATCCCTGTGTTATCAATTGCCTGCACTGCTGCGCGACGGTGTGACGGTCGTGATCTCCCCTTTGATCGCTTTGATGCGCGATCAGGTCCGAGGCCTGCAAGAGGCCGGGGTTGAAGCCGGCGCGTTGACCTCGGGCAATACACCCGAAGAAACCGACGCGGTGTGGGAGGCGTTGGAGTCCGGACGGCTCAAACTCCTCTACATGGCGCCCGAGCGTCTGGCGGCCGGGTCTGCGCTGGGCATGTTGCGTCGGATCAATGTCAGCCTGATCGCCGTGGACGAGGCGCATTGCGTCAGCCAATGGGGCCATGATTTCCGCCCCGACTACCTGCGGATCGGAGAATTGCGGCGCGCCCTGAACGTGCCTCTGGCCGCGTTCACCGCCACGGCGGATGCCGAAACGCAGGATGAGATCGTTGAGAAACTGTTCGACGGCACCGCCCCACGCAAGTTTCTGCGGGGGTTTGATCGGCCCAATATCCATCTGGCCTTTGCCGCCAAGGACGGACCACGCAAGCAGATCCTCGATTTCGCCGCCGCGCGCAAAACCCAATCCGGCATCGTTTATTGTGGTACCCGCAACAAGACCGAAGTTCTGGCTAAGGCTCTGCGCGACGAAGGGCATTCGGCCTGTCACTATCACGGCGGCATGGACCCCGAGGACCGGCGCATCGTCGAAACCCGTTTCGCGCGCGAGGACGGGCTGATCGTCGTCGCCACTGTGGCTTTCGGGATGGGCATCGACAAACCCGATATCCGCTGGGTTGCCCATGCGGACCTGCCGAAATCCATTGAGGCCTATTACCAAGAGATCGGCCGCGCCGGGCGCGACGGAGGCCCGGCTGAAACCCTCACACTGTTTGGCCCTGATGACATTCGCTTGCGTCGATCGCAGGTGGATGAAGGCCTCGCCCCACCCGAACGGCGCATGGCGGATCACGCACGTCTGAACGCTCTGCTGGGTCTGGCCGAGGCGCTGGTGTGCCGCCGTCAAACTCTGCTGGGCTATTTCGGAGAAACGGCCGAACCCTGCGGGAAATGCGATCTCTGCGACACCCCACCCGAGGTTTTTGATGGCACAACCCCCGTCCGCATGGCGCTGTCGGCGATCCTGCGGACCGAGGAATGGTTTGGCAGTGGCCATCTGATCGACATCCTTCTGGCCAATGAAACCGATAAGATCCGCGCCCGCCGCCATGATACGCTGTCGACCTGGGGTATCGGTAAGGACTGGTCGCGCCCGCAATGGCAGGCGATCTTCCGGCAGATGATGGGCCATGATCTGGTCCGCCCCGACCCCGAACGCCACGGCGCCCTGCGCATGACCGAGGCCGCCAAACCGATCCTCAAAGGCGAGGCGCAGATCAACCTGCGCAAGGATACGATCCGCAAAGCCACGCGCCGCCCTGCGGTCAAGGCGATGGTGGCTGAAGAAGACGCGCCGCTGCTCTCTGCTCTTAAAGCCAAACGCCGTGCTTTGGCCGAAGCCCAGCGTGTTCCGGCCTATGTCATCTTCCCCGACCGCACCCTGATCGAAATGGCCGAGAAACGTCCGCAAACACTGGACGACATGGCCCGGATCGGAGGGGTCGGGGCCAAAAAGCTTGAACGCTATGGTGACACCTTCCTTGAGGTCATCGCCGGGGCCGTCGAAGCGTTCCACCCTGCGCGGCGCAAGCTGGCTGGGCGCGAGCAGGGCGAGATTTACGACCGCCTGCTCGAGGTGCAGTCACAATTGTCCCGCGGGCCAGAGGGGATCGACAAGCCGCTCAGCTGCACGGCTTCGCAACTGGCGAAGGTGGCGCAGATGCGACCCGATGACTCGCACGGGGTCGAACAGGTTTTGGGCGATCGTCGTCACGAAAGGTTTGGGGCGGCCTTTCTGGACGTGCTTCGGCAAGCAGGGTAGGTCGTTTCACGTTTCAAAGGCGTCAAAAGACGCGACCTCTCCCTACGGTCGACCTCGCCTTTTGACAAAATCTCTTTTGGTGAAACGTAAAACGACCTAGATACCCCAGGACAGGCAAGGAACGAGGGCGGATATGCTGGTAGTGATTTCCCCGGCCAAGCGGCTGGACTGGGCAGAACGGGATGTTGAGGCCACGCAGCCCGACTTTCAGGACGATGCGATCCGTCTGTCCAAGACCGCGCGCAATCTGACACTGGGCGACCTCAAGAAACTGATGGACCTCAGCGATGATTTGGCCCGGCTGAACCGGGACCGCTATCGCGCCTTCACCGACGCGCCCAAGCTTGAGGCCACCCGCCCCGCCGCATTGGCCTTTGCCGGTGACACCTATCAGGGGCTAGAGGCAGCCTCACTGGACGCTGATGAGATGGCATGGGCGCAGGACCACTTGCGGATCCTGTCCGGCCTCTACGGTGTACTTCGCCCTCTGGACGCGATTCAGCCCTATCGGTTGGAAATGGGCAGTAAGCTGAAAACTCGGCGCGGAAAGAACCTGTATGAATATTGGCGCGATCAGCTCAGCAAAGCACTGAATGCGCAAGGGGCCGAGGTTGGCAGCGAGGTCCTGGTGAACTGTGCCAGCCAGGAATATTTCGGGGCGGTCGACCTGAAATCGCTGAACCTGAATGTCATCACTCCAGTCTTCATGGAAGACAAAGCCGGTACGCCCAAAATCGTCAGCTTTTTCGCCAAGAAAGCGCGCGGTGCGATGGCGCGGTATATCATTCAGCATCGCCTGACTGATCCGGCCGGTTTGCTGGAATTTGACAGTGGCGGTTATGAATACCGCCCCGATCTATCGGAGGACGACAAGCCCGTTTTCGTACGCCCTTACACCGCGTAGAGGGCAGGAAGCGAGGGGCCAGCCCCTCGCGCTCCCCGAGATATTTTTGGCCAGATGAAGGTGGAATCCCTTTTCAAGGTTCTTGTACCTGATCACTGCCTCCAGGCGTGATAGGTTTGGCGTCTTCGGGGCAATGGTCCAAGATCATTTGCTGGATGAGGGTCTTTTGCAACGGCTTGGTCAGGTAGTGATCCAGACCAGCCTCTAGAATACCTTGATCATCCCCCGCCATGGCGTGCGCCGTCAGGGCGACGATCGGCACGTGACGACCGGTTTCAACCTCGCGGCGGCGGATTTCGGCAGTGGCTTGTTTGCCATCCATCCGGGGCATCGAAATGTCCATGAAGATCAAATCGGGTGAAAAGTCCTGATAGAGGTCAACGGCCTCTTGCCCGTTACCTGCGAAACGCAATTCGATGTTCAGATCCTTAACCATTTTCTTCAGGATAAGCTGGTTGGTCCGATTATCTTCGGCCGCCAGAACGCGCATAACGCGGTTCCCGTTTGGGTGAGTCTCAGGCTCGGGCTTCGGTCGGGTATCTGGCTGAGATGCAGGGTCCCCCAAAGCGATAAGTCGGCTGTATAGCTCAGACCGAGGAATGGGTTTTTGCAGAACTCCTTCGATCAGGTGCCGTGCAGGGCTGGCGTGAATGACCCCCGGATTGGTGGACATGATGACCACCGGCAATTCAGCCCAGCCGCGGTCGTGCAGGATGGTCGCAAGCTCCATCCCGTCCATGTCAGGCAGGTCATGATCGCATAGGAACAGATCAATCGAGGAATCCAGTTTCGACAGCGCTTCCCCTCCGGAATCGCAGACCGTGACCTTTGCCCCAAGGCGCCCCAGTTGCTTGGCGAGGATGGCCCGGTTCGCCGCCATATCCTCGACCAGCATCACGTGTTTCAGATGCCCTTGCAAGTCGGGCGGAGAGGGTTGCGGCCCCTCGGCAGTGGGCAGAGACACCCGAAAACCAAAACACGACCCTTGCCCAACTTCGCTTTCGACCCAGACATTGCCCCCCATCATGGTGATCAGGCGTTTGGTGATCGCGAGGCCTAGCCCTGTCCCTTCGAATTGGCGATTGCGTTCATCTTCGACCTGATTGAACTCACCAAAGATTTGGTTGATCTTGTCGTCCTCAATCCCGATGCCGGTGTCTTCGATGGCGATATGGACATCGCAATCCTGCCGGTCCGGATGGGGCACACCGGTCACTCGGATCAGCACATGCCCTTCGCTTGTGAACTTGACGGCATTGCCCAGGAGGTTGGTCAGAACCTGCCGCACACGGCCCGGATCCCCCACGAAAAGAGTCGGCAGGAAGAGGTCATAGTCCACCAGCAGGGTCAGGCCCTTGTCGCGCACGCTGGGCTGCAGCAGCATCGCAACCTCAAGGATGCAGCGTTCAAGGTCAAACTGCTCGGGGTGCAGGATCAGCTTGTCCGCTTCGATTTTGGAATAGTCCAGCACATCGTTGATGATGACCAGAAGGGCCTCACCCGAGTTGCGGATCGTATTGACATAAAGGCGCTGTTCTTCGTCCATCGGCGTTTCGGACAGCAGTTCGGTCATGCCGACGATGCCATTCATGGGCGTCCGGATTTCATGGCTCATATTCGCGAGAAAGGCCGATTTGGCGCGGTTCGCAGCCTCGGCCCGGTCGCGTGCAGCCTGCAATTCCGCCTCATGCCGGACGGATGCAGTGATGTTCAGGGCAAGACTAACCACATCACCGCCGCTGCCACGCTGGTCGATCAGGCGGATATATTGACTATTCCATAGTTGGATCACTTCGGGTGGCGGATTGGCCCGTGCCCAGCGTCTCTGCATGCGGGCCTGCCAGTCCCCGGCCTGCTCCGCGCCGGTGTCGACGATGCCTTCGTTGGTCAGCAATTCAAGAATGCGCGTGTACGAGATACCCTGCGCGACCTCATCCAGACCTTCGAACACGCTCAGATAGGCAGTATTAGCCCCGATCAGGCGACTGTCACCGTCGAAAAAGGCAAACCCGTCCTGAATGGTCTGGATCGAATGCCACAGGCGGCGCTCGGCCACTTCGACCTTGGCATGGGCCTCGGTCAGGTCGGATTTGACCTTTTCATTCTCATCCCGGACGGTTTCAACCTCAGCCTGGGTTTCGCCGATGCGTTTGGTCAGGGCCATCGCATGGCGGCCCAGTTTGCGGTTGGCCGAGGACAGCTCGGCCTGTTTCAACGCCAACATCCGTTCCGCCGCCAGGCGCGCGCGCCGTTCCTGTGCCAGTTTTTGTGCAAGGCTCATGATGCGTGATTCCGGTCTGCTCTGCCGTCAGCATCCGGGCAATCGGTGAAAAAGTGTTTAAGCCGTTGCCTGAGGGGCACCGCACGTGTCAAGTTGACCTGAAACAGGAGGTCACAATGCACCGCTTTGTATTTTTTTCAATAACTTACATCATTTCCACTTTCGCCCTAACCCTGGGCACGCTGGCTCAGACTGCCGTGCCCGAGTTCCGCTATATCGCGACCCGAGACGCGGATTTTTACGGCTCGGATCTGGATGCGCTGTTCGATACAGATTTGAAGTCCTGCATTCGCGCGTGTTCGGCCAATCAAAGCTGCACGGCCTTTACCTACAACACGCGATCGGATGCCTGTTTTCCCAAAAACGGCGTGAACCGGCAGGAGCCTTATCAAGGCGCAGTGTCGGCACAGAAAGTATTCACGCCAGAACAGACCCTAATATTAGGAGAAATGCGCGCCGAGGCCCTCACATTCCTTAGCCAGAAAGACCTGAGCGAAGCGTTTCAACAAGCCCGCGATCTTGGGTTTCGCCACTCTGCTGGAGGGCGTGACCTACAGACCTTGCTGGAGTCAGCACTCAACGCAGATACGGACCGGCTTGCGATGTTGTGGACCGGGGCGGCCGTGACTCTCAGCGATGCGTCTGACCTATGGGTTGAATACGCCCGGCTGCTGCTACGTCTGAACCCGAATGGATATCAGGAGCGGCAAGAGTTCCGCACTCGCGCGTTGAACGCCGCCATCAACGGATATCTGCGCGCGGACACACCGGGGGCCCAAATCGCGGCGCTGATGGTGATGTCGGATTCGCTGGAAGCGGTCGAACGCGGGCGGGATATGGTGTCGGCACTGCGGCTGGCCGAACAGGTCCAACCGCGTGAGGATGTCCTGGCGGCTTTGGACGATGCGATCGGTAAATACGGTTTCCGCATCATCGACAGCACGGTGGAAAGCAACGTCGCCGCGCCGCGAATCTGCGTTGAGTTCTCGGAACCCTTGGTCAAGGCGGGGGTCGACTACGACCCGTTTGTGCAACGCAGTGACGATGGGCTGGTGATGCAGGTCGATGGTAAAAGCCTTTGTCTGGATGGCGTTGCGCATGGTCAGCGCTATCGCTTTGCCCTGCGCGAAGGGCTTCCGGCGGCCTCGGGTGAGGCCCTGAACCGGACTGTCGAGTTGACGCACTACGTCCGTGACCGTGCTCCGTCGGTCCGGTTTCCGGGGCGCAGCTACGTGCTACCGAAATCGGCGGATGCAGCCTTGCCGGTCGAGACGGTCAATACCGGCTCTCTGGACTTGACCCTGCGACGCGTCAGCGACCGCAACCTGATCCGGGCGGTCCAGCAGGATTTCTTTGGCCGCCCCCTCAGCGAATGGCAGGAACGTGAGTTCTCGGACGAGATTGCCGAGGATGTCTGGACTGGCACAGCCGAGATCGCAAACGAACTGAACCAAAGCATGACCGCCCGCCTGCCCATGGCAGAGGCGATTGCCGATCAACCCGCTGGGATCTACGCCCTGACTGCACGCGTCCCCGAGGCCGATCCCTATGACGATCCGGGCGCGACACAGTGGTTTGTGCTGACCGACCTGGGGATCAGCACGGCTCTTGGCACCGACGGGCTGCATGTCACCGTACGCGGCCTGCACGACGCAACCCCGCGCGAGGGGATCGAGGTCTCGCTGGTTTCAAACGCCAACGCAGTGATTTCCAAGGCGCAGACAGATGCCAGCGGATATGCGCAGTTCGAAGCGGGCTTGACCCGCGGCAAAGGTGCAAGCGCACCGGCTTTGGTGATGGTGGCTGATGGGGATTCCGATTTCAGCTTCCTCTCTCTGACCGATCCCGCCTTTGACCTGTCGGATCGCGGGGTCGAAGGGCGCGCGCCTGCGGGTCCTGTCGATGTGTTCCTGACCACCGACCGGGGCGCCTATCGCGCCGGAGAGGTCATTCACATCACAGCCCTGTCGCGCGACAACACAGCTCAGGCCATCGAAGGCCTGCCCCTGACTGCCATTCTCTATCGTCCCGATGGCGTCGAGTATCGCCGCGCGGTCTCGGATGGCGGTGTTGCCGGGGGGCATGTCTTCAGCCTGCCCGTCGCCCCGGACGTGCCGCGCGGGACGTGGAAGATCGAGATCAAGTCCGACCCCAAAGCCGACGCTCTGACCCGTCAAACCGTGCTGGTCGAGGATTTCCTGCCCGAGCGCATCGACTTTGACCTCAGCCTGCCGGACGCGCCTCTGCGCCCCGGCGATACGCCGCCCTTGCAGATCGACGCCCGCTATCTTTTTGGCGCGCCGGGGTCGGATCTGAGCATTGACGGTCAGGTCATCGCCCGCCCAACTGACGCCGTTCCGGGTTTTGAAACCTATCACTTCGGCCGCTACGACGCCGAGACTTCAACCAAAAGCACCTATTTCGGCGATGCGCAGACGGATGCCTCTGGAAAGGCCTCGATTGCCATCGAAATCCCTGTGTTAGAGACAAATGGCAAACCTCTTAAGGCCGAAATCATCGCCCGACTGACGGACGGATCGGGTCGCCCTGTCGAACGCCGCCTGACGGCTCCGGTCCGATCCGCACAGGCGATGATCGGTATCCGCCCCCTGTTCGAGGATGTGATCCCCGAAGGCACCGAGGCCGCGTTCCAAATCATCGGCCTGTCTCCGGACTTGATCATTGAACCCATGCGCCTGCGCTGGACTTTGAACAGGCTGGAAACCCGCTATCAATGGTATCAGCTCTATGGCGATTGGAATTGGGAGCCGACCACGCGCCGCACCCGTATCGCCACTGGCGAGGTTGAGGCAGGCGCTGAGCCGCTGAACCTGTCGCAGCCGGTTGACTGGGGACAGTACGAACTGGTGGTCGAACGCCTCGACGGCGCCTATGCGGAAACCGCCGTGAAGTTCAACGCGGGCTGGTATCAGGCGGCAGACGCCTCAACCTCGCCCGACCGACTGGAGATGTCGCTGGACCGCGACAGCTATCGCCCGGGTGAGACGGCGCAACTGCGGATCGTGCCGCGCATGGCAGGCGTGACGCAGATCGAGGTCCTGTCGAACCGGCTGATCCACCGCCAGATGGTCGACGTGCCAGAGGGCGAAACCGTGATCCCGATCGACGTGACCGAGGATTGGGGCGCCGGAGCCTATGTCACCGCCACCGTGATCCGCCCCATGGATGTCGCAGCCGGCCAAAACCCGGCACGGGCTATGGGTGTGGCACACGCAAAGGTTGAGCCTGTCGGGCGCACGCTGGATGTGAGCATTGATGTGCCACAGGTGACCTCTCCGAGAAAGATGCAAAAAGCCTTAATTAGGGTCGAAAATGCACCGCAAGGAGAGCCTGTTTGGCTAACCCTGGCCGCCGTGGATATCGGCATCCTGAATCTGACCGGTTTCGAAAGCCCCGATCCGCAAGGCTACTATTTCGGCCAGCGCCGTCTGGGCGTGGACCTGCGTGATGTCTATGGCCGCCTGATCGACGGCATGAACGGTGCAATGGGCACGATCCGCTCGGGCGGTGACAATTCGGGGATGCAGAGGCAATCCCCTCCGCCCACACAAGAGCTGATGGCCGTTTTCAGCGGCCCGGTTCAGGTGGATGCAAACGGAGAGGTCGAGGTCGACATCCCTCTGCCCGCCTTCAACGGAACCGTACGGCTGATGGCGGTCGCCTGGTCGGCGGCAGCCGTTGGACAGGCCGAGGCCGAGATGATTGTGCGCGACCCCGTGGTCGTCACAGCCAGCCTGCCCCGTTTTCTGGCCCCTGGCGACCAAAGCCGGATGTTGCTTGAGATCGTCCACGCCGATGGCCCATCAGGTGAGATGGCGCTGGGACTGACCGCCTCATCCGGGTTGGAGTTGGGAACAGCGCCCACCAGCTTTGTTCTGGAGGATGGCGGCAAAGCGGTGTTCGAAGTCCCGCTTCGCGCGCTTGCCGTCGGAGACCCGGAAATCAGCGTGGCGATCACGACGCCTGATGGGCGTGACTTGTCACAAACCCTCCGGATGCCGGTACGCGCAAACGACCCTATTGTGGCTCAAACACGGCGCTTTTCGCTGGGTACGGGCGACAATTTCCTGTTCACCCAGGACGTGTTCGATGGCTTCCAGCCCGGCACCGCAAAGGCGATCTTATCCGCGGGAGCTTTGGCAAAGTTCGACACGCCCGCCCTGCTGGATCAGTTGAACCGCTACCCCTATGGCTGCACCGAGCAGATCACCAGCAAGGCTCTGCCGCTGTTGTACCTGTCGTCCGTAGCGCAAGCGTCGGGGCTGGGTGACGGGCCGATTGTGGATCAACGCATCGGCGACTCGATCCGCAGCATCCTGACCCGGCAGACCCCGAACGGAGCGTTCGGCCTCTGGCGTGCAGAAAGCGGGGATTTCTGGTTGGACGCCTATGTCACCGACTTCCTCTCACGCGCCCGAGCGCAAGGCCACCCGGTGTCGGACCGCGCCTTTGCTCAGGCCATGGATAACCTGCGCAACCGCGTGAACTATGCCCCAGACTTCGACGAAGGCGGTGAGGATATCGCCTATGCTCTGATGGTGCTGGCCCGCGAAGGCGCAGCCTCGATGGGTGACCTGCGATACTATGCCGATACCAAGGGTGACGCGTTCGACACCCCGCTGGCCGCCGCGCAACTTGGGGCGGCGCTGGCGTCCTACGGAGATCAGACCCGTGCCGATGCCATGTTCGCCCGTGCGGCCCAGCTGCTGCAGCGCCGACCCGCGCAGGAGCGCTACCTGTGGCGAGTCGACTACGGCACAGATCTGCGGGATGCCGCCGGTCTTCTGACCCTTGCGGTCGATGCTGGCAGTCAGGCAGTGGACCGGGACGCGCTGATCCAACGTGTCACCTCAAGCCGCGCGCATTTGTCGACGCAGGAGGCCACATGGTCCTTGTTGGCCGCGCATGCGCTTGTATCCGACCCATCCGGCTCGGGGTTGATGGTAAACGGCGCGCCGGTCTCGGGCCCCTTCGTTCAGGTGCGTGAGGCAGGGTTTACGGATGACCTGAACATCTCGGCCACCGCAGCCAACCCAACCGATATCACACTTACAGTGACGGGCATCCCAATCACTCCGCCGGAGGCCGGAGGCACCGGATACGCCATAAACAGAGCCTATTACTCGATGGAAGGCGACCCTCTGGACCCGTCCACCTTCACCGCCGGCGACCGCTTTGTAACCGTTCTGACCGTCACACCGTTCGAGAGCGGCGGCGCGCGGTTGATGATCGATGACCCTCTGGCAGCGGGGATCGAGATCGACAACCCCAACTTATTGCGATCAGGCGATGTGCGCGCGTTGGATTGGCTGGACCTGTCCGACGCGACCCATACCGAGTTCCGCGCAGACCGCTTCCTTGCGGCGGTCGATCTGTCCGGAGGCGAGACGGTGACGCTGGCCTATGTAGCCCGCGCCGTTACGCCCGGTACGTTCCACCACCCGGCCGCCTCGGTCGAGGATATGTATCGCCCGCAAAACCGCGCGCGCACGGATACTGGGCGGGTTGAAGTGCAGTGATCCCGCGCCCTCCAAATCGGCGCAAAGGGTTCGCCCCGGCGCTGCTGGCGCTGGCCTCTGCGCTCTACCTGACCGCCTTTGCGCGGGACCGGTTGGATGCGTGGGTAGACGCGACCGTCCTGCCACCTGTTCTGGCCGAAACCTCGGTCGAAGTCAGGGACCGGGACGGAGCCCTTTTGCGGGCCTTCCCGGTCGAAGATGGCATCTGGCGCATGCGCCCCGGACCGGTGGATCCGGCCTTTGCCGAGATGCTGATCCGGTATGAGGATAAACGGTTTTGGTCGCATTCCGGTGTCGACCCGGTCGCGTTCCTCCGCGCTGCCGGGCAAGCCCTATGGAATGGGCGTGCCGTTTCGGGTGGGTCAACCCTGACCATGCAGGTCGCGCGGTTGATCGAGGATGGCTCAACCGGACGTTGGAGTGGCAAAATTCGCCAAGTTAGGGTCTCATTGGCGCTGGAACGGCGGCTGAGTAAGCAGCAGATCCTTGACCTCTATCTGACCCACGCCCCTTATGGTGGCAATCTGGAAGGCCTCCGCGCAGGCAGCCGCGCGTGGTTTGGAAAAGACCCGGCGCGGTTGACCCCCGCACAGGCTGCTCTGCTGATTGCCCTTCCGCAATCGCCCGAGGTCCGGCGCCCGGACCGTGCCCCTTTGGCCGCCCGAGACGCGCGAGATCGGGTTCTGAAGCGGATGCAGTCTTACGGGGTTCTGACCGCGTCCGAGACGCACAGCGCGCTGACCGAAAGCATCCCGGATCAGATGCGCGCATTTCCCCGCTTGGCCCCTCACCTGACAGACCGAGCGCGGCGTGAAAACCCGGAAGCTGAGGCTTTGGACCTGACACTGGAAGCCGGGCTGCAGGAACGGCTGGAGCCTCTTGTCGCACAGGCGGCGGCGCGAGCGGGGCCACGTATTTCAGGGGCGCTGATCGTGGCTGATCACCGCAGCGGAGAGATTCTGGCCTCGGTCGGATCCGCCGGTTACACGGGGGCGCGGCAAGGGTTCGTGGATATGGCGCGGGCGCTGCGCTCACCGGGGTCGACGCTGAAACCTCTGGTCTATGGGCTTGCCTTCGATCAGGGACTGGCCCATCCTGAAACTTTGATCAGCGACAGTCCGGTTATGTTTGGCCGCTACGCGCCACGCAACTTCGATGGCGTATTTCGCGGCGATGTGCGGGTTCGGGACGCGCTGCAAATGTCGCTTAATATTCCAGTTGTACGCCTAACGGATGAGCTTGGGCCTGCGCGCGTAATGGCCGCCCTTAAGCAGACCGGAGCCCACCCGAAACTGAACGGAGGCACCCCAGGCCTTGCCATCTCACTTGGGGGTGTCGGGCTGAGCCTGCACGATCTGGTGCAACTCTACGCCACGCTGGCCGCAGGTGGGCAGGGGCCAAGCTTGCGCCACGAGGCCCTGGCGGCCCGCACTGAGACGCCTCGGGTTCTGTCAGATGCCGCGGCATGGCAGGTGAGCGATATTCTGGCCGGTCTTGCCCCTACAACAGGAGCCGCCGCATTTGGCTTGGCGTATAAGACCGGCACGTCTTACGGGCACCGGGATGCCTGGGCGATCGGCTTTGACGGCCAGCACGTGATCGGCGTCTGGCTCGGGCGCGCGGATGGTACTCCGGTCCCCGGCGCCTTTGGTGGAGAGCTGGCGGCCCCACTGCTGTTCGAAGCCTTCGGCCATCTGAAACCAGCTGCCACGCCATTGCGACCTCCGCCGCCATCGACCTTGATTGTGGGGGCCGCCGAACTGCCGCAACCACTGCAACGCTTTACACCCCGAGGGGCAGCGTTCGACGATGACCCAAGCGCCCCGGACCTGATCTTTCCGCCCAATAACTCTGTGTTAGAGATGGATGGAGGCCCGGTGACCGTGAAAGTGCGCGGCGGCGTTGAACCATTCTCGCTTTTGGCGGATGGCGTTCCGGTATTGACTGGGCAACGGCATCGCGAGTTCGACATCCCGAACCCGGGTCGCGGGTATTCCGCACTCGTGGTGGTAGACGCCCATGGCGCGTCGGATCGGGTGTCAGTTCGGATCGACTAGAGCGTTTCGGGTTTGACCCGAAGCGATCTAGCGACGGCCTTCGCGAAGCCATCCGCCCAGCAAGAACCCACCAGCCAGCAGCAGTACCAGCCACGGCGGCAGCAGCCCGGCTTGAGTAACGTCCCGCGTCTCATAGGCGTCGCGCGGGGTAAGACCGATCCAGCCACGCCCCGCCGCCGGACGCCCAGCGCGGACGTTGCGGATTGAGGGTAAACCCTCTTCCAGCCGGATCACGCCACCGCGCATTGCGGCGATCACGGGTTCCAACACGTCTCCTGTTGCGATGGTGCGCTCGAACTCTTTCGGTGCCGCAGGACCGAGGCCGATCACGGCCATCAAATTGCCTTCCTGCAAGCGATAGAGGCCAATCTCGGGTCCGAAATACTGCGCTTCGAACCGTCCGGGCGAGACCTCTTCAAGGGTGATCTCAAGCGTTTCGCCATTGGGCCGGGTGATCGTGACCGGCCCGACCTCTTCTTCGAGTGTCTGGCGAATGATCCGCATCGACTGGCCATTGGCCTCGGCCCAAAGCGCCTCCTCCTCAAGCTCGGGCTCTTTCATCATCCAATGGGCCAGACGGCGCAGCAGTTCCAACTGAGGCCCACCACCCTCAAAACCGCGGCTCCACAGCCAGGCGTGGTCTGACGCCAACAGGGCGACCCTCCCTTCACCCACCCGGTCCAATACCAACAGCGGCCGGTCCTCAAGGCCGGTCATCAGCACCTGGCCCGAGCGCTCATTCACGTCGATCTGGCGCAGCCACGCACCCCAATCCTCGGAGTTTCCCAGATTGGTGGTCACAGGGTGTCGATGCCCCAGATCGCTGACCATAGGAACATAACGCTCTTCGATCACCCGTGCCGTCGGTTGCGCTGGCAGACTACCTGCAAGGGGTGAGCGGAAAATGCTGTCTGCAGTGGCGAAATCGGGGCCTGCTGCAATCAGCACAGCGCCGCCGTTGTCGATATAATCAGCCACGTTATCCAGATAGATCGCAGGCAGGATGCCCCGGCGTTTGTAGCGATCAAAGATGATCAGGTCGAAATCGTTGATCTTTTCGAGGAACAGCTCGCGTGTCGGGAAGGCGATCAGAGACAGTTCATCCACCGGGACACCATCCTGTTTCTCGGGCGGGCGCAGAATGGTGAAATGCACCAGATCGACCGAGCTGTCGGATTTCAGCAGGTTGCGCCAGGTGCGCCCGCCGGGATGCGGCTCGCCCGACACCAACAGAACGCGCAGGCGGTCGCGCACGCCGTTCATCTGGATCAATGCGGTATTGTTCCGGTCGGTCAACTCACCCTCGGCCTCCGGGACCGTGAATTGGATGACGTTCCGCCCACCATGCGGCAGAGAAATCGGCAGTTCGACATCCACGCCAATGGGTATACGGAATTCCTCTGGCTCGCCCCCATCAACCGAGATCTCAAGCGGCGCGCTGGTGGCCCCGCCAGGAGCCGCCCCGCTGTCTTCGACACGCAGGGTCAGGGTTACAGGTTCACCAATGATGGCAAAGGCAGGCGCGTTGCGGACGATGAGCCTGCGGTCCCAGTCGTTCTCACGCCCGGTCTGCAAAAGGTGCAGCGGCGCAGGCAAGTCGGGCGCTTGATCCACGTCATGAACGATCCCGTCCGAGACCACAAGTATACCGGCCACCCGCGCACGCGGCTCCTCGGCCAGGGCCGCATTCACCGCGGCCATCACTTGCGTGCCTTCGTCGCCATCGCCGTCGCCCACGCGGATGCGGCGCAGTTCGGTATTGTCACGAGACTCGATCTCGGCCGCCAAGGCCTCAGCCGCTTGGGCGGTTTGGTCGGCCCTGTCCGAGAGCGTCTGGCTGGCGCTTTCATCCTCGATCATCAGAACGATATCTGTCAGCGGCGCGCGGTCTTCGACCTGATAGACCGGACCGGCAAGTGCCGCGATCACTACCAACACGGCCAACCCACGCAACGCCCATCCGGACAATCCCCGCCAGACCGCCAAGACTACGCCTGCAACGGCGATCGAGGCAACCAAAAGCAGAACGGGCCACGGGATCAGCGGATCAAAGATAACGGTTCCTGTCATTGTCCCAACCTGTCCAGCAGAGCAGGCACATGGACCTGATCGGATTTGTAGTTCCCGGTCAGCACATGCATCACCAGATTGACCCCGAAGCGATTGGCCAGCTCGCGCTGACGCTCCCCCGCATAGCCACGCCCGACCGGCAGCAGGGCTTGCCCATTGCGATCCACCGCCCAGGCCCCGGCCCAGTCATTGCCGCCGATCACCACGGGCGTCACGTTGTCGTTGAGGTTGCGGAAGGGCATACCTTCGATCTGTTCCGCATCCAGCGGAGCGGCCTCGACCCAGACATCAGTTCCGGCGTAGCGGCCAGGGAAATCCTGCAGAAGATAGAAAGTCCGCGTCAGCACGTGATCGTTCGGAATCGGCTCTAGCGCGGGGATATTCAGCGGGGCAGCCAGTTGCTGCAGCTTGCGCCCATTGGGGCTGGAGGCGCCGAACCCCGCGATATCCGCATCGCGCGTGTCAAACAGGATCATACCGCCCGAGCGCAGATAGGCATTCAGCTTGGCATAGGCCTCATCCGAGGGGCGCGGCTGATCCTGCGTGATGGGCCAGTAGAGCAGCGGGAAAAAGGCCAACTCGTCCCGTTCCAGATCAACGCCAATCGGCGCAGCGGGTTCGACCGAGGTGCGGTAGTTCAACGTCTGGGCCAATCCCTGCAACCCAGCTTGCGCGATGTCGTCCACCTGGCTGTCGCCAGTTAGCACATGAGCCAGAACCAGTTCATGGGTCGCGGCGAGGGCAAAGTCGGTCTCATCGGGCGTCTGCGCCTGCGCCTCGGGCGCCATCAGCACGGCCCCTAAAGCAACCGCCGCCGCCTTGGCCAGCCCCAAACGGCCCGACAAGGCCAGGGACGCGATGACATCCACGGTCAGCAGGACCAGCGCGAGACTCAACAATATTCCCCCGAGAGGTGTCTCGGTTGAAGCCTCCTGCCCGCGGATCGGAACATCTGCGGGCCAGACAACGGGGCTGAGCGTCGTCTCCTCGGACAAAACGTTCCGCGCCAGCTTTTGCTTCCCACTTTCATAGAGGCCAGGACGAAGGTCGGGCCCAATCTGTCCTGACACCAGCTCAACCCCATCCACACCCGCCAGCGTACCGGCATCGGACAACGCGCCGAACCCATCCATGATCTGGACCGGCTCCCACGTGGTGCCCTCCAATTGCGCGACCTGACGCGATTTCGCGGCCGAGGCAACGGCCAGACGGTCCAGCATTTCCACGAACAGGCCAGACAGCGGCAGGCTGGACCATTCCGCATCGGCGGTCACGTGGAACAGGACAACCTGCCCCAAACCCAGCGCCTTGCGGGTGACCAGAGGAGTACCGTCCGACAGCGACGCAATCACGCGATCGGCCAAGTTAGGGTCTGGTTGCGCCATGACCTGAGTAGACACGGTCACGTCATTTGGTATCTGCAACCCGTAAAAGGGCGAGTCCTCGGGGAACGGTGCCAGTGTCTTGGACTCCCCCCAGCTCATCGCGCCGCCAACGGTGCGCCCGCCGCTGCGCAGGCGAACGGGCAGCAGCGTATCCTCTTCGTCGCGCCCCAGATCACTCGCCGCCATGCGGGGTCCTGCAAACCGCAGCAATAGACCGCCCTGTTCGACCCATTCGATCAAGCCAACCTCTTCCGGACCCGAGATCTGGGCGACATCCGACAGCACAATTACATCGGGATTTGCAGGTAGAACCTCGGGCAGGCCGCCCTCGACAAATTCGGCGGTCGGGATCAGAACCTGTGTCAGGTAGTGCAGCGGCGACAAGAGTTCCAACCCCTCGCGGTTGAGGGTTCCGGCGATCAGCGCAACTTCGCGCCGCCGCAGGCTGTCATCGGTCAGGGTCACCGCCCCGGCAGAGCGCTGACCCTGCAGCTCGAACCGTGTGATCCGGGCGCGAAGTTCGGACGGCAGGGCGAGGTCGATTTGGGCCTGTGTCTTCCCGGCGGCAAAAGTCATCTCGGCCGATTGCAATACCCGTGCCGTGCCTGCCGGGTCACGGCCTTGTGCCAGAACAGTCACACTCTCCTCAGGGCCCGGTTCGGCCCGTAGTGCGGTCAATTGAATGACGCCGTCCTGATAAACGGCAGGCAAAAGCGCCAACGCCGCCGCGTTCGATCGGTAGACGGTGACCTGCCCGCGAGACTGCAATTCAGACACTAACTCAGGGTGTTTTTCATAGCCCAAGCGGTCACTGAACCAATGCGTATCAAACCCGCCGTCGACCTGATCCAGCGCGGCGATGACTTGATCAACTTGATCCTCGTTGGGCTGCCACGGGTTCGGAACAAGGCCCGGCAAACGGTTGCGCCACGCCTCGGCCGCCTGAAACACGGGCGGTTCCGGCTCGGTCAGGCGCAGGATCGAAACGGGGCGGCCCGCGCGTCCGGCTTCGGTCAATTGCGCGTCGATCTGGTCCAGCGTTGACGACCAGCGCGTGGCCCCGGCCCAGCTTGCATCCAGCACCAGCATCAGGGGGCCAGTGCCCGTCTGATCGCGCGACGGGTTCAACACGGGACCGGCCAAACCGATGATGATCGCCGCCGCCGCCAGCATACGCAGCAAAAGCAACCACCAGGGTGTCCGGTCCGATACGCTCTCATCGTCTTTGAGGCCGAGCAGCAGTGTGACCGCCGGGAACATCCGACGGATCGGCGCAGGTGGGACCGCGCGCAGGATCAGCCACAGGATCGGCAGGGTCAGCAGACCCAACAACACCCATGGCGCGGTGAAACCGATGCCCGCCAAAACGGTCATTGAACACCCCCGTCCAGCGCACGATAGAGCCACAATAGAGCCGATTGCGCGCTTTCTCCGGTGTGGTGCAGACCCAACTGCCAGCCGGTCGCGCGGCACAGATGCGTCAGCGCATCCTTGCGTGCAGCGAGGCGGTCCAGATACCGGTCGCGCAGCTCTCCGGCCTTCAGCGTTTCATGCCGAACGGTGCCGCCGACGCTTTCAAAAATGGTGCGGCCCGCGAAGGGAAACGTCTCTTCCCCCGGATCGAGGACTTGCAACAAAACGCCCCGAACGCCGCGATCTGCGGCTTTGGTCAGGGCCAGTTCAACCTCATCCATCGGGCCAAGAAAATCCGAGATGAACACCGCGCGGGCATGAGGGATCATGGCGCGGTGTTCCGGCGGGGCGTAGTCGACCTCGGAATCCTCGGACCAGGCCTGCGCCAAACGAATGATCTGCGCATTCCCGCGTCGGGGCGGCAGGGTTGTTCCTGTCAGGCCAACACGCTCGCCCCCGCGCACCAAGAGGATCGCAGTCGCCAGACCCAGCAGTCGGGCGCGATCCGCCTTGGAGGGCAGCACCTTATCCGACGTAAAGCGCATCGACGCCCCCTGATCGACCCACAGCATGACCGATTGCGCGATCTGCCACTCGCGTTCGCGCACAAATTGCTGATCCCCGCGCGCTGAACGGCGGTGGTCGATCATCCGGCGGCTGTCTCCGATCTGAGCGGGACGATATTGCCAGAAGTCATCCCCCATGCCGGATCGCCGCCGGCCATGGTCACCCAACAGAACAGTGCCTGCCAGATGCTCGGCGCGCGCCAATAGGGGCGGCAGCCGGGACGCCTCGGCCTCGGAACGTTGACGAAGGGTCAGCGCAGCATTCACGCCGCAGCCTCAGTGCGGATCAGGCCAGCCGCAGTGCTATCGATCAGGTCGGCAAGGCTGTCGCCCCGCGCGCGTGCCGCGAAGTTCAATGCCATCCGGTGGCTGAGAACCGGGCGGGCCATATCCAGAACGTCCTCGGCATTCGGGGCCAGACGCCCTTGCAGCATCGCCCGTGCCCGAACAGTCATCATAAGCGCCTGCGCCGCACGCGGACCGGGACCCCAAGCAACGGTTTCAGCGACGCGATCCGAGACACCCGCTTCCTCGGGACGGAACGCGCGGACCAGATCGAGGATCAGTTCCACAACCGAATCCCCAACAGGCATCCGGCGCAGCAGGACTTGGGCGGCCAACAGCTCTTCCTTGCTGAAAATCTGATGCGCCTCGTCCTCGGCCACGCCAGTGGTGGCCAGCAGGATGTCCCGCTCGGTCTGGCGATCGGGGTACTCTACGTCGATCTGCACAAGGAAACGGTCCAGCTGAGCTTCGGGGAGCGGATATGTGCCCTCTTGCTCAATCGGGTTTTGCGTTGCCAACACGTGGAACGGCGTACCCAGCACGCGGTCTTCGCCCGCCACGGTCACCGTGCGCTCCTGCATCGCCTGCAGCAAGGCCGACTGCGTCCGAGGGCTGGCGCGGTTGATCTCATCCGCCATCAGCAACTCGCAGAAGATCGGCCCCGAAATAAACCGGAAATGACGCGTGCCGTCATCGGCTGTGTCCAAAACCTCGGACCCCAGAATATCGGCCGGCATCAGGTCGGGCGTGAACTGAATACGGTTGCCATGCAGGCCCATCACGGTGGACAGCGTCTCGACCAGTCGGGTTTTTCCCAGACCCGGCAAGCCAATCAGCAGCGCATGCCCCCCGCACAGCAGCGCCGTCAGGGTTAGATCCACGACCCTCTCCTGCCCGATGAAGCGGCGGGTGATCGAGGATTTCGCCTCTTGCAGCTTGTTTTCCAACGCTTCGATCTCGGACACGAGGTCGGCAGGTTCGGACATGACATTCCCTTCCGTGGACTATTATAGATGAAGTCTATCGCGCTGAGAGGAAATGGCAAAAGCAATGAGCGGACAAAAACCTGTGAAACCTTCCCCTGACGGTCTTGCGGCCTCGATCAAAGCGACCAAAACCAAGGGTTTACCCCCCGTTCACCTCTGGAATCCCCCTTTTTGCGGCGATCTGGACATCCGGATCGCCAAAGATGGCACTTGGAGTTATTTAGGCTCGCCCATCACCCGTTTCGAGCTTGTGAAGCTTTTTTCCTCAATTCTTAAGCTGGAGGACGGGAAATACTATCTGGTGACCCCAGTCGAGAAGGTGGGAATCACCGTCGAGGATGCGCCGTTCATCGCGGTGGACGTCGATGCCTCGGGCGAGGGGCAGGCGCAGGCTCTGGCTTTCACCACCAAGGTTGGCGATGTCGCGGTGGCCGGGCCAGATCATCCGATCCGCGTTGTCATGGACCCGCAGACCCAGGAACCCTCTCCATACATTGTGATCCGCGACGGCCTTGAGGCCCGGATTGACCGCAAGAGCTTTTACCGATTGGTCGAGATGGGAACCCACCATGAGGGCTGGTTCGGAGTTTGGTCCGAACAGCGCTTCTTTCCGTTGATCAAGTCAGAAGACCTGCCGGACTAGGCCGCTTTTACAACTTTCCGATCCTGCGCCAGCACGACGGCCACCGCAACGACACCTGCGCCCAAAGCGCGGGTCCAGTTCCACTCTTCCCCCAGCACCAGCATGATCAGCATCACGTAGAACGGTGCGATGTTGATGTGGAATGAGGCTAATGCAACGCCCAGTTTCCCAACGGATCCGACAAACAGAACCTGGCTGAGGCCCATAGACACAAGAGCGTAGATCCCAAGCATTCCGACCTGTTGAACATCAATCTGCGCCGTTGGCATGACATCCATACCCACTTGGCGTGCCCCGAAGAACAGCAACAAAGCGACGACCAAGCCGCCGAAGAACGTAATAGTGCTGCGCCCGGTTTGGCTCAGTTCGGGAAAATCCCGCGCCGTTGCCATGGTCGCCCAGCAGAACAAACCGGTGGACACGATGGCGCAGATCGCGCCCAAACCTAGTTGCGCGGGCGCCACTGCACTGGTCGCGATCAGACCGCCAATGATGGACACCACAACGCCCAGCGCAAAATTCCAACGCAACCGCCGTGTCCCGGTCGCGAGTTCAATCAGAGTGGCAAACAAAGGCGCGCATGAAGCAATTATGGCAACCGTCACCGGATCTGTAAGCTTCTGCGCCACGATGATCAGGAACATCCCGGCCCCGAGTGTCCCGCCAACAAGCATCGCATGACCCCAACGGGCGCGCAAAACCCGGCTTGGCCCGTCGATCAGGAACCACAGAGGCACCATGACCGCCACGGCGAGCGTCAGGCGCGCCACGAACAGCGCGACCGGAGGCCAGGTCTGCAACAACACTTCAGCCGCGGGAAACCCCGCCGCCCAGGTCAGCATGGAGGCCACAGCCAGACCGTTTCCAGACAAGGCCGAGCTACGGCCAATGGACATAGGAAGAGTGTTCCCGCGCACAGGATCAGGGCTCATCGCCATGGGATCGGACCTTCTGTTGGAACGGCGCAGAAAAATGATTCGCCGTGTTAGCCCAAACATCCGCCGGTTTGGGCCTGCCTTCTTGTCGATTTTCGACAATCTGTCGTTTTCAATCCCTTTCCTCGAAAATCGGTGGAGACTAAGCTTGGGCGGATCACCGACCCAAAGGCCTCTCATGCCCAAATTCGCTGCCAATATCTCTCTGCTTTTTGCCGAACTCCCCTATCTGGAGCGGTTTCAGGCCGCGGCCGAGGCGGGCTTCAAGGCCGTTGAAATTCTGTTCCCCTATGAGCTGGCCGCGAAAGAGACCCGCCGTGCCCTTCTGGCCAACGGGCTGGAGCTTGTGCTGATCAACGCGCCTCCGCCAAACTACACCGGGGGTGAGCCGGGCTATGCCGCCGTTCCCGGCGGTGAGGCGCGGTTCCAATCCGATATCCGCCGCGTCTTGCGCTATGCCGATGTGCTCAAACCCGGCCTGATCCACATCATGTCCGGCTATGCATCGGGGCCTGAGGTGCTGGATTGCTTTGTTCGCAACCTGCAATGGGCCGCCGATACGGCCCCCGGCCAGACCTTCACCATCGAGCCGCTGAACCAAGTGTCCCAACCCGACTATTTCCTCAACGACTACGATTTGGCCGCGGAGGTTTTGGATCGCGTGGATCGCCCCAATCTGGGCCTGCAATATGACAGCTTTCACGCAGAGATGATCCACTCGGACCCGCTAGAGATTTGGGACCGCTTTCACAATCGCGTCATCCACGCCCAGATCGGCGCAGCACCCAAAAGGTCCGAACCGGGTAGCGGAGATCTGGATTTTCAGACCCTGTTCAAGGCGATGGAGGTCTCTGGCTATGAAGGATGGGTCAGTGCGGAATATACTCCCTCAACAGCTTTGACGAGCTCATCCCTGGATTGGATGCATAAGGCAGCTCTTGCCAATGCAGATCTCTGATCCGCAGATAGCGCCGCCCGTCCTACCTTAGATACCAAGGAAACGCCTTATGATCCCTGCCCGCTACGCCCGCGCCGTGTTCAGCCTGATCATGTCCGGGTTGATGTCCTGCATCGTCACCGGGATCGCAACAGTCAAAGCCATCGGCTTTGGCCCGTCCACCCTCAGCGATTGGATGGCCTCATGGGCCTTTTGTTGGCCCATCGCCTTCACCGTAATCCTGCTGTTTGGCCCCAGTGTGCAACGGTTCGTCAACCGCATGGTCAGGCCGCAGGACTGACCCGCTGCGAAGAGGGCCCGCCGGGCCTGATGAGCAGCGCCCTTTAGTGCGCTTCGGCCCAGTTCGCCCCCTGGCCAGCATCCACAACCAACTTCACGTCCAGCTTCACGGCAGGGTCCGAGGCGCCCTCCATCACATCCCGCGCAACGCCGATCACCTCATCCACCGCATCTTCGGCGACTTCGAACAGCAATTCGTCGTGGACCTGCAGCAGCATTTTGGCTGGTAGCCCCTTGATTGCCTCAGGCATCCGCACCATCGCACGTCGGATCACATCCGCCGCCGTCCCCTGAATCGGGGCATTGATCGCCGCCCGACGCGAGAACCCGGCATGAGGCCCCTTGGCGTTGATCTCAGGCGTATGGATCTTGCGCCCGAACAGCGTCTGCACATAGCCATTCTCTTTAGCGAAGGCGACCGTGTCGTCCATGTAGGCTCTAATACCCGGGAAACGCTCAAAATACCGATCGATAAAACCTTGCGCTTCGGCCCGCGGAATCCGTAGATTGCGCGCCAGACCAAAGCCCGAGATGCCATAGATCACACCAAAGTTGATCGCCTTGGCCTGACGGCGGATATCCGGCGTCATCTCGTCCAGTGGCACATCGAACATCTCAGACGCGGTCATCGCGTGGATGTCCAGCCCGTCTGCAAAGGCCTGCTTCAACGCCGGTATCTCAGCAATATGCGCCAGAATCCGCAGCTCGATCTGGCTGTAGTCGAGGCTGACCATCACATTGCCCGGCTCAGCGATGAACGCTTCGCGAATACGACGGCCTTCCTCGGTCCGGACGGGAATGTTCTGCAGGTTCGGATCGGTCGAGGCCAAACGTCCCGTGTTCGCGCCGGTGATCGAATAAGACGTATGCACACGGCCCGTGTCCGGATTGATATGGGTCTGCAGCGCATCCGTGTAGGTCGACTTCAACTTGGACAGTTGTCGCCAGTCCAGCACCCGGCGCGGCAACTCATGCTCGGTCGCCAGATCCTCGAGAATATCGGCCCCGGTCGAGTACTTCCCGGTTTTCCCTTTCTTGCCGCCTTCCAGGCCCATCTTGTCGAACAGGATCTCGCCCAACTGCGCGGGCGAACCGACGTTGAAGTTCTCACCGGCCAATTCGTGAATTTCAGCCTCTAACCCGGCCATTTTCTGCGCGAAGGCGTTCGACATCCGGCTGAGGACATCGCGATCCACCTTGATACCGTGCATCTCCATTTCTTTGAGAACCGGCACCAGCGGGCGTTCGAGCGTTTCATAGACGGTCGTCACCTGAACCTGATGCAGTTGCGGCTTGAACAACTGCCACAGGCGCAGCGTGATATCCGCATCCTCAGCCGCATAGGCCGTAGCCTCATCAATTGCGACCTTGTCGAAGGTGATCGCCGATTTGCCAGATCCCAGCAACGGTTTGATCGGGATCGGCGTGTGGCTCAGGTAGCGCTCGGACAGTGTATCCATCCCGTGCCCATGCTCACCGCCATGCATGGCGTAGGACATCAGCATCGTGTCATCGATCGGAGCCACCTCGATGCCATAGCGCGCAAAGATCTTGGCATCGTATTTCATGTTCTGCCCGATCTTGAGGATCGAGGGGTCTTCGAACAGCGGTTTCAACAGTGTTAGAGCCTCTTCCAGCGGCATCTGCCTTTCGGCCAGCGCGTCCGAGCCGAACAGATCATCCGCCGATCCGTCGCGATGGGTCAGCGGGATATAGCAGGCCTCTCCGGCTTCGATACAAAGCGAAATGCCAACCAGATCGGCGATCATTTCGTTCAGCCCCGTGGTCTCGGTATCTACCGCAACCCAACCACGCTCATAGGCCTGATCAATCCACTTCTGCAAAGCGCTGGCGTCCCGCACGCATTCGTATTTCGACGCGTCGAACGGAAGGGCCTCGACCTCTTCCGCCTCGACCGGCGCGGGCGCATCGGCGATAACCGGGGCCTCGGCCCCTAGCTTGTCGGCAATCCGTTTGGTGAGGGTGCGGAACTCCATTTCCGCCAGAAAGCCCAGCAGGGTATCGGGGTCAGGGTCCTGTACTTCGAGGTCGTCGAGTGTGAAATCCAGCGGCGTGTTTTCATCCAACTGCACCAGCTTCTTCGACAGCTCGATCTGATCGCGCTTTTCGATCAGCGTCTGGCGGCGTTTGGGCTGTTTGATCTCTTCCGCGCGGTCCAGCAGGGTTTCCAGATCGCCATATTCGTTGATCAACAGAGCCGCCGTCTTGACGCCGATCCCCGGGGCCCCTGGCACGTTGTCAACGCTATCCCCGGCCAGAGCCTGCACATCGACCACGCGATCTGGCCCGACGCCGAACTTCTCGACCACGCCATCCGTGTCGATGCGTTTGTTCTTCATCGCGTCCAGCATCTCAACGCCGCCGCCGACCAACTGCATCAGGTCCTTGTCGGAACTGACGATGGTCACGCGCCCGCCGGCCTCGCGCGCCTGCACGGCCAGCGTGGCGATGATGTCGTCGGCCTCATAGCCCTCAAGCTCTTTGCAGGCGATGTTGAACGCCTTCGTCGCCTCGCGGGTCAGCGGCATCTGCGGGCGCAAATCCTCGGGCATCGCCTCGCGGTTGGCTTTGTAGAGGTCATAGAGATCGTTGCGGAACGTATGCGAGCCCTTGTCGAAAATCACCGCCACATGGGTCGGCGCATCGGGGCCGGCATTTCCTTCGACATATTTCTGCAGCATGTTGCAGAAGCCCGACACAGCGCCAATCGGCAAACCATCCGACTTGCGCGTCAGCGGAGGCAGCGCGTGATAGGCCCGAAAAATAAAGGCCGATCCGTCGATCAGATGCAGGTGACATCCTTTTCCGAAATTGCTCATGCGCGTGCTCCCTGTCGGTCAGGGATGGTTCTGCCACAGGGCCGCGCGACTGACCAGTGAGGAACGTCAGTTAACCGCCAAACAGACCGCTGAACACGTCCGAGAAGCTGTTCAACAACGCCATGATCACCAGCACGCCGAGGAAGGCGAAGAAAGCCATCGCAAAGAACTGGAACAGGATCGCGCCGATGCCAATGGCAACACCCGCGATGGCCGGGCGCATCCGTTCGTGGCGCAGGATGCCAATAACAGAGACAACAATGGCCAAACCGCCCAGCATGGCGACACCGATCTGCAGGAAATCGTCCAGATCACGGGTTTGGGCGACGGGTTCTGGCTGCTCCAGCCCGGCAGCGGCGCGCAGGGTGGATTTCCCAAGCTCGGCCGCCAGCTCCCCGAGTGACACGCCGGTGGATTGCTGCGGCGCGAAAGGCCCAGCCCAGAACACGAACAGCGCCGCGAACAAAGCCATCGCTGCAAGGCAAAATCCGATCCAGCCGAACACAGGATTGGCAGTCTCAGTTGCAGTCATGTCAGTCATCACACTCACCTGCGTTGGTCTCGGCAAAGAGTTACCATTAAAAACGCGGCGAGATTGGGGCACCCCCCCCGTTTGGGCGGGCAATCAGTTTTGCTCTGTGCCCTTCAGGACATATTTGCAATCGCAATAGGGGCATTCGACCCAACCGGTGTCTTCCGGAATCTGCAGCCACACCCTCGGGTGTCCCAACGCGCCTTCGCCGCCATCACAGGCAACACGAGAAGTTTCCACGATCTTCGTTTCCGGCGCTTCGATTGTCACGGCTGGCGATCCTTCACTGGTTGTCGGCCTCGCGGGCATGCATTAGGTGCGTTTATGAGCGATGAGCAAACCGGGGGCAAGAGCCACATGAGCGATGCGGCAATCAGGATCGAAGGGCTGCGCAAGACCTATCGCGGCGGCAAAGGCCAGCCCGAGAAACACGCGCTGAAGGGCGTCGACCTAACCGTGCCGCGCGGGTCGGTCTTTGGCTTGCTGGGTCCGAACGGGGCCGGTAAATCGACACTCATCAACATACTTGCCGGATTGGTGGTGAAATCTTCCGGCCATGTTTCGATCTGGGGATATGATCAGGATAAGAACCCACGCTCGTCCCGCGCCGCCATCGGTGTCATGCCGCAAGAGCTGAATCTTGACCCCTTTTTCACCCCCCGAGGCGCGTTGGAGGTTCAGGCCGGTCTCTATGGCGTGCCCAAAGCCGAACGCCGCAGTGATGAGATTCTGGAACTGGTGGGCCTCAGCGACAAGGCCGAGGCCTATGCCCGCACACTGTCCGGCGGGATGCGGCGTCGACTGTTGCTGGCCAAGGCGCTGGTGCATCACCCCAAGATTCTGGTGCTGGACGAGCCGACGGCGGGTGTGGATATCGAGCTTCGCCAGATGCTCTGGGCCAATGTGCGCAAGCTGAACGAGCAAGGCATGACCATCATCCTGACCACGCATTACCTGGAAGAAGCGCAAGAGATGTGCGACGAGATCGCCATCATCAATCACGGTGAAAAGATCACCCAGGACAGCACCGCCAACCTGCTGGGCCGAATGGACAGCCGGACGATGGTGATCGCCCCTGACAGCCCCGTCACCGATTTGCCCATGACGGATGGCGTCGAGGCCACTTTGCGCGACGATGGCAGTCTTGTGCTGCAGTACCGCAGCGCACAGACCAGCGCTGAGCAGGTTCTGGAATCGGTGCGCGCCGCCAATATCCGCATCCGCGACGTCCGAACCGAAGAAGCAGACCTCGAGGATGTATTCCTTGCGCTGACCTCATCGCGTGCGGATGACACTCCGGCCGAGGATCAAGATCAGCCACGCCGCGGCATGCACCGGGTCAAGCTTTAGGCCCGATCGATCCGCGCCTGATAGCAATTGTTCCGCGCTGATCGGACGTGGATGTAGGCGATGTCCGGTTTGGCAAAGATATCAGCGATTTTGGCTCCGATCTGTTCGGTTGGCGTGATGGCACCAGTACCGTAGACGATCCGATCGTCCTCACCATAGCCCTTTATCAGGTAGTCGGGGGAAGAGGTCAGGATCTCCGGCAATGCATCGCCTTCATACCGGTCGCATGGTTTGGCACACAGGAAGATTGGTCCGGTTTCTGCATAGGGATGTGGCTCTAAAAAGGGCCTATGCGCCAAAATTAGCATGTCCTGCCCCTCGGGAATGTTCTGTAAGCAATGACGACAGGGATTACCTGCGCCAGTGGAAACAGCCCGCTCTGGCGTGGCGCCATATGCGTCCGGCCCGCCCGCCTGCAGGGCGCGAACTTCGTCAGTGGGGAGTGCGGTGATCTTGAACATTTCGGGTCTCCTTTTTTCCCAATCATGCCCATCCGATCAGCCGCAAGCGACCCGGTTCCTGCGCAAAGGACTCGAAAAAGAACAAAACGTGAATATAATAGTGACTCGCCATGTATGCCGAGCTGTCGATCACGTCAAACTTCACCTTCCTCACCGGGGCCTCTCACCCCGAGGAGTATATGGAGCGTGCCGTGACCCTGGGCCTGCTCGCCATCGCAATTGCCGATGACAACTCGGTCGCCGGGATCGTCCGTGCCCACACCCAAGCCCGCGAGATCGCACGCAAGGTGCATGAACGGCTGGAGTGGGAGGCGCAGAACACCTCCATTGGCCCGCCCTGCCCCGATCACATTCCCAAACCGCCGTCCTATCCGATCCACGCGGTGCCGCGCCTGATCCCAGCAGCGCGGCTGATCTTCACCGACGCGCCCACCGTCACCGCCCTGCCCCTGAACCGACAGGGCTGGGGAAACCTGTGCCGCATCCTGTCCAAAGGCCGCCTACGTGCGGAAAAGGGCGATTGCATCCTGCACCTGTCCGACCTGCTCGAATTCTCCGACGGCCTCCACCTGCTGCTCTGGCCACAAGCAGACCGGTCAAAGGGCGGCGCGAGCGGATGGCGGACACAAGCGCAACAGCTGACGCGCCGCTTTGGTGGGCGGATACATCTACTGATGCACCCTCGATATGATGGCGCAAATAGTACATATTTCTCTTTGTTAGAGACTGAATCAAAGCAACTCGATATCCCCACCCTCGCCAGTGCCGCGCCGATGATCCACCACGGCGCGCGTCGCAAGCTGGCCGACGTGCTGACCGCCATCCGCCTGCGCCGCAAGGTGGATGAGCTGGGTCGCGACGCGCTGGCCAATGGCGAACAGCGGTTGCGCTCCGAGGGAGAGATGCTGCGGATCTTCAAAGGTCACGAGGGGGCCGTCACCCGCGCCTATGACCTCAGCGAGCAGCTCACCTTCTCGCTGGATGAGCTGCGCTATGAATACCCCAGCGAAGGCAGTGAACAGGAAACCCCGGCCCAACGCCTGTACCGCCTGGCGCATGAGGGGTTGAAATGGCGCTATCCGGCAGGCGCATCCGAGAAGGCCCAAAAGATGCTGGCCCATGAGCTGAGGCTGATCGGCAAGCTGAAATATGAACCCTATTTCCTCACCGTCCGGGATATCGTCCATTTCGCCCGCTCGCGCGATATCCTGTGTCAGGGGCGTGGCTCGGCGGCCAATTCGGTGGTCTGTTTCTGCCTCGGCATCACCGAGGTCAGCCCCGAGATGGGCACGATGGTTTTTGAGCGCTTCGTATCCGAGGCCCGCGACGAGCCGCCCGATATTGACGTCGATTTCGAACACGAACGTCGCGAGGAGGTGATCCAGCATATCTACGACCGCTACGGCCGCGAACGCGCGGGCCTCTGCGCCACGGTTGTTCACTATCGCGGCAAGCGTGCCATTCGTGAGGTCGGCCGCGCCATGGGTCTGACCGAGGACACGATCTCGGCCCTGTCCTCACAGCTCTGGGGCTTTTTCTCGACCAAAGGGCTTGAGGCGCATCGGATGCGCGAAATCGGCCTCGATCCTGAAGATCGACGGCTAAAACAGACTCTAATGCTGGTTTATGAGATCGATGGCTTCCCCCGTCACCTGTCACAGCACGTGGGTGGCTTCATCATAACTGAGGGGCGGCTGGACGAGCTTGTTCCCATCGAGAACGCCACGATGGAGGGGCGCACGGTCATCTGCTGGGACAAGGACGATATCGACTCCTTGGGTATCCTGAAAGTCGATGTCCTCAGCCTCGGGATGCTCACCTGTATCCGCAAGGCGTTCGACCTGATCGGACAGCATCATCAGACCGGCTATACCCTCGCCACCCTGCCGCCCGAGGACCCCGAGGTCTATGATATGCTGTGCAAAGCAGACTCTATTGGGGTGTTTCAGGTGGAAAGCCGGGCGCAGATGAACTTCCTCCCCCGGATGCGACCGCGCAATTTCTACGATCTGGTGATCGAGGTCGCTATCATCCGCCCCGGCCCGATTCAGGGCGACATGGTCCACCCCTATATCCGCCGCCGGAACGGAGAGGAGGAGGTCAGCTTCCCCTCGGACGCATTGGGGGATGTGCTGGGCAAAACACTGGGTGTGCCGCTGTTTCAGGAGCAGGCGATGCAGATCGCCATTGTCGGCGCGGGCTTCACCCCGGAACAGGCGGACCGGCTGCGACGCTCACTGGCGACCTTCAAGAAACATGGCAATGTCAGCGAGTTCCGCGCTCTCTTTTTACGCGGGATGAAACGCAACGGTTACGAACAGGATTTCGCGGAGCGCTGTTTTTCCCAGATCGAAGGGTTCGGATCTTATGGTTTTCCCGAAAGCCACGCGGCCAGCTTTGCGCTGCTGGTCTATGCCTCGGCTTGGATCAAATGCCACCATCCGGGCATCTTCGCCTGCGCGCTGCTGAACTCGCAACCGATGGGCTTCTACGCGCCCGCCCAGATCGTGCGGGATGCCCGCGAACACGGGGTTCAGGTGCGGCCAGTCTGCATCAATGCGAGTTTCTGGGACAATGTGATGGAACCTGATGGCCATGGTGGGCTGGCCCTACGGCTGGGGTTCCGCCAGATCAAGGGCCTCAGCGAGGAAGACGCCAGTTGGCTGACCGCCGCACGGGGCAACGGCTACACCCAAGTGGATGATGTCTGGCGCCGCGCGGGGCTGGGCCCGGCGGTGATCGAACGGTTGGCTGAGGCCGATGCCTTTGCCGCCTGCGACCTGACCCGGCGCGAGGCTCTGTGGCAGGCCAAGGCGATTGCGACCGCGAAACCTCTGCCGCTGTTTTCACAGGATCTGGAAGGCGAGACGCTGGATGAACCCGAAGCCTACCTGCCGCAGATGACATTGGGCGAACAGGTGGTTGAGGATTACGTCGCCACCCGCCTCAGCCTGAAGGCGCATCCAGTGGCCCTGATCCGGCATCTTCTGACGCCCGAGCCGCGCGACAAAACCACACCTGTTGCCTGACCTCCGCCCCAGATATGTCCCGGACTAGAGTCGAAATCCGAGACCACCATGACCAGACCCACCTTGCCCCCGCGCTTTCCCGCGACACCAGACCAGATCAACGCGCAGGTTCACGCTTTCTATGCCCGCGTGCGCGAGGATGCCGTTCTGGGACCGGTGTTTAACAAGCAAGTCAACGACTGGCCCGCGCATGAGGACAAGATCGCCGCCTTCTGGCGCAACGCCATCCTTTATGAGCGCAGCTACAACGGCAATCCGCAACGGGTACATAGCGAAAGACCCGACGTGCAGCCCGAGATGTTCGCTCATTGGCTGGACCTGTTTGAGGAGGTCGCCACCCAAACCCTACCCGCTGAGATCGCCACCCCTTGGGTCGCGCTGGCCCGACGGATCGGTGTGGGGATGAAGGCAGGCGTGCAATCCGCACGACAGCCCAAGGACGCGCCGCCGATCCTGCGTTGATCTCACGACATGGCGGCTTTGCTGTGTTAGCGGTAAAATAGGGGCTATGCGGTCCGGGAAAATGCGTCTACTCAGGGAAAAGACAGCACATTTGGCTGCGCCGGCTTAAAGCCACCACACCGACATCGCCTGAGGCCAGATCATGAGCACTCAAAATACCACCCTCCGGGGACTTGGTTTCGCGTTTCTGGGATTCGCGGTCTTTGCCAGCCATGACGCGCTGATCAAAGTGCTGGGTGGGACCTATTCGGTGATGCAGATCATCTTCTTCGCCACGCTGTTTTCCTTTGTGCCCATGGCAGTAACGATCCTGACGGACCGCACGACCGGGAATTTCCTGCCACACCACCCATGGCTGGTCTTGCTCCGGTCGGCGCTGATGGTCACATCCATGGTCTGCGCTTTCTATGCCTTTTCGGTCCTGCCTCTTGCCGAGGTCTATTCGCTGCTATTTGCCTTCCCCCTGTTCGTCACAGTCTTGTCGATTCCGATTCTAGGAGAGGTCGTGCGTTTCCAACGTTGGGCCGCGGTTGGCGTCGGGTTGATCGGTGTTCTGATCGTCCTGCGCCCCGGAGCGACGGATATCACGCTAGGCCACATGGCCGCCCTGACAGCCGCGTTTTGCAGCGCGTTAGGCTCTGTTCTGGTGCGCAAGATCGGGAATGAGGAACGCTCGGCCGTGCTGATCCTCTACCCGATGCTGCTGGCTATCGTGGTCATGAGCTTGATGCAACCGGCAGTCTACCAGCCGCCTTCGCTGCTACATCTGGCGATGATGGCGCTGGTCGGCGTGTTCTCGGTGATCGCACAACATCTGATCATCCTGGCCTATCGTGCCGCGCCAGCGGGCGTCGTGGCCCCCAGCCAATACAGTCAGATCATCTGGGCCACCTTGTTCGGCATGATCTTCTTTGGCGAACACCCGGACGGCTGGGTCGCGGTCGGCGCAAGCGTCATCATCGCCTCGGGCATCTTCGTAGTCTGGCGCGAAAGCCGGTCGAACACCACCTCGGTCAACACGCCGGTGCTGCGAGTGCGGTCACCGCGATCGGATACGGGTGCATCGCGACCCGGCGAATGAAAAACGGCGCGCCAGACAGCGCGCCGCTTAGGCAAATTCAACTGGTTTAGAGCCTTAGTAGACAACCACCGAGCGGATGCTCTCGCCTTTATGCATCAGGTCGAAACCGTGGTTGATGTCATCCAGACCCATGGTGTGGGTGATCATCGGGTCGATCTCGATCTTTCCTTCCATGTACCAGTCGACGATCTTCGGCACATCGGTCCGGCCCCGCGCGCCGCCAAAGGCGGTGCCGCGCCAGGAACGTCCGGTGACCAGCTGGAACGGACGGGTCGAGATCTCAGCCCCCGCAGGTGCAACGCCGATGATGATCGACTCACCCCAACCCTTATGCGCTGATTCCAGTGCATCGCGCATCACCCCGACATTGCCGGTCGCGTCGAACGTATAGTCCGCGCCGCCTTTGGTCAGGTTGACCAGATAGGGCACCAGATCGCCTTCGACCTCTTTCGGGTTAACGAAATCGGTCATCCCGAACTTGGTGGCCATTTCGACCTTCGATGGGTTCAGGTCGACACCGACGATCTGATCGGCACCGGCCAGGCGCAGGCCCTGGATCACGTTCAGGCCGATACCGCCCAGACCGAACACGATGGCACGGCTGCCGATTTCCACTTTGGCGGTATTGATCACGGCGCCGATGCCGGTGGTGACACCGCAGCCGATGTAGCAGATCTTATCGAAGGGTGCGTCCTCACGCACTTTGGCCAGCGCGATTTCAGGCAGGACAGTGTGGTTGGCGAAGGTCGAGCAGCCCATGTAGTGCAGGATCGGATCGCCATCCAAGGTCGAGAAGCGCGAGGTGCCATCGGGCATCAGGCCCTTGCCCTGAGTCTCACGGATTGCCTGACACAGGTTGGTCTTTGGATGCAGGCAGTATTCACACTCCCGGCATTCGGGTGTGTAGAGCGGGATCACATGGTCGCCCGGCTTCAGGCTGGTGACGCCCGGGCCGACCTCGACCACGACGCCTGCGCCTTCATGGCCCAGAATGGCCGGGAACAGGCCTTCGGGATCTGCGCCGGACAGGGTGAATTCATCGGTATGGCAGATGCCGGTGGCCTTTACTTCGACCAAAACCTCGCCCGCCTTGGGGCCTTCGAGGTTCACCTCCATCACTTCCAAAGGTTTGCCAGCCTGAACGGCGACGGCTGCACGGGTGCGCATGGTGCTTGTCTCCCAGTCTTGTTTGACCCGACCCTGCGTCAAATGCAGGGTGTTTTCAACTCCACTTTCATGGCAGATTGGCTAAACATTTGATATTGCAGAAACGACATTGTCATACTGGGGAACGCCAATGCACCGATTTATCCCGATCCTGATCCTTCTAGCCGCCTGCGCCGAAACCTCTACATTGGATGGAGCAGACCTTGCGCCCGAGGCCTCGCCTGTGGATCTGGCCTTCTGCAAAGGCGATCCGTTTGCGGACTCCATCGGTCAGCCGGTTTCTACCATTCAAGCCAGCCTGCCCGAGCGCGCGCGGGTGTTGGGACCCAATGACATTGCGACACAGGATTATCGTATCGACCGGCTGAATGTCTTCGTGAACGGTGCGGGCATCATTCAGCGCCTGACCTGCGGGTAGGGGTGGACTCGGGCGCTGATTCTCGGGCAAGAACAAAATAGGAACATTTTGATGTCTGCCGATGCCAAAACGCCGAATACTCTCACTCTGGTTTCCCCGACTGGGGGCTGAACGGCTGATCCGCGCCGCGCGGGGGCTGCATGTCGGACCTTTGGCTGTAGTGGCCGAGCAGTCGAACATGCAGGTGATCACCTCTCTGAATGCGGAAGCTCAGGCCGCCGGGCTACAGGTGGGTCAGCCGGTGCGCGATGCCCATGCCATGTGTGCGTCCCTGATCACGCGGCACCGCAACGCCCCGGCCGAGGCCGCGTTCCTGACCGCGTTGCGCCGCTGGGCAGGCAAATTCAGCCCTTGGGTCGCTGAGGAATCACCGGACGGGCTGATCGTTGACCTCTCGGGCTGCGCGCATCTGTTTGGCGGGGAAGAGGCGTTACTGCGCGTGCTTGAGGTCGACTGCGCCGATATGGGTCTGAGCGTGCAGATGGGCATTGCCGACACGTTGGGCGCGGCCTGGGCGCTGGCGCGCTATGCCGGGCAAGAGGCCATATCCGACCGCAACGGCGACGCCATCAGTCAAGAGGCCCGCGCCACCCGTGCCCGAGCCAGCAAGCGACGACACTGGACCAAGGGCGGAGCCGCACCGCAAGTGGTGGCCTTGGGCGGCGGCGCCCGGATCGCAGCCCCGGGGCAGTCTTATGGCGCGCTCAGCCCGCTGCCCATCGCGGCGCTGCGGCTCGAGGATCAGGTCGTCGCGCAGTTGAACCGTCTCGGCCTGCGCCGGATCGGGGATTTACTGGGCCAACCGCGCGCCTCCCTCGCCCGCAGGTTCGGGCGGGGGCTGGTCTTGCGGCTGGATCAGGCGATGGGCAGCGCGCCCGAGCCGGTCTCTCCGGCCCGCCCGCCGCATCACTTCGCGGTGCGGATGACTCTGCCCAATCCGATTGGGCTGGTCGAGGATGTGATGGCCGCCATCGACCGGGTTCTGCCGACACTCTGCTCCAAGCTGGAAGAAAAGGGCCGCGGCGTCCGGACCCTACGGCTTGAGGCTCATCGTGCCGATCAGGCGGCCGAGGTACTCGAGGTTGGGCTGGCCCGGCCAACTCATGACAAACACCGCATTCGCCCTTTGTTAGAAATGAAAGTTGACAAGATCGACGCGGGCTATGGCATTGACATGCTGCGGCTTGAGGCGGTGCAGACGGAACCCATCCACGCCCGCACCATCGCCGGTCATGCCGAGGCCCGCCGTGTGGCCCGCAACCGGCTTGAGGGCCACACCGCCGTCGAAGACCTTATGGCCAAACTGGGCGCACGGGTGGGGCTGGAGGTCATCACTCGGCGTCACCCTGCGGCATCGCATATCCCCGAGAAAACCGCGCAGGTGCTCGCGGCGGCGTGGTCCGAACCGGCGCGAGACTGGCCTGCGCCGCCACGCCCGCGCCCCCTGCAGATGTGGCAGCCCGAGCCGGTGATGGCCCCGGAAACCCCGGATGTGCCCTCCGCCTTTCGCTGGCGCGGGCGTGATTGGCAATTGGCACAGGCCACTGGCCCGGAACGGATCGCGCCGGAATGGTGGCTGGATGACCCTAACTGGCGCAGCGGTGTGCGCGATTACTGGGTTGTGGTGACCGAACAGGGGGAGAGGCTCTGGCTGTTTTATGGGCACGGCGGCACCATGTCCGCAGGCTGGTTCTGCCAGGGGCAATTTGGCTAGACGCTATAATTAGGGTCTATTTTCCACGATAAATCAGGATGTCGGGCAGATAGTCCAGCAACCGGATCACCCAGGAAAACGGGGCCGGAAAATCAGTACGGAACCGGCGGCGCGACATCGCTTTGATCACACGCTCTGCCGCGTCTTCGGCCGACATCAGCATGGGCATCTTGAAATTGTTCTTCTCGGTCAGGCGGGTTTTGATAAAGCCAGGATTGACGATCCGAACCGTCACGCCCGTACCCGCCAGATCGAACCGCATGGTCTCGGCCAGCGAAACCAAGGCCGCTTTGCTGGCCGCATAGCCCACCGCCGCAGGCAAACCGCGATAGCCGGACAGAGAACCGATCAGAGTGATATCCCCGCGTCCGGCGCTAACGAAGCCCGGCACGGTTTCACCCAACACCCGAAGGGCACCGGTGTAGTTCACGTCGGTCATCGACAAGACCGCCTCGGTATCCCAATCACCGGTCCGCATCGGCTCATAGGCTCCGGCGTTGTAGACAAGACCATCGACCTCTCCGACTTCAGCCACGGCACGGCGCACGGCCTCAAGGTCGGTCACGTCGAAAGGCACCGCACGCGCATTGGGAAGGGTTTCGCAGATCTCGGCCAGCCGATCCGCATTGCGCGCCGACAGGACAAGATGCGCACCACGCTCGCTTAGCCCTTGCGCCAAAGCGCGCCCGAGCCCTTCGCTCGCGCCTACAATCCAATACGTTTTTCCTTCGAAACCGGTCATGCCTGCCCTATCGTGGAACCATGAAACAACGCCCTGTGCGCGGTTTCGGTTCTGCTTCAGCTATCATGTATATTTTACGACCAAGCCAACCGGTCGGATCATCCCCAGCTGAGTGAATTTTGCCACGAAGTCACAATATAATGCGTTGGGAAATATAATCTAACCTGATTGATCCGCGTCAGAACCTGCTACGTATCCCTAGATAAATGTCGCACTTAAGGGGATCACATGTTCGACGAAACGCGAGGCGAGCGCAAGAAAATCGCAGTCATAGGTGCAGGCATTTCAGGACTTTCCGCAGCTTACTACCTTTCAGAACAGCACGATATTACCGTTTACGAGGCCGAGCCGCGCCTTGGCGGTCATGCCCGAACGGTGATGGCGGGCAAGAACGGAGACCAACCGGTCGATACCGGCTTTATCGTCTTCAACTACGCGACCTACCCCCACCTGACCAAGCTGTTTGATGAGCTGAACGTCCCCGTCGAGAAAAGCGAGATGAGCTTTGGCGCGACCATCGACAATGGCCGCATTGAATACGGTCTGAACACGCTGCGCACTCTGACAGCTCAGAAACGCAACCTGCTGCGTCCGTCTTACTACAAGATGATTTCGGACATCCTGCGCTTTAGTAAAGAAGCCCCGGATGCGGCGAAGGATGATGACACAACCATCGGAGAACTGGTGGACCAGATGCGTCTGGGTCATTGGTTCCGCCACAACTACCTAATGCCGATGTGCGGCGCGATCTGGTCCACGCCGGTTGAGTTTGTGGATCAGTTTCCGGCCCGCTCGCTGGTGCAGTTCTTCCGCAACCATGCACTGCTGGCCAGCGGCCGCGCCAACCAGCATCAGTGGTACACGGTCAAAGGCGGAAGTATCGAGTATGTGCGCCGAATTGATGCCGCGCTGCGGTTGCGCGGATGCGACATCCGTCTGGCGGCTCCGGTAGATCACGTACAGCGTCATGAGACCGGCGTCACGGTCACCAGCCAGGGCCATGCCGATCAGTTTGACGAGATCATCCTTGCGACCCACTCGGACCAATCGCTGGCCATTCTGGGCGACAACGCCACGGCGGGTGAAGCCGCGGCCCTTGGCGCGATCCGTTATCAGCCCAATCACGCGATCCTGCATTGTGACGAAAGCCAGATGCCAAAGCGGCGCGCCTGCTGGTCCAGCTGGACCTATCGCTCGCAAGCCGGGGATGTCGGCGTGACCTATTGGATGAACCGCTTGCAGAACATCCCGGACAGCGATCCGCTCTTTGTATCGTTGAATGCGTCTTCGCAAATTGACGAGGACAAGATTTATGACCAAGTCGAGTTCGCCCACCCGGTTTTCGACAAAGCCGCGCTGAAAGCTCAGGGGCAAATTCGCGATATGCAGGGACAGAATCACACCTGGTACGCCGGAGCTTATAACCGGCACGGGTTCCACGAAGACGGGATCGCCAGCGCGATGCATGTCGTCGACCGCTTGCGCGGCGCCCCGCAGATAACCGGAGCTGACAATGGCATTCTTGAAAAAGATCCGGCCATCCATGTGGCCGCCGAATAGACCTAGTTTCCGCGCAGCACTGCTGTCTCTCGCCTTGCTTTCGTCAGGTGAGGCAGTGGCGTCGCCTCTGTCCAGCGAACTGAGTGATCCCAAGCTTTTGGGCAGCTCGACATTTAGGTTCTTGGGCCTGCCTGTCTATGACGCCAAGCTTTTCACGCCTGCTGGAGCGGCATTCAATTGGACCGAGGATTTCGGGTTGCAACTGACTTATCGAAAAAACCTCGCACAAAAGGCTCTTGTAGAGTCGACGCTGGATGAGATGGCGAGGCAAGGCAATCCCGCGCCGACAAAGGCCCAGCTAGAGACCTGTTTTCAAGCAGTCAGCAAAGGTGACAGCTATCTCGCCATATCCGAAGGACCTAACAAAGTTGGGTTTTGGCGCAATGGTGTACAAACCTGCACACTAACCAACACCGGCATCAAGAAATCGTTCATGTCGATTTTTCTTGGCGACAACACTCGGTCCGCCAGTTTTACACGGCAATTGAAGGGGCAGTGATGCTGTATCCCCGGGTCAGCCTCTATGCGCTGATGCTCGCTGCGGCGGGTATCCCGCTCTATATTCACCTGCCGCGTTTTGCGGCGGTGAATTTGGGCATTGGCCTTGGGGTGATCGGAACCGTGCTGCTGGTGATCCGGCTGGTCGATCTGGTGCAAGACCCGCTGATCGGCTGGGCCATCGACCGCTGGCCGGGCGCGCAGCTGCTGTTTGCAGCTCTGGCGGCGCTGGGGCTGGCGGTCGGGTTTCCGCTGCTGTTCGGCCTGCCGGATGGGGCAAGCGTTGGCGCGCTGGTCGCCATCCTCGTGCTTCTATTTTCGGCCTACAGCCTAGGCACCATCCTGCTTTACGGGCGCAGTGCAACTTTGGCCAAACAGGCCGACCCGCAAGAGCTGATGCGCCTCGCCGCCTTCCGCGAAGGCGGGCAACTGACTGGAGTCGTTCTGGCTGCCAGTGCCCCGGCCCTGTTCGTTGCCTTCGGCGCGCAGGGGCAAGGCTACCCCGCTTTTGGCCTGTTTCTGGGCGCGCTGGCGTTGCTCACCCTGATCGTCACCATACCAATGTGGCGACGCAAACCGATCACGGGCGAGGGCATCTCGTTCACCGCGCTCGGACAATCCGGCGCCCTCCGGCTGTTGTTTCTGGCGCTGATCAACAGCCTGCCGGTCGCCCTGACCGCCACGCTGTTTCTGTTCTTCGTCGAGGACAAACTGCAACTTTCCGGAATGGCCGGCCCATTGCTGATCCTGTTTTTCCTAAGCGCTGGGGCTAGCGTGCCCCTCTGGGCACGGCTCAGCAATCGGATCGGCCCGAAACAGACCCTTATGATCGCAATGCCGCTGGGCATCGCCTCCTTCATAGGCGCGGCCACCCTCTCAGCTGGAGAGCTGACCGCCTTTGCCCTGATCTGCCTAGCCTCCGGCGCAGCCGCAGGGGCGGATATCGTGATCCTGCCCGCCATGTTTTCCGTGGTGCTGACACGCGCGGGGCTGAATGCCTCCGCCGCGTTTGGCATCTGGTCTTTTGCTGGCAAGCTGGGCCTCGCGCTCGCTGCCTTTTTCACCCTGCCCCTGCTGGAACGCAGCGGCTTTTCACCCGGTCAAGCCAACTCGGCACAGGCTCTAAACACACTCACATTCGCCTATGCCCTGCTGCCCTGCATCCTAAAGCTGGGCGCTTTCGGGATGGTCTTGACCCTGCCTACGGAGGTCCCAGCCAAATGAATACGCTTGTTGTGATTTTGCTCGCCATCCTCGTTGTCGTGGCGATCAAAAGACGGTTCCTGAGCTTTCGCTCACAATCCCCGGCTGACTATTCGGGAACGGGACCAGAGTTTTCCCTGACCAAGCACTTGAACGGAGATATCCTGTCCGAGGGGCTGATCTATGGCCCCAACGGCAAGATGTCGAACAGCTTTGTCGCGCGCATGGTCGGCGAATGGGATGGAAACACTGGCACTCTGGCCGAGTGGTTTACCTATTCCAACGGCAAACAGATGACCCGAAAGTGGTATCTGACACTGGGCACCGGCAACACGTTCACAGCCACAGCAGACGACATTGTCGGTGAAGGCAAAGGCGTGATCTCGGGCTCGACTGTCAAGCTGTCCTACCGGATCATCCTGCCAGAAGACGCCGGAGGGCACACGCTGGACGTGACCGACTGGATGTACCTGACCGAGAACGGGGCGATCATGAACCGCTCAGAGATGCGCAAATTCGGCCTCAAGGTGGCGGAACTGGTGGCAACCATGCGACCCGCGCCCGAGGTGCAGACCGCTCATGTACCCGGAGCAAACGGGTATGATGCGGATGCGGAAAACAGGCCGCTGCAATGACCCGGTTGCGCTTTCTGATCTCACTGGTCGCAATCACCAGCCTGACGCTGCTCGCGGCCTGCTCGGCTAAACCGCGGGTGCCCAAAAGCTTTCTGTCCGACCGGCAGTTGAACCTCGAAGAGTTCTTCGAAGGCAAAACCGTGGCTTATGGTCAGTTCCAGGACATTCTGGGCAACGTGCCACGCCGTTTCACAGTTGAGATTGACGGCACATGGGACGGAGAAACCCTGACCCTGGTCGAGGATTTCGTTTACGATGACGGCGCAACCGAACAGCGCATCTGGACTCTGACCAAAACCGGCGAAGACACTTGGACCGGCACCGCGCCGGGCGTTCTTGGTGTGGCCGAAGGGATCGAGCGTGGCGATACCTTCAACTGGAAATACAAGATCGACCTGCCGATCAAAGATGGCACCATGCGTGTAAACTTCGACGATTGGATGTGGCTTCTGGAAGACGACCGCCTGCTGAACCGCGCCTATGTTTCGCGTTTTGGCGTCCGTATAGGCGAGGTCATCCTGTTCTTCGAGAAACTGTGACGGCCCGACGGGGCCTCGGCGCGCTGATCCGGCTGCTCCGCCCTGTCGCGTTCATAGAAGATAAACTCATCAACCCAACCGAATATCTTGTTCGACTCGGGTCCATGCGGCTCAGGGGGCGGAGGCGCAGCTTTGGCTTTCACCTGCGCCCGCTCGACCTCGGCCCACAAGAAGAACAACCCACGCCGCGTGCCGTTGAGATGCTCGGGTATTTTGACCCACACCACTTGTGAGGATTTGCCTGCTTTCTGCTCGATTTTAGCCCCCGGGTTTCTAACGCCCTTTGGCCAAAGGATAGCAAATCTAGGTGAATCTGCCAATTTTTTCGAAGCGCGCAGGCAGAAATCCACTGGAAAGTCTCCGATTAACACGTTTGAATATAAGTGAAATTCTCGCAAGCAACCAAAGGTGGTGCTACTGACGGGCACCGCCACCTAGGTGCTTTCCGTTTTAGAGGAGTAAAAGCCGATCCACAAAAACCCGGCATGGACGCACAAGAGTTTCGCTTGGATACAAGTCTTCCGCTATGGGCGAAAATCACTCTAGTCCATTCCTTCGATCTCTCTGAAAACAGTGGTGAGCCGTGCAGGACTGCGTGGAGAGAGATAATTCAAAGGGTTAAGTCGGCGAACCTCAAATTTCCACCCACTGAAATCATTGGCCATTCTGGAGCTTTGACGAACCTCGCATGGTTCCCAACACAGCAAAAAGCCGCTGACGGGGCTGCCACCCGCGTCAACGGCCAATTCAAAAAGTTTGCGGGTAATCAATATCATCTCGCGGCCTTGACTGCAATCGCGGGAGGTCTCGATGGCTAAACTAAATCGGTTCGAATGGCTAAAGGCTGTCACACAGCGTAGCGACCTTAATTCCTCCACAAAGGCAGTAGCGACGGCTCTGGCAGTTCAGTTCGCGAATGACAAAACAGGCGAGCTGAACCCGTCCCAGGAAACCTTAGTCGAATATCTCGGCAACTTGTCGCTAGCGACGATCAAGCGTTGCATCCGTCAGCTCGTTGAACTTGGTTGGCTGTTTCGTACTGAGGGGCGCGGCGCTGGCAACTTCACCAAATATGACCTTCGCGCCCCCTGCAAAATCATCCCGTTTCGCCATAAGAAAAAGGGATCACCAGCGAGCCTTTGCGAAGACGAAAAGGGGTCACTGGTGACTCACAAAGCGGTCACCAGTGAGCTTTCCTATATAGAGGAAGAACAATCCCAAGAACAAAAGGCTGAGGTTGAACCGGATTTGCCCGACGAAAGGCAATCCGATCCATCGCAACCATACGGCGAGCAATTGATCTTCGTTCCAAGAGGCATCTGCTTTGTTCGGGATTGGGATAAGCGACTGGAATGCGTGGGTATGCAAACACTCGAACGCAGCCTGCCTTTGTCTCGACGCAAGCATCATCTCGGATTTTGGCTGCCCGCCCGCACTCCTGCACCAATGGACAGCGCTGAATGGCGATCACAGCTCCGGTTTGTTCGAGCTGCGATAGCCGAGGCTCAGAGTGTTGGCGAGCGGCGTTTGGCAGGCTGAGCGTAGAGATTCCGGGGCTGTCTGCCCCGGACCCCGAGGATATTTCCCGAAGGTGAGAGACATGCTGGAAGAGAAATCGGCGCTGGATGAAGCCTATCGTCGGCGCGTTACCAAAACGAAAGGCGGAGGCGGTTTCAGCAAGCCACGGCCCACTGGCGACGCTAACGGCAGTGACTTTGTCATTCTGAGAACGACCAAGATCAAGAAGCTTGGAAACATGGGCGCAAGCCTCCAACACACATTCAGAGAACGCGAAACACCAAACGCGGACGATGCACGGCGAACGCAGAACCAAGTGGTTATGGGCCCTGACAATAGTCAGGAGGTACTGGACGCATGGAAAGCGAACGCGCCCGAGAAAGTGCGGAGCAATGCGGTTGTAGGCATTGAGTACTTAGTTTCGGCCAGCCCTGAAGCGATGGCGCGGATGAGCCGATCAGAGCAAGACGAGTACTTTGCCAAGAGTATCAACTGGCTGAAAACCCGACACGGGGCTGAGAACATCCTGTCAGCAGTTATTCACCGGGACGAGACCACGCCGCACCTGACCGCCATGGTCATGCCCAAAGATACGAGAGGCAAGCTGAATGCCCGCCACTTTCTCGGGGGCGCATCCAAATTGCGCGAAATGCAAAGCGACTTTGCCGAGCGCGTCGGCAAATCACATGGCCTGATCCGGGGCGTTCAGGGCAGCAAGGCAAAGCATCAACGGGTCAAATCCTACTATGCAGCGCTGAACCGCTCCGAGGCCGAAACCATCCAGCTCCCAGCTCGGCAAAAGGGCAGCATGATGGGTCGCGGCGGCGAAACCGACGAAGAGTACCGTCAGCGTATATCTTCCACCGTCAACGCCATAGTTCGCGGCGCAGCCGACCGCACACATGCTCTGATCGAGGAACTGAGAACGCGGGCAAACCAGGACGAAGCACTGCTTCGCGCCCTAAAATCCGAACGCGATGTGGCGCGCGAAGACGCCGAGCACATCAAGCAAATGGGCACAACGATCTATGCCGTTGAACGCCTTCTCAACGCGTTCGAGCGTGAGGCGAAACCTATTGAGCAAGAGGCTCTGGCGACGGTTGCGCAGGCGATCACAAGCTTGAAGGTGAAGCCAGCCGAGGAAGTCCAAAAAGATATTTCTCAGCGCCTCATAAGCCTTGGCTACCGCGAATTTTCGGACCGCAAAGCGGATCAGACCGATCAACACCTAGACGAGCTGGGGCACGCGCCACCTCAGCGCAACGACCCAGGGCGGTCACGATAAAACACCTTTCAATTTCTTGGAGATCAAAATGCTTAGAAAACAAATTGCCTCCGCGCACAATTCCAGTGTCTCAGCTATGCCCGACAACCTAATTCTCTGGGCCGAAATTGGTGGTCAGAAGAAGGTTGTTGCTCAGCGGTATCGCTCGCCCAAGGGCAAACTCCGCATCGACTGGTTTGTGTCTCAGCACCAACGCCGAAACCTTCTCAGCGTTTACTTGCAAGATGCGAACCCGCCGAAATGACCGCGGCTATGAGCAAGACCAATGTGATGCGATTGCGCCTAATGGCAAGGGCCTGGTCACGTCTGTGCGGCGGCTATGGCTTTTGGGGCCAATGGCGGGGCGTAATGAGATGCGTCTGGATCGTCAGCATTTCATGGACCGTTCTTGTCGCCGTCCCCCGCTTGTTTCAGCTCAGTCGCCAAGGTGGCTGCCGGTCTGTTGGATGCCCCCTTACCGCTGATGATTTGCAGGTCCTGGTGGCGCTCTCAATCCCGCTAGCCGCCGGACTCCTGATCACCGAACTGCTGATCAAGCCATGGGCGCGTTCAATGGCAGTTTCTGACGAGCTGCGATCCCTTGCCGCCAATGGGAAGCCGGAGGCGGCACTCGCATTGGCTGAGCTCTACGCAGATCGAGGCGCAGACAGCCAGTCAAAACTCTGGATGGCCAAGGCCGCTGAGCTTGGCCACCGAACCGCAATCAAACAATTGAAAAGGTACAAACTATGAAGCTGAATCTATTTCTCACCGCCGCAACCATCGCCCTGGCTCAGCCTGCATTCGCGCAAGGTGTCCCGGTGATTGATGCCACCCAGATTGCGAACGCGAAGCAACAATTTGCACAAGAAATCGCACAGATGGTGAAAGAGCTGGAAGAGGCCAAACGGCTGTATGATTCCGTCAACGGCATCACCGACATGGCCGATATCGCCAACGCTCTCAATGATCCGAAGGTGCGGGAACTTCTGGGGCCGGAGGCATCAGAGATTGCCAGTTTGCTTGAGGTAGATATAAACGGTCTGGGCGACCTGTCCGGCACTGCTAACAGATATCTGGATCATACGCGTGTCACCTCGGCCGATATCTCCGCAGAAGAGTTCTACCGGCAAGAGCTGGACCGTATCGGCGCGCAATCGGCCCGTGATGCGGCTCTTGGCGACCGCATCGTACAGTCCGCAGATGACCGCCTTGCCGGGCTGGAACGTCTGCGGCAGGCGATTGGTGGGGCCTCGACACAGAAAGAGATCGATGCGCTGTCAGCACGTCTCCAGGTCGAGACCGCAATGCTCCAGAACGACACCAATCGCATTCAGGGTTTGGCCATGCTGCAACAGGCTCAGGCCAGAGTTGAGGATCAGCGGCAAACAGAAACTCTGCTGATCAACAGCCAGCAGAACGTTGCGATAGCCCAAGAATACTTCGGAGACTGAGCATGAACAGATTGGTCATGATGGTATGTCTTGTCGCCCTCACCGCGTGCAAAGAAGAGGAAAACAAGACCGTTGAATACTTCACCGACAACCCCACGGAACGAGCTGAATCTCTGGCGAGCTGTGAAACGCAGGACGCCGCCCAGGCCGATGCGAACTGCACCAATGCGCAGACCGCCGAAAGCATCGCTGAGAGCGACGCGAACCTCGATGCTGCTCAGAAATACTTTGGAGATTGAGCATGTGGCAAAACCTCTATAGCGACTTCATCGACGCCATCACCAACACGGCAAACACCATTGCGGGCACCATGTCGGCGGAGCTGACTGCGCCTCTGACGGCTGCAATGACGCTCTACCTCATCCTTTATGGCATCGGGATCATGAAAGGAGCGATCCAGGAACCTGTTTTGGACTTCGCTGTTCGTGGGATCAAATTGGCGATCATCTGGAGTCTTGTATCTTCGGCAGGGGACTATACTGCGTGGGTGGGCGACGTCATCAACAGAGACCTGCCCGACTTTGTTAATGCGTTGACCGGCGGCTCCGGTACCGGACAGTTGCCCTCTGATCCAGTGTTCTCAAAATCGGTAGGAGTCGCCGAACGCGTCTATCAGCATCACGTGTCGCAAGGTCTCGCAGGCAAAATCATTGGGCCGGTCTACTATGCAATCGTTATGCTCTTAGGTGGTGTTATCCTCTCTGGCGTGGCGCTAGTGTTTTCACTTCTGGCGACAGTCGGCCTGACGATAATGGCGGCGATAGGTCCGCTGTACATCTGTTTTGCGCTGTTTGATGCCACACGCGGCTGGTTCTTTTCTTGGTTGGGGCAGATATTGAACTTTCTTATGTTCAAGCTGTTGCTCTACGTCCTGTCGCTCGTCATCATCTTGATGTTGGAACGGGCCGTGCTGCAAACTGACGTTCTTACGGCGACACTGGCTATGTTCTATTTCGCAGGCGTCACCGTCACCGGTGTCATCTTCTTCTTTCTTCTGCCCTCTATCGCCGCCTCGCTGTCAGCAGGTGCCCAGGCGTCCACCGGAGCGCTTCAAAGAGGGGCAGAACGATATCTTGGTCGTCGCCTGCCGGGCGGCGGAAACGGAAACAACCCAGCAGGGAGCGCTAGCAGACGATGACTAAGGGAAACGACCATAGTTTCACCCGAGCTGATATTCACGGACCTGAAGCCAAATCCACAGCCAAAGCCAAAGTTAAGGCGTTGAAAGAAGTCCTTCGTCGCCACGGCGAGACACCTGAAGGCCAAGCTAAGATTCGCGAATTGCTGAAATCGCTCGGCATAGATGTTGAGAATGCGCAGGCTGGCACAGAAAATCGGATGCAGGTTAGTACAGAGGCCGTGTCCGACGAGGAGCTTTGGGAAAATACGCCGGCGCAATGGCGGCACTTACTGCCTCCCGAAATTGTGGAGCGCTTCAAAGAGTAAGTGGCACGGTGACCCTGCAATAGGTTCGCATCAGCTAGCCTTAAGCACACCAGTCTTATCTCCAGCTTCCAGCCGAATCCTGTAAAATGCTCCTTATTTGGTGGAATTTTTTCACACTTTTTAAACACGAGAATCCACTTGTCTAATATTTTTCCACCTATTGGTTGAATTCGACTGCCCGACGTGATAACTTAGCCTTAACCAAGATGGGAGACCGCCATGATTACTGAGTTTGGTAAGGCACTAAGAAAGCTGCGCATCGAGGAGGATGAACGCCTTCTCGATATGTCCAAGCGCATACAAAAATCTTCCGCATTTATCTCGGCTGTTGAACGTGGCGATAAAAGTCCACCGATGGATTTCGAAGAGCTCGTAATTTCCGCCTACAAATTGACAGAAGGTGCTGCCAACGCACTTCGCAAGGCCGCTGACGCTTCTCGCAAAGCCTTTACGATTGAACCGAAATCATCGCTGGAACGAGATACTGCTGGGTTGATGGCACGAAGAATGAATTCACGGATGAACACGCTCTCTCCCGATGAGCTAGAGAAAATCCTGGCCATCTTGCGTAAAGAGGGTAGCGAGTGATGAGCGATGCTTACGACTATAGAGTAACCCCGCTAAAATGGGCGCAAGTGGATGGTGTTGCGTACCGTTTGCGAGAGCTACTTCACTTGACAGACAAGCCTTACTTTCCAGTTGTGGAAGTGTTGGAAAAAGTGCTTCCCCAAGTAGTTGGCGATGAAGCGGATTTCAGCTTCCAGGTCGGCACGGTTGACGAAATGGGCAACGCAGAAGGTCTGACATGTCCCGAAGGATCATTCATTCGTATTCGTGAAGACGTGTACGAAGAAGCCTGTTTGGGAGGCCGGAGGCCCCGCTACACCCTAGCGCATGAGCTGGGCCATTTCTTGCTCCATACCGGTCAGAATCAACCTTTCGCGCGTACCAGTGGATATGAAAAGCTGCGGGCTTTCGAATCTGCGGAGAAACAAGCTGATCGATTTGCGGCCACACTGTTGATGCCGGAGCAGCACATTATGGCTTTCGACAACACAGACACCATAATGGAGCGTTTCGGTGTATCAAAAACAGCTGCGAGAATTCGTCTCGAAAAACTAGGGAAAGGGATAGCTATCTGACAAAGAAGGCTCAGGTTGCAGCCCGAGCCCTCATATGAATTCTGATATCGTGCATAAGGGGCTAGACGATGCAGAGCCTCCCGTGAATGCAAATCAGTCTCCTAGCAAAGGCTGCTTTAGCGCATTTCGGGTCAAATGGCAAGATACGCCCCGAAGAGGATAGTGAAATGACGAAGCGTTCTTTCACTCCGCCGCCCGGATACCGGTATGTCTTTCGCCCTTGGCGAACATGCCCCAGCTCCGGCCAACGCCTCTACGCGAAAGCGTATGGGTTGCGCGCATGGCCTATTCTGATCCCAGAATGAGCCGATGCCTTGAAATCACTAGCAGGCGGTACGCCGCCTGCTTTTAAGTAGCACTTGCCGAAAAGGAATAAACACATGGCAAAGAAAACATTTAAGGTTGGTCGCAGCGCTAAAACGGGCCGGTTCACAACCGTCAAACAAGCGAGGATCAAAAAAGCCACGCATGTTGTTGAGACCATAAAACGCAAAAAGTAAGTTTGAATGGCTGCCTATAGGCGGCCATTCAACACTTCCCACTACGCTATCAGCGATCAACCGCAGAAGGTGTTGAGTTTTTTGGCGCATTCTCGCAACTGATTTGCCACGCAATCCACTTGCACTGATGGGTGGAGTTGATATTGCGGCAAAAAATACTCGGGAGCATTAATTGGGGATACTAATAGAAGGAAGGAAGGTGATCGTCGATCACCGGGTACCTGACCACCTCCATACCACACATAATGGCAACCCCACTGAGGAAACAGTCGATGGAATGTTGGTACACAGCATCTTCAAGAGGCTGAAAAACTCGCAGAAATTATCCAGAGATCGCGGGCAAAAGAAAGTTGGCGACAACTGCCCTCTAGTCTATGCCTTGAAGGGTAAGCACGAGCTTGAAACAAGTATTGGAAGTATCAAGGCGCTGCTGGACGATTTCCCTTTGATCCTTGATGAAATATGCCAAAAACTTGCGTCAGATTTTGATGCGGTCGTGCCAATGCCGTCGAGCTTTCCATTGGCTAGATGCTTGGCAACTCGAATTGGCAGGCACACTAGTTCCACAGTCCTCGATGGGATGTTTCGCAAGTCAACCAATCAAGAGGCGGCCGCTGCGATCGAAGCTCGCTTTCAAGCTAACCCGAAGAGTTTTCCTCGTGACGACGCAAAGCAGCTAAGGAACTCATTGAAGAGGACCAGAAAAACGCCCAACGACAGCTTTTCTGCCAAGAATGTCGGCATTGGAATCAGGCAGCATTTTGAACCGCTACAACCTGAATGCTTGCCAGCAAACAGAGCGTGTCGGCTACTCTTGGTTGACGACCTTCTGGCCACAGGTGAAACTTTGCTCTGTGCGAGACGGCATTTGGTTGCAAATGGTTTCCAACAACCGATACATGCTGTAACTTGGTTTAGTAGTGTTTAGATGTGGTTACCCCTGCGTTCGAACAAAACGACGAAGTATTTTTGACTCGACAAACCGTCCAGTATATGAGCATATAAAGTCTGAGCGTGTTTGATGTGCCCCGCTCATTAAAGATCAGAAGCATACCGCGTAGCGCTCCACAGCCGGATCGTAAAGGTCAAGATGTGGGAAACTGGCAGCGGCAGTTGAACTATGGAGAAGGCAGGCTAGGCGCCTGCTTTTTTCTTTTAGGCAGCAGGCATTGCAGATCTTCATGTTGTGATTGACGATCTAATGCTACACGCTTTTGGTGGCCGAAAAGAAGTGCATTGCGGTCAATTGCTGCACTTTATCATAAGGTCAACATTTCAGCGTAGTCTCTCATTGACCCGATGTTTAGGAAGACGGGGTTCAACGGGAAGCTTGACTTCCGCCTAGGTCGAAATACCACACGAACTTCCTTTTGGTAGGTGTAACCAAAGTGTTTCGCCAGCATTGGCTCCCGAAATTTCGAATAGTCCCGGTAAGGATCGTAGTAGATCACAGGCCCCGCCTCTGGCACGAAGTCGGGATGCCGCGCAAGAAATGTGGTTATGAGCCGTTGTTTGAAAAGTTCTGGGTTGTGGATCACGATAGCGGCATCGGCGTTAAAATCAGTCGGCATCCGGTAGTGGATACTGTCGCACAGGCTAAACAGGTAGTAGTCATCAAACACTAGGGGCAGCACCACGTCGTCGTCATCGTAGGCTTGTCTCATTCCTTGGAACTCTAGGTGCGTCTTTCCGGCTAGCCGCTCGTGATATGTAGGAAGAAAAAACGTCCGGCTCGTTTCGTCGTCCCGGACGGCGTCAAGAAATCCTGCGTCGTTGTAAAGGCCTGCATTAGCGAGCCGTAGTTCTCCCTGGTTTAGCATAGGCTCCAAGTGTCTACGCTTGCCATACTTGACTAAAATCGGCTTTGACGGAACTCTAAAGCCTTCAAACAATCGAACGCCTAGCGGTGTACCGTCTTCAAAATACTTAGTTATTGGAGCGGTTGCCCGCTCAATTAATTTCGGCGTAGGCATTGCGCCGGTCCTGAAGGCATACTCTTCTAATAGGTGAGTGAAGGCTTCCATAAACTCAGGATTTGTATTCAGAGAAACAGGCCTAACCTTACCATCCTCGCCAAGCTCTGCGACATTACGAAAAACGTGACAGAAACGCTCATCGAGCCGTTCATCTGGTGCGCCCAGTAAGTATGGGTTCTGAGCATACACATGCCGCCAGTAGTCATCCCATCGAAGTCGTTGGGAGGGCCCAGCCCTGCGCTCCAGCTGCGTTTGTCGATCATGTGCAATTGCTCGACGGGCGCGCAGTTCTTCAATCGATACTTTTCCCATGGCTGGGACATAGGCGCTATTTGCGCGAAGCGAAAGCCGGTGGTTCGAAGTTCATGGGCGACAGCCTATTCGGGCTTCATAAGGCGGTCCGCAGATAGTTTTCACCAGCTTTCTCACCTTCATGAAATATCCTCGGGGTCCGGGGCAGACAGCCCTGAAAAAAGTGGCGCGCATCGCGCGGCAGCATTAATTATTAAATTGTGTACTCACTACACAATTTCCGAGGAAATTGTAGGTTTGCCAATATGCGGTTCCGAAACATGATTTAGAAATCAATAGCTTATAGATTGGCGAAGCAAACAGGAGTAACCAAGTCTAGGTATTAGTCCTTCTCGTCTGTCTAAGCGCATTCCTAATGGCAGCTCGGGCTTTACGTGTTGCTGCCAACTCTAACCAGCCAGGTTGTGGTGACTGGCCATCAGCGGTGATGATCTCGACCAATTGCCCGTTCTTGAGCCGAGTCCAAAGCGGCACCCGAACCCCATCTATTTTACTCCCTACGCAAGTATGGCCGATTTCAGTGTGGATGGCATAGGCAAAGTCAATCGGTGTCGCTCCGCGCGGCAGATTGACCACTTCGCCATCTGGTGTGAAGCAGAATACCTGGTCGGAGTTAAACGCCGGTCTATCCGCGTCGAGGAAGTCTTCGTTGCCCTCTTCGATACCAAAGGGCAGGGTTAGGTTAGCGATCCATTTCATAGGATCCAAAGCAAAAGGGTTTTTCGACCGAACACCGTCGCGATAGGTCCAACAGACTGCAACACCAATTTCAGCCACTTCATGCATTGCACGCGTTTGAATCTGCGCTTCGATCCGTTTCCCGTCGCTGTCCAAAACCGCTACATGGATCGAGCGATAGCCATTCAACTTCGGCTCGCTAATGTAGTCTCTAAAACACCCCTGCACTGGTCGCCAGCATCGTTGGACAACCTCTGCAGCTCGATAGCATTCTTCTTCAGTTTCGGTAATGATGCGGAACCCGCTGATGTCTGAAAGGCAGGAGAAAGCCACATCATCTTTTTCCATCTTGCGCCAGATTGAATAAGGCTTCTTTGCACGAGCAAACACTTCTGCCTCGATGCCAGCATTCGCCAGCTCATCGCGGAATTCGCCGGTAATGCGGTGGACCACACCGGCGGTTTCGCGCTGTAGCGTTATGTAACGGCGGATGATTGCCTGGCGTGCTGCGGGATTGAGTATGCGAAAGGCGAGGTCTTCCAGTTCCTCTCGCATCCATTGCATACCCAGCCGCCCGGATACCGGCGCGTAAAGATACATCGTTTCTTGTGCTTTGGCGATTTGCTGTTCAGGCCGCACGGCCTTAATCGTGCGCATATTGTGCAAACGGTCGGCGAGTTTGACTAGAATGACCCGCAGGTCTTTTGACACGGCCATGATCAGATTGCCAAGGTTTTCGGCCTGTTTTAATTCACGGTCGGTCAGTTGTAGATTGGTCAGATTGGTGGCGCCCTCTACCAGCCTGGTAACCTCATTCCCGAACATCCCGGCGACAGTTTCATAGCTGGCTTGGGTGTCTTCGATCGTGTCGTGAAGCAGACCTGTGATGATGATTGCATCATCCAGTCGCTGCTCAGCCAAGATGGATGCAACGGCGACTGGATGGGTAAAAAAGGGCTCGCCGGAATGGCGGAACTGCCCGTCGTGCATCTTCTTGGCGAATTCGTAGGCCTTTGTGATCTGTTCTGCATTTGCCTTGGGATTATAATTGCGGACTAAGTTAATCAGGTCGTCTGCACTCAAGCCATCTATCGGTTCTTCGAAGGTTTCTTCGGAAATTAAAGGCCCACTTCCTTCCTCAGAAGGAATCTGAGGAGCGGGCGATCGTACATCTATGGCTCTTTCCAATATTGGGCCGGTCGCCTCAAATGAACTAACTTGGTCTGGTCGGAGCACAACGTGGCGTATCCGAGTACCTTGGAAAGAAACACCGGTTATGTCACTTCTTCGAAGATCAAGATAATCAAAGTATCCATATTTAAAGAACGTTCCCTTGTCATATCCGAGTTTGTCTACAACGCCAACTGGATCAAAAAAACTATCTTTTAGTATCAGGTCGACAGCTTGGGTTTCCTTGTCAGATAGGCGAATCGTGTCGTTCATGTTTTTATCGGAGCTCGGCTAAGCAAGTATGCGCGTTCATCTTTTGCGAGACGAAGGCGAAGTATGTTTGCGATAAAGTGTCGCCGCATGTTCGATCTGGCCTGATCCTGTTCCGTTTTCTCTTGCCATTCACCAATCGGTCGAAAATCAATCTCGAAATCATTCTTGTCGGCCTCCACGGTCAAATACATTTCGCTATCGGTTTTGTGCATTGCCGAAGCGAGACGTGTCAGATCGAGAGACCCAACCAGGACCTCACCGCGACCAGCCTCAACCATCCATCGACCTGCACAAGCTGGGTCGTCAGAGACACGAACACCCTCGGCTCGCGCATAAGGGTCAGTCTTGTCCGGAGCAATCAGGGTGACAATTGGAGTTATCGGGCCGTCTGCTTCCAGTTGTATGTCCGCCCGCCTTAGACCAATTATGGCAGATCCAATTTCCCTCACTGCATGCTTTTGGGGAAGCTTCCACTTTTCGTCCGCACACCAACTCGCCTCCACGCGCAGCGTACGGCTGCGCCGGAAGGCCACGCGGCTACAGGATACTTCATACTTTTCATGGCCATCATCGTCTGTTGTGTTGGAGATAGCTCGTGCTGCCGGTTCACTGGCAATGATCACGAGTTCTGTGCTGTTGTATTCATCTGAAAGAATACTCCCTGGAGTCACGTCAATACCGGTGATTGTTTTTACAGCAATGCAAGTTTCCCGCGAAAGTGGAATCGTCTTCGAAGGAGCAAGCCGCTTCCAATCGTTCCATGTATTCTTGCTTTGAGGCAGGGCCTTTAGTGCGTCAGAGTGCCCTCGAAGCGTGAGAATACCCTTGACACTCTCTATGAAGACACGATCGCGCTCCACGCCCTTTTGCTTTTTGAGGCAATCCTGCCAGGCGTAGTATGCTGAGGCGAGCTTCCGCTTTTGTACGTCATAAACGGGTTCCAATGTAGAAGCAGCTCCTAAATTCTTTTGGTGTTGTGCTTCCAATTTGAACGATTTGTAGATCTTGCGTCTATACTCGATCAGGAATCCGGTCGTTAATTCGAAAATCCGGTCGTCAAAGCACCACTAGCCCCGCTGTCTCCGGTCGTCTTAAGTTCATAAATCCTCTGTATCGAAACAGAGTAAAGGTACAAAAAATGGAGATTATTGAGCGTGTGCCCGACATGGTGCAGTCTGTATCCGCGGTGGCGTCTTTGTTAGTAGGAGTTCTGACCTATCGGTATATGAAGAAGAAAGACGATGGAAAGTAACCACATCGCATAGTTTCTGCCTTCCTCTTGGTTGGGCCTTTAAGTTGTCCGGGTTTGGCAGATTTCACACAAGTGTAGCGATCCCAAGCGCCGCGAGTTCCTGAACACGAAGCATAAGGTTACAAGTTGGTCGAACTAGACAGAATGTCTGAGTAATCGAGCAAAAATCGAGTTTGATTTGAGATCAATTTACTACTGATACTCGGACACTCGTGTCTGCCATTTTTGGAGTCTGTCTATTCTTGTTTGGATCGCCCTGATGTTGGATGATGGATTGGCCTTCGCCGATACGGACTAATGGGAATGTTTCCGCGAGGCTCGTAACCTTCGTTTGCAACTAAATTGAATGTCGCTCATCCGCAACTGACCCTTAAAACAGAGGTGGGTCGATACCAACGTGCTTTTTGATTAAGCGGTGAAACATTTCGGACAAAAAGACACTGACAAAGCCCACCCCAGCAATGATTGCTAGGCATACTGTGAAAAGATCCCACCTCCACGCTTCTGTACCAAAAATAGCGACAGAGACGCAGCCAGCTACCATCAGCAACGATGCACCGCTTACACGTAAAATCCTAACCCACCTGAAGACAGCCACTACAAAGTCATCCGGCGCTTTAAATTCGTATTTCATTTCATAATCCTAATCACCGCCGCCGCCTCGTCGCTCGCTGGCGTGCCCTTTCGCACAGACTGCTCAGCCACATAGCCAGTCAATTGAGCAACTTTTTCATTAGAAAGCTGTTGTTCCATCTCGGAACACTCATTGAGTACCGCCAGTGCTGCCTCTTCAACTACGCGGGGCAATTGAAGCTCCACAGGATGCCCATCTCCGAGAAGGAGCCAGCGGATATCTATCTCGAACAATTGACAAAACTTAACTGCTGTAGCCACAGGAAGCTCGCGTCGGCCAAGCTCGTAGAATTTGTAAGTCCGATCCGCAATATCGAGCTTTGCCGCCATGACAGACTGCGTGAAACCATGCTTTTTGCGAATTTCGAGCAATCTAAGCCCGATACCACTCAACTCCATTGACAGGCCGCCCCGTTTGTACACATAAGTTATCAAATGACAACTTATGATCGATTCTGCGTCATTCTGTGTGATCCTAGCTCGAATGATCACAAATGGTAAGTAGTGAGGAAACGTATGACCATACATCTCGAAAGTCCCAAAGAACTGGCCGAGCGCGTGGGCATTTCAGTCTCAAACATCCGCTATCTCATTAAGGAAGACATGTTGGATCACATCTATACGGCTCCGGGCAGGAGAAACCCCAAAATACCTTCGGGCGCATGGGAGCGGTACGTTGAGAAGTTCACCATCAAAGCAGAAACCAGGCTTTCTAAAGTATCCAAGTAGAGGAAACGCTATGGCTATGCCCCGCGCTTCGTTAACACAAACTGAACTTACACGTTACCTTAAGGCATACCGAGATGCTGGCATTCCCGTGGTTCGCTCCGAGATAAGTCGCGACGGAAAAGTCGTGATCTATAGCACCGAGGACCCTCCCCAGGGAGATAACAACCCATGGGATTGAAATTAAAACGCCAGAAACAATTTCCCGGCGCGACGGCATATTTCGACCGGCACGGCAAGCGGCGTTGGCGATTTCGGAAGGGTGCTTTTTCAGCCGAATTGGGGAGCGAATACGGCTCCAAAGAGTTTATCCAGCGATACGAAGACGCTGTGAATGGAAACAAAACGCGAGGGCAGACCGGGGCGGACCGTGTGCAACCATACAGCATCAGCAAACTCGTCGCGCTCTGGTATCGCTCACCTGAATTTCTGGATCTTGAAGCAAGCACACAGAAAGTCTACCGTGGGATCGTCGAAAAATTCCGTGAGGAACACGGCGACAAGCCAGTGCGACTGATGCAACGTCGGCACGTTCAGTCGTTGCTAGCTGATAAAGCAGAAACACCGGCGGCAGCAAACAACCTGCGCAAGCGGCTGATCCAGTTAATGGATTTCGCTGTCTCGTTGGACTGGCGCAGTGATAACCCTGCACGGGCTACGAAACCATTCCGCGTGGGCGGTGACGGCTTTCATACTTGGGACGAAGATGAGCTGGCGCAGTTCTTCGCGACTCACAAACAAGGATCGCTAGCACATACGGCAGTTACGTTGATGCTCTACACCGGTGCAGCGCGGGTTGATGCGGTGAAGCTGGGGCCAAAAAACATCCGCGATGGAAAGATCGGCTATCGGCGACAGAAGACACAACGCTCTGGTGGCGTGCTGGTTTCCGTGCCGATCCACCCGGACTTGGCCGAAGTGTTAGAAGGGTTGCCTGGGGACCGCCCTTTTCTTGCCACTCAGAAAGGGAAAGTGCGCTCCGCCGGTGGGTTAGGGAATCTCATGCAGCGCTGGACAGAGGACGCGAAACTACCCCAGTGCTCCGCCCACGGCCTGCGCAAGGCCTGTGCGCGTCGTTTGGCCGAGGCTGGAGCCACTGCGCATGAAATCGGTGCAGTTACCGGCCACAAAACGTTAGCTCTCGTGCAACGCTACACCGAGGCCGCAGGTCGCGAGGGGATGGCCGATTCCGCGATTGAGAAACTGATCGCTCGCCCCAATGGTGAGCGTAACTTGGCGAACCCTCCGAAGAGGTTCGTCAATTCTGATACCAAACCCAAGCAAGGAAAGGGAAATTTATGAAAAGTGGTGAGCCGTGCAGGATTCGAACCTGCGACCCACTGATTAAAAGTCAGTTGCTCTACCAACTGAGCTAACGGCCCACTCTTTTGTCTGGATCTTTACGATCCGTGGCGCTCTTTAAGGCATTTTCCCAACCGGGTTCAAGACCTTATTTTGCACCTCGTTTCGCCGGCGTAATCAGTGTTTCCGGCGACCCGATAGGCGGCCTAATTAGGCAGGTGGCGCAGGGGGGTCAAGCCCTTTTTTCAGGAATCTACGCCACAGGGTGGATTCATCGCAGGACCAACGTTATATGCCCGCCATGCAACAGAGACTCGATACCGGTTTGCCCTTCATGAAGATGCACGGGCTGGGCAATGACTTCGTTATTGTCGACGCGCGCGCGCAGGCGACGCCGATCAGCGCTGCATTGGCGAAGGGAATCGGACACCGGCAGTTTGGTGTGGGATTCGATCAGTTGGCCGTGATCGAAAACGGAGCGGCCGACGCGCATCTCGTGTTCTACAACGCGGACGGGTCGACCTCGGCCGCTTGCGGGAACGCCACACGGTGTATCGCCCGTTTCCTGATGGAAGAAAGCGGCAAAACAGACCTGACCCTAACAACCGAGCGCGGCACCTTGTACGCGCGGGATGCAGGCAACAGCCTGACCTCGGTCAATATGGGACAGCCTCAATTGGACTGGCAGGACATACCTTTGGCTGAAGAGATGGACACGCTGGAACTGCCGATTGAGGGCGCACCCTCGGCAACAGGCATGGGCAACCCCCATTGCACGTTTTTTGTGGACGACGCCGAAGCGATTCCCCTGGTCGAGTTCGGCTCGCGGTACGAACACCACCCCCTTTACCCCGAACGCACCAATGTGCAGGTGGCGCAGGTGATTGGACCGGACCACATCCGTATGCGCGTCTGGGAGCGTGGTGTGGGCATCACGCTGGCCTCAGGGTCCTCGTCCTGCGCCACGGCTGTTGCTGCGGCCCGGCGCGGTCTGACGGGGCGCAAGGTTCAGATCGAGCTGGACGGCGGCACAATCTGGATCGACTGGCGCGAGGATGGCGTCTGGATGACCGGGCCGACGGCCCATGTGTTTTCGGGCACTCTGACCCCGGAATTCCTGAGGTCACTGGGATGAGCGCCCCGAAATTCACCACTCTGGGCTGTCGCCTGAACGCCTATGAGACTGAGGCGATGAAAGAGCTGTCTCAGCAAGCGGGTCTGCAAGATGCGGTGATCGTGAACACCTGCGCTGTGACAGCCGAGGCCGTGCGCAAGGCCCGGCAAGAGATTCGCAAGCTGCGCCGAGAAAACCCCAACGCGCGCCTGATCGTGACCGGATGTGCCGCGCAGACGGAACCGCAGACCTTCTCGGCCATGGACGAGGTTGATGCCGTGATCGGCAATACCGAGAAGATGCAGCCTGATACCTGGAAAGGCATGGCAGCTGACTTCATCGGCAAAACCGAAACCGTTCAGGTCGATGACATCATGTCGGTCACCGAAACGGCAGGGCACCTGATCGACGGGTTCGGCACCCGCTCACGCGCCTATGTGCAGGTCCAGAATGGCTGCGACCATCGCTGCACCTTCTGCATTATCCCCTATGGCCGCGGGAACTCTCGCAGTGTACCCGCTGGTGTGGTCGTGGATCAGATCAAACGGCTGGTCGACAAAGGCTATAACGAGGTCGTCCTGACCGGTGTTGACCTGACCTCATGGGGCGCTGACCTGCCCGCACAACCCAAACTGGGCGATCTGGTCATGCGCATTCTGAAACTTGTGCCAGACCTCCCGCGTCTGCGCATCAGTTCGATCGATTCGATCGAGGTGGACGAAAACCTGATGCAGGCCATCGCAAGCGAGCCTCGCCTGATGCCGCATCTGCACCTGTCTCTGCAGCATGGCGACGACCTGATCCTGAAGCGGATGAAACGCCGCCACCTGCGCGATGACGCCATCCGTTTCACCGAAGAGGCGCGCAACCTGCGGCCCGACATGACCTTTGGCGCTGACATCATCGCTGGCTTCCCCACGGAAACCGAGGCGCATTTCGAAAACTCTCTAAAACTGGTCACGGACTGCAACCTGACCTGGCTGCACGTCTTCCCCTACTCCAAACGCGAAGGCACGCCAGCGGCACGAATCCCACAGCAGGTCAACGGCAAGATCATCAAGGACCGCGCCGCCCGCCTGCGCAAAGCCGGAGAGGCGCAGGTCGCCAAACACCTCTCGGCCCAGATCGGTCAAACCCATCGCATCCTGATGGAAAACCCGCAAATGGGCCGCACCGAACAATTCACTGAGGTCAGTTTCGACACCCCCCATCCCGAAGGCCAGATCATCACCGCGACGATCACCGGACAAACAGCAACCCAGCTTCAAGCCTGATCCTTTCTTCATCTGGCCAAAAATACCTCGGGGTGAATTGGCCGCAGGCCAAGAGGGGCTGGTCCCACTGCCCCCTGAAAAAGAAAAACCCCCGCAACCGGATAGGCGCGAGGGTTTTCAGTTTCAAAAGCTCAAAAGCTTCACTGCTCGCGCAGCTTGCCTTTGTGCGGTGCCCACAGGCGCTTGTTGACCAGATACAGCAGCACCGACAGGACGGTCAGGAAGATCACGCCGACAAAACCAGCGTTCTTTCGGTCCGTCAGCTTGGGCTCCGCAGCCCACATCAGGAAAGCTGCAACGTCTTCGGACATGGCTTCGACAGTGGCCGCGTGGCCATCGGCGAATTCAACCTGATCTTCGGACAGCGGCGGGCCCATCGAAATCCAGCCTCCGGGGAAGGCCTTGTTTTCGTACAGGATGGTGCCTGCCTCTTCCTTCTCTTCACCAGTGTAGCCGTCCAGCAGAGAGGCGATGTATTCCGCGCCGCCCATGCCTTTGACCAGCTGGTTGATGCCAAGACCATAGGGGCCGTGGAAGCCCGCGCGGGCTTTTGCCATCAGGCTGAGGTCCGGCGCGCCAACACCGTTATTCGCCGGGAAGTGGTCAGTCGGGATCGCCGGGCGGAAATCGTCCAATTCGGGGTCGAAAACCTCGAAATTGTCCGCCGCATAAGTGATCACCTGCTCTTCACTGTAACCTAAAGCTTCCAGATCGCGCAGAGGAACGTATTGCAGGCCATGGCAGGCCGCGCAGACTTCGGTATAGACCTGAAGACCGCGTTGCAGCTGGTTCTGGTCCCAGGTTCCAAACGGACCCTCAAACGAGAAGTCGAAATCCTCGATATGAGTGTCATAGTCGCCTGCCGCAAAAGAAGCGGCAGGGGTAAGGGCCAGGGCAAACGCAGCGCCGATTGCAAGTTTCTTGAACATGTTTCCGGTCCCTCTTCTTACTCGGCCGGCGTGGCGTCGGCGTCAGCCTTGCCATAATGCGCGTTGAAGTCTTCTTCGATGGTCTCAGGCGGGGCCAGAGGTTTCTCGATCACACCAAGCAGCGGCAGGATTACGAGGAAATACGCAAACCAGTACGCAGAGGCGATCAACGAGAAGGTCGCATAGGGCTCTTCCGCGGGCATCGCACCCAGCCACATCAGGGCAAAGAAGTCGATGATCAGCAGGTAGAACCACCATTTGAACATCGGACGATACCGACCCGAACGCACGGTCGAGGTGTCCAGCCAAGGCGCCAGCGCCATGGCCAGGATCGCACCGAACATCGCCAGAACTCCGAAGAATTTTGCATCAATGATGCCGCCGGTGATGAAGCTGGCGAACTGAACAACCCAGACCTCGCCGGTGAAGGCGCGCAGGATCGCATAGAACGGCAAGAAGTACCATTCGGGCACGATATGTGCAGGCGTCACAAGCGGGTTGGCTTCGATATAGTTATCGGGGTGACCCAGATAGTTCGGCATGAAGCCAACGATGGCCCAGAACACGACCAGGATGACCGCCAGAGCGAACAGATCCTTGATCACGAAATACGGCCAGAAGGGCAGCGTGTCTTTCTCGGCCTCGGCCTTTGAGCCGCGACGCACTTCAACACCCGTGGGGTTGTTGTTACCGGTGGTGTGGAAGGCCCAGATATGCACGATAACCAGCGCCGCAATGATGAACGGCAGCAGATAGTGCAGCGAGAAGAAGCGGTTCAGCGTGGCGTTATCCACTGCGGGTCCGCCCAGCAGCCATGTCTGCAGCGCATCACCCACAAACGGGATCGCACCAAACAGGCCGGTGATCACGGTCGCACCCCAAAAGGACATCTGACCCCAAGGCAGAACATAGCCCATGAAGGCGGTGCCCATCATCATCAGGTAGATCAGCATACCGATGATCCACGTGATCTCACGCGGGGCTTTGTAGGAGCCATAGTAAAGACCACGGAACATGTGAATGTAGACCGCAACAAAGAAAAGCGACGCGCCGTTCATGTGCAGGTAGCGGATGAAATAGCCGCCATTCACGTTACGCATGATGTGTTCGACGCTGGCAAAGGCCAGATCGACATGCGGCGTGTAGTGCATAACCAGCATGATGCCGGTGACGATTTGCAGCACCAGGCAGAAGGCCAGAACGATGCCCCAGATCCACATCCAGTTCAGGTTCTTGGGCGTGGGGATCATCAGGGTGTCGTACATCAGGCCGACAATGGGAAGGCGGCTGTGCAGCCACTTTTCGCCGTTTGACTTCGGCTCGTAGTGATCGTGGGGAATGCCGGACATAAGTTGGGTCTCCCTTAGCCGAGTTTGATGGTTGAAGCGTCGACCCACTCGACCGGTGGGATCGGCAGGTTCTCAGGCGCGGGGCCTTTGCGGATCCGGCCTGCCAGATCGTAGTGCGAGCCGTGGCAGGGGCAGAACCAGCCGCCAAAGTCGCCTGCATCACCCAGAGGCACGCAGCCCAGGTGGGTACAAACGCCCATCTGAACGATCCACGCGCCTTCTGCCTCGCCTTCGGGCGATGGCATCACGCGGTTAGCGTCGGTCGCGGGTGCATCTGCGTTGATGTTGAAGTTCCGGGCCAGCGGGTCAGGCAGGTTACCTACCGCTTCTTCGTCCTGCTGCTGCGCTTCGGCGATTTCAGCGCCGGTGCGGTGACGGATGAAGACCGGTTTACCCAGCCACTTGACCGTCAGCTGTGTACCCGGCTCAACCCCGCTTACATCCGTACGGATCGAGGACAGAGCCTGCACATCCGCCGACGGGTTCATCTGATTGATCATAGGCCATACCGCAGCACCGGTCGCTACGACCCCTGCGCCGCCCGCGACGTAGTACAGGAAATCTCTGCGGGTGCCTTCGTGGTCTTCTACGTGGGACACGAGGTTTTCTCCGATTGTCTAGCGCCCGTGCGAACGGGCCAATAGCTGGAACCCGGCACGGATGCCGGGTCTTAGCGGAATTCTCTACCGAGCAGAATAGTATTCGTCCAGCGGTGTTGAATGCGCAATACGCCGCATCTGCGTAATTTATCATCGCACGGGGCAGTCTTTTTGATGTTTCTTGCCCTCATGTTTCGACGACGCGTCGAATCAGCCCCATTTGATTCGCGCCCTGTGACCCCGATCTAACCGGGGTCAGCGCACCCAGGCCGACAGCATAAGCGGGTCGCATTGGTGCAAAAATCTGAAAAATCCGACATACGAAACCGGGTTTGTTCAGCAACAAATCATATGCCTGAAATAGACGATTTTTCGCGCTGCGAACGAGCCTGTTTCCTGTTGCACTTATTGCGCGAATATCTGATGCCCGGTTTCGCGCGAACGCCGATCAGGAGACCCCCATGCCAAAGACCCACTTGGCCGCCGTTCTGTTAACGATTTCTGTGTCGACCCAAGCCGCCGCGGCCGGAGACCCCGCCAAAGGCGAAAAGCTCTACAACCGCTGCTCGGCCTGCCACGCGATCATCAAGGATGGCGAGGTTCTGGTCAAAGGCGGCATCACAGGCCCCAACCTATACGGGGTCGTGGGCCGCACCGCCGGATCCGAGAACGACTATCGCTATGGCAGCGAACGCCTACCCATCGGCATGTTCACCGACGACATGATCCGCGCCGGTGACGCAGGTCTTGTCTGGACCGAGGAAAACATCGCCGCATACTCCGAAGACCCGATCGGGTTCATCAAAGAGTTCCTGCAGGACGATACCGCCCGCCCCAATATGAGCGTGAAGCTCAAGAAAGGCGCGGACGACATCGCAGCCTATCTGGCGACATTCAGCCAGTAAGGTTTACGTCACAGGGCGCGTGGCGACCATGCTCGGACGCGCGTCAAACTCGGCAAACCAGGTTGCGAGGGCATCATTGCCCTTGCGCCAGCCCCGCGCGTCATGGCGCAGATCCAGATAGCCCAGCGCGCAAGCCACGGCTACTTGTCCCATGTCCAGCGGACCCGACAGATGCGCCATCCAACGCTGGTTCAACACGGCACAAGCGCGTTCGACCTTGACCCATTGCGAATCCACCCATTCATCCCATTGTTTGTCTTCGGGACGCAGTCGGCTTTCATATGTCATCAGCAGCGCGGCATCCAAAATGCCATCTGCCAGCGCCTCAAGCGTCAGAACATCCCAGCGCCGCGCACCCTCGGGATAAAACCGCCCCCCGGCGCGGTCATCCAGAAAGGCGCAGATCACGCGACTGTCGAACAGGGTCGGGCCGTCGGGCCGCTCCAGCGCCGGAACCTTGGTCAAAGGAGCCTTTCCGATTAAGGGCCCTGCCGGGGCCAAAGGTGTACCTGCCACCGTTTCCAACTCAACATCCTCCAGCTGTTCTGTTTCATGCAACAAAACCATAACCTTACGGACATAGGGTGAAGTCAGACTGTGATAGAGTTTCATGCGCGCACTCCTTTGTTTGGGCCGACCTTACAACAGGTTACAGAAAACAAAAGCTGTCATTTCCCCGAGGGCTCCACAGCGCGCATCAACGCCTGCAAGGCCTGCACTTCCGAGCCGATTCCAAAATTCCCGACCTGCTCCGCCGCCCGCATCCGAACGTCATCAGGTTTGTTCTGGTTCAGCTTCCACGTGCCTTGAATATCCTCAACCCGCATCCGGCAGGGCAGAATCATCCGCCTCATCCGCTCCAGCGCGTCGTCATCCATCTTGCTGCTGTGCCAGGGCGGCTTCGGGCGCAGCCGGTCTTCGAAAAACGCCGACTGCCGGTCTAGCAGGTCTCGCATCTCCTCCGCCGGGCGCAGTTCCAGAATGCCGGTTAGGTGAACGGCGACATAGTTCCACGTCGGCACCTGATCGCTCACCTCATACCAATCGGGCGAGATATAGCTGTCGGGCCCCGAAACTGCGATCCGCGCCGCCTGCGGTGCCTTCAGCAGCCGAACAATCGGATTCGACCGGACAAGATGCAACTCAGCCACCGCGCCATCCTCAGACAGTAAATACGGTACGTGGCTGATCAAAGGCGCGGCGTCAGTAGACACAGCCAAAACGCCAAAGGCGCGATCACGGGCAAAGGCGATATGTCGGCTGATCTCCTCAGCGCGAAAAGCGGGATTCGGGTGCATGAGTTTCCTCCTGCCAAATCTCTTGCAGAGGAGGCCCAATCTATGCAAGGTCCGCCTCGTTCTCAGGGCGGGGTGAAATTCCCCACCGGCGGTATGCGGGCGTTGATCCGCAAGCCCGCGAGCGGCCTCGCCGTGTTTACGGAGGGGTGTCAGCAGATCTGGTGAGAGGCCAGAGCCGACGGTTAAAGTCCGGATGAAAGAGAACGTGCCAGATGCGTCGGTGAAACGGCGTGTCTGCTCGTGATCGCCTTGGGTGAAGTGTCTGTTTTGCTAAGGAGATCCTGATGACACACACCCGCTATGCTTTTGTCAAAGCCAACTGGCATTCCGATATCGTCGATCGCGCGCTCGAGGGGTTCCTAGAACTCATCCCTACCGATCAGGTTGACGTGTTCGACGTCCCCGGCGCGTTTGAGATGCCTCTGATCGCGCGTGATCTGGCACAAACCGGCCAATATGCAGCCGTGGCCTGCGCCGCCTTTGTGGTTGATGGTGGTATCTACCGGCATGATTTCGTGGCCCAGGCCGTGGTTGACGGCCTGATGCGCGCAAGCCTCGACACAGGCGTCCCGGTCCTGTCGGTCTCGCTCACTCCACACCAATATCAGGAAACCGACCACCACAACGCCATCTACCGCGACCACTTCGTGCAAAAAGGGCGTGAGGCCGCCAACGCCGCCCTCAACATCACAAAAACCCGCCAGGCGATCAAGGCAGCCTGATCCTTCTTCTGTTTGAAAATACCTCGGGGGAGGCGCGCTTGCGCGACGGGGGCAGAGCCCCCTCCCCCTATATCAAATGCAAATTCGCTTGAGGCCAAAGGCTCTCCCCGCTAATCACAACCCCGCAAAGGAGCCCGCCCCATGTCGATGAACAGCTTTGGACACCTCTTCCGCGTCACCACCTGGGGCGAAAGCCACGGGCCCGCTTTGGGCGCGACGGTGGACGGCTGTCCTCCGGGCGTGCAGATCGACGAGGCGATGATCCAGCACTGGCTCGACAAGCGCAAACCAGGGCAGAACAAATTCACCACCCAGCGGCGCGAACCTGATCAGGTCAAAATCCTGTCCGGCGTATTCGAAGGCCAGACCACCGGCACGCCCGTTCAGCTGATGATCGAGAACACCGATCAGCGCTCAAAAGACTACGGTGATATCATGGAGAAGTTCCGCCCGGGACATGCCGATATCACCTACTGGCAGAAATACGGCATCCGCGACTATCGAGGCGGCGGGCGCAGTTCGGCCCGTGAAACCGCCTCGCGCGTCGCAGCCGGAGGGCTGGCGCGCGAAGCGATCAAACAGATCGCAACCAATGTGCAGATCACAGGCTATATGACCCAAATCGGCCCACACAAAATCGACCGCGCCAATTTCGACTGGTCGCAGATCGAACAGAACCCGTTCTGGACACCCGACGCACATGCAGCCGAGGGCTGGGCCGCTTATCTGGACGATTTGCGCAAATCCGGCAACTCGGTTGGCGCTGTGGTCGAAGTCGTCGCGCGCGGCGTCCCCGCCGGGCTGGGCGCACCGATATATGCCAAATTAGACACTGATCTGGCCGCCGCGATGATGTCGATCAACGCCGTCAAAGGGGTCGAGATCGGCGAAGGCATGGCCGCTGCCGAACTGACAGGTGAGGCCAATGCCGATGAGATTTTCATGGGTCAGAATGGCCCGCAATACAGCTCTAACCACGCGGGCGGAATTCTGGGCGGAATCTCCACCGGACAAGACGTCGTGGTGCGGTTTGCGGTAAAGCCGACCTCATCCATCCTGACCACGCGCAAGACGATCACCAAATCGGGTGAGGAAACCGAGATCATCACCAAAGGCCGCCACGACCCTTGCGTCGGTATCCGCGCTGTGCCTGTTGGGGAGGCAATGATGGCCTGCGTGATCCTCGACCATCTGCTGCTGCACCGAGGCCAGATTGGTGAGAACCGTGGACATATTGGCTGATCTGCGCACACGCCTGCGCGGCATCGTCGCGCAGCGTATGCAAACCGATCCGGCCCATGATCTGGCGCATCTGGATCGGGTCTGGAACAACGCACAGACCATTGCGGACGAACAGACTGACATACAGGTCCTGATGGTCGCGTGCTATCTGCACGATCTGGTGAACTTACCTAAGAACGACCCGAACCGGCATTTGGCATCGCGCCAATCAGCGCTTGAATCAGAGCCTATATTGAGGGAATTGGGCTTTGATGACCCGGCGATCCGCTCAGCCCAACATGCAATTGAGGCGCACAGCTACTCGGCAAAAATCCCGCCGCGCTCGCCTGAGGCCCTCATCCTTCGTGATGCAGATCGGCTGGATGCTCTGGGTGCGGTTGGGATAGCACGCTGTTTCGTTGTCGCCGGTGCCTTGGGTCGCACGCTTTATGACATCGAAGATCCCTTTGCCGAGACCCGCGAACTGGATGACCTGTCGTTCGCGATCGATCATTGGAAAATCAAGCTGCTCGGCTTGCCCGCCGACATGCTCACAACCGGCGGACGGGATTTCGCCAAGAAGCGCGTCACTCAGATGCTAGTGTTTCTGGAGACACTGGCGGATGAAATCGGCCACCCTGTCCCCGACGCCTGGAAATCTCCCTGATTGGTACAATCCCGTCGTTGATCTTTCCGCTCCAAAAGCGCAGTTTCCCGACCAATGGCACAATCCTTGACATCGCACCGCCCCGCACTTGCTGTGGGCCTGAAATTGACCGCGTTGATGCTGTTCACCTTGATGTCGGCCTTGGTCAAAGCGTTGTCCGAAGATTTTCCACCGGGTGAGTTGGTCTTTTTCCGGTCTCTCCTGGCGATTCCCGTCATCATCGCCTGGCTGATCTGGCGCGGGGAGCTGTCGCAGGGTTTTGTCGTCAAGAAACCCATGGGCCATTTCTGGCGCGGTGTTCTGGGCACCAGCGCAATGGGCCTGACCTTTACCGGCCTCAGCCTGCTGCCTTTGCCCGAGGTCACCGCCATCGGCTACGCGACCCCGATTTTCACCCTCGTCCTAGCCGCCCTGCTGTTGGGTGAGCGCATTCGCATGATCCGTATCGGTGCGGTGATGCTGGGGCTGGTGGGGGTTCTGATCATGCTCTGGCCACGGCTCGGTAGCACGGAGATGGAGGTGGCGGCAACGATTGGAGCCCTTTGCGTTCTGGCCGCAACCATCGCGCGGGCCTTTGTACAAATCCATATCCGGCAATTGGTCAAGGTCGACCACCCCGCCGCCATCGTGTTCTATTTCTCGATCACTGCAACACTGCTGTCATCGCTGACCGTGTTTTGGGGTTGGACCATGCCGACACTGGATCAGGCTCTGCTATTGGTCGTTGTGGGCCTGATCGGTGGGGTTGCGCAGATCCTTGTCACTTCGTCCTATCGGTTTGGTCAGGCGTCGATGCTGGCACCTTATGACTACACAACCATGCTTTTCGCCATTGCAATCAGCTATTTCTGGTTCGATGAATTGCCAACGCTGGCGATCTTGCTGGGTGCGGTGCTGGTGATTGCAGGCAATGTGGTCGTAGTCTGGCGCGAACATCAGCTGGGGTTGGAGCGCGGCAAGGCGCGGTCTTTGACCGACCACAAACCGTGACTTTACCTTTCGCCAACTTCGCTTAGTTTGAGCGCAACAATCAATGAGGGCTCCGCATGAGTGACGCACAAGACCACAAGGAAAAGATGCAAGAGGTGCAGGCCAAGCACCGCAAGAAAGTGTCCGAAGCGGTCGACCCTGACCGCGGCCTGGTGCTGATCAATACCGGCAAGGGCAAGGGCAAATCCTCGGCCGCTTTTGGTGTGGTTATCCGCGCGCTTGGCTGGGGCCAGAAGGTTGCCGTTGTTCAGTTCATCAAGGGCAAATGGAAAACCGGAGAGCGGCGCTTTTTCGAAGAACGCGATCTGGTGACATGGCACACAATGGGCGAAGGCTTCACCTGGGACACTCAGGATCGCGAGCGCGACATCGCCGCCGCAACCGCCGCGTTCGACAAGGCCTGCAACCTGATGGCCAGCGGAGACTACGATCTGGTCGTACTGGATGAGATCAACATCGCACTGCGCTACGAATACCTGTCGGTTGAGCGTGTGATCGAGGGGCTAAACGGCCGCTCCGACAAGACCAGCGTATTCCTGACGGGCCGCGATGCCCCGCAAGAGCTGCGGGACTATGCCGATCTGGTCACCGAGATGACCGAAGAAAAGCACCCTTTTCAAGCCGGAATCAAAGCCCAGCGCGGCGTGGACTACTGATCGCGCGCCCTTTTGGGTGTTTCACTGACAACATCGAACGAGGGCTGTTCGTCTAGCTCTCGGCATTTTTCTGCGTCGCAGGTTTTGCGATCCAGATAGGCCTCGACATCCGAGGCCAGCGCGTCGCAATCGCAGGACGCGCAACACGGGTCGGATAACAGCTCTTCAAATCTGGTACGCATCGGTGCCCTCGGTCGTTCCCGGAACGGTGGCAGGCCATCACGACTGAACTTGCTGAGCCCACTGACCGCCCCGGAACCTTGTGCTTGATCGGTTCATCTGGCGTTGCTTTTATCTGACTGTTTTTGTCGGCTTTTGCAAGGAAAAACGACGGAGCAAGCCAGTGAGCCTGTTTTGCCCGGAATAACAGACCCTAAAAAAGGAAAAACCGCGCAAGGTAGCGCGGCTTTTAGCAGTGGGGGATAGACAGGATCAGACCGCTGCAGTCTGTTCAGGCGCGCTGAGCGAGATCACTGCGACAACAGCGGCCCCGTTCAGCCAGTAGAACAGCGCGTCGATTCCCGAAAAACCGAGCAAGCTGGGGGCCAACAGGAAGGTCACGCCAACGGCCAGATCCACCGCGAGGTGCAGTTTGTAAGGCAACACCCGCCAGATCCCCAGATGGTGGTCGGTGAGCACCGTCAGGACGAAAGCGGCAACGCCGGTGACAACAGACAGCCATAGCGCCAGCGGGTTGGATTGGCCCAGACCAAGCACAAAGGGCAGCACCATCAGCGCAACAGCAACGGGATAGTCGAGATAGGCGTGAATATTGCGGGTAACAAAACGGAGGGACATCTGGATTTCCTTTCCTCAATCAGAGACAGATCAAGAATAGGACCTACACTGGGAACGCAGCAGCCCAGATCGTTTGCAAAACATTGCGGATCGTTCAGGAATACCGGGGGATCAGTGCATCTCGCGATAAGCGGCCGGGGACACTCCAACCTGTTTCTTGAACACCCGCGAAAACGCCGCCTCAGACGCATATCCGGCCTCGGCTGCGGCGTCGGCCACATTCCAGCGCCCCTCGGTCAGACCGTGGCAGGCGATCTGCATCCTCCAGTCCGTCAGATATTGCATCGGGGTGGTTCCCATCTTCTCGGCAAAAAGCTGGGCAAAGGCCGTGCGCGACATCGCGGCCTCATTGGCAAGGCTGGCCACGCTCCACTCCTGCGCGGGGGCCTGGTGGAACGCAGTCAAAGCGCGAGAGATTCGCGGGTCTGCAAAACCAGCCAAGGCGTCATCGTCAGGGCTTTGATGTTCCAAATAGGCCCGGATCGCCTGCGCAAACAGCACTTCGGACAGTTTCAGAGCAATCAGGTCGCCGCCAATCCGCGCGCCGGACACTTCTGTGCCGATCATGCGCAGGGTGGCCTCGATCCACGATCCCGCCTCTTCTCCATAGTTCTGGATCAGGATGTAGGGCGGCAGCCGGTCGATCAGCATATGACCGGTGCCATTCCGGCCAGCCGGTCCTGTGAAGGAAAAGTGTCCGCAGATCAATTGGGTATCGCGTTCTTCGTCCCCGCCGCCATAGACTAGAACGCCGTCACCGGTATAGCCCGCAATGTCGAGGACCTGTTCCAACGGCAGCGCGTCAAATGGCCTGACCTCGTTGCACAGCAGCGCGTGTTGCGCGCCATGCGGGATTACGATCAGGTCACCCTGTTTCAGACGCACGGTCTCGCCAGTTGCCGGGATGTGGACCTTCAGCTCTCCGCGCTGGACGAAATGAAACCGGGCCACGTTTTCAAAACCGGGCACCTGAATCCCGAAAGGCGGGGTGAAGGAGGTTCGGAAATAGAACGTGCCGCGCAAGGACAGGCGGGTGAGGATATCGCTGAGTAGGTCCAACATAGGCCAAAGATACAGCGCAGCACGTCAAGGTCCATGCTGTTGAACGATCTGCAAGATAGTCTGCACGATCTGCAACAAAAACCCCCGCCGAAGCGGGGGTTCAAGGTCTTATCAGGCGCGAACGAGTTTCTCGTAGTCTTCCGCGATTTCGCGGGTCAGATCGCCCACTTCAAACGTGTAGTCGCCAATCTGCCCGACCGGAGTGACCTCGGCCGCCGTGCCCGTCAGCCAACACTGTTCGAAGTCAGCCATTTCCTCGGGCTTGATGCGGCGTTCGTGGACGGTGATGCCCTTGTCTTTCAGCATCTGGATCACGGTCTGACGGGTAATACCGTTCAGGAAGCAATCCGCCAGCGGTGTGTGAACCTCACCATCCTTGACGAAGAAAACGTTGGCACCCGTGGCCTCCGCCACATAACCGCGCCAATCCATGAACAGCGCATCCGAGCAGCCCTTGGCCTCGGCCTTGTGCTTGGAGATGGTGCAGATCATGTAAAGACCCGCCGCTTTTGCATGCACGGGGATGGTTTCCGGGCTGGGGCGTTTCCATTCGGCGATGTCCAGCTTGGCACCTTGCATCTTGGCGTCGCCGTAGTAGGCCCCCCACGGCCAGACGGCGACGGCCATCCGCACGGGATTCTTGGCCGAGGCCACGCCCATATCCTCGCCCGACCCACGCCAGACCAGCGCGCGGACGTAAGCGTCCTGCAGACCGCTGGCTTTCAGGGCCTCTTCCTTTGCGGCCTCGATCTGATCCACATCGTAAGGCATCGGCATGTCCAGAGCCTCGGCCGAGGCGATCAGACGTTCGGAATGTTCCCGGCTTTTGAAGATCTCGCCGTTATAGGCGCGCTCGCCTTCGAACACGGACGAGGCATAGTGCATCGCATGTGTCAGGATGTGAACATTGGCCTCGCGCCATGGGACCAGCTTGCCATCCAACCAGATGGTGCCATCACGATCATCATACCCCGCCATGCGAAACCTCCTGAACCGGGTTGAATTTGCGAATGTTGCGCTAGTTAGGACCGGAGCGGACACAATCTTGCGCAAAAACTGCGATTCGATACCTGTCTGCCCTTGGAATGTCAATAAGGCTGACTTAAACTGTAAACCGAGTAACGCATGAGGCATTATATGTCCGAAATCCGCCCCGCCCCGATATATGGGGGTGAAAGCCTGTTATTCCTAACCGATGAGCAGTTGCGGCAGGGGATTGAAGCGATGTTTTTCGCCTATCGGGGGTTCACGGCGGATCCGGATCGAATCCTGTCGGACATGTCTTACGGGCGGGCGCATCACCGGGCGATCCACTTCATCAACCGCGCCCCCGGCACGACGGTCAACAACCTGCTGGCCATTCTGGGCGTAACGAAACAATCCCTGAACCGGGTGCTGCGGACCCTGATCGAAGACGGCATGGTCGAAAGTCGGGTTGGGACCGTCGACAAGCGCGAAAGGCATCTTTTCCTGACGGAAAAAGGCCACGCGCTTGAGGCAACATTGTCCGACGCTCAGCGCGCGCGCATGCGGGCCGCTTACAAGGATGCGGGGCCCGAGGCCGTGGCCGGTTTCCGCAAAGTACTTGAAGCAATGATGGATGCTGATATGCGTCATGCTTACAAGAAGTTGCGGGATACGACCTCATGAGCGATATGGATGCCCACCTGCTGATCGTCGATGATGACGAACGCATTCGCGACCTGCTGAAAAAATTCCTGATGCGGAACGGGTTTCTGGTGACCGCCGCGCGCGACGCGGCGCATGCGCGGCGTGTTCTGTCCGGGCTGGACTTCGACATGATCGTTCTGGATGTGATGATGCCCGGCGAGGACGGCGTAAGCCTGACCAAAGCGCTGCGCGAGACCCACAGCACTCCGATCCTTCTCTTGACGGCGCGTGGCGAGACCGAGCATCGGATTGCCGGGCTTGAGGCCGGGGCCGATGACTATCTGGCCAAACCGTTTGAGCCGAAAGAGTTGTTGTTGCGCATCAACGCCATTCTGCGGCGGATGCCCGAAGCTCCGGCCCAGGATGCAGCAGCGAAAATCCTGACCCTTGGCCCGATCCGCTATGACATCGAGCGGGGAGAGATGTGGCAGGGCGAGGACCCCGTGCGTCTGACCGCAACCGAAAGCCAGTTGATGAAGATCTTCTCGGCCAAACCGGGTGAGCCGATCAGCCGGGCAAAACTGGTTGAGGATCTAGGACGCGACAAGGGGCAGGCGCAGGAACGGGCGGTCGACGTGCAGATCACGCGGTTGCGCCGCAAGATCGAACAGGACCCCAAGCAGCCCCGATACCTGCAAACCGTTCGCGGCGCAGGGTATATGCTGGCACCGGATTGACCGGGCCGCTGCGCGGCGATTTTATGCCTTCGGCGAGGATATTTTTAGCCAGATGAAGAGGGGATTCTGATGAAGACGGCCTTGTTGACCCATGCAGATTGTCTGGGCCATGTGACCCCGGATGGCCATCCTGAGCGGGTGGCGCGGCTGGAGCATATACTACATGCGCTGGAGGCTTTGGATCTGGATCGCAGGACCGCTCCGATGGTGGCGGATGACGATTTGCTGCGGGTTCACCCCGAGGACTATATCCGCGTTATCCGGGCCGCGCGGCCTGAAGAAGGGTATGCACAGATTGATGGGGATACGTTTATGTCTCCGGGGTCGGTCGATGCCGCGTATCGTGGCGCTGGGGCCGTTGTTCGGGCGGTGGATCTGGTGCTGTCTGGCGAAGTACCTAATGCGTTTTGCGCCATTCGGCCTCCGGGGCATCACGCAGAGACCGACAAGGCTATGGGGTTTTGCCTGTTTGGCAATGCAGCTTTGGGTGCGAAACATGCGTTGGACCATCACGGGCTGGACCGTGTCGCGGTGGTGGATTTCGATGTGCATCACGGCAATGGCACGCAGGACCTGTTGTGGGACGAAAAACGTGCGCTCGTGATCACCAGCCAGCAGATGCCCTTATGGCCCGGGTCCGGTCGACCCGATGAAACCGGGGTTTACGACACGGTTCTGAACATACCCCTGCCACCTGCAAGCGTTGGGGCTGAGATGCGCGCAGCCTATGAGTCGCAGGCCTTCCCGCGCCTGAGAGCCTTCAAGCCCGAACTGATCATTATCTCGGCCGGGTTTGATGCCCATCAGGACGATCCACTGGCCAATCTCAACTGGTCCACGGGCGACTTCGCCTGGATCACGTCTGAGCTGTGCAAGATCGCCGACGAGGTTTGTGAGGGCCGTATCGTCTCGACTCTCGAAGGCGGGTATGATCTGAACGCATTGGCCGAGGCGACACACGCCCATGTGGAAGAACTGATGAAGGCAGCACGATGACCGATACCCCCGTTGAGCAGATGACGTTTGAACAAGCGATGAAAGAGCTTGAGGCCGTAGTCGGCCAATTGGAACGCGGTGACGTGGCGCTGGATGAATCGATTGCGCTCTATGAACGCGGCGCGGCTTTGAAAAAGCGCTGCGAAGATGAGTTGAAGCGCGCTGAGGAAAAAGTGGCCGCTATCACGCTGGACGCCAGCGGGCAGCCAACCGGGACGACTCCAATCGAAGGTCAGTAAATGTTTCGCGACAGGCTGGCGCAGGATGCGGCGCGGGTTCAGAGCCATTTTGATCTGGTTCTGGGGGCGCTTGACGATCTGGATGTGACGCGGGCCATGGCCTACGCTACCGATGGCGGAAAGCGTCTGCGGGGGTTTCTGGTTCTGGAAAGCGCGCGCCTGCATGGCGTTAGTGCCACGCAGGCGATCTGGCCCGCGACCGCGATTGAGGCGTTGCACGCCTATTCTCTCGTCCATGATGACCTGCCCTGTATGGATGACGATGACCTGCGACGCGGGCGCCCAACGGTTCACGTGAAATGGGACGAAGGCACTGCCGTTCTGGCCGGGGATGCTTTGCAGACCCTGGCGTTTGAGCTTTGCACACGGCCCGAAGTCGGCAAGCCCGAGATTCGCGCCGAACTGGCGATGACTCTGGCCAAGGCAAGTGGGGCGCAGGGCATGGTTCTCGGTCAGGCACTGGATATTGCGGCTGAAACGGCGTCTGCCCCGCTGTCGCTGGACGAAATCACGCGGCTGCAAGCAGGCAAGACAGGGGCGTTGATCGAATGGTCCGCTTGCGCGGGCGCTCGGTTGGCGCAGGCTGATCCGACCCCATTGCGCCAATATGCCCAAGCCCTTGGGCTTGCTTTTCAAATCGCCGATGACATCTTGGATATTGAGGGTGATGCCGAAAAGGCCGGAAAACGGCTGCAAAAAGATGCAGATGCGGGCAAGGCAACCTTTGTTTCGCTTCTAGGACTGGATGCAGCCAAGGCCCGCGCAGCAGAGCTGGTGGGCGAGGCCTGCGCCGCGCTGGATGGGTATGGTACTAAGGCGGAAACCTTGAAGGACGCTGCTCGCTTCGTTATTGCCCGGGACAGCTAAGCCAGGAACGCGCCAAATGTCTGACCGTCCGAATACGCCACTGCTGGACCTTGTGAACCGCCCTGCGGATCTGAAGCAGTTCTCGGACGCGCAATTGCATCAGGTGGCGCAGGAATTGCGGGCCGAGACGATCTCGGCCGTTTCGGTCACCGGCGGGCATCTGGGCGCAGGCCTGGGTGTCGTTGAGCTGACGACGGCGTTGCATGCGGTCTTCGACACACCGCGCGACAAGATCATCTGGGATGTGGGGCATCAGTGCTATCCGCACAAGATCCTGACCGAACGCCGCGACCGTATCCGCACCTTGCGCATGAAGGATGGCCTCAGCGGCTTCACCAAACGCAGTGAAAGCCCCTATGACCCGTTTGGCGCGGCGCATTCCAGCACCTCGATCAGCGCCGCTTTGGGCTTTGCCGTCGCCCGCGATTTGGGCGGAGTAACACCAGAGGGGTTGGGCGATGCGATTGCGGTGATCGGCGATGGCTCGATGTCTGCGGGCATGGCGTTTGAGGCGATGAACAATGCAGGCCACCTGCGAAAGCGCCTGATCGTGATCCTGAACGACAATGAGATGAGCATCGCGCCACCTGTGGGCGCTCTGTCGACCTACTTGTCGCGCATTTACGCCGAGGAACCATTTCACGAGCTGAAGGCCGCCGCCAAAGGCGCGGTCTCTCTGCTGCCCGAGCCGTTCCGCGAAGGAGCCAAACGCGCGAAAGAGATGCTCAAAGGGATGGCTGTTGGCGGGACCTTGTTCGAAGAGCTCGGGTTCTCTTACCTCGGCCCGATTGACGGGCATGACATGGACCAGTTGCTGCCAGTTCTGCGTACCGTCAAGGCACGGGCGACGGGGCCAATCCTGATTCATGTGCTGACCAAAAAGGGCAAAGGCTACGCCCCGGCCGAGCAGGCCCGCGACAAGGGTCACGCAACCGCCAAGTTCGATTTGGTCACAGGTGAGCAAAAAAAAGCGCCCTCAAACGCGCCATCCTATACCTCGGTCTTTGGCAAAACGCTGGTGGAAGAGGCCGCGCGGGATGACAAGATCGTCGCCGTCACCGCCGCAATGCCCGATGGCACCGGATTGAACCTGTTTGCGGAACGCTACCCCTCGCGCTGTTTTGACGTTGCGATTGCAGAGCAGCATGGCGTGACCTTCTGTGCCGCGCTGGCTGCGGGCGGGATGAAACCCTTCTGCGCGATGTATTCGACGTTCCTGCAGCGCGGCTATGATCAGGTTGTGCATGACGTGGCGATCCAGCGCCTGCCGGTGCGCTTTGCCATCGACCGTGCCGGCCTTGTTGGCGCGGATGGGGCCACCCATGCCGGGTCCTTCGATATTGCCTATTTGGCTAATCTGCCGGGCATGGTCGTCATGGCCGCCGCAGATGAGGCCGAGCTGATGCATATGGTGGCCACCGCCGCAGCCCATGATGACGGCCCGATTGCGTTCCGCTATCCCCGGGGCGAGGGCGTTGGCGTCGATCTGCCCGAACGGGGCGAGGTTCTGGAAATCGGCAAGGGCCGGTTGATTCAGAAAGGAGCGCGCGTGGCTTTGTTATCCTTCGGCACCCGTCTGGCCGAGGTACAGAAAGCGGCTGAGGCTTTGTCTGCACGCGGCATCACCCCGACAATAGCGGACGCACGTTTTGCCAAGCCGCTGGACCGTGATCTGATCATTGATCTGGTCGAAAACCACGAGGCGCTGATCACCACCGAAGAAGGCGCCGTGGGCGGTTTCGGCAGTCACGTCGCGCAGCTCTTGGCCGAGGAAGGCGTGTTTGATCGCGGGTTCAAATACCGCTCGATGGTCTTGCCCGACATCTTCATTGATCAGGCCAGCCCGGCGGACATGTACGCTGTGGCGGGCATGAATGCCGAACAGATCGAAGCCAAGGTTCTGGATATTCTTGGCATTGCGACCATCGGCGAAAAACGCGCCTAGCGGCCTCGTCTAGCCCAGTTCTTTCAACCCCAGCCGCACGGCCCGGTTGGGGTTTTGTTTCAGGATATGCGCACCAAGGCGGCGGGCGAGGTCCTTGTGCCCTTTCTTGACTGCACGATTGAACAGCTCTCGCTGGTAGCGCGGGAATTGTCTTCGGGCGCGCAGAAGGGTGTAGAACTCAGCCTCGGTCAGGGTTCCGTTCAACGCCCCCAGAATGATCGGGTGCAGGATACCCATTTGCAGCAGAGAGGACCCCAACCGATGCCCCAACAGCGGCGCGCGCAGATGCGAGACGTTGGCGTTCGTGAACCGCGCCGCGTGGCCCGCATCCAGCGGCTCATAGGGATCATAGAGGATCGATACCCTTCGCGCCGCATGACTGACCTGCGCGGCATCTCCGTAGGGGCCGGTAAAGTCCCGATCCCACACGGTTTTATAGCGCGTCTCCCACGGGACAACGGACTTGTCGACCGTGCTTTGTGGTGAGATCGCGACCACATCGCAGCCCGGTGCTGCCGGAGAAAAGGCGCAGGCCGCGTAGCCGCCCATCGAGGCCCCGTAGAACACAACACGCTGAAACTGCTGGAAGAAACCACTCTGCTTCAACTCATCGAATTGGTCATAGACCCACGGTTCGCGATACCAGGTCCAGCCTCCTGCAATGGCCGACAACATCGACCAGTTCTGCTCTTTGATGAAGGAGTAACCCCACGGGCGTCGGTCTTTGCGGTTGTTCATCGCCACGTCCAGATTGTCGAAAGTCACGACCAGAGTGTCCTTGGACCGTGGCATAAAAAGCAGCGAGTGCCCGTTCTCGCCCGGCCTGTACCAGCCGTCCTTGCCTGCAAGATCCGTCGCGATCCGCGCCCAGCTGCTTTCCGCATCGGTGGGTTCTGGCGGTTTTGGCAAGACCTTCACGCGGGTGACCTCGTGCCCATCAACCTCATGCGTGGCGATCTTTTCATTGGTCCCGAAGGCCTTGAGGAAGGGAAACGCGCCCGAGCCTTTCCGGATATCCATGAACAGCCGCGTGTCGGAATGCAGCATCTGGGTCAGGAATTTCTCAAGGAACGGCACCTTGTAGCGATCGCCGAATCCTTCGAGATTGCACAGCACATCCACCGGCTTCAGCCGATCCTCGGAAGTGATGATTTCGATCCGGTCCGGGTCGACCTCATGATCGGTCAGAAAGGTGACATAGTCGGCAATCCACGGCTCCTCTTCGGGTTTGAACTTGCCGCGGCGGTTCACGTCGACCAGCTTGACGTCGCAATCGAACTTGTGATGCAGCGCAAGAACAAAGCTGCGCGCCTTGCCGGTCAGATCCGCGACCGAGCGGACCTCGGTCAGGTCGACCTCATCAATCAGCGCGCCGTCAAACACCGTGTGCCCACGCCCTTTGATCGGGGCGAGGACGGGGTTGATGCCCGTCTCGGCCACAAGTTTGGCGAGATAGGTGCCCTTGGGCGGCAGGCCGTTGTGATGGTTGCCCAGCTGACGTTTGTTCGAGGCCCACAGATGCAGCGCCGTGGTGTCTTCGGTCATCAGCTGCTTGGCCAGCGCCACACGACGCATGAACTTGTACCGCTCGGGGAAGGTAACCGGGTAGAAAGCGCTGACCGGCAGGGCGTGATGTTCCAAACCCATGGCGTGAACAAAATGGGTCACCATCATCGGCCCCCAGACACCCCATGGCTGCTGCGAAATGTGAACCGGACTACCGCCTTCCGCCGCCTGCTGCATGGCGCGCTGTTTCGCCTTCGGCAGGAACGGCGCGATGGAATAGCGATCCTCGGTGAAGTCCAGCATCTGGCGCAGCAGCTCACTGTCCGAAGGCATCCCCAGCACCGCGTTGTTGATCCGAGGCGAGTCCGGGAGCTCATAGCCAAAGACATAGTCGCTGTCATAGGTCATGGGGCGGTGGCAGAAGACATCCGTGTCGATCCAGATCATGCCGGGACATTTCTGGATCATGTGCAGCCGGAACCAATCGGCGAACAGCGCGAATGAGTTCTTCTGTTCGTATTTGATGAAATCGTCGGTATCTATGATCTCGCGCCCGTCACGACGGATCACGCCATCAGGGACGTTGGGGATATCCTCGTAGGAAAACAGGGTAATCTTCTGCCCTTTGTCCACAAAGGATTTCAGGCACAGCTGTTCAAGCCAACTGAGCGGGCCACCGATCCATAACGTGCCGACCTCGCGCGTGCGTGCCATCCGCGTATCCTTGTGCCTGCGTGTATTTTGGCACACGCGTCGTTTTCTTGATCCTAAGGTCTTGCGCCGCGCTTGGGTACCGCCAGATTACGCAGCAGGCGCGAATAGTTGGCCGGGCGTGACCTTGCTGCATCCCGTTTTGCGCCGCATAGACAAGACCCAGACGCCACGGCAGGCAAGCGAGCAGACAGTCATGAGCAACGAGACTTATACAGTCGTCTCAACGATGAAAAACGAAGGCCCCTACATCATCGATTGGGTGGCGCATTACAAAACGCTGGGCTTTGACCATATTCTGGTCTGCACGAATGATTGCACCGACCCCACCGTCGAAATCCTTGTGCGCCTGCAAGAGATGGGGCTGGTCACCCAGCACAACACGATCATTCGCGGCGGCGGCATTCACCGTTCGGCCCTGCGGCAGGCCTCGCGCCGCTATGACATCGTGATGAAGGCCAAATGGGTGTTTGTCTGCGATGTGGATGAGTATCTGAATATCCATATCGATGACGGCTCGGCCCGCGCGCTGGTCGAAGGCTCCGGCGCGGATGCGGATGTGATCTCGGTGCCGTGGCGGATTTTTGGCCCGGACCATATCGAGCGCTTCGACGATGCGCCCGTCACCCAGCAATTCACCATGGGTGAGTTTGAATGGGACGCGAAGGAGCGGCCCAATACCGGTAAATTCGTCAAATCCATTTACACCAACCAGCATAAATTCAAGCGGATGGGCCTGCATGCGCCGGTGTCTCTGGATGAGCATGTCTCGGACACCAAGCGCGTTCTGCCCGGCGGCGCGGACTACGTCGTAAATGGCGCCCGCACCGAGAACCCGCCCCTGTTCACCCACGCGCAGGTCAACCACTATGCGCTGCGCTCGATGGAGAGTTTTCTGATCAAACGCGCGCGCGGGCGGGCGAACCACAGCCATCACGTGCTGGGCATGGAATACTGGGACAGGTTCAACCTCAACGACGAGAAAGACACCTCGATCGAGCGCTACGCACCCCAAAGCAACAAGCTGGCGGATGAGCTGAAATCGGACCCGGTTTTGGGCGATCTGCATGCGCGGGCGGTCGAATGGCACCGGCGCAAGGCAGCCTCGATGAAGCTGGATCCGGAAATGGACGAGCTGGTCAACGGGCTAAAAACCGCGCTTTAGGGTCTAATGCTGGGTTTCCCCGTCATGATCGACGGTAAAGAACCAATCTTTGTCGGGGTCACGCTCCAGCACGTCATCCGGAATGGATGAGGGGCCTTTGAGGAACACATTGGCCCCGAAATGCCGGTGCAGACGCGCAAGCTTTTCCAGGCGCGCGCCGGTCAGTTCGGCGTAGAACGCGGCGTAGTTCGGCGTGGCCTTCAGCTCCGCGATCTTGGCGCGGTGGCGATCTACCGAATGGGCATGTGCGGCGGCGATCTCGGGATCGCTGAGCAGCCGATCCAGTTCGGCCCGCATTGCAGGCACCATACGCGCGATGGAATGATCCTCGGCGTAGTTGTTGTTCATGCGGAACCAATAGGCGAGGCCCTGATCCCGCTCAACATGGTTCACCCGGCCCCTGTCACGCTTGACCAAAAAGCTCTCGGCCGAGCGGACGGCATAGTGGTTCAACTGCACAAGATCGTAGCCATAGGTGTTGATCGTGGACCGCCAGCCATTGCGAAACATCGAACGCGGCATCGGCGCGCCGGACCCGTTGACCCAGTTGATCTCCTCCCACAATTGCGGATTGAGGCCCTTGGGGCGATGTACACCCAGCTTTCGAAACAGGCCGATATTGCGGAACAGCGTCTTGAACCCCCAGGCCTGATGCGGCTTGCGGGCATATTCCGGGGCGCAGCGCTGGAATTGTTCGATGACGGGCCTGTCCTCGAACCCGTGCAGATCGCCATTGCCGAACAGACGCCAAGTCATCGCGATCATGTTGGCGTCAGGCACAGCGGCAAACAGAGCGTCCAGAGTGCCGTCGCCGCATTTGATGTTCACGTATTCATCCACATCAATGCAGGCGACCCAAGTGGCATCCTTGACGATCTGCTCATCATCCGCGGAATGCAGGGCCGCGTGCTGCGGGCGCATGCCCATCTGCCGGAACGGGTTGTCGCGATGCTGAACCAGGCCCTTGCTTTGCAGCATCTCCAGCATCGTATCGGTGCCGTCTGTGCAGTCATTGGTGTAGATCAGGAAATCATCAAACCCTATGGCCCGATGATAGGCGAGCCATTCCAGAATGAACGGACCTTCGTTCTTCATCGTGGTCACAATGGCACACCGCCCACGCCCTGTTTCCTTTGAGGTGACCTCCAACTCGGGCATCCGCACCGGTTTGTGCCCCCAGGTCGTGGCGGACAATTGCAACAGCGGCTCATGCTCGATCAGAGAGGTCTTGGGCACGATCTTCGAGATCGAGCGTGTAGGGTGCCGCAACAGCATGTGACGGTAGAACCCGATAGTTAGGGTCGAATCTGGACGCGCATTACCGACCCTGACCAGCCGCCAAACCGCTTCAGGGGCGGATTTGGCAGGCGCGATGCACCAACGCTGCCGACCACCCGTCGCATCGAACTGTACGCAGATATGATCGCCGAAATGCGCCTTTTGGCCCGCACGAACGCGCCACGGATAGCAATGCCGTCCGAACAGCGCGACTAGCCCGCCCTCGGCTGCGACGGCTGCGTCGAAGACGGATGTATCTGTTTCGACCATAAGGTCATGCACGTCGATGTTGGCCACGGCGCGCGCCTGCGCCAGAAACCGTATGCGCAAGATTTCGTAGACCGAAAACGCGCCGAGTGGGCTGTCCCATGGGCTGGGGGGCGGGACCTTCATCCGGTCCTTGCCCGGAGACTCGCCGACGCAATAGGGGTGCGCCTCGGGCGGCAGGTCGGGTTTGCCCAGCGGCACAGGGCTTTGGACCAGAGCCACCTGACAGGGCAAGGCATGGCTCTTCAGACCCTCGCCAAGCGCGGCGGCAAACCCATCCTCGGCACCGGGAGGGGCACGGTCGAGGATCACGGCAGCCTCAAGCCCCTGTGTTTCAATGTGGTAGGCCAACCACTCCAACACGATCTCGGCGCGTTCACCGTTGCGCTGGGCAATGAACGCGTTCTTCCCCACAAACAGCGCGCATTCGGAGGGTGCACAGGTCAGATCAAAGGCCTCCCCGCAGATCGTGAACCGAGGGCGAGCGTCCTGCGGCAAGCGATATCGCAGAATGCGCGCGTCGCCCACGGCGCCTGCCTCCTCAGCTACGCTGCCCTCAGGGGGGATGACTTCCTCAGCCGCGATCAAACGATCAAAGAACAACGTGACGACCTGCGCGCCATCGTCCTGATGCACGACCGCATCGAGCAGGATCGCGACACCCAAATCCTGACCTGCAAGCTGCCGTTCGATCAGCCCCATCACTCGGCCGCCTTTGACAAAAGCGAGACCTGTCGGGCAACAAACGCAGCCCCCTCTTGAGAGGAGGGAGGGATGCTGTTGACCAGCCCTAGGCGGAACTCCAGCCGCACGGCCTCGATATCTTGCTGCAAAGCCGCATAGGCGGCGCCGTGCCAGTTCAGGCAGGCCTCATGCGCGGCGGCTACGCCGGGCAGGTCCATCAGGTCGGCATAAACAGCCCGGGTCGCATTCATCATTGTGGAAATGCTTGTCTCTTCGACCGTATTCCAGTTGCGCTCGGCCCAATAGGTCACCCCGATCTCGCGCTCCATGTGGTTCGGCAAACCGCGGGCGCGTTTAACCATGAACTCTTCGCGCGAGCGCAGGGCATAGTGGTTCAACCAGACCTGACGCGCGCCCATTGGCAGACCATAGAGCGAAATCGCGCCGTCATTCCCCGCGAAGCCCGTAGGCAGTTCCGCTCCATCCGAGCCGATCCAGCGCGCGGGTTTTGACGGTTTACTGCGGGGCCGATGCACCCCCAGCTTTTGAAACGACGCCGGACGGTGGAGCGTTTTGAATAGGTGGCCGAGCGGAAAATGCAGGTTCTCGGGTGCGGCTTGCGTAAATCTCTCGGGCGTCAAACCGCTGCCGCGCTGTACTTGACCACCCGTGCCAAAGAACCGCCATGGCAAGGAAAGAGCATCAAAGGGCCCCGACGCCGCCTCAAACCGGGTCAACAAATCCGGCAGAGTGGCATCCTGTAAACACAAGAATTCATCACAATCGAAAAACAGCGCCCAGTCGGCCGAAGCGTAAGCCGGGTGATCCGAGGCGTGTTTCAACGCCTGCCACTGCACGGCCTTGTTGCCTTTGGGGGTGAAAGGAAGATGCTCAATCCGCGCGTCTTGAGCCAGCGCCTGCAACAACGCATCCGACCCATCCGAGCAGTCGTGGCTTAGAACCAGAAACCGGTCGACGCCCGCTGCAAGGTGATGGGCCAGCCATTCCACCAGAAACGGCCCGTCATCCTTCTGACATGTGATGCCCAATAGGGTCATGCATGACCTCTGACTGCTCTTGGTCTTTTCATCCACTTATAGGCGGATCAGAACAAGAAAGCCACGCGGTTGATCAGGGAAGGGAGCCCTTGGGTAGCGCCAAAAAAACAACGCCCCGCGTCTGGAGGAACGCGGGGCGGATGTTGCGGCAGTCAGGGAGGAGGAGACCGCCGCAAGAACTTAAGGCGCGTTAGTTCACGGCCTTGGCATCAACCACATCTTTTTCTATGGCCTTGCCCGAGGAAATCTGAATCCGGCGCGGTTTCAACGCTTCGGGCACTTCGCGCTTGAGGTCAATGTTCAGCATGCCGTTCTCATGGCTGGCACCTGTCACGCGGACATGGTCGGCCAGGGCAAAGCGGCGCTCAAACGCACGGGTGGCGATCCCGCGGTGCAGATAGCTGCGGTCCTTGTCCTCGGCGGCTTTCTTGCCTGCCACGATAAGTGCGTTTTCCTTCACTTCGACGGACAGGTCTTCTTCGGAAAAACCGGCGACAGCGACGGAAATCCGATAAGTGTCGGCGTCGGTTTTTTCGATGTTGTATGGGGGATAGCTGGGCTGTGCCACGTCGTTGGTCAGAACGCGGTCCATCATGTCGGCGATCTGGTCGAAACCAATGGTGGCGCGGTGCAGCGGTGCAAAATCAAAACTACGCATGTGTCGTTATCCTCATCCTTGAGCGATTTACGATTGTAGCCCTCCGATCTGGACGGGCGTTGGGTTATACCGGACCCCGTTGTGGCGATCCGATACAAATCACATGGGTAACGATTTGCGTAAGTTCAACCCCCGCCCGAGCTGATGAATTTCGCGCCTGACTCGGACTTGCCCGAACCCACCTGCAATCTGCGGATCTTAGCTTCGGGCCGGGGTGCATCGCGCCGCATGATCGCCTTGAGTTCGGAGACGACCGGAGATAGCTCCATCCCAAAGCCGATCTTGCGCCCCCCACTCTCGCCAATGGCAGAGACAACCGACAAAATCTGCCAGCGCGACCCGTTTTTGGTGAGAACAGCCGACCCTGATGAGCCAAAGGTGACATCGCAATCAAAGGTGATCAGCCCGTCTCGCCTATCCAGGATTCGACAGGATTTTTCGCGTGTTATGGCCTCGGACCGGCCTCGACCGTAAGAGGCGATACTGAGTTCGGAGCCGATGACGGGCCCCTGATACAGGACAAAAGGGTCGGCAATCGAATAGGGGATCGGTTCATCCAGCCGCATCAGCGCCACGTCTTCGCGTACACCCTGAGACGACAGAGGATCGTTGGCCCCATAGCTTGGAAGCGTGGCAATCTGAACCACCTTGCGCTCGGCCAGGGCGACGCCATTGCTCAGCCCGGCGCGGAACGTCACCTCGCCCGGCTCATAGGCCTGTCCGGTGCGTTTGTCCAAGGCACAATGGGCGGCTGTCAGGACCATATCCTGCGCAATCAGCGTTCCCGTACAGAAAGACCGTTTGCCCACATCCAGGCGGCCGATCGCCTCCCACCCATAGAGGTCATCGCGATCGGTCAGCGTGCGTTTGTTGCTTTGGGCCTGCGCCGCCGTGGTCACTAAAGAGGCGCACAAGATGAGAAGTGCCAAGGCGCGTTTCATGGCCGGATAAACCTTGCCCCGACATTCTTGCCAGACCCGGTGCTGCCCGAAGACAGGCCAAACCCATTTCCATTGGACAGTTCCGCCTGCAACAACTGCAGCGATCCATCCAGCGCGGTGCCCAGCGATACGTTTTCCCCGTTAAGCTCGGCTTTGGCCGACACCACAGATACGATTCGCGGACGCTCACCACTCAGAGAGAAAATCGGCGCGCCAGAGGCCCCGAAATCAACGTCGCAGGACATTACCAAAACGCCCCGATGCCCGGCCATAACCGAGCAAACCTGCTGCAACGACGGGGCCTCGGCCCGGTCATGCGCGTAGGACACGACACCCACCTGCTCGCCTTGGTCGGGGCGCGCGCCGGTCTCAAAAGGAATAACGGTGGTGTTGCGAACCGGCTGCCAGAGTTCGATCAACGCCAGATCATAGCGGACACGGTCGCTGGTGGCCCTGCCATTATAGACATATTTCGGATGAATCACCGCCTGCCGCGCCGGACGATAGGCCGAAGCGCTCCCACGTCGCCATCCCGCCAGAAACTCGATCCGCGACGGGTCGATTCGCTTCTTGGTGTGTTTTTCGAACAGGCAATGCGCGGCTGTCAGTACCAGCGTGGGCGAGATCAGCGCGCCGGTGCAAAACCCGGTGCCATCAATATCCAACCGCCCTACGGCCATCCATTGCCGCCCGGAATCAGACGTCTCAAGGCTTTTCAGCCCGGTATCCTGCGCCGAGGCGGCCATTGGCAGCACACTCAGCACGATGGCCTTGATCCAGTTGCGCACGCGGTTCTCCGGCTATCCGTTCCGGTCAACTGTTCTACGGGTCGCGTGGGGCGAAAATAGGGCAGGTCGGCTTGGCGGAAATTTCCTGTTCAACTGATGCCAAGGCGCATCATCGCTGCCTAGCGCAAAATAGGCACCTCGGAGGTCGCTCCACCCGCCTGCAAACCACGCGGCTCGGGACCTCCGGTGGCCCAATCCAGAAGCTCGACCGTATGGACGATCGGCAGCTCGGTTCCCGATCCGATCTGCATCATGCAGCCGATATTTCCGGCAGCGATCAGGTCGGGCTTCTTCGCCTCAAGCGTTCGCACCTTGCGCTGCTTCAGCTGGCCCGAGATCTCGGGTTGCATCAGATTATACGTGCCCGCACTGCCGCAACACAGATGGCTGTCAGCAGGTTCAACAACCTTGAAGCCAGCGCGTTTCAGCAGGTCTTTCGGGTAGGTCTTTATCTGCTGCCCATGCTGCAGGGAACACGCCGCGTGATAGGCCACGGTCAGCCCTGGATCTGATTGCTCGGGCAGGTCCAATTGCATCAGGACCTCACTGACATCCATCGCAAGGGCCGACACCCGTGCCGCGTCCTCTGCCAGAGGGTCATTTCGGAACATGTGCCCATAGTCCTTGACCGTCGTTCCACAGCCCGAGGTGTTGATGACGATGGCGTCCAGCCCGTCCCCATCCATCTCACGCACCCAAGCACGAATATTGGCCGCCGCCGCCGCGTGGCTCTGCTTGCTTTTGCCCATGTGGTGGGTCAGTGCACCACAACATCCGGCCCCTTCGGCCACCACCACCTCGCACCCCAACCGGGTCAGCAGACGGATCGTGGCATCGTTGATATCGGTGTTCAGAGCCTTTTGCGCACAGCCCGTCATCAAGGCCACGCGTTTCTTGCGGGCGCTCGACGGCGCAAAGCTCTGGGGGTCGTCATTGCGACTGACTGGAGGGATATGTTTCGGCGCCATATCCAGCATCGCCCGCAGCCGAGCATCCGGCATCAAAAACCGGAACGGACGCCCCAGCTTGGCCCCGATCAAGGCCCAGCGAAATCGCATCGGATAGGGCAAAATCTGTGCCAGAACCCAGCGCAACACACGATCCGACAATGGGCGCTTGTAGTTGTTTTCGATATACTCGCGGGCGTGATCGACCAGATGCATGTAGTGCACGCCCGACGGACAGGTCGTCATGCAGGCCAGACAGGACAGGCACCGGTCGATATGCTTGACCGTCTTCTCGTCCGGTACACGCTCATTCTCAAGCATATCCTTGATCAGGTAGATACGGCCGCGCGGGCTGTCCAACTCATCCCCCAGCACCTGATAGGTGGGGCATGTGGCGGTGCAAAACCCGCAATGAACACAGCTGCGCAAGATCTCGTTCGCGCGTTGAATGCCTGGGTCCTGCAACTGTTCTTCGGTGAAAGTCGTCTGCATCGGCCTACCCCATCAATCCCGGATTAAACAGGGCATGCGGATCGAACCGCTGCCGCAAACCATGGCTCAGGGCCGCAACCGGTGCGGGCTCCGGTTGGAACCGGCCCAGCGCCTCAACGGTCTCGGGTTTCGCCCGCACGATCGAGGCATGGCCCTGAAAACCGCCAAGCCGCGCACGGACATCGGTGCCCTCATCCACCAACGTCCAGATCAAACCGCCGCCCCAATCGAGCAGGAGTTTATTGGCCTCAAGCCGCGCAGTGATTTCCGGCGCATCGCTGGGCTTGACCGAGATACGCCAGACATCGCCCTCTTTCCCCGCAAACGGAGTCACGTCCCGGATCGCGCGCCATGTGGCATCTGAGTCCTCAACAACGGCGACCTCGCCGAACCCGGACAGCACGTCCTGCAAGCGTCCGACACGATACGCAACCGAGTCCGCAAACCCCTCAATCCGCAGCAAGGCCTGACCCGTTTCAGGGGCAAAGGCAGCCCCGCTCACCTCATAAGGCGACCTCAACGCGGCAGACAGAACTTCAACCGCACCCGTGGCATGGGCAACCGGCACACCCAGGGTCACGACCGCTTCGGGTTTCGGCAACACTTTCAACGACACTTCGGTCAGCACCCCCAGCGTCCCCCAGGAGCCTGCCATCAGCTTGACCAGGTCATAGCCGGTGACATTCTTCATCACCCGCCCGCCATTCTTTACGACCTGCCCTTGCCCGTCGACATAGCGCACGCCCAGCAGAAAATCCCGACACGCCCCGGCCTGCACCCGCCGCGGCCCCGAGATATTGGCGGCAACAACCCCGCCAATTGTCGGCTCACCCGAGGTGCCCAACAGCGCGCGATAGTCCGCAGGCTCGAACGCCAGTTGCTGACCTTCGGCCTCCAGCGCGGCGTCAATCTCAGCGACCTGGGTTCCCGCCTGCGCAACCAAAGTCAGCGCGCCGGGTTCATAGAGCGATATCCCACGTAACCCATCCACATTCAAAACCACCCCCGGTCCATCCACCCCGCGCGTCCCGCCACCTGCGATACGCACCGGCCCCTGCAACCCGGCCACGATCTCGGCCAGTTTCGTTTCTGTCTCAGGTCTCATGACACTTCTTCTGTTCTAAAATACCTCGGGGGGATGGGGGCAGGGCCCCCTATTCCGTAGCCATCCGACGCGCCTGTGACACGTCCAACGGGAACACCTTGGCCGGGTTCAGCAGCCACTGCGGGTCGAACACATCCTTCACCGCCATCTGCGCCTCAAGATCGGCCGCGCTATATTGATGCGACATCAGATCCCGCTTTTCGATGCCCACCCCGTGCTCTCCGGTCAGGCAGCCGCCCACATCGACGCAAAGCTTCAGGATATCGGCACCAAACGCCTCGCATTTTTCCAGATCACCGGGTTTGTTGGCATCGAACAGGATCAGAGGGTGCATATTGCCGTCGCCCGCGTGGAAAACGTTGCCGACGGGCAGGCCATAGTCCTCGCTCAACTCTCCGATGCGGCGCAGAACCTGTGGCAGCGCCGAGACCGGGATTGTGCCGTCCAAGCACATGTAGTCGTTCATCTGCCCCATCGCACCAAAGGCCGATTTCCGACCCAGCCAGATCTTGGCGCTTTCTTCAGCCGACTGGCTTTCACGCAGTTCCACCGGATTGTGGCGCTTGGCGATCTCGACGATCTTCGACAGCTGATGGTCGATCTCGGCATCCGAGCCTTCAACTTCGACAATCAGCAAGGCGTGGCAATCGGGATAGCCGGCATGGGCGAAGTTCTCACAAGCCTTGATGCAGAGCGTGTCCATGAATTCGATCGCGACCGGCAAGATACCCGACTTGATGATGTCCGAGACGCATTGACCGGCTACCTCATTGTCATCGAACCCCATCAGAACAGGCCGCGCGCCTTCGGGCCTGCGCAGGATGCGCAGCGTCGCCTCGGTCACGACGCCAAGCTGCCCTTCCGAGCCGCAGATAACCCCCAACAGGTCTAGCCCGCCGGAGTCCAGATGCGCGCCGCCGATCTCGACCACGCTGCCATCCATCATCACCATGGTCACGCCCAACAGGTTGTTGGTGGTCACACCGTATTTCAGGCAATGCGCCCCGCCCGAATTCATCGCGATGTTCCCCGCAATTGCACAGGCAAGCTGGGATGATGGATCGGGCGCGTAGAAGAAATCCTCCTCTTCGACCGCGCCGGTCACGCTCAGATTGGTGCGGCCGGTCTGAACGCGGATGAAGCGGTTGTCATAGTCCGTCTCCAACACGTCATTCATGCGCGCCACGCCAAGGATCACACAATCCGCCGTCGGCAGCGCCCCTCCAGCCAACGAAGTCCCTGAACCGCGCGGGACCACCGGCACGCCTTCGTCATGGCAAATACGCAGCACGTCCGAGACCTCCTGCGTGGTCGATGGCAGCACCGCCAGCATGGGCGGGCAACGATACGCGGTCAGCGCATCACACTCATAGGCCCGAGTCTCTGACGGGTCGTGAATCACCGCATCCTCAGTCAAAACCTGCAGCAATCGCGCCAGAACGGCCTGCTTTCGCGCAAGCACTTCAGGATTTGGCTGGGGCATTTCCATGGCTGATCCTCCAATTTGGTAAAATAATATTACCAATTTCTCCGTCTGGCAAGTTTTATGATCTGACCCTACTGTCGCGCCATGACCTGGATTGATCGCGCGCTTATGTTTTCGACGCTGGACTATGCCGCCGTTCTGCTTTTGCTGGCGGCCTGGCAAGGGATCGGCTGGAAGATCGAACACCCCTCGCCGGGCAAACTGTCTGTCGCGATGATGATGGATGATTTCCGCCGCGGTTGGATGCACGAGATGGTCACCCGCCAGCCCCGCATGTTTGACGCACAGGTCGTTGCAGCCATGCGGCAGGGCAGCACCTTCTTCGCCTCAACCACGATGATCGCCATTGGCGGCGGGCTTGCGTTGTTGGGCAATACCGAGCAACTGGCAGGCGTCGCCAGCGATCTGGCCATCGGCAGCGCCCCTGCATTGGTGTGGGAGATCAAGATCCTCGTTGTGATCCTGTTTCTGGCAAACGCGTTTCTGAAATACGTTTGGGCGCACCGCTTGTTCGGCTACTGCGCCGTCCTGATGGCCGCCGTGCCGAATGATCCCGATGACCCGGAAGCCTACCCGCGCGCCGCGCAAGCCGCCGAGATCTGTGTGACCGCCGCCCGCAGCTTCAACCGCGCGCTCAGGGCCACCTACTTCGCGCTTGCCTCGCTCGCGTGGTTCTTAGGCCCCATCGCGTTGATCATTGGCACCGTGATCACCTTTGGTGTTCTCTACCGGCGTGAGTTCGCCTCGCATTCGCGAACGGTGCTTCTGACCTTACCCCCTGACACCAAGACGTGATCCCTATTTCGTAATCAATTCCTTAAGATCTGCCCATGCGCTACCTGATTCTGAACGCTTTCCTTGCCACGCCCGTTCTTGCCGATCCGCCGACCATCGAGAGCGTCTCGGCCAGCCGCAGCGGAGATACGTGGCGTTTTGATGTGACGATCCGGCATCCGGATACCGGATGGGATGACTACGCCGATGGTTGGCGTGTGCTGGACATGAAGGGGGCCGAACTTGGCATGCGCGTGTTGCATCACCCGCATGTGGACGAACAGCCCTTCACCCGCTCGCTGAGCGGCGTCTCGATTCCCAAAGGTATCACGCAGGTGCAGATTCAAGCCCGCGACAATGTCGGTGGTTGGAGCGAAGACACCACGATCATCGACTTGAACTGAGGATCAAAACACCCCAAGGCTCAGCCCCGCCGCCATAGCCGCGCCGATCTCGCGGCACTGATCCAGTTGGTCTTCGGGGATTGTCTTCTCAGCCAGTATCGCCTCAGGCGATTGAGCATGAGTGCAAATGATCAAAGGCGGCTGCACCTCTTTCAACCGCCAGCCGGTGGCGATGCGGGCGGTTTGACGGGCGGCGTTCTCTCCGTCAGACCCGGCACACACCATCTGAGCGTAGGGGCGACCTTCGATCCGGCCCAGAACGGGATAATAGCTGCGATCGAAGAACTCTTTCATCAGGCCCGAAATCGCGGCGAGGTTTTCGGGGGCGCAGAAAATGTAGCCGTCAGCGACCAGCAGATCGTCGGGCCCGGCCTGATCTGCGGTTTTCAGGACGATATCTGCCTCATCCCTACCGGCCTCGGCCGCTGCTTCGGCCATTTGCCGAGCACCGCCGGTGCGCGAATGATAGACAATCAGAAGCTGCGCCATGTCAGACCCGTTTCAGACCCGGTGATAGGGGCCGCCCGACAAGATGGTTGCGGCCCGGTAGAGTTGCTCGGCCAACATCACACGGACCAGCATATGGGGCCAGACCATGGACCCGAATGAGATGGAAAAATCCGCCTCGGCGCGCAATGATGGGTCAATTCCATCTGCTCCACCGATGATCAGCGCCAGATCCTGCCGCCCGGCGTCGCGCCAGCCGCCCAGCTTTTTGGCAAAATCCGGTGAGGACATAAGCCGTCCCCGCTCATCCAGTGTACAGATCACAGCGCCTTTGGGCAGCGCCTTTCGCAGTAATCCGGCCTCTGCGCCCATCCCTGCGTTTTTCTTGTCTTCAACCTCGATCACCCGCGCAGGACCAAGGCCCAGGCCACGGCCGGTGCGGTCAAAACGGATCAGGTAATCGTCAAGCAGGGTTTTCTCGGGTCCGGCGCGCAATCGCCCGACCGCAACTATGCTGATACGCATATCTCTCTCGCCTCCGGCCCTTCAATAATGGCCGGGATTGCGCCTCAGTTGGCTGAGGCGCTGCCGCCCGCAGGCTGCCACATCTTTTCCAGCTGGTAGAATTCACGCACTTCGGGGCGGAAGATATGGACGATTACATCGCCCGTATCAATCAACACCCAGTCGCCGGCATCCTTGCCTTCAACCTTCGAAGTGAAACCGAATTCCTGCTTGATGCGATCTGTCAGCTTTTCCGCCATGGCTGCGACCTGACGGGTCGACCGACCCGAGGCAATCACCATGTGGTCCGCAACAGAAGACTTACCTTGCAGGTTGATCTGCACGACGTCTTCGGCCTTGTCGTCGGAAAGTGAGGAAAGGATACGCTCAAGCAGCTTGTCGCTGATTGACTGAGAGTGGGCCATTACACTGGCCCCGTCATCGGCGGGCAAACCCGCCTGGGTATGTAGAGACAGGACATAGTCCTCCTTTGCTGCGCGCCGTAAAACCCGGCGCAGGGTAAATTCAAGGTAGCAAGCGACCCATGACATTTCAATGAAGCACGCCTGATGCCTCGCATGAATGTGCCCTGATGGCATCTGGGGGCCTTACAAGACCTTGATAGACTCGGCCAGTGTCTATATCTGACCGGAATATGAGACTCAATGTAGCCCAACTTCAGAATCTGGAAGACCGCGCGCGGTTGCGCGAACGGTTCTATGGGGCTGCCCGCACGGTTCTGGCCCGCCTATCGGCGGCCTAAGCCACCTCGCCAGCTATTTCTCATTACATACGGGAGAGGACCGATGTCCCCCAAAACACTCTATGACAAGATCTGGGATGCCCATGTCGCGCATGAAGCCGATGATGGCACCTGCCTGCTTTATATCGACCGCCACCTGGTTCACGAAGTAACCAGCCCGCAGGCGTTCGAAGGCCTGCGCATGGCAGGCCGCAAGGTGCGCGCGCCTGAAAAGACGATTGCCGTGCCGGACCACAACGTTCCGACCACACCGGACCGCGTGAACGGGATCGAAAACCCCGAATCGCGCATTCAGGTCGAGGCTCTGGACAAGAACGCCAAGGACTTTGGCATTCACTACTACCCGGTGCATGACGTCCGTCAGGGCATCGTCCACATCGTAGGCCCAGAACAAGGCTGGACCCTGCCCGGCATGACCGTTGTCTGCGGCGACAGCCACACCGCCACCCACGGCGCGTTTGGCGCTCTGGCTCACGGCATCGGGACGTCTGAGGTTGAGCACGTTCTGGCCACCCAGACCCTGATCCAGAAGAAGTCCAAGAACATGAAGGTCGAGATCACCGGCAAATTGCAGCCGGGCGTGACCGCCAAGGACATCACTCTGGCCGTGATCGGTGAGACCGGCACTGCTGGCGGCACCGGGTATGTCATCGAATATTGCGGCGAAGCGATCCGCGATCTGTCGATGGAAGGCCGTATGACCGTCTGCAACATGGCGATCGAAGGTGGCGCGCGCGCAGGCTTGATCGCGCCGGACGAAACCACCTTTGAATATGTCAAAGGCCGCCCGCATGCCCCGAAAGGCGCTCAGTGGGAAGCGGCGCTGGACTGGTGGAAAACGCTCTACACCGACGAAGACGCTTATTTTGACAAGGTCATCACGCTACGTGGTGAAGATATTGCGCCGGTCGTCACATGGGGCACTAGCCCTGAAGACGTTCTGCCGATCACAGCAACCGTCCCGCACCCTGAGGACTTTGAAGGCGGCAAAGTCGACGCGGCCCGCCGTTCGATCGAATATATGGGTCTGGAAGCCGGTCAGAAGCTGAGCGATGTCGAAGTCGACACCGTCTTTATCGGGTCCTGCACTAACGGTCGTATCGAAGATCTGCGCGCCGCCGCGGAAATTCTAAAGGGCAAGAAGATCAAGGACGGCATGCGCGCCATGGTCGTGCCTGGTTCGGGCCTCGTGCGCCTGCAGGCCGAAGAAGAAGGTCTGGCGGATATCTTCAAAGAGGCCGGTTTCGAATGGCGTCTGGCGGGATGCTCGATGTGTCTGGCGATGAACCCCGACCAGCTGCAACCGGGCGAGCGCTGTGCCGCGACTTCGAACCGCAATTTCGAAGGTCGTCAGGGGCGTGGTGGGCGGACTCACCTGCTGAGCCCGGCAATGGCTGCCGCCGCGGCAATCACAGGACGGCTGACAGACGTCCGTGAATTGATGTAAGGTCCCCTCATATCTAGATATTTGAGGGATTGAACAAATGAGTGACTGGATCAAATGGCTCCTGCTGGGGCTCCTATCCATAGCGTTCGGTATCTTTGTGCTGGGCGCACCTGTCGTGGCATCTGTCGCCGTGACGGTGGTAACCGGCGTGTTGCTACTGATCTCGGGCGTGCTGCAGGTTGTTGGCGGCTTCACAGTTGAAGGCGTTGGCAACAAAATCCTGTCACTCATCATGGGTGCGGTCATGCTGTTTCTGGGCTGGTCCTTTCTGGATCACCCGCTGCAGGGTACGCTTACGCTGGCGACCGTAATGCTGATCCTGTTCATGGCAGGCGGCATCGCGCGGATCATTCTGTCGTTCCAGATGAAGGGAACGCAGTTTTTCTGGCCCACGATGATCTCAGGCATCTTGTCGATCGTCCTCGCAGGCATCATCTGGAGCTATGTCGGGCAGCAACCGCAGGCCCTGCTGAGCATTCTTGGGATCTTCCTGGGCATCGAGATGCTGTTTAACGGGTTCGGATTGGTCTTCATGGCGTTCTTCGTCAAGAACGCACCCAAAGACGAAACAACTGAAGCGAAAGAAGCTTAAACGCGAGGCACGGGCGCGGCCCTACCCCGCAGGAGTGTAAACATGGAAAAGTTTGACAAAGTCCACGGGGTGGCCGCCCCAATGCCGCTGATCAATATCGACACCGATATGATTATCCCCAAAGTTCACCTGAAGACTATCAAACGGTCCGGCCTTGGTGTCGTTCTGTTTGACGAGATGCGCTATCACGACGACGGGCAGGAAAACGAAGAGTTCGTTCTGAACAAACCTGCCTATCGCGAGGCCGAGATTCTGGTGGCTGGCGACAATTTCGGCTGCGGCTCCTCGCGCGAACACGCACCTTGGGCCATCAAGGATTTCGGCATCAAGGTCGTGATCTCGACCAGCTTCGCCGACATCTTCTTCAACAACTGCTTCAAGAACGGCATCCTGCCCATCGTAGTTGAAGAAGAGCACCACGCGGTTCTGATGGATGACGCGCATAAGGGTGAAAACGCCCGCATGACCGTGCATCTGGAAGATCAGAAGATTACCACTTCGGACGGTGTTGAGATCACCTTCGACATCGACCCGCACCGCAAGCACTGCCTGCTGAACGGTCTGGACGATATCGGCCTGACGATGGAAAAAGACCATCACATCGACAAGTTCGAGGATCACGCCGGTCAGGCCCGTCCCTGGGTGTGATTCTGGGGACGAATCTGTTGATACTCAACCTAACGGAGTCGCCAAGGCGGCTCCGTTCGCATTCTTGGGGTTGAAAATCAGAGAAACACAACATGTAGGTCTCAAATTGAGATACACGTCGGATTTGCGTCGAAATTGATGCAATCCCGCACCAGTTGCGCCATCATTTTGCCCGAAATCACGTGTTATCTGCACCCTGGCTTGAGCGAATTACCGCTTATCGTCCATGTTTGGTCGAAAGAGGTATCCGTCATAAAACGCAGGCGACGGGCACAAGTTGGAATGAAGCCGACACAGAATTGGCTGGTTCCGGTTTGAAAAAGGGTTCGGATAGTGATTGCACGCACGACAGGGGCGGCGATACGTGGGATTTTGGTCGCCGTTATGGTGTTGACCCCCGCGTTGTACCTGCCAGTTTCATCGACGAACGGGACCGAGGTCATTGTCTTCCTCGCGATCCTCGCGTTCATCCTGACCTTTGCCGAATATAACTCGGCCTTCCCCAGCTTTATCGAATTCCGTGATGCGCCGCCGGTGAACCGTTTGCGGTTCGTTGGCCTGATGTCGATGGTCACGTTCCTGACGCTGATCTGCAAAAACGCCTATGCGCCGACTGAAATGACCCGCTTTTCCTACGCGATGGGCTTGTCCGTCGCGAATGTAGTCGATTTTCCCTATTCGCCGGTTCGGTTGATCGTTTTGATGCTGCCCGCAGATGCTGCCCAGCCGCTGGTTGAGCTTGTGCGTGTCGCTGCCAGCATCGCCTACATGGCCGCATTGGTGACCATCGCAAGCTTCGCCTATGCTGTGAAACTGCGCGGCTGGCCGACTGGAAACGGGGCGTTCAATGTGTGGACAAACCTGCCTCTGTTCGACCCGACCAAGGGCGGTGACGTGGTAACACGCTTGCAGCGCGATGGGCGTCTGAACATCTGCATCGGCATCCTGTTGCCTTTCCTGATCCCGGCTGTGATGAAGCTGCTGACAAATATCTTGCTCCCGATCTCGCTGAGCAACCCTCAGACCCTGATCTGGACCATGTGCGCTTGGGCCTTCCTACCCGCAAGCATGATCATGCGCGGTATGGCGACCCTGCGGATTGCCGGGCTGATCGTTGAGAAACGCCGCGCCTATTCCACGACCGAATCTACTCAGACCGCATGATCCGTGCCCTGATCCTGCTGATGCTGCCTCTGGCCGCAGAGGCAGAGACTGTGCGCGTTGCTACCTACAACACCGAACTCAGCCGTAAAGGCCCCGGGTTGCTGCTGCGCGATATTCAGCGCGATGACGCGCAGGTTCAGGCCGTCGTTGACGTCTTGGTGGCCGTCCAGCCTGACATTCTGGCGTTGCAGGGAATCGACTGGGATATGGATGGCCTGGCACTGACCGCTTTGGCCGATGCGCTGCGCGCGGAGGAGCTGGACTATCCACATCGTTTTACAGCGCAGCCCAATACCGGGATAGACAGCGGGCTGGACCTGGACGGCGACGGACGCACCCAAGGGCCAGGCGACTCGCAGGGGTGGGGTTTGTTTACAGGTCATGGTGGGCTAGCCGTTCTGTCCCGATACGAGATCGCACAGGACGAGACGCAGGATTTTGCGTCCCTGCTGTGGTCAGAACTTCCGGGGGCTGAACTGCCGGTCGTGAATGGCGCGCCCTACCCCTCAGCACAAGCGCTGGCGGCGCAGAGGTTGTCCTCCACCGGGCATTGGGTGGTTCCCATCACCACGCCTTTTGGTCATCTGAATCTGATGACCTTTCACGCCACTCCGCCGGTCTTCGACGGGCCAGAGGACGGCAACGGCCTGCGCAATCGCGATGAGATCCGGTTCTGGTCCCTGCTGCTGGACGGTCACCTTGGTCCCGCGCCGGAAGGCCCTTTTGTCATCGCAGGCGACGCCAATCTGGACCCCCGCGAGAGCGATGGACGCACCGAGACCATCGCTGCGCTTCTCTCCGATACACGCCTTCAGGACCCCCAGCCCAAGACCGCAGGGGGCGACGCCGCAACGGTGAACTGGAAAGCTGTCGGAGAACTGAGGGTGGACTATGTCCTGCCCTCAGCCGACCTACAGGTCATCGATTCAGGCGTATTCTGGCCCAACCCTGAGGACCCGATGCGCGAGACCGCCCAGCGCGCCAGCCGTCACCGGCTGGTGTGGGTAGATGTCGCTTTGCCATAAAAGGCCTAAAGCGGGCCGTTATAGGTACCACGCGCAGGATAGTTGTTTCCGAGGGTGAATTTCAGACCGCCAACAATATCCGCCATCGCCGGACGTCCAAACGGCGTTGTCTGCTGCCACGCGTAATACAGCGTCCGGTCTGTTGCGATGTAAAAATGCCCCGGCTCGGCAAAGAAAGCGGGCTCGGCACTGCCTTCACGCGCGGTTGAGATGTTCAGACCCCAATCCTCACGCGCGGCGGCAAGCGGCAGGCTGTGCCCGACACGCAGGCGCGATACACCGGCCTTTTCAGCGGCCTCAGCCGCGCGGTCGGCGGTATCTGTGGTGATCATGATGACCTCGACGCCCAGCGCGGCAAAATCATCCAGCGCCGCTTCGACCTCGGTCATCTGCTTGATACAGATCGGGCAATGCAGGCCGCGATACTGGATCACCAGCGTTCCATTTTCGCCTTTGTCGGCCTCAAGATCGAACACCCCGTGCCCGACTGTTTCAATTTTCAGGCCTGGGACGGGATTTCCCGGTATTAACATGTGTTTTCCTCGCGATTCATCCGGATCGTCTCATTGACCCGGTGCGGCGCAGACGCTAGGCCCTTTGCGACAAAACGCAAGGAGACTGTCGATGTCCAACCCCTCGCTCCTCATCCTGCCCGGAGACGGAATTGGCCCGGAAGTTATGGCCGAAGTGCGCAGAATCATCTCTTGGTTCGACACCAATCGCGGCCTTCACTTTGACGTGAGCGAGGATCTGGTCGGCGGTGCGGCCTATGACGCCCATGGCAAACCCCTGTCGGATGAGACCATGGCCAAAGCCCAAGAGGTAGACGCGGTTCTGCTGGGTGCTGTTGGCGGCCCGAAATACGACGATCTGGACTTCAGCCTGAAGCCCGAACGCGGGTTGCTGCGCCTGCGCAAGGAAATGGACCTCTATTCCAACCTGCGTCCGGCCCAGTGCTTTGATGCGCTGGCGGATTTCTCGTCGCTGAAAACCGATGTTGTGGCCGGTCTGGACATCATGATCGTGCGCGAGCTGACCTCGGGCATCTATTTCGGCGAGCCGCGAGGCATCTTCGAAGAAGGCAATGAGCGCGTGGGCGTCAATACCCAGCGCTATACCGAATCTGAGATCGAACGCGCCGCGCGCTCGGCCTTTGAACTGGCGATGCGCCGGAACAAGAAGCTGTGCTCGATGGAAAAGGCCAACGTCATGGAATCGGGCATACTGTGGCGCGAAGTCGTGAACGAGGTCGCCAAGGATTACCCCGAGGTCGAAGTCACCCACATGTATGCCGACAATGGTGCGATGCAGCTGGTACGCGCGCCCAAACAATTTGACGTGATCGTGACCGACAACCTGTTCGGCGACATCCTGTCGGACTGCGCAGCAATGCTGACCGGCTCGTTGGGCATGCTGCCGTCGGCGTCTTTGGGTGCCCCGATGGAAAATGGTCGTCCCAAGGCGATGTACGAGCCGGTCCACGGCTCGGCACCGGATATCGCGGGCGAAGGCAAAGCCAACCCGATTGCCTGTATCCTCAGCTTTGCCATGGCGCTGCGCTACAGCTTTGATCAGGGGGCCGAGGCCGACCGTCTTGAAGCCGCGATCGAGAAAGTGCTGGCCGACGGTGTTCGCACCGCAGACCTGCTGGCCGATGAAGGTGTGACCCCGGTTTCGACCTCGGAAATGGGCGATGCAATCCTGGCCGCGCTGGACGCCAGCGTCTGATCCACATTCAGTTTACATTGAAAAAGGCGGCACATCGGGTGCCGCCTTTTTTTGTGCATGGACCGCAGCGCGTTAGTTGCCGCCGAAGATATCCCGGATCAAGTTGTTGATGGCGCGCTCGAACCCTCCGCCCTGTTTGCGGCGGGGCTGAGGTTGCGCGACCTGCACAGGCGGTTCTGGCGCGACCATCGGCAGAGGCGTGGGCGTCATCCCTTCTGTCACGCGAAGCATCGTTTCTTTCCAGATCTCGGCCGGCAGCCCGCCTCCGGTCACGCCGGACAGGGGTGTGTTGTCGTCATAGCCCATCCAGACACCCGCCACGTAGTCGGCCGTGAACCCGATAAACCACGCATCCCGCGCTGCCTGCGTCGTTCCGGTCTTGCCTGCCACTTGCCACCCCGGCAGCTGGGCACGGCCTCCAGTGCCCTCGGACACCACACGCTCCATCATCCAGATCAGTTCCTTGGCGGCTTTGTCATTGATCACCCGCTCCCCAATCCCTGTGGTCGTCACCATCACCGGGGTTTCATCTCCAAGCAGTTTCAATTCGGTTAGGCCGTAGGGTTCAACCGACGAGCCGCCGTTCAGAATACCCGCATAAGCGCCCGTCATCTCGATCAGCGTGCTTTCCGACGCGCCTAACGCCAGCGCGGGGCCTTGCGCCAGATCGCTGGCGATCCCGAAACCGGTGGCGACCGTGCGCACATTATCGAGGCCCGAAATCTCGGCCACTTTCACCGCCGGGATGTTCAGAGAGTTCTTAAGCGCATCGGCCAGCGTGACCTGCCCGTAGTATTTGTTGGTGTAGTTCTTGGGACACCACTGCCCCGATCCGGGGATGTTCACGCAGTAGGGCTCGTCCATCACCGTGTCATAAGGCGAATACCCAAGCTCCAACGCGGTGGCATAGACAAAGGGTTTGAACGACGACCCGGTCTGCCGCAGCGCCTGTGTCGCGCGGTTGAACGCGCCCGAGACGCGGGTCTTGCGGCCACCAACCATGGCCCGCACCGCCCCATCCGCCGACATCACGACAATCGCGGCCTGCGCTTTCGACCCTTCCCGGACCTTCTCCTGAAAGATGAATTGCAGCGCCTCTTCCGCCGAGGTCTGGATGCGCTGATCCAATGTCGTGCGGATCACCACATCCTCGGTGGTGTTGCGGGTGAAGAACTCTGGTCCGCTGGCCATGACCCAATCGGCGAAATAGCCGCCTGCACGCGCGGCGGCGGCCTCGGAGAGTTGCGCCGGCCGGGCACGCGCCTCGCTAGCCTGCGCGCCGGACAGGTAGCCCTGCGCCTCCATCAGGCCAACAACCAACCGTGCGCGATCTTGCGAGCGTTGCAGGCTGTTGGTCGGCGCATAGCGCGTCGGAGCTACCAGAAGACCGGCAAGCATCGCGGCTTCCGCCGGAGAAACCTCGGCCGCGGACTTTCCGAAATAGCGCTGGCTGGCCGCTTCGAACCCACGTGCTCCAGCCCCCAGGAATGCGCGGTTCAGATAGATCGTCAGGATTTCGTCCTTGGAGTATTTCACCTCCATCGCGAGGGCATAGATCGCTTCTTTACCTTTGCGCCAGAGCGAGCCCTGACGGCAATCCGCTTCATAGGCGGCCTCCGACTCCCATTCGGCTGGGTCATAAGGCACACCCAGACACAGCAGCTTGGCCGTCTGCTGCGTGATGGTCGAGCCGCCATGGCCCGAGAGCGGACCGCGTCCTTCGCTCAGGTTGATGCGCACCGCGCTGGCCACACCACGCGGGCTGACGCCGAAATGGCGGTAGAACCGTTTATCCTCGGTCGCGATGACCGCGTTTTTGAGATGGGGAGAGACGGTATCGGCGGTGATCACCCCACCGAACTGGTCCCCGCGCCAGGCAAAGACCTTGCCATCGCGGTCCAGCATCGTCACCGATCCGCGCGCGCGACCATCCAGCAAGGCATCGACATCGGGCAGCGAGGTATAGACCACCCCGACCGCCAGCGCGATCAGCATGGCGACCACGGCCCCAACGCGCCATGTCACGCCCCAGACCAGCCTCCAGATCCAACGAAACAGACGACGGAAAAAACCGCCACCATTGCCGCCCGACCGCTTACGCGTCTTCTTCCGTGCCGTCTTGCGGGTCGCGGTTTTTCGGGCGGTCGACTTCTTGCCCGCAGGCTTGGCAGCCCGCTTGGTCGTCGAAGGTTTGCGCGCCTTCGAAGGGTATCTTTTATCCGCGACCAGTGTCGGTTTGCGGCGCTTGGACTCAGACATGCTCAAACTCTGCCCGTTTATACTTTTGCCTCACCATACCCTGACGTCCCGCCCATGTTGAGGTCCGATTTTCCAGAACTACCCTTCCCTTTTTCGCCTATTTTTTAATCATCAAGTACTGTTTGTGCAAAAATTGTGCAATATTGCGTCATTTTCAGTCGGTTTCACGTCGGGGAATCGTTCCTTAACGCCCCGACACGCGCTCTTTTTCTGCACGTGCAAACAAGCCGGCCCGATCCGGAGTAGTAGAGGGGACAGACGTGAAACTGATCATTGCGACAATCAAGCCGTTCAAGCTCGAGGAGGTGCGCGAGGCACTGACCGAAGCGGGCGTACGCGGCATGATGGTGACCGAAATCAAGGGCTTCGGCTCGCAATCCGGTCACACTGAAATCTACCGTGGCGCGGAATACGCCGTGAACTTCGTACCCAAGATCAAACTCGAGATCGTGGTACCTGCAACGATGGCCGATCAGATCGTTGAGACCATCACCAACACCGCCAAGACCGGCAAGATCGGTGACGGCAAGATTTTCGTCCTCGATGTCGAGCAGGCCATGCGCGTGCGGACTGGGGAAACGAACGAAGAGGCGCTGTAAGGCGCCCACACTCACTATCATTCGAGGACTGACTATGAACCTGATGAAATCTCTCATCCCTGCTGCCGCGATTGTCGCGCTGCCGCAGATGGGTCTGGCGCAAGAGGCTGCCGCCGAAGGCGAAGCTGCGCTGCACACCCAGTATATCTTCACCACCCTGCTGTTCCTGATGGCGGGCTTCCTGGTCTTCTTCATGGCGGCAGGCTTTGCCATGCTAGAAGGCGGCCTGGTGCGTTCCAAGAACGTGGCCATGCAGATGATCAAGAACGTGGCGCTGTTTTCCATTGCCGCGATCATGTATTGGCTGGTTGGCTTCAACACGATGTACCCGGGCGACTTCAACGGCTTCTTTGCCATCGGTGGCCCAACCGTGCTTGACCCGGTTGGTGTTGACCCTGCCGAGGCTGCTTTGGACTATGCCTCGATCGGGTCGGACTTCTTCTTCCAGCTGGTCTTTGTGGCTGCAACCGCGTCCATCGTGTCGGGTGCTGTGGCCGAGCGGATCAAGCTGTTCCCCTTCCTGATCTTCGTAGTCGTTCTGACCGGTATTCTGTACCCGATCTCGGGTTCCTGGCAGTGGGGCGGCGGCTGGTTGTCTGAAGCTGGCTTCTCGGATTTCGCTGGTTCGACCGTTGTACACTCGGTCGGTGGCTGGGCAGCACTGGCAGGCGTGATAGTTCTGGGCCCGCGTATCGGCAAGTACAAGGACGGCAAAGTGCATCCGATGCCCGGTTCGAACCTGGCGCTGGCAACTTTGGGTACGTTCATCCTGTGGCTGGGTTGGTTCGGCTTCAACGGCGGCTCGCAGCTGGCGATGGGCACCGTGGGCGATGTAACGGACGTATCGCGCATTTTTGCCAACACCAACATGGCCGCCGCTTCGGGTGCTGTTACAGCCCTGATCCTGACCCAGCTTCTGTACAAAAAGCCTGACCTGACCATGGTGCTGAACGGCGCGCTGGCCGGTCTGGTTTCGATCACCGCTGAACCTCTGGCCCCGACCCTGTTCGGTGCGCTGTGGATCGGTGCAGTTGGCGGTATCATCGTGGTCTTCACTGTCCCGATGCTGGACAAGTTCAAGCTGGACGACGTTGTCGGCGCAATCCCGGTTCACCTGTTCGCAGGTATCTGGGGCACCATCGCCGTCATCTTCTACGGCGAGGCGTCTCTGGGCACCCAGCTGCTGGGTATCGCGGCCTACGGTGTGTTCACCTTTGTTGGCGCACTGATCCTGTGGACCATCCTGAAAGCCATTGTTGGCATCCGCGTCAGCGAAGAGGACGAGATCAACGGCCTCGACATGGCGGAACTGGGCATGGAAGCTTACCCCGAGTTCTCAAAAGGGTAAGTGCCACTTACAAAACCATTGGAATGGCTCGGCGCAATGCCGGGCCATTTTACTTTTGGTTGATCCCTTGCACCCTCAACTCTGGTATATGGCTGAACACTGAAAACAGCCGACCAATCAACGGTCGCAAAGACGTACATCAGATCGGGAGAGAGTTATGTACAAGGTGCTGGACCAAAGCGAGGGCAATATCCTTGGCCTAGAAATTTCCGGCAAAATCGACATCACGCAGGAACGTGAGTTGATCGAAAAAGCCGAGGACATTCTAAAAGATCACGCCAAGATCAGCGTGCTCGTGGTCGTTGACAAAGGGGTCTCTGCCACATTTGAGGCCGCAATGACTGATCTGAAATGGATCATCAAGAATATGAAGAAACTTGGTAAGCTGGCGATTGTCGCTGACAGCGTGTTCTTGGGTCACCTGGTCGAGATCGACGCGAAATTTGCCGCCATGCTCGATATCGGTGAAAAGCACTTTACCACCGACGAACTTGATAAAGCCTGGGCTTGGATCAAGTCCTGACCGCCAAAGAAAAAAAGCCGCGAATTTCGCGGCTTTCTTGTTTTCCAAAGGGTGGCTTAGCAGCCCACATCCACGATCGCTTTTGCCAAAATAGGCACTGTGTTTGCGTTCAGACCGGCGATGTTCAGGCGGCTGTCGCCGACCATGTAGATCCCGTGGTCCGCACGCAGTTTCTCGACCAGCTCAGGTGCTGCACCTAGACGTGAGAACATACCGCGGTGCTGGGCGACAAAGCTGAACCTATCCGACCCGGTCAGGCGCTGAAGCTCATCCGCCAGCTGCTGACGCAAGCCCAGCATGGACAGGCGCACCTCTTCCAGTTCGGCCTGCCAATCAGCGCGCAAGGCGTCATCGGTCAGGATCGTGGTCACAACGCGCGCGCCGTGATCCGGCGGGAATGAATAGTTCTGCCGGTTCAGGAAGGCCAGCATCGACTGGTTCAGCGAGGTCTGTGCCGCGTCATCGCTGATCGCCATCAGAAGGCCGGTACGCTCACGGTATACGCCGAAGTTCTTCGAGCAGGACGCCGCGATCAGGCAGCGCTTGACCGACGAGGCCACCAGACGGGTCGCCTGCGCGTCTTCTTCAAGACCGTCGCCAAAACCCTGATAGGCGATATCGATCATCGCCACGAGGCCAAGCTCGTTGATAAGATTGACGACCTCTTGCCACTGCACGAGGTTCAGGTTCGCGCCGGTGGGGTTGTGGCAGCAACCATGCAGCAGAACCACGTCGCCCGGTTTGGCGGTTTTCAGGTCTTCGATCATGCCATCGAAATCGACGCCGCGAGTTTCGCCGTCGAAGTAACGATACTGGACAGTCTCCATGCCCAGATAGTTCAGGATCGACAGGTGGTTCGGCCATGTCGGGTTCGACACGAATACGCGAGCTTCGGGGTTGGCCATGCGGATCATCTCGAACGCCTGACGGCAGGCGCCGGTGCCACCCGGGGTCGCAACGGCGGCAATATTGGCGCGCGGTACTGCGTCGCCGAGGATTAGACCGATCATCGCATCAGCATAGGCCGGGTCACCTGCCAGACCGGTATAGGCTTTGGTTTCCTGCTCTTCGAGAATGCGCTTTTCCGCGGCCTTGACGGCGCGCATCACCGGGGTCACGCCCTCGGCGTTCTTGTAGACGCCGACGCCCAGATCAATCTTCTGGTCGCGCGGGTCTTCACGGTACATCTGCATCAGCGCCAGGATCTTGTCGGCTGGCTGTGGCTTGAGGTTCTCGAACATCAGTTGTCTCCGGTTGCGACGGGCAGGGTTGGGAAGGCACCCCATTCGGCCCAGGACCCGTCATAAAGCGAGTGGTCTTTCTTGCCCATGCGCTCCAGCGCAAGGCTGAGGATCGCTGCCGTCACGCCCGACCCACAGGATGTGATCGCGGGTTTCGACAGATCCACACCTGCGGCCTCGAACACGGCGCGGCAATCCTCGGGCGATTTCATCGTACCGTTCTTGTTCAGCAATTGGCCAAAGGGCACATTGCGCGATCCCGGGATGTGGCCCGAGCGCAGACCTTCCCGCGGCTCCGCCTCGGTGCCCGCGAAACGGGGGGCTGAGCGGGCGTCGATGATCTCATGATCGGCCAGCTTGGCGGCTGCCGAGACCTGGGTCACATCCCGAACCAGATGGTTCTGCACCCGCACCGTCATATGGCGATCCCGGATCACAGGCGGCAGGTCTTCGACCTCGCGTTCCTCGGCCTGCCATTTTGGCAAACCACCATCCAGAACGGCGATGTTTTCCTGACCCATCAGCCGGAACAGCCACCAGACACGCGCGGCCGACATCAGCCCGGCCCCGTCATAGACCACCACCTGATGGCCATCGCCCACCCCCATGGCGCGCAGGCGCGACATGAATTTCTCGACCGGAGGGGCCATATGCGGCAGGTCTGAACGGTGGTCTGAAATGTCATCGATATCGAAGAACCGGGCGCCGGGGATATGTACCGCGTCATATTCCGCCTTGGCATCACGGTTCTGCGCAGGCAGGTACCACGATCCATCCAGGATCCGCAGATCCGGGTCCTTCAGATGGGCAGCAAGCCAGTCGGTAGAAACGAGGGTTTTGGGATCGTCTTGCATCAAAGCCTCCCCTAAGCGCGGTTGGGTTTTCCCTATACGCGCAAAGGGCCGTATTCAAGCCGGGTTAGCGCTATTCCGCGCCCCGTTTCAGCCGGAAATACTGAATTATCCCGATCACGCTGATAACAATCCAGAACCCCTCGATCAGCATCGAAGCCAGATTAAAGTTATGCAGCAGAGAGTAGGCAATCAGCACCGACCCCAGCAGATTGATCACCGGAAAGGCCAGATCGTCGGAATTCATCATCCGCATCTGCGTTGCAAAATAGGCCGCGACCACGACAAGCGCGCCGGCTGATCCCACGGCATCTACGATAGTCAGGCTGTTCAGCACATCCGTCATTGCAAATTATCCTGAAAGGCCGGGCTACCCGACCGAGGCCAGCTCGGCCGGTTGAAAATAGTGATGCATGTTCAGAAAGGCCGCCCCATCTGGCCCAGCGCGATACCCATGCGGCAGATCGGCGGCAAAGCGCAGCCCCTCACCGGCTTTTAGGGCGACCCATTTGCCATCCTGCAAAACCTCTAGTGCGCCGTTCAGCACGAAGACCTCCTCGGTCACCCCGGCGGCGTGGGCCGGGGATTCGTGGCTTTGATTGGCGGCCAGTTCGACATGGAAGGTCTCGGCCCCAAGGGCGGGATCGAAGGGAAAGACGATCTTGACCTGAATGCTGCCCGGAAAGGTTACGGTCCGGAACACGCCCTGCACGCGCGCGTCCGAAGTCCCGATCAAGGCGCTCAGCGGAACCTGAAACCCCTTGGCAATTTTCCACAGGGTCGCGATGGTGGGGCTTGATTCGCCACGCTCAATCTGGCCCAACATGGCTTTGCTGACACCCGTCAACTCGGCCACTTTGGACAGGCTGAGGCCCGATGCCGCCCGCACTTCCTTTAGTTTCAGCGTAATTTCGTCCGATTCCATATCCGCGCCCAACGATTTGTCTTGTGCGTTATAACGCACATGTGGTACGTGCGCTATAACGTACGCACCCCGCATATCGCAACCGGGGCAAAAGGGAAACAGCATCATGCCAATGTACCGATCCAGAACTTCTACCCATGGCCGCAATATGGCCGGTGCCCGCGGCCTGTGGCGCGCCACCGGTATGCAGGATGACGATTTCGGCAAACCGATCATCGCCATCGTCAACTCGTTCACCCAGTTCGTGCCCGGCCACGTTCACTTGAAAGACCTGGGCCAGATGGTTGCGCGCGAGGTTGAGGCCGCCGGTGGTGTCGCCAAAGAGTTCAACACCATCGCCGTGGATGACGGCATCGCCATGGGTCACGACGGCATGCTCTATTCGTTGCCCTCGCGTGAGGTGATCGCGGATTCGGTGGAATATATGGTCAACGCGCATTGTGCGGACGCGATGGTCTGCATCTCGAACTGCGACAAGATCACCCCCGGCATGCTGATGGCTGCGATGCGCCTGAACATCCCGGCGATTTTCGTCTCAGGCGGACCGATGGAGGCTGGCAAGATCGACATCGCCGATCTAGACGTTAAAAAGATCGATCTGGTCGACGCGATGGTTGCCGCGGCAGATGACAAGTACACCGACGAACAGGTCAAACATATCGAGGAAAACGCCTGCCCCACTTGCGGCTCCTGCTCGGGCATGTTCACCGCGAACTCGATGAACTGTCTGGCTGAGGCGCTGGGTCTGGCCCTGCCGGGCAATGGCTCGACCCTTGCCACCCATTCGGACCGCAAGGAGCTGTTCCTCGAAGCCGGTCGCCGCATCGTCGAGATCACCAAACGGCACTACGATCTGGACGAGAAGGGCTTCCTGCCCCGCGAAATCGCCACCTTTGATGCGTTCGAGAACGCAATGTCGCTGGATATTGCGATGGGTGGATCGACCAACACTGTTCTGCACCTGCTGGCCATTGCCAATGAGGGCGGCGTCGATTTCGACATGTCCGACATGGACCGCCTCAGCCGCAATGTGCCGTGTCTGTGCAAGGTCGCGCCCAACACCGAGAACGTGCATATGGAGGACGTCCACCGCGCAGGCGGCATCTTCTCGATCCTCGGAGAGTTGAGCCGCGCCGGGCTGCTGCACGAAGACTGCAGCACCGTGCATTCAGCTACCATGGGCGAAGCGATTGCCAACTGGGACATCAAGGTAGCCAACAACCCGAAGGCACAAGAGCTGTTCAAGGCGGCCCCCGGCGGCGTCCGCACCACGCAGGCCTTCAGCCAGTCGAACCGCTATAAAGAGTTGGACACCGACCGCGAAGGCGGCGTCATCCGCTCCAAGGAGCACGCGTTCAGTCAGGACGGTGGTCTGGCAGTTCTGTTCGGAAATATCGCCCGTGACGGGTGTATCGTTAAAACCGCGGGTGTGGATGAGAACATCCTGAAATTCACCGGTACGGCCTATGTCTGCGAAAGCCAGGATCAGGCCGTTAGCGACATCCTGACCGGCAAGGTGAAAGAGGGCGATGTGGTGGTTATCCGCTATGAGGGTCCGCGCGGCGGGCCGGGCATGCAGGAGATGCTGTACCCGACCTCGTACCTGAAATCCAAAGGTCTGGGCAAAGCCTGCGCCCTGTTGACTGACGGCCGTTTCTCAGGCGGTACATCGGGTCTGTCAATTGGTCACGTCTCGCCTGAGGCGGCTGAAGGTGGCGTCATCGGCCTGGTGCAAACCGGCGACAAGATCGAAATCGACATCCCTGCCCGCTCGATCCATCTGGCGGTCTCGGATGAGGATCTGGCCGAACGGCGCAAGGTTCAGGACGAAAAAGGCTGGGCCCCGGCAGCACCGCGTAAACGCAAAGTGTCCACTGCGCTGAAAGCTTATGCCAAGCTGACGACCAGCGCAGCAAAAGGTGCCGTGCGCGAGCTGTAGCGTCTTCGGGAGCGAAATCCAAAGGCCCTACCCGCCAGGCGGGTGGGGCCTTTTTTGAGGCGCATGGAGCAATCCCTCAGTCGGACATTCCTCTCAGAGATACAGTCATGCGACCGACACGACTCAGAAGTCATTCAGAATACGGAAATTAGCCGTCAGCACCTCGCTCACGAACTGAGCGTCCAGTGAACCCCAACTCCCGGTACGCTGGGATTCGATACCTTGCAATCAATACAACAATCCCAAACGCTCCCGCGCCCGACCCGCGCCATCGGCTTCGCCGATACCCCGTTCAGACTTGGGCCCGGCGCCGCGCTTTGCGCGGCGCCGGGCCCAACCCGAGGAGAGGTCTCGTCAGAGACATTGACGATGGGCGGGAGCGTTCCCCTGCCCCAAATCAGCCAGAACTACGACCCGAGTTTCGCGTGGATTTCATCCAAGTCGATCTCACCTATGGGCATCTTGTTTGCCGGGTTCTCGAAATCGTATTTGAACAGCTCAAAATCCTGTTTGTAGATCTCGTAAACCAGATGCATCGAAAGATCGTCGAAATAGTCCTCGACCGAGTGAGCGCGCTTGGGTCCGTGGCCTTCGGATTCGTTAAACCTCGGGATCTCGGACAAGGTTACGGTATGCGAGGTCTCGATGTGGTTCAGAACGTCCTGCATCCCGTCGTTGAACTTCTCGGTCCAGAAAATGTTGTCGTAGCGCCCGCCATTGACCACGAAGGTAGACACATGCCCCGACATGGCCGACCAGTGAATATCCGGGTCCATGGGCCTGCGCCACCGGATCGTATCCCGCGCAAACAGAAGGAAGCGGCGGAAACTGGCGATCTGGTCGAACTCCCCCTTTCCATCGTCGCCGCCAACCTCGATCCCGTAATTGTAAACCAGCGTCGGCACCAGCTTGCCCCGGTACCGCTTTCCGTTGCGCTGAATGCCACAGATTTTGTCGAAGAATGAGCTGAGGATACGCGTATAGGGATTACGCACGCAGGTGAACGCATAAGACCCATGATTGCGCACATTAGCCGAGATCATGCCCTGGCTGTGGTCAAAGGCCCATTTGTGCATCCCATCCTTGGCATCATGAATGTCGCCATCAAAAAACTGGCCATGGTCGGAATAGTACATGATCTGGCCAATGGTCGAGCAGGCACATTTCGGCACAACACGGTACACCATGCTCTCGCTCTCGGTCATCCAGGTGCCGGGGAACCCCATCTGCTATGCCTCCTCAAAATCTCGGAACTTGTTACGCGCAAGTCGTTTTACAAGCAAAGAACCAAAACTATTCGGTTTATTCAATCGCTCATCCTCAGTATCACGAGTGTAAACGGGCAGAAACGGAAATAGCGGACCCACATGGCGAAGATTGCCTACATATTGCTGTGTCACAAGGACCCCGACGCGATCATCGCGCAGGCTGAGCAATTGACCGCCGTCGGCGATTATATGGCAATCCATTTCGATGCGCGGGCCAAGGCATCGGACTATGACCGAATTCGCACCACCCTGAAGGACAACCCAAACGTCACCTTCGCCGCCAAACGCATCAAATGCGGCTGGGGTGAGTGGTCTTTGGTGCAAGCCACCCTGCACGCCCTGCAAGCGGCCGAAAGCGCCTTTCCCCGTGCCACGCATTTCTACATGTTGTCGGGCGATTGCATGGCCATCAAGACCGCGGAATACGCCCATAACTTTCTGGACGAACACGACACGGATTTCATCGAAAGCCACGACTTTTTTGCCAGCAACTGGATCAAGACCGGCATGAAAGAAGACCGGCTGATTTACCGCCACTACTTCAACGAACGCACGCAGCCCAAGCGGTTTTACACCTCTTACGAGCTGCAGAAACGGTTCAACGTCACACGCGACATCCCCGACGATATCCAGGTGATGATCGGCAGCCAGTGGTGGTGCCTACGCCGCCGCACGGTCGAGATGATTTTGGATTTCCTGAAACAGCGGCGCGATGTGGTCCGGTTCTTCTCCACCACCTGGATTCCCGACGAGACCTTCTTTCAGACGCTGGTCCGGCACCTGATCCCGAAGAACGAAATCGAAAACCGCACGCTGACCTTCCTGATGTTCTCGGATTACGGCATGCCGGTGAGTTTCTACAATGATCACTTCGACATGTTGCTGGGGCAGAATTACCTGTTCGCCCGCAAGATCAGCCCCGAAGCGCATGAGTTGAAGGAAAGGCTGGGCACGCTCTACGCCAGCACTGGTGTCGATTTCCCGATCTCGGATGAGGGGCGCAACCTCTATGCCTTCCTTGCCGGGCGTGGGCGTGTAGGCCGCCGGTTCGGTCAACGGTTCTGGGAGGCCGGGAATACGCTGGGCCCGGAACGCGAGCTGTTTCTGATCGTCTGCAAAAAGTGGCATGTTGCAAAGCGGCTGGTGGATCAGATCGCTTCGGTCACCGACATCCCTTGCCTCGAGTATCTGTTCAACGAGCAGGACACTCCGCTGCCGGATCTGGGCGGGATCGAGACGACTCTGACCAAACGTTCACGTCATAGGCGGGCCGTTGTGCGAATGCTGTTTGATCATTTCGGATCGAACCAACTGGCGCTGTGCCTCGATCCAGCCAATCTGGACGCCATTCAGGATTTTTGCGGCGACGCCGCCAAGACCCATGTGTTGGAAATCGAGTGTCAGTATTCCGACGACTACCTGATCGGCCATGCGCGCCGGGTTGGCCTCGCGGGTGAAAACAGCCCATCCGAGACCGTTGCGCGCCTGCTGCCCACCCTGCGAAATGATCTGGCACACGAATCCGAGGAAATCCGCAAAGCCGGAATTGATGACTATCTGCGCCTACGCGAGACATCGGATCGGACCGAGAATGAGGCCGCAATCACCAAGTTCCTTGGGGTGAATTCCGAGACAGCCCAATCCATCATGCAATTGGACTACCTGTTTTCAGATTGACGGCCCGGCGGCGCGACCCCGCCGCCGGACGAGCGTTCAGATGTCGAACTTCACACCCTGCGCCAGCGGCAGCTCTGCCGAATAGTTCACCGTGTTGGTCTGACGGCGCATATAGGCCTTCCACGCGTCCGAGCCGCTTTCGCGCCCGCCGCCGGTTTCTTTTTCACCACCGAAGGCGCCACCAATCTCAGCCCCGGACGGGCCGATATTGACGTTGGCGATACCGCAATCCGATCCGGCTGCTGTCAGGAACTGCTCGGCCTCACGCATATTCAGGGTGAAGACGCATGAGGACAGGCCCTGCGGCACACCGTTCTGAAGCTCGATGGCATCGTCGAAATCGTCATAGCCCATGACATACAGGATCGGCGCGAAGGTCTCAGTTTTAACCGTTGCTGTCTGGCCCGGCATCTCAACAATGGCAGGCTCCATATAAACGCCACCCGGCACGCCCTCGGTGACGCGCTTCCCACCAAAGACCACACCGCCTTCGGCTTCTGCGGACTTCAGTGCCGCTGTCATCGCCGCGCCCGAGGCCTCATCGACCAGCGGACCGATCAAAGTGCCCTCGGCCATCGGATCACCAATGGGCAATCCGGCATAGGCTTTCTTCAGACGCGCGACCAGCTCATCCTTGATCGAGTTATGGACGATCAGGCGCCGCAGGGTCGTGCAGCGCTGACCCGCCGTTCCGACCGCCGAGAAGACAATCGCCCGCACCGCCATTTCCAGATCCGCCGACGGACCGACAATCATCGCATTGTTCCCGCCAAGCTCCAGAATGCACTTGCCGAACCGCGCCGCCACAATCGGCGCAACAGCGCGGCCCATACGCGTCGAGCCGGTGGCCGAGATGACTGGCACGTCTTCGCTGGCCACCAGGGCTTCACCCAGAGCAGCACCGCCAATCAACGTTTGCAACAGGTTGTCGGGCGCATCCCCGAACCGGGCCAGCGCACGTTCAAAGATCTTCTGGCAAGCCATAGCGGTCAACGGTGTCTTCTCAGACGGTTTCCAGATCACCGGATCGCCACAGACAAGCGCCAGCGCCGCATTCCACGACCAGACGGCAACCGGGAAATTGAAGGCCGAGATCACGCCGACCGGACCTGCCGGGTGCCAAGTCTCCATCATCCGGTGGCCGGGACGTTCCGAAGCGATGGTCAGACCGTAAAGCTGCCGCGACAGGCCAACGGCAAAGTCGCAGATGTCGATCATCTCCTGCACTTCGCCCAAGCCTTCCGAGGTGATCTTGCCCGCCTCCCAACTGACCAAAGCGCCCAGATCGTCCTTGGCGGCGCGCAACTCCTCGCCCAGCAGGCGGATCAGTTCCCCCCGCCGCGGGGCGGGCACGGTGCGCCACGCTTTGAAGGCGGTTTTGGCATTGGCCAGGATAGCCTCCATGTCAGAGGCCGGTGTTTCATGCACGTCAGCCAGGGTGCGCCCATCGATCGGAGACCTCACCGCTGACGCACCCCCTGTCAGCTCTGCTGCGGTCAGGTCGAGGTTTGCCAGCGTGGTTTCTGCAGTCATCACAACGTCTTTCATCTTTTACGCCGCCTTGTTCTGAGGGGTTACGTCGCCCGCCCGATAGAGCCGGCCAAATTCGGTATTGAGGAAATCGGACAGCTTCACCTGCTCCTGCCGGACAAAGCCGGTCGAGGGCAGAACGCCCGTACGCATCAGGTCAACCACACCCAGAACGCCTGCGGCGGTGGTGACCTGAATGGCGCTCCAGACCTGCCCGTTGATCTCACGCGCGAAGCTTTTGTTGATCAGGGATTTTTCGCGCAAGGCGCCGTCGATCTTGCCCTTGGCGGTGCAATAGACAAGCACCACATCCTGATCCGTGCGCGGAAGGGCGGCCTCAAAAATCTCTTTCAGAAGATCGCGGCGCTGTCCCAAACCCAGATCGTTCAACAACAGTTTCAGGATATCGCAGTGACCCGGATATCGGATCGAGCGGTAGGACACCGCCCGCGCCTTGCCCTCGAGGGTTTCGGGAAGGGTTCCAAGGCCGCCTGAGGTGTTGAAGCACTCATACTCCACCCCGTCATGGCCGAGAACCTCATAGTCCTCCAACGGAGCGGTCTTCACCCGTTCGCCGTTCACGATGGCATCGCACGGGTTGCAGTATTCATTGATCAGCCCATCGGTCGACCAAGTCAGGTTGTATTTCAACGCGTTGGTCGGAAACAGAGGCAAGGCCCCAACCCGCATATGCAGGCTGTCGATCTCATCAAACTCAGCCGCCAGCGACGCCCCCGCTATTCCGACAAAACCAGGCGCCAACCCGCATTGGGGCATGAACGCGGTCTTGCTGTTTTCCGCCAAAGCGCGCACGGCATTGGTGGCCGCGACATCTTCGGTCAGGTCAAAATAATGCGCCCCGGCCTGCTGGGCCGCTTGCGCGATATTCGGTGTCAAAAAGAACGGAGCGGCCGAAATCACCGCGTCAAACGCCCTCGGCCCTTGCGCCAGACCTTCAATATCCGAGGCATCAATCTGCTTGGTCGCTACCCCAATTTTAGCGATGTCGCCCAAGGCCTTGAGATCATGATCCGCAACCGTGACGCTGTAGTTTGGCGACCCCTTCAACAGCGTGGCGATCATCTGCCCAATCTTGCCAGCCCCAACGATGCAAATATTCCAGCCCATAACGCGCCTCCTCCTTCTGGTTTTCAGTCCAGAGTGGCGGAGAATATCGTCATTTCGCAGGAGCTAAATTGACGAAGTAACGGTATTTATCATCAATTTGATGGAGCTTATGTTTTTATGACGGAGCGAATGCTGAGCTAGGGTCATGTGGGTTGCCACAACGGCGGCAAAAAACGTGGTTAAGCAAATAATGAACGTGCCCCGCATTTCCACCCGCCTTGCTTCGACAGCGCTCCAGTGGGGATGGCGCAAATAGAAGTACCGCCCTGAGGGCGGCTTGTTCGGGGCTCTATTCTCCAACGCTGGTTGCGGGAGCAGGATTTGAACCTGCGACCTTGAGGTTATAGGCCTGACGAGGTGAGAACGCTAAGCGATTGATCCAGTGGATCAATTGTAGTCTGAACGGG
>NZ_JBQFTE010000011.1:0-229864 GCF_056538485.1 Ruegeria sp. BG3 | reverse complement strand
CCGTCGGCGCCGGCGTTGTGTCAAAAATCACTGAATAAGTCGCGCAAGCGAATGATCAGACGGAAAGGGCGTCCCTCGGGACGCCCTTTTTCGTTTGAGCCATGATCCGGATGTTTCTCAGGGCGTCTGAGATGTTGCTTTTTGGTCGCGGCTGATTGCGCTCGCGCACGAAAACATTGTTGAAATCAAAACCTTTTCTTACGGTCCTTGAAAACATGTCGCGCCTGATGACCAGCAGGGCATGAAGATGAAAGGGGACGGCAATGAAGATATTCTGGGCACTTGTCTTCATCTGTGTTCCGCAGTTTCTGCTCGCACAGTCCTCGTCCTCCACGCCCCAACCATCAGAGCCATCAAAGCGAGAGTTGATCGGCTTCGGCTGGATGTTCACGGATGATCTGATTGGTGATGATCATGACCGTTGGCAGACGTCGTCTCTGAACCTGTCATGGATTCTTGCGCGCGGCTGGAGCGGCGAACTGCCCGAAACCTTTGGAGACGTGATCGAGATTCGGGCGTATACGCAGATGATATCTCCCGAGGACCTGGTTACGCCAAACCCACAAGACAGACAGTATGCCGGAATCCTGTCGCTTGGTGCGTATACGCATTTTCAAAGACGTAGTGCGCAGTTCACTGTAGGCGCTGAATTGGTGGCTGTAGGGCCGCAAACGGGCGTGGACAGCCTGCAGACCGAATTTCACAAGCTGATCGGAAGCACGCCACCGTCGCGGGCGATCCTAGATGATCAGGTTTCCAATGATTTTTATCCCACCGTCGTCGCGGAAATCGGGCGCGAGTGGGATATGGGCCGAAACACGCGCCTCCGCCCCTTTGCGTCTGTGCGGGCGGGGGACGAAACTCTCGCCCGCGTTGGAATGGACGTGACCTTTGGACAGGTGGGGCGGTCAGAGCTATTGATCCGCGACAAGATCACCGGGCAGCGTTATCGCTCTATGCGGACAGGACCAAAGGGTGTCAGCGGTGTTTTCGGGTTCGATGCAGCCTATGTGGCCGACAGCGCATATATCCCGAATTCCGGCGCGGTCAGCCTTAAGCATGAACGGTATCGCGCGCGCCTTGGTCTGAACTGGGAGGCCAAATACGGAACTCTGTTCTACGGCGCGAGCTATCTAAGTCAAGAATTCAACCAACAACCTGAAGGGCAGGTTGTTGGATCATTGAGTTTCAAGCTCTCGTTCTGACCTTTTGCGGCTGAGATACAGAGGCGGCCAATAGCATTACTTCAATGCAGATTCCGCAGCAGCCCGAACCGAAGCGATATTCGCACCATAGACGTCAGGCTTGTCGACAGACCCGCCCTTGAACACGGCCGATCCGGCGACCAACACATCTGCACCTGCGGCTGCGACCAGCGGGGCTGTGTTTGGGTCAACACCGCCGTCAATCTCGATATGCACCGGGCGGTCTCCGATCATCTCGCGGAGCTTGCGGACTTTGGTGGTCATGTCGATGAACTTTTGGCCTCCGAAGCCCGGGTTCACGGTCATGACGCAGACCAGATCGGTGAGGTCCAGTAGGTGCTCGATCGCCTCTGCAGGGGTGCCGGGGTTCAAGGCAACACCGGCCTTCATGCCCGTGGCGCGGATGGCTTGCAGGGTGCGATGTGTATGCGGGCCTGCCTCGACATGGGCAGTCAGTATGTCGGCACCCGCATCGGCATAGGCCTGGATATAGGGATCGACCGGCGCGATCATCAGATGCACATCCATCACCGTTTTCACATGGGGACGGAACGCTTTGACCGCCGGAGGGCCGAAGGTCAGGTTTGGCACGAAATGGCCATCCATGACGTCCACATGGACCCAATCGGCACCCTGCGCCTCGATAGCCTGAATTTCAGCTCCGAAATTGGCAAAATCGGCGGACAGGATCGACGGAGCGATCTTGATGGAACGGTCAAAGCTCATGGCGGGCCTCATGCAGGAAACTGGGGTTGCGGGCGCGTATAGCGGGGAATGAGCCTGAAGGGTAGGCCCTATGGTACGGGCTGCGGTGTTTACAAAACTTTCACTGAACCGACACATATCCGTTGAGTGCAATCCGTAGCTACCCGCCAACATGAATTGGGGGTGGCACGTGCTGCACATCAAAAAACTGACCAAACGCTTCGTTGAGAATGTGGCGGTGGATACCGCAACGCTGGACGTGGACAAGCCCTGCATGATCGGCATCATCGGTCGATCGGGTGCGGGTAAATCGACGCTTTTGCGCATGATCAACCGCCTGACGGATGCCAGTGATGGCGAGATCCTGTTTCAAGGCCGCGACGTGACTCAGTTGAAGGGTCGCGACAAGCGCTCCTGGCAGGCCGATTGTGCGATGATCTTTCAGCAGTTCAACCTCGTGCCCCGTCTGGACGTAGTGTCGAACGTGCTTCACGGCACTCTGAACCGCCACTCGACCCTGGCCACGATGTTCAACCTGTTCCCGATGGATGAGGTCCACCGCGCCATCGACATTCTGGATCGTCTGGGCATCGCGGAACATGCGCCCAAACGGGCCGAGGCGCTTTCGGGTGGTCAGCAGCAGCGCGTGGCTATTGCCCGCGCCCTGATGCAGGACCCCAAGATCATTCTTGCCGATGAACCGATTGCCTCGCTGGACCCGATGAACGCGCAGGTGGTGATGCAGACCCTGCGCCGCATCCATGAAGAGGACGGCCGCACCGTCATCGCCAACCTGCACACGCTGGATACTGCGCGCCGCTATTGCGACCGCGTGGTGGGCATGCGCGACGGACGTATCGTCTTTGACGGCCTGCCCGAGCAACTGACCACCGGTGTCGCCCGCGAGATCTATGGCGCCGATGCCAGCTTCTCGGAAGAGGCAACCTCGACCGAGATCGAAACGCTGGACGCCACACAAAAGGCCCTGATGGAAGCCGAAGCGACCGTCTGAGCCACCCCAACCCCTTTCATCGCCCGGCCCGATGAGAGGTCGGGAACATCAAACTGGAGAGAGACAGATGAAAAAACTAGTTGCTGCCCTTGTTGCGACCACTGCCATGGCCGCGCCTGCAATGGCTCAGGAGATTTCCGAGCTTCGTATCGGTATTCTGGGCGGTGAGAACGCTCAGGACCGTCTGAACAACAACGAATGCCTGCGCGTTTACACCGAAGAGGCTCTGGGCGTTCCCGCGAAACTGTTCGCCCCTGCCGACTATAACGGTGTGATTCAGGGTCTGCTGGGCGGCACCATCGACGTCGCCTGGCTGGGCGCGTCGGGCTACGCAAAAACCTACCTGTCCGACCCCGAAGCGGTTGAGCCGGTTCTGGTCAAGGTCAACACCGATGGCGGCTACGGCTATCACTCGATCGGGTTTGCGCGCAAAGACAGCGGCATCACCTCGCTGGAAGACATGAAGGGTAAGACTTTTGGCTTCGGCGATCCCAACTCGACCTCGGGCTACCTGATCCCGTCGATCGAAATCCCTGCCGCAACCGGCGCGACCATGGATTCGGGCGACTATTTCGGTGAAGTGAAGTTCACCGGCGGTCACGAGCAGACCATCGTTGCCGTGAACAACGGCGACGTTGATGGCGGTGTGACCTGGGCCGACGGTTTGGGCGAATGGGAAGATGGCTATCAGTCGGGTGCCCTGCGCCGGGCTGTGGATGCGGGTCTGATCGACATGAACGATCTGGTGCAAATCTGGAAATCCGAGCCGATCCCGGAAGGTCCGGTTGTTGTCCGCAAGGCCCTGCCTGCCGACGTCAAAGCCAAAGTGACCGAGCTGTGGGACACGCTTTCGGAAAAAGACCGCGATTGCTTCTACGGTGTGGCTGCGGGCGAAGCCAAAAGCTTTGATCCGATCACCCATGACGCCTACGAAATCATCATCGAAGCACGCAAGCTGAAGTCCAACTAAGCCTGTCTCTTCAATACGCGGGGTCCGGTCAAATGCCGGACCCCGTTTTCCACTCAGGAGCATTCCATGACAGACCTTTCGGCAGGGTCCTATAGCGTCGATCAGATCCGCGACGACTATACCGCGATGACGCGGCGCAAACGGGTCTATGGTGGTATTCTCCTGATCCTGTTCGTCGCCCTGATGGCAGCGGGCTTCCGCACGGCGGATGAGCGCAACGCGGGCAGTTTCATCGATGGTTGGCACAGGATTCTGGACTACCCGTCCGAGGTTCTGTCCGAGGCGTGGGAAAAGATCGCCGAGATGCCGGCCAATCTGGTCGAGTTCTTCCCGGCCCTGATCGAGACGATCAACATTGCCGCCGCCTCGACCCTGATCGGGACGATTGCGGGCACGTTTCTGGCCCTGATGGCGACGCGGGGTATGGCGCTTTGGCCCTCGTTGATCCCGCTGTTCCGTCGGATCTCGGATATCTGTCGCGCGATCCCGGAAATCGTGATTGCTCTGGTTCTGATCTTCATTCTGGGCGGCGGGCCGGTGCCCGCGATGATCGCCATTGCCATCCACACCGCAGGCGCTTTGGGCAAGCTGTTCTCTGAGGTGAACGAAAATGCCTCGCTCAAACCCGTCGAGGGGTTGCAGTCGGTCGGGGCCAACTGGTCACAACGCATGTATCTGGGCGTGATCCCTCAGGTCGGCCCGAACTATGTCAGCTACGCTCTGCTGCGGTTTGAGATCAATATCCGCGCCTCAGCCATCCTTGGCTTTGTCGGTGCCGGAGGTCTGGGCTATGAGCTGCGCAACGCCATGTCCTGGGGGCAGGGGCGCTACGATGAGGCCGCGGCCATCTTCATCCTTCTCTTCGTTACTATTGTGGTCGTTGATCAGATCTCTGGCTATCTGCGCGATCGTCTGGCCCACGGGTCGGAAAAAGGAGCCTCGGCATGAGTACCTTTGCCACCAATTTGTCGATTGATGACCTGAAGGCCGAAGCGGACCGCCTGTTCAGCCGCAAGCGCATCGTGAATTTCGGGCTGCCGGGGCTGGTTGCCCTCTATCTGATCTACGTCTTCTTCGCCTTCGACGTGCACGGCCTGGCCGAGCGGGCCAACTGGGAAAACGGCAAGACGCTGGTAGCGGACAGCTACAGCTACAAAACCCATATTGAACGCGACAACCGGACTGGTGAGGTCTCTGCCGCGATCGAGGGCGAACGCAAGGGGCGCTATCCCGACGGCACCGCGCCCGATTGGGTCGCGCTGGGTGAGACCACGGTGATTGATCTGGAAGACGGCCATGTGGTGCGTTTCGGGCCTGAGACCGTCGAATACGACATCCCCGGCTATGGCACCGTGCGCGCCACCCCCAGCCGGTCGGCCGGTGTGCAGGCCGAGTTGCCCGCCGGAGAGGTACCGGACTGGATCAATGTCTCCAAGAACCGTCTGGCCATCAAAACCGATGCAGGCCGCCTAACCGTCACCCGCACCCGGTCAGAGGTGTTCCGGTACTTCACCGGGTGGGAGCTGTTCTGGTTCACGCTCGACAGCCCCTACTACGGCAAGTCCTTCCCCGAGCTTGTGAGCCTTGCCGCATCCGGTGAGGCAGGCGCGATCCTGAATGACTTCTGGACCAACAAGATGTGGCGGCACCAGGACGTGGCCTGGGCGATCTTTGAGACGATCCTTATGGCATTCCTCGGCACGCTGGGCGCGGGCATGATTGCTCTGCCTCTGGCCTTCCTCGCGACGCGGAACTTCAACCCGCTGCGCTCGGTCCGTTTTGCAACGCGGCGCGTGTTTGACTTCGTGCGCGGTGTGGATGCGTTGATCTGGACCGTGGTTCTGGCGCGTGCTTTTGGCCCGGGACCGCTGACTGGGGCCCTGGCCATTCTGGTGACCGATACCGGAACCTTCGGCAAGATCTTCTCCGAGGCGCTGGAGAATGTCGACAACAAGCAGATCGAAGGCGTCCAGTCGACCGGGGCCAATGCGCCGCAGCGCTATCGCTTTGGGGTGATCCCGCAGATCACTCCGGTTCTGCTCAGCCAGCTTTTGTATTTCCTCGAGTCCAACACCCGCAGCGCGACCGTGATTGGTGCGATCACTGGTGGCGGGATTGGTCTGTTGCTGACGCAGGCGATCATCACGCAGAAAGACTGGGAAGAGGTCGCCTATTACATCGTTCTCATCATTCTGATGGTGATGTTGATGGATTGGTTCTCGGGCTGGTTGCGCAAGCGTCTGATTCAGGGCGACGCCGGTAAAAAGCGCAAGCCGCGCGGTGCGGCCAAGCTGCAGTCCTGAGCGTATGGGGAATACGATGACGCGCCTGCGCTCTGATCAGCCTTTCATCCATCCGGACTGCCAGATCTCGGGCAGCAGCTTTGGCGCCTATGTCGAGATCGGCGCCGGGACGCGGGTCGCCAATTCGCGGTTCGGCGACTACTCCTATTGCGACCGAACCTGTGATGTCGCCAACGCCGAGATAGGCAAATTCGCCAATATCGCCAGCTTCACCCGGATCGGCGCGACGGACCACCCGATGGAGAAGGCTTCTCTGCATCATTTCCTGTATCGCTCAGCGGACTATTGGGAGGATGCTGAGGACGATGCAGAGTGGTTTGCGCATCGCGCTGGGCGACAGGCGTCAATTGGCCATGACACGTGGATCGGTCACGCGGCGATCATCAAGCCCGAGGTGACGATTGGGCACGGGGCGGTTGTGGCGTCCGGTGCGATCGTCACCAAGGATGTCGCCCCCTACACGATCGTTGCCGGGGTAACCGCGCAACCGATCCGCCGTCGCTTTTCCGAACACGTGTCAGAGAGGCTACTGGCCCTGGCGTGGTGGGATTGGAGCCACGACAGATTGCGCGACGTGCTGCCGGATTTCCGCGCGTTGCACATTGAGGCGTTTCTGGAGAAATACGCGTAACCCTCCCGCGCCCGCATGTGCATCGGCTACGCCGATACCCATTGGCGGCCTTGGGTCCAGCGCCGCGCTTTGCGCGGCGCAACCCCCAACTGGATGAGGCCTCCGGCAGGAGGCTGAAGACGGACGGCAGCGCCCCCTTGTCAGGTCTCGTTCAGCGTCAAGGTTACGCGCTCACCGGCGAAAACGGTTTTTCCATACTCGACTGGCTGCCCATCTGGGGCCGCATTGATCCCAAGCGAATGCAGGATCGGCGCGCCTTCGTTGAGGTTCAGGTGCAGCGCCTGCGTCGCCGTTGCCGCGCGGGCCGTCAGCCGTGTGGACGTTCGTACAAAATCCTCAATTCCGCAAAGCTGAAGCGCCTTGGTGACGGATTGGGTTTCGGTTAGGTGGGTGAGAATGTCGGGCAGTCTGAGCGCTGGAAAGACGCTTTGAAACAGCGCAATGGGCTGACCATCTGCCAAAGATAATCCGTCATAGACGTGAACCGGATCGCCGGGCTGCAAAGCCAGTGCCTCGGCTTCGGCCTCATCCGCAGCGCGGGTGGTCAGGGACAGGATACGCTTGCCCGGTATCTTGCCGCTGGCGGAAATGCTCTTGTGATATCGAACTCGTTTGCCGATCGGATAATCCGTTGGTCGCGCGGTGACAAAGACACCCGCCCCGCGTCGAGGCTGAACCAACCCTTGCTCCGCCAGCTCGGCCAATGCGCGCCTGACGGTGTGCCGATTGACGCCGTGTGTTGCCGCCAGTTGCGCCTCGGTCGGCAGGCGGTCACCGGTGCCAAAGCGCCCCTCGGCGATATCCGAGGTCAGGCTGAGTGCGATGCTTTTCCAGATCGGTGTTTTGCTCATGTCATCAAAACTTCACGGTCTCATGGATTGCCTGGAAGGCGGATGCAGGTTAATATTTGTCTAGTTGTATAGGTCGAGTAGACAACCGCGACAAGGGCTTTCGATGACAGAACAGATGAAAAGCAACGGGATCACGCGTCAGGAGTGGATGGGCCTGCTGGCCCGCGCCCCCGAGGATGCGATGATGCCGCTTTGGGACAGGGTGGCGGATCGTCCATCGTTCAAATGGCTGCGCAGCCCCGAGATTGGCGGCGTGATGGTGCGCGGTCGTGCGGGCGCCATTGGCGCTCCGTTCAATCTGGGAGAAATGACGGTCACGCGCTGTTCACTGGCTTTGGAGGATGGCACCGTGGGCCATGGCTATGTCCAGGGCCGTTCCAAGCCCAAGGCTGAGGCCGCCGCACTGATTGATGCTCTGATGCAGACCGAGGCAGCGGATCGTCTGACCGAGCTGGTGATCACGCCGCTCAAGACCCAGATGCAGGATACCCGCAACGCGCGTGCGGCAAAAGCTGCGGCCACCAAGGTCGAGTTCTTCACGCTGGTCCGGGGAGAGGACTGATGAACGCACAATCGCTTTTTTCAGGTGGATTTCAGGACGCCCCGCGCGATGCTGCGTACGCGTTTCGGACCGCGATGACCGTGATGGCGCGCCCCGGTGAGATCAGAACGCTGGTCGGGGCGGAACCTCCGGCACCGCTATCGGTTGCGGCAGGTACTCTGCTGCTGACTCTGTGCGATGCAGATACTGGGGTTTATCTGGCGGGCGCGGCAGATACGCCGGACATGCGTCAATGGCTCGGGTTCCACACCGGCGCACCAATCGTCGAGCCATCAAAAGCGGATTTTGCTTTAGGCCTCTGGTCTGAGCTGATGCCTCTGAGCGACTACAGGATCGGCACGTCCGAATATCCCGACCGCTCGGCCACTTTGATTGTTGAGAGTGATGCGCTCGCGCCCAAGGGTGCGGTTCTGAGCGGCCCGGGGATCAAGACCACGGCACGTATGTTACTGCCGGATATCGCGGCGCTGCAGGACAACGCGATGCTTTATCCGTTGGGTTGTGACTTCTTCTTCACCTGCGGGGATCAGGTCGCAGCCTTGCCGCGTAGCACGCAGATTCAGGCCGAGGGGTAACCGATGTATGTAGCCGTCAAAGGTGGTGAAAAGGCCATCGAAAACGCCCATGCCTGGCTGGCTGAGGAGCGTCGGGGCGATACCGACATCACCGATCTGAGTATCGCGCAAATCCGCGAACAGCTAAGCCTTGCCGTCAATCGGGTCATGGCTGAGGGGTCCCTGTACGACCCGGACCTCGCTGCGCTGGCGATCAAGCAGGCGCGCGGGGATCTGATCGAGGCGATCTTTCTGATCCGCGCCTATCGCACCACGCTGCCCCGGTTTGGCTATTCCAACCCGGTCAAGACGGGGGACATGGCCTGCGACCGTCGCGTCTCGGCCACGTTTAAGGACGCGCCGGGGGGGCAGGTACTGGGGCCGACATTCGACTACACCCACCGGCTGCTGGATTTCAAACTGGCCGCCGATGGAGAGGTTGCCCCCGCGCCCGAAGGCGACGCCCGGCAAGAGCCGACTCCGCATATCACCAGCTTTCTCAAGGGTGAGGGTGTTATTCAGGACGAGCCGCTCAGCGAGGACGCACCGGGTGACCTGACGCGGGAGCCGATGGAGTTTCCGTCGAACCGACCTCTGCGTTTGCAGGCTCTGACCCGCGGGGATGAGGGGTTCGTTCTGGGCATGGCCTACTCAACCCAGCGCGGATATGCCCGCAACCACGCTTTTGTAGGCGAGTTGCGGATCGGTAAAGTGGCGGTTGAGATGGATATCCCCGAGCTTGGTTTCGCCATTGAGATCGGTGAGGTCGAGCTGACCGAATGTGAAACCGTCAACCAGTTCCAGGGCTCCAAGACCAAACCGCCTCAGTTCACCCGAGGCTATGGTTTGGTCTTTGGTCAGTCCGAGCGCAAGGCGATCTCGATGGCTCTGGTCGACCGGGCATTGCGGTGGAAAGAGCTGGGCGAAGACTATCTGGGGGCTGCCGCGCAGGATGAGGAATTCGTCCTCAGCCATGCGGACAATATTCAGGCCACCGGGTTCCTCGAACACATCAAGCTGCCGCATTACGTGGATTTCCAATCCGAACTGGAACTCGTGCGCAAGCTGCGCCGCGAGGCGGAAGAACGCATAGCACCCAAGGAGGCTGCAGAATGAAAGCGGTGGTTTTTGATATCGGTGGCGTGCTTGTCGATTGGCAACCCCATCTGGCCTGGGTCGAAGCGCTGGGGTCGGAAGACGCCGCACACGCCTTCATCAAAAGGACAGATTTCCTGGCGCGCAACGCAAGGGGCGACAACGGAGAGCGCTTCGCCGATATGGCGCAGGAGCTTTCGGACCCGCGCGATCAGGAGCTGTTCGCAGCCTATGTCGGCCTCTACGCCCGCACGGTCGAGACACCGATCCACGGCACATGGGACGTTCTGGACCGCCTGAAGACGCAAGGCACGCCGGTCCACGCCATCACCAATTGGTCGGCGGAAACATGGCCCGAGGGGCTGAAGGTTCAACCACGGCTGGGCGAGGTCTTTGACACGCTGGTCGTGTCGGGCCAGGAGGGCGTGATGAAACCCGACGCGCGGATTTTCGAAATCCTCTGCGAACGTTCCGGCCACGTGCCCGAAGACTGCGTGTTCATCGACGACGGCCTGCACAATGTCAAAGGTGCACAGGCAGTGGGAATGGACGCCATTCACTTCACTTCGCCACAGGCTTTGGATGCCGCGTTGACTGAAAGAGGTTTGCTATGACGGAGTACAACTTCGCCTATCTGGATGAACAGACCAAGCGGATGATCCGTCGGGCAATCCTCAAAGGGTTGGCGGTTCCGGGGTATCAGGTACCCTTTGCCAGCCGCGAGATGCCGATGCCCTATGGCTGGGGCACTGGAGGTGTTCAGGTCTCAGCGGCAACGCTGACGCCTGACGATACGTTCAAGGTGATTGACCAGGGCGCGGATGACACGACCAACGCGGTGTCGATCCGCAAGTTCTTTGAGAACACAGCAGGCGTTGAAACCACGGAAGAGACCGAGAAGGCCACCGTCATCCAGACCCGCCACCGCATCCCCGAGGCAAAGCTGACCGAGGATCAGATCCTTGTCTATCAGGTCCCGATCCCTGAGCCTCTGCGTTTTCTCGAACCGCGGGAGACCGAGACGCGAAAGATGCACAGCCTTGAGGAATACGGGCTGATGCATGTGAAGCTTTACGAAGATATCAGCCAACACGGTGCGATCTCGACCTCATATGCGTACCCGGTCAAAGTATCGGACCGCTACGTGATGGACCCGTCGCCGATTCCGAAGTTCGACAACCCGAAGCTGGAAATGGACGCGCTCCAACTGTTCGGTGCGGGGCGCGAACAGCGGATCTACGCGGTGCCGCCGCATACCAAGGTCGTCAGCCTCGATTTCGAGGACTACCCGTTTGAGGCCTCCAAAGCCGATCACCCCTGCGACCTTTGCGGGGCCGAGGACAGCTATCTGGATGAGGTGATCATGGATGATGCCGGCAATCGGATGTTCGTCTGCTCGGACACGGACTATTGCCGGTCGCGGCGTGAGGCGGGCCACCAAGGCCCCATGACCAGAGAGGACGCGGCATGACCCCGCTGTTGCAAGTCAAGGACATCGAAAAGAGCTATGGCGCCCATATTGGATGTACGGATGTCAGTTTTGATCTCTATTCCGGTGAGGTGATGGGGATCGTCGGCGAAAGCGGGTCGGGCAAATCGACGTTGCTGAATTGTCTGGCAGGTCACCTAGAACCCGATGCGGGGCAGGTGATCTTTGACACCCGCGCAGACGGTCCGGTCGATACGGTCACCATGTCCGAGCCCGAGCGGCGGATGCTGAGCCGCACGGATTGGGCCTTTGTTCATCAGCACGCCCGCGATGGGCTGCGCATGTCGGTCAGTGCGGGCGGCAATATCGGCGAGCGCCTGATGGCCGTCGGCGATCGTCACTATGGCGACATCCGCGACAAGGCGATCGACTGGCTCGGTCGGGTCGAGATCAGCGAGGCTCGGGTCGATGATCGCCCCACTGCGTTCTCGGGCGGGATGCAGCAGCGCCTGCAGATCGCGCGCAATCTGGTGACGGGGCCTCGACTGGTGTTCATGGATGAACCGACCGGAGGGCTGGATGTTTCGGTTCAAGCGCGGCTTCTGGACCTGTTGCGCGGATTGGTGCGCGAGATGGGTTTGAGCGCGATTATCGTCACCCACGATCTGGCCGTTGTGCGCCTGTTGGCCGACCGGCTGATGGTGATGAAAGACGGCCATGTTGTGGAAACCGGCCTGACCGATCAGGTGCTGGACGATCCGCAGCACGCCTATACACAGCTGCTTGTGTCCAGCGTTCTGCAGGTTTGAATATTTGGGAAAAGATGAAGCGATGATTGAGCTTACAGACGTCAGCAAGAGCTTTACCCTGCACAATCAGGGCAGCGCGGTCATTCCGGTGATGGAGGGTGCCTCGCTGAAGGTGTCCCCCGGTGAATGCGTTGCCCTGACCGGCGCGTCGGGCGCGGGCAAATCCACCTTGATGCGGGTGATCTACGGAAACTACCTCGCGGCCTCAGGCGCGGTGCTGGTCGGCGGGTTGGACGTGGCCAAAGCCCAACCGCGTGAGATTCTGGCGCTGCGGCGTGAGACGCTGGGCTATGTCAGCCAGTTCCTGCGGGTCGTGCCTCGTGTCCCCACGCTTGAGGTCGTGGCCGAGCCGCTTTTGGCGCTGGGCTGTGACCGGCAAGCCGCTTTGGACAAGGCGGCGGGTCTGCTGGCGCGGTTGAACATTCCCGAACGGCTCTGGTCGCTTAGCCCGACCACGTTTTCGGGCGGTGAGCAGCAGCGCGTGAACATCGCGCGCGGTTTTGCGCATGACTACCCGGCGATGCTGCTGGACGAGCCGACGGCCAGCTTGGACGCGCAGAACCGGGAAACGGTTTTGTCGCTAATCGAAGAGGCCAAGGCCCGCGGCGCCGCAATTGTCGGGATTTTCCACGACGTCGAAGCGCGCGAGCGTGTGTGCGACCGCTCGGTCAATGTCTCGGAATTCACGCCCGGACAGGCGGCATGAGCCTTGCACCAGTCATAGCGGTTGTTGGCCCGTCAGGTGTGGGCAAGGACAGCGTCATGGCTGCGCTAGAGGCCCGCGCGTCAGGGGTTCAGCGCCTGCGTCGCGTGATCACGCGGCCCGAGGGGGAAGAGGGCGAGGATTTCGACCGGGTCTCGGTCGAAGTGTTTGAGCAGATGGTGCTGGATGGTGCCTTCTCGATGCACTGGCGGGCACATGGGCTGCACTACGGTGTGCCGGTGCAGATTGCGGAGCAGCGCACGCAGTGTCAGGCTGTTCTGGTCAATTTCTCCCGTGCGGTTCTGTTGCAAGCGCAGGAGGTGTTCGGGGAGCTTATAGTGATTTCCTTGACCGCCGATGCGAAGGTTCTGGAACAACGCCTTGCGGCACGGGGGCGCGAAACCACAGAAGAACAGGCCAAGCGCCTTGGTCGGGCCAAAGCGCCGCTGCCCGATGGGTTGCGCCGGGTGATCGAGATCGACAACTCGGGCGCGTTGGACGATACGGTCAGCGCGATCCTTGCGCGGCTTCAGCCGGAAAGGGCGTAGCGATGGATCAGGTGAAAACGTCCATCCTCGGCTTCGCCCATCAGGGCCAGATCTTCGATCCGGAAGGGTGCGGGCAACTTCGGGGCCAGATGCGCGCCCAAAGCCGCTTCGACCTCCGCCAGCACGGGTTTTGCCAGTTTTCCGCTCAGCGTGATGTGGAACCGAAAGGCCTCCAGCACGTAAGGATAGCCCCACTGCACCAGATTGACGTCCTGCTCCAGGGTCAGTTTTGCCGCGCGGCGGCGGGCCAGTTCGGCCTCGGACGCAGGCGCGCGGAACGCGTCAAGCTCTTGCACACAGGCCGCGGCGAGGGCGTTCAGGGCATGGGTTTCTCCGACCGGGCGCAAGGCCAGAAACCGGCCCAGCCGCGCGATCTCAAGCCCGTCAAGCGAGACCGGCGTTTGGCGCGCGGCCAGTGTGGCGCAGGCGTCGCAGAGCGCCTCCACCGTCTGCCCGTCGCGCAGCCGGAACGGAGGTTTCATCGTCGCGTGCAACCCGTATTTGCGCGGCACTTCGGTGACCGAGGCAACGTCGATCCCATCCACGGCGGAATGCGCCACCGGGGCCCCGGTCTCCATGTCCCAGCCCAGCCAGCTGGTTGCAAATTGCGTCCACTCTGCATCGGCAGGGGGGGCATAATAGATCGCGTATCGCGTGAATGTCACATTGGCCTCCTATTGCGTGGCCCGTTCAATAGCTCAAACTGTGTGAAGTTCAGATGACAGAAGAAATGATCCTTGCCAATGCCACGCTCGTTTTACCGGACGAAACCATAACGGGGAGTGTTCGGGTTGTAGGTGAAAGCATTGCGGATATCGACACAGGCGCTTCGGTTCCAGCGGGGGCTGTCGATTGCGAAGGCGACTATATCAGTCCGGGTCTGGTCGAGCTGCACACCGACAACCTTGAGCGTCACATCCAGCCGCGCCCCAAGGTCGACTGGCCCCACGCCGCCGCGATCCTCGCCCACGATGCCGAGCTGGCAAGCACCGGGATCACCACCGTGTTTGATGCGATGCGGATCGGGTCCATCCCCTCAGGCTCGGCCCGGTATCTGAAATACGCGCGCGGCCTGTCGCAGGAGCTTTGGGACCTGCGCGAACTGGACGCGCTGAAGATCAGCCACTTTCTGCACCTCAGGGCCGAGGTGTGTTCGGAAACTCTGGTCGAGGAGCTGGACGAGTTCGGCCCCGAGGACCGTGTTGGTCTTGTCTCGATCATGGATCACACGCCGGGTCAGAGGCAGTTTCGCGATCTCTCGAAGCTTGAGGCCTATATGAAGGGCAAATACGCCATGGACGATGATACGTTCATGCAACACGTGGCCCATCTGAAAGGGCTGCGTGACCGCAATGGTGAAAAGCACGAGGTTGAAACCGTCAAGGCCGCCAACCGCTTCGGCGCGGTTTTGGCCAGCCACGATGATACGACGGAAGAGCAGGTCCAGGTGTCCGCAGGTCACGGCATTCGTCTGGCCGAGTTCCCGACAACGGTCGAAGCCGCCCGAGCCTGCCACGCGCACGAGATCAAGGTGATGATGGGCGCGCCGAACATCATCCGGGGCGGGTCGCATTCGGGCAATGTCGCCGCGCAGGAGCTGGCCGAGCTGGGCCATCTGGACATCATCTCGTCCGACTATGTACCTTCGGCGCTGCTGCTGTCGGCCGTGCGGCTGGGACAGATGTGGGGCGATATGGCGCGTGGGCTGAGGACTGTGACCCGGACCCCGGCGCAGGCCGTGGGGCTAGACGACCGAGGCGTGCTGCGCACCGGCGCCCGCGCTGACTTGATCCGGTTCCGCATGCGGGCAGGTGTTCCCGCCCTGAATGCGGTCTGGTCGCGGGGGCGGCGCGTCGCCTGATCAGGCCATGTAGAACAGATAGCGGTCCGGAGCGATGCTTTCAGGTCCCTCGATCTGATCGAAACCGACCAGCGGCTGGCCCGAGATCAGCAACCCTCCGGGCTGCATCACCTGCGCGATCATAGGGCTGAGGCGCGCCGCCTCGGCCACGTCATCCGCCTTGATCCCTCGGCCGAAATCATAGTGCGCCATCGCCATCTTGTGGCCTTCGCTGGCAAGCTTTTGCAGCATAGGTTCGGCCTCGCCCTGCAGGAAATCCTGTTCCGGCGGAGTGCTGTCGGGGTGGCATTGCAGAACGCGATCCATCACCCAGATGCGGCGCTCGGGCAGGATTTCACGCAGGTGGTCATAGGTGCGCCCATTGCCGAGCCCCATGTCTAGCACATCGCCTTTCTGATCAGCGATCTTCGCAGCGGCCCAGTTCAGCCCGTCGCGTTGCGCGGTCAGGCGGCGCAGCATGGAATCCAGTCGGCTCATTCGGGGTCTCCGTTTCCGTGTCTGGGGGCGGTCCAGAGGGTCGCCGGCCCGTCCAGCAGGTGTTTCAGCAAAGCTTCGGTAAAGGCCCAGATGTCTTGATCATGGACCAGATGATGGGTCAATACGCCGAGCGGTTCACTGTTGTCAGCGCGCCCTCCCCGGCGGTCCCGCAGCAGCGCGGTGGTTTTCTGGATCAACGATTCATGATCCGCCAAGCTCCGGCTGCCGCGCCAATCGATCGGGTCGATATGGGTGTTCACTTGCTCCAACCCCGGCGCGGCCAGCGCCGATGCCCGAGGGGTTGCGGTTGAGAGGATTTCATACCCGAGATCAGGCAGACGCGCGGCAATCTCCGGCGCGATACGGTTCCACGGGGGGACGAACATGGGCCGCAAACGATCCGGAAACAGAGACCGCAAACGCGTCATACCGGCCTCAGCGTCCTGCAAGATCGTCTCCATGGAACGGTGCAGACGAAATTCGGATTTCTTTTCCTCTGGCGGAGCGTGGTTTTCATGCGCCCACCCGTGGACAACCGGTATCAGGTTCGGCCGCTGCGCCATGTAAGAGGCGAGTTCGCTTGTCGCATCACGCGGGATGATCGCCAGGTGAACCGAAATCCCAAGCCGTTCAGACAAGGCGGAGAGTTGGTCCAACTGAGGCGTCGGAGCAATCGCATCGTCGTCCCGCCACCACAGCGGAAAAGACAACCCTTGGGCGCGCCAAATGGCAAGTTCTTCGTCCAATATGTGCCAGTCTGCCATCATCTGCGCGCGTCCCAGAGCCTCTGAGCGATCTCGACGCTGCGCTGTGCTCCGTCGAAGCCAAAGCCCTGTGTCGAAGGGAGCACGTCAGAAATGACCCGTTTCAGGGCCTCGGAAAGGCGGGCCGCGTCAAGGTCTTTACTGAGAAGAACCTCCATCGCAGAAAGCGCAGACAGGCTTTGCCCGCGCAGGCTTTGTTCCATTTCATTCCCGTCATCAAACGGCACCATCACCGCCGGAGTACCCGATTGCAGCAGGTCCATCGCGGTGTTGTAGCCGCACATGCTCACCGATGCCGCTGCATGAGGGAGCATTTGCCTAAAATCCGGACGCACGGGTTCGATGACAACGGGTGCGCCTTCGGCCAACTGGGACAGTTCAGAAATGCGCGCCTGGGCATCACGCCCGCCCACCAACAGGCGCCAGCGCCTGTTGGGCATCTTTCGAGCGGCCTCGATGGCCGCGCGAAAGATCGGCTGCCCCACCGATCCACCGCCCGCGCTAACCAGAATCTCTCCCTCACCAACACCGTCCGGATGCGGCTGCGGCGCAACCGGCGCGACAAAGCCGGTATAGTGCAAATACCCGGCCAGCCGGTCCGAGACGGGCCAACTGACAGTCAGCGGTGTGATACGCTTATCCGCGTGAACCAGAACACCGTCATAAAACGCGTCAATAATCTCATCGGCCCGTGCGGCCTTGGAGGGTTTGGACGGCGGCGCCAGAATATCGCGGATTGAGCTGAGGATGACGGGGCTGTGCGGCAGTGCCCGCGTGGCGGTCAGTGCAGCCTCGAACTCACCGGCTAAAACGCGACGGCCAAAGGGGAAAAGCTCGGTGATCAGCACGTCCGGCTGGAACGCGCGGACGGCCTCAACCAACGCCACGGTCCGCGCGTTGCGATAGGTTTCATCAGCCTCTTCGCCGTCCTCACCCAACAGCCGGGTAAAGTTGGTCCCGTCCGAGCGCAGCGGCGGCAGGCCAAACAGCGTCAGGCCAGAGCTATCGAGTTGCGGCGCAGGCATGCCACCAGACACCACCATCACTTCATGGCCTGCACCCACAAAAGCGCGCCCCAGCGTCAAGGCTCGGCTTAGGTGCCCGGTTCCCAACAGGTGGGTGACGACAAGCATCACTTTCATGTCGTGGCCTCGCGCTTGATCAGGCTGACCGGCTCAGCTTCGGGCGTCATCGCTTCCATGTCGATGACGTAGAGCCTGTTGCGCTTGATTTTGAAAGGGGCGGGGCCTTCAAAATCCCATCCCCAGGCGCGCGCCAGAATGACCCGCATGATGCCGATGTGACACACGGCAAGGGCGTCTTTCCGGAGTTCCGCCAGCCAAGGCGCGAGACGATCTGCAACCTCAGCCGGGCTTTCGCCATTTGGCGGACGGTAGTCCCAACCCCAGTCTTCGATATGCCGGTAGCCGCTGGACGGGTCTGCAATCAGGTCTACACCGCGCAACCCCTCCCAATCGCCCCAGTTCATCTCGATCAGCGCGTCGCTGGTCATCGGGGTGCGGCCCGAGACGATCTGCGCCGTCTCATGCGCGCGCTGCAACGGGCTGGCCCAGATCTGAGCCTGCTCCCAAGAGGCGGGCAGGGCGTATCCGGACAGTTCCGCCCGCGCCTCAGGGTCTAGCGCGATGTCGCTACGTCCCTGAATCTGTCCGGCGCGATTCCACGGCGTATGACCGTGTCGCAGCAAGGCCAGTCTGGTCATGCGGAAACCTCCAGCATGGGGCGGATGGTCTGCCAGAACCGTCGTGTCGCACCGGGCATCAGGTGGCGCTCGGCGACGTATTTGCGAGCCTCGCCCCCTAAGCGTTGCCGCTCTTCGCCGTTCTGCAACAGGGTCTGAATGCGCTGGGCCAAGCCTTGCGCCCCTTGATCGACACTTGGGTAGTCCGAAGGCGAAAGCACGTCGCGCACCCCGGGGCGGTCTTGTGCGACCACAGGCAGGCCTGCGGCCTGAGCCTCAAGAAAGATCATGCCGTAGGCTTCGTTGACGCCGGGCCAGACCAGAAACCCTGAGTTCTGATAGAGGTGGCCCAGGCTCTCTTGGTCCAGTTGGCCCAGTAACGTGACCTTTTCACCGAACTGGGCCATGAGTGCTTCAACTGCGCCTCGAGCCGGTCCGTCGCCTGCGATCTGCAACTGCCAATCGCCAGTGAGATAAGTCAGAGCTTCGGCCAGCAGCTGATAGGAGGCCAGCTTGTCCCCGTGCCGCATCATGCCGACGGCCAGCATTGGACCTTCGGCCGCGGCCTGAGGTGGCAAATCCGTAATCGGTAGGAACGGCGGCAACTCGACCAGAGCCTGAGCGTCAAAGCGATCGCGCTCCAACGTGATCAGGTCATTTGCGGTGTGGTAGAAAATCACCTTGGCCGCATCGCAGGCCTCGTGGGCGGATTGCGCGAACCCGGCCCAAGGCCCCTTCAGGCGGCTGCTGGCCCGCGTGCTTTCCATTTGAACATAAGGAATCCGCCGCGCCGCGCAGAGCTGCGGGCCAATCAGATCGGGGGCTTTGTAGTAGTTGTGGTAGGTCACCCAAAGCGACGTGTCTTGCGGCAACGCGGCGATCAGGCGTTGAGTTTCTGCCTTCGCCGCCGCGCGCAAGGCGTGCTGTTTGGCGGTATCTCCGTGCTTGTCGTAGATCCGCAGCTCGGACACTAGGTCGACGTGATCCCCCTCGGCGGCAATGGCGGTGATCAGGTTCCGCGCCATCTCTCGGTCGCCCGAAGGTGTCGGGCTTTGTGGAGACTTCATGGGGGCGTAGAACGCCACGCGAGTCATTAGACCGTTTCCAGGCACAAAGCGTTCAGCCGTTCCGAAAGCTGCGCGATGCCGGGGTCCATCCGGAACTCGGCCAGCAAACGGTCATAAGCGGCCCGGGCCATTTTGGTGGTGGCTTCGGGATCGCTCGCCAGTGCCAGGATCGCGTCAGTCAGCGCCTTTGGATCGTCATCCGACAGGATGCCGTGGGTGCTCGAAGTGATGAACTCGGGAATGGCGGACACCGGCGTCGACAGGATCGGCAGGAGTTGCGAGGCGGCCTCCATCAACACGTTGGGCAACCCGTCGCGATCGCCATCCTCGGCAATGCGGCTGGGCAGGACGAAGAGGTCGGCAGAGCGCATGGCCTCAATCACTTCGGGCTGATCGCAAGCGCCTTTCCAGCTGATCCGGTCTGCGATGCCGGCTGCCGTGGCGCGGTCGCGCAGGACGTCCCCCAAAGCGCCGCCGCCGATATGGGTCCAGTGCCAGTCCAGCGCCTCGGGTAGCAAGGCCAAGGCATCAATCAGACGGTCAAAGCCCTTTTTCTCGACCAGGCGTCCGACCGAGATCATGTGAAATGGCCCGTCCGCTGCTCGTAGTTCCCTGTTCGGGGGGCTTGGGAAACGGGTCAGGTCCAACCCGTGGTAGATTAGGTCAACGCGTGCGGGGTCATCGGCCAGCTCCCGCAGATGGGCGGCGCCTATAGCGGTGCAGGTAGCCCCAAAAGCGGCCCCATGGGTCACCGCTTGCAGCTTTTCGCGCTTTTCCCACTCGGGCGATGTCCAGATATCCTTGGCGTGGGCAGAAAAACTCCACGGTACACCGCGCATGATAGCGGCATAGCGCGCCACGGATGAGGGCGTGTGCATGAAATGGGCATAGAGCGCCTGCGTAGCGCCCGGTAGCTCAGCCGCCAAAACGCAGGCCTGTCCAAAGCGGCGAATACGGTTGTGGGTCGGGTCGCGGCGCAGGTCCTGCCGCCAAACGCGGTAGGCCTCGGCATAGCCCGGCAGGCGCTTGGCGATGGCCCGTGCGGCCCAGACGCGCTGTGGTTCCTGATAGAGGTATTCAGGCAGATAGTGCACCTGCCCCTTGAACCGGTCATGCAGGGGGTGGCGTTTGGTATCGGTCGGGTGGCGCAGCGACCAGATGTCAAACTGATGGCCAGCCTCCTGCAAGGCGACCAGTTCCTGAGCAATAAACGTCTCGGACAGGCGCGGCCATCCTTTGACCAGCACCGCGAGTTTCGGGTTTTGGGATGTCATCCGGTCGCTCGTTCCTGTTCCCGGTGCAGCAGCGCATCAACGCGGCCTGTTACGTAGTCCAGCCCGTCCAGCAAGCCGTCGCTGATCGCCTGCGAGGGCAGGGGCTGTCGCGGCAATTCGCGGATGGCGCGGATCATCGCGTCGGTGGTCAAACCGTCGCGCTGTTCGTCCAGCATGCGGACAAGGCCAAGGTCTTCAGCGCGCGAGGCGCGTATCCATTGTTCCAACCGAGGTGTCGTGCGCGGCACGATGACGGCGCGTTTGTCGAAAGATAGCACCTCACAAAACGTGTTGTAGCCACCCATGCAAACAACGCCCGCCGCCCCGGCAAAAAGCGTTTCGATCTGGGATTCGAACCCGACCGCCGTCACGCGCCCGTTCAGCGCGGCCACGCGGGTTTCGAATTCATCGCGCGACTCACCTGACAGGAAGGGCCCATAGACCAGCACCGCGCGGGGCGACAGGGTCGGGTCCTTTTCGTAGGCCGAGAGGACCAGATTGACCATCGCCTTGCCGTCGCCGCCGCCGCCGGGCGTGATCAGGATATAGGGCTGTTCCGGGGGCTCTCCGACCGGGCCGAGGTCGCGGCGCAGATAGCCGGTCCAGTGTAGGCGTGATCGGGCCGCTGCGCTGAGGGGCAGACCCTCGGTCGGGTCGTAGATCGAATGCAATCCATAGACCCAGATTTCGTGATAGAACCGCTCGGTCGCAGCGATCGCGTCCTTGCGATCCCATTCGGCGGCCAGAACCTCAGGCTCGTCCAGAACATCGCGCAGGCCCAAAACCAGCTTGGTGTCGCAGGACTGTTCGAGGAATTCCAGCGTTGGCAGCAACTCCCCACGAAAACCGGTGGGTTCCTTGTCGACGATCAGGACGTCGGGGTCGAATTGCTGAACGGCTGTCTTGATCAGGCTCGAGCGAAGTTCGGTCACCTCATCAATGCCCATGCCAATCGTGCGGGCCGCGTAAGATCCGTCCGAGCGTTTGGTGACCCCCGGCAAGCGCACATGGTCGACGCGGCGGGGAAAGGTGAAACGCCCGGCCACAGGCGATCCGGTCAGGATCAGCGCGGATGCGCTTGGGTCGGCTTCGGTCATCGCTGCCGCCAGCGCACGCGAACGGCGCAAGTGGCCTAACCCAAAGGTATCGTGGCTGTAAAATAGCAGGCGCGGCGCGCGGTCCGGATTGTCTTGTTTTTTGCCTAGGCTCATAGGGTCGCCCGTCTTATTGGTCTGGGTACTACATCCGCGCGTATGCAAGCGTTACCGTATATCCTTATGCTGCGCTTGCCAAAGGGGAAATCGCCCGCCCGCAAATGTGCCAAACATGGCGATTTGGCAACAGGATATTGAGGATATGGGTTCAATTTGCACCAGTCTTTGCCGTTTCGTTCTAAGCGCGAAAACAGGCGGGCGGGAGGATTTGAACAGGTCCAACAGGTTCTGTACGGTGTGCGCCAGTGAAGAAATTGGATGCAAGACCCTATGAAACCGAACTTTCTGGCCGTGACGCTTTTTGCATTTTGTGCTTTGTTGTTGGCGTTTTCAACCAGTGTGGCGGCGCAGACTGCGCTGATACCGGGCTATGGCTCGGGTTCCGCAACGGAAGAGACTGCAACCAACGACAGTGATCTCGCCGACGCGATCCGCACCGCCACCGAGGCAGGTGCCAGCGTCATCGTCATCGATAGTTCGGGCAATCTGGTCTCCACCGCGGGTGAGCAGCCCGAAGCGGAATCGTCTGAGGCTGACCCCATGGCCGAGGCCTCGCAACTGATGCGGACACAGGCGCGATTCACCAAGTTCCGTGAATCAGTTCAGTCACGCCTTGAGGCACTGCCCTATTCGGTTTTCGAAGTGGAGTATATCCTGCGTCAGACCAGCCCGGATGGTCGTATCCAGACCTATGTCGAGGTTCTGGGTTGGAACATCCTCTTCCTGCTATTGGGGCGGTGGCTCTCAACCGAGATTTACGGCAAACGGATCGCCAAACGCTGGGTCGTCGCACGGATCAAGGAAAACCCGCAGGGCTATCGCGAGAAGATGCCGTTTCTTGTCTACCGGTTTGTGATGGGGATCGGTGGCACGATCTTTGCAATGTTGATGGCATTGATCGTTGGCTATCTGTTCTTTGGCGAGGCCGAAGATATCTCGATCCAGTTCACCGTGACCGCGATCTTCACGGCCTTTTTCCTGTCCCGCACGATCTCGGACCTGTGGCGAATGGTGCTGTCACCTTATCTGAGCCAGTATCGCTTGCCGCCCTTTTCCGACCGCCACGCCAAGCGGCTGTATATCTGGGCCTCGGCGGTGGCGACCTATGATGTATCGGTCGTTCTGTTTTCGACCTGGGTGGCGGATTTCGGTCTAAACTACAACGTCTACGCCTTGGTCTACGGGTGCTTGACCCTGTTCGGGGCCTTCTTGAATATTCTGATGATCCTGTTCAATGCCGGGGCCATTTCAAATGCGATCCGGGGCGGGCGGGCACCGTCTCAAGTCTCGTGGATTCTGCGCTTCATCTCATTTGCTTGGGCTCCGGTGCTGATCCTGTACATCGTGTTCAGCTGGTCGAAGCTTGCCGTGGATCTGGTGCTTGAGAATGAAAACTCGGTCCCGATTGTTGCCAGCAGCTATGCGATCTTCATGTCGGTTGTCGTGGCCTATGGCGCGATGAACTATCTGCTGGAGCGGTACTTTGACCGCAACCGCAAGATCGAACAGATCAACGCCGAGGCAGAGATCGAGGCAGAGGCACCCTCGCCCGAGGCAGTACAACGCAAACATGCCATTTTGACCTATGAGGACCTGGCCCGCAGAGTGGCTGGCATTCTGGCCTTTGTCGTGGGCAGCTACGCGCTGGTGGTGATCTGGAACCCGGATGCCAGCTGGAGCGAGGATCTGCCGATCGGGCGTGCGTTGGACGTGATGGTGATCCTGTTTATCGGCTACATCCTGTTCAATTTTTTCCGCATCTGGATCGATAGCAAAATTGCTGAGGAATCCGATGACGGCTCCGAAGCCGAGCTGGGCGATGAAGGCGGTGAAGGCGGTCAGAGCCGCTTGGCCACCTTGCTGCCCTTGTTCCGCGGGGCGATCCTGGCGGTCGTTGTCGTGACGATTGTGCTGATCGTACTGATGGAGCTGGGCATCAACGTCAGCCCTCTGTTCGCAGGTGCCGGTGTGGTTGGTCTGGCTGTCGGGTTCGGGTCGCAGACCTTGGTGCGCGACATCTTCTCGGGCGCCTTCTTCCTGTTGGATGATGCGTTCCGCAAAGGGGAATACATCGACATTGGGGATGTGAAGGGAACGGTCGAGAAAATCTCGGTCCGCTCGTTCCAACTGCGCCACCACCTGGGGGCGCTGAACACTATTCCCTTCGGGGAGATCAAGGTTCTGACCAACTATTCGCGTGACTGGGTGATCATGAAGCTGCCTCTGCGCGTGACCTATGACACGGATGTCGAGAAGGTGCGGAAGCTGATCAAGAAACTGGGTCAGGAGTTGCTGAGCGACCCGGTGATCGGTGACAACTTTATCCAGCCCTTGAAGTCGCAGGGCGTTATCGAGATGCAGGATTCGGCGATGATCATCCGGGTCAAATTCATGACCAAGCCGGGCGATCAGTGGCTGGTGCGCAAGAAGGTGTATCAGGATATCCGAGAACTGTTCGCTCGCGAAGGCATCAAGTTTGCGCATCGAGAGGTAACCGTTCGACTTGCCGATGGAAAAGAGGCCGAAGACCTGACCCCGAAACAGCGCGAGGCAGTGACCGGCGCGGTGCAGGCAGCAATTGACGAGGACTATTTGGACGATATTGGACCGGGTGGCGACGACCGCTAAGACGGTCCTCCCGCCCCTTTGGTCTGCGTCTCTGACGAGACGCCGTCCAAAGCGTTGGGCCAGGCCGCGCGTGCCGCGCGGCGTTTGGCGCATCAAGGCCAGGTTGGGTTGGAGGTGCCTAGTTGTGGGGCGGGCAGGTCCCACCTCATCACCGTCCGACCAATGGTCAGTGCGGGTTTTAGCCGGTGGCCAGGGCCCCATCCGGACTGTTCGGTTACTTCGCAATAGTCGGATGGGTTGGCTGTAATCGGGTCTTGGCTGGTGTCGGTTTTACCGAGAATGGCCAGCAATTCGGCGGTGCGCGCCAACGACAGATGGGCGTGCATGATTGAATTTCCCGAGGCCGCCTCGGCCAGTGCAGAAAGAACTGCGGCTGCCATCAGGTATCCGGTCGCATGGTCCAGAGCCTGAACTGGCAGCGGGGTGGGTTTGTCGGCGTTGGTCCATTCCATCCCGGCATGGGCAATACCTGCGCTCATCTGAACCAGACTGTCGAACCCTCTGCGTGTGGCCCAAGGTCCTTGCCAGCCATAGGCGTCTAGAGTGACCTCGACCCGGTTGGGGGCCAGTTCGTCACGCTTTGCTTTACTAAGCCCCAGAGCCTCAAGCGCGCCGGGGCGGTACCCGTGGATGAATACATCTGCTTGTGACAACAGGTCTTGCAGATGGGTCAGGCCCTCGGTCGATTTCAGGTCCAGATAGGCACAGCGTTTGCCAAGTGAGATGTCGGGAATAACGCCCGGCTCATCCCAGCTCGGAGGGTCGATGCGCAGTACATCCGCGCCGAATCCGGCCAATGTGCGGGTTGAGACGGGGCCCGCCAGAACGCGGGTCAGGTCTAGGACGCGCAGGTCGGCAAGCGGGCGTTTGGCTGTTGCAGCCGGACGATCTCGCAGAGTGATCCGACGTGGATTCTGCCAACTGATCAGTGGGTCACGGCTGACGGCGCGGCCTTGGGGATGGTCCAACCATTCGGCGCGGCTGCGCATGGCGGCAGCGACGCCGCCCTCGGCCACAATAGCGCTTTCGAGGTCAGCGATAGCCCAGCTGCGAAGGGCCTGTGAGACCGCTTCCCGGTCGGCTTGTGTGCCCAAAACTTTCAGGGCGGCAGCGCGGTGGTGGGGCAGGTTGGTATGTAGCCTGATCCAACCGTCAGACGCGCGGTAGTCGCCCGCAATGGCGTCCCACAGGCTGGGCATCTCCCAGCCATCGGGCTTGAAGGAATAGCGATACCAGAGTAAAGCGAGGCGGCGATCCACCGTGACCGCTGGCGCGGTTGGTGACAGGTTTGCGGCGGTCATATATCGGGACAGCTCCTGACCAACCGCGGCGAAGCTGGTGGTTGCCAGCTCGGAGACGGCAAAGGCGCTGGGCAGGGTTCCCTCGCCGGTAGTGCGATAGCTGTCGGCCGCCGGAAGAGAGGACAGCAGGCTCATTGCTGATAGGGGTCCAGACTGTCACGCAAACCATCGCCAAGGAAGTTGAAGGCTAGAACAACGACGATAATGGGCAGCATGGGAATGGCCGTCCAAGGGTATATCTCGATCGAAGCGAGGTTCTGCGCATCGTTCAGCATCACGCCCCAACTCACCGCAGGCGCACGCAGGCCGAGGCCAAGGAAGGACAGCGCGGTTTCACCGAGTATCATCGCCGGGATCGACAGGGTGGCCGACGCGATCAGGTGGGACATGAAGTTCGGCAGCAGGTGCTTTCGGATCACCCGGCCGGAGCTTGCGCCCATCATCTCAGCTGCGCGGACGTATTCTTCCTCTCTCAGGGATAGGAATTTGGCGCGGACGGATCTGGCGAGGCCGGGCCAGTCGAGAATGCCGAGGATGATCGAGATGATGAAGAAGACCGCGACGGGGCTCCAGTTCGAGGGCACGGCGGCGGACAAGGCGAGCCATAGCGGCAGTTCGGGTAGGGACCGCAGGACTTCGATCACACGGTTGATGGTCCAGTCGATGCGCCCTCCGAAATACCCGGCCATTGACCCGAACAGGATACCAAGGAAGAACGACACCGAGATGCCGATCAGACCAACGGTCAGTGATAACTGCGCGCCATAGAGGATGCGGCTGAAGATATCGCGGCCCAACCGGTCCGAGCCCCATAGGAACAGTGTCGCGCCATCAGGGGCACAGAACAGATGCGTGTCAGAGGGGATGAATCCTGCCAAGCGATACTCGGACCCTTCACAGAAGAACTTGATCGGACGAGGATCCTCGGTGTCTGGAATGAACTTCCATTGGAAGGTCTCAAGATCTGCCTCAGCCGTGATGGGGTAGACATAGGGCCCGATGAATTCGCCCTCGTGGAACCAGTTGATCGACTGGGGCGGGGCGTAAAGGTGTTCTCCGTTCCGGTCATTGGGGCCGTAGGGGGCGATGAAGCCTGCAAAGGGCAGCATCAGGTAGCAGAGCAGCAGAAAAACGCCTGAGATCAGGCCCAGCTTGTGCGTGCGGAATTTGCGCCAGACCAGCACCCAGTTCGGGGCGTCCAGATCGGCGCGCTCGAGCTGTTGGACCGAGGCCTGCGGGTCGAACGGTGCGTCATCTACATAGCGATCATCAGGGCGTTGGGTCATGCGTCTCGCCCCTCATACCGAATGCGCGGGTCGAGCATGACCAGCAAGATGTCCGAGATCATGGTGCCAATCAGGGTCAGCAGGGCCACGAACATCAGGATGAACGCCGACAGGAACTGGTCCTGCGTTTTCAGTGCAGTCAGCAGGGTCGGGCCAATGGTTTGCAGGCCCAACACGACCGACACCAGAACCGAGCCGGACACCATCGAAGGCAGCAGGTTTCCGATGTCAGCGACGAACGGGTTGAAGGCCACGCGCAACGGGTATTTGGTCAGCATCCGTGACGGGGCCATACCTTTGGCAACGGCTGTCTCAACATAGGGCTTGCCCAGCTCGTCCAGCATGTTCGCGCGCAGGCGCTGCATCATGGCCGACGCGCCCGAGGTGCCGATGACGAAGGTTGGCACGATCAGGTGGACAAGGATGGATTTCAGCTTGTCCCAGCTCATCGGTTCGCCTTCGAATTTCGGGTCCATCAGGCCGCCGATGGGGAGGTTGAAATACTGATGACCGTAGTAGAACAGGATCAGCGCCAGCAAAAAGTTCGGCGTGGCCAGACCCAGATAGCCGACAAAGGCCGAGGTATAATCGATCCACGTGCGCGATCGCGCGGCGGCGATCACACCCAAGGGCAGGGCAACGGCGTAGACGAACAGGATCGCGGCTAGATTGACTACAACCGTCAGCCAAAGCGTATCGCCCACGATGTCTGAGACGGGGCGGTCGAACTCGAACGACCAGCCGTAATTGCCTTGCAGCAGACCTTCGAACCCGTGGGGGCCGGGCCAGAAGCCCATCCAGATCAGGTATTGCTCCCACATGGGACGATCCAAGGCGTACTCGGCCCGCAGAAATTCGGCCTTGGCGACACCGGCGGATTGGCCTGAGGCCTGAAGCTCGGCGATCTGGTTGCTCAGATAATCGCCGGGCGGCAGGTTGATGATGACGAATATCAGAACCGAGACCACCAACAGGGTCAGCAGCATCGTGAAGAAGCGATAGACCGCATATCGCAGCATGATCATTTAGCTGCTCCTGCTCAGTCGACCAAAAAGAACTCATCCGGGCGATGGACGCCGAAATGCGCACCGGGCTCCCATGCCCACATGGCCTGTTCGGGGACATTGCGCAAACGGTTCGAGACGACAATGGGCTGCGGCGCGCCGTTCAGAATGCCGATCGCGTATAGCTGGTCAGCGTGGATTTCCAACATCTCGGTCCAGACGGCAGCGCGCTGTTCATCTGTTGTGGCAGTCTCCCAGTCATGGACCAAAGTCATCAGGCGCTCAGCCTCGGGCATGTCGGGGGCCTCACCCACTTCGCCGCCGGTCTGATAATACTGTCCCCATTTTGGCCAGGCGAGAAACACCTGATCCGTCGGGGCCAGATAGGCAGGCGAGGTGTGGATTTGGGGCAGCCCGTCGTCCCAGCCGAACCAGACCGAGGCCATGGTGTTGCCTGCAAAAACCCGGTTGCGTAGGATATCGCGATCCAGCGGGCGCATCACCAGATCGACGCCAATCTCGCGCCATGTGTCGGTTACGATCTGCAGGGCGTTTTCTACCTCCTGCCGCTCACCAGCGGTTTCGATGATCAACTCCATCGGGCGGCCGTCGGGCAACAGCCGAATGCCGTTCTTGTCGCGCTCGTTCAGCCCAGCCTCGTCCAACAGCGCGTTCGCCAGATCCGGATCGTACTGGGCCCAGGCCTGGGCGTTTTCCTCACTATAGAAGGGTGAGGCTGGCAGAACCGCCATCGCGCCCGGTTTTGCCAGTTTGAAATAGAGCGCTTGGTTGATCGTCTTGCGATCAATCCCCAAAGACAGGGCGCGGCGCACGCGAACGTCTCGCATCACATCCCGCCAAACCTCATCCGCGTAGTTCAGGTTCGGATAGATTGCGATCTGTGAGGCCACGCCAGTTTTCCAGAGCAATGTCTTGTAGTTGCCAACCGCCTCACCCTTTTTCAGGATCGAGGCATCCCGGAACGCCAGACCACGTCCCTGCAGGTCGGTCTCACCCGCATTGGTCTTTGCTGCCACCAGTCCGGGGGCCACAATCTCCATCTCGACCACGTCGATATAGGGCAGTTGCACCCCTTTGGAGTCGATGCGGTGGTAGAACGGATTGCGCACGAAATTGTGGCGGATTTTCTTGCCCGAGCTTGCGTTCAGCCAAGGCTGAAGCGTGGGCAGCTTGTGGTTGTCGAACTTGTAAAGGTTGTCCAGCTTGTTGTGCAGGGCCGCCCAGCTTTTGACGCGGGCATCATCGACCTGCGCGGCCAGATCCTCGGGATCAACATAGTTTTCGTGATACTGTTTCAGAAAAGCCGACGGGCGGTAGATGAAGGGCGGTCTGGCCTGTGCTAGTGTTTGCAGGAAATCCGGGTTCGGATCATCCCATTCGTAGATCACGGTTGTCTCGTCCGGGAAAGAGACAGTAGGGGCCTTACCATCGACGATCAGAAAATCAGGCGGCCCGGAGGGACTGAGCAATTCGTTATTGGCGACATCTTCCCACCAGTACCGGAAATCTTCGGAGGAAAACGGCGAGCCATCCGACCACTTATGTCCTTCGCGCAAATGCAGAGTGAACTTGCGGTTCTCGTCATTGTCGAACGAGGCCAAAATGTCCGGCACTATATTGTAGTTTCCATCAAACCCAACCAACCGGGCGTAACCGTAGACGACCATCTGGCGGATATCCTTGGACCGGGTCACCATGGTCCGCATGGTGCCGCCAGGAGTGCCGAATTCACGCCCCTTGGCGGCCAGATCCACCACCAGAGGGTCTTTGGGCAGGCGCTCCGAAACCGGGGGCAGATCGCCCGCATTTACCTCAGCCGACCAAAAGTTGCTCTCTTGTGGGACCGGTAAATCGGCCAGCACAGGCAGTGTCCAGCCAAAGGCCAGAGCGGCGGCCAGGATCAAAGGGCGAGTGGTCTTAAACATGGCAACGTACCTTATGGCCCGGTTCCAATTCCACCAGCGAAGGTATCACGGTGTCCGAGAAACGAAAGGCCTCATCCCAACTGTCCGGCGCGCCGGCACCCAGAGAGACCATTTGCAGGTCAATCGGGCGGTTGATGTCGGGTTCTGGTTGAGCGGCAATCAACGCCTTGGTGTAAGGATGGCGCGGATTGTAGAAGAGTGTTTCGGGCGGGGCTTGTTCGACGATCAAGCCCCGACGCATCACGGCAACTTCGTCAGCGATGCGGGCCACGACGGCCAAATCGTGAGAGATAAAGAAATAGGACAGGTTCAGACTGTCCTGCAGGTTTTCCAACAGTGTCAGAATTTGTTCCTGAACCGAGACATCCAGCGCCGAGGTCGGCTCGTCACAGACGATCAATTGCGGGTCCAGCATCATGGCGCGGGCGATAGACAGGCGCTGCCTCTGCCCGCCGGAAAACGCATGCGGATAGCGTTTCAGCATGTCCGAGTTCAGCCCCACGCGCTGCAGCATCTCGGCGGCTTTGTCGCGTTGCTCCGAGACCGAACCGATACGGTGGATTTCCAGCGGCTCGGTCATCGCATCCTGTATTCGCATCCGTGGGCTGAGTGAGCTGTAGGGGTCTTGAAACACCATCTGCGCCTTGCGCTGAAACGCGGTGCGCTGGGCGCGGGTCATCTGGTGGACCGGGATGGGGTCTTCGCCCTGGGCGGTACAGAACAGAACCTCTCCGCCTGGGTTGGGCAGTTCGGCGCCAAGGGCAATCCGGGCGGCGGTGGTCTTGCCAGAGCCGCTTTCGCCGACAATCGCCAGTGTCTTGCCACGTGCAAGCTTCAGATCGACGCTGCGACAGGCATGGATCTGTTTGTCGGCCTGCCAGCCCTTGCTAGAGCGCATCGTATAGGTCTTGGAGACCCCTTTCATATGCAGGATCAGGTCTTCGTCCGGCATCGGAATGCCGACGGCGTCCTGATCTGGAATGGCCGGGGCCGCATCGAACAGTTGTTTGGTATAAGGATGGGCCGGCGCGGTCAGGATGGGGGCGGCGGGGCCTGCCTCCATCACGCGGCCCTTGTGCATGACGACGACCTGCTCGGCCATATTGGCCACCACGCCCAGATCGTGCGTAACAAGGATCAGCGCCATCCCGGTTTCGCGCTGAAGCTCCTTGATCAGCCCCAAAACCTGCGCCTGCGTGGTCACATCCAACGCTGTGGTCGGCTCATCAGCAATTAGCAGTTCGGGCTTGGAGACCATCGCCATGGCGATCATGGCGCGCTGGCGCATACCACCCGACAGCTCGAACGGATAGGAGTCATAGGCCCGCTGGGGATCTGGAAAGCCCACGCGTTCAAACTGGGTCAGTACTTCCTTACGGGCCTGCGCCTCGGACGCGCCGCGATGCAGCCAGAGGACCTCGCTGACCTGATTGCCGATCTTGTGCAGTGGCGACAAAGACCGCATCGGTTCCTGAAAGATCATCGAGACGCGGTTGCCGCGAATGCTGCGCATCTCCCGCTCGTTGATTTGCGTCAGGTCGGCCTTGCCCTTGGAATCATTCAGAATAATCGAGCCGCTGCGAATCTGCGCTACGCGAGGCAGGATACGCAACACGGCCCGGCAGGAGATTGTTTTGCCCGAGCCCGACTCACCCACTAAAGCAAGTGTCTGTCCGGCCTCCACATCGAAATTCACGTCTCGCACGACTGAGTCCGCCGTGCCGAAACCGATGCTGAGATCTCTGACAGACAACAACGCAGTCATTCGGGTTTTCCACCCGTTTGGCCGTAGATGAGCATCGGCTTTTTATTCTCCCCGTTTTTTTGACTTACTGTCGCGCGGTTTCACCCGACTCGTCAAACCCGTTCTTAGGCTGAAATGTCGCGGGAATGTGAAACTTTCGCCTCTACAACTACACAAACAGTTGAGTTTTTGCCATCAAGTTCGTGACCAGCACCATTTAAGCTGGCGTTGAGTATCAAAGAGAGAATCCCCTGTGCCCGAAAACCAAAGCCGACTTGATCTGTTTATTGACCGCATGGTGTCGCAACGCGCCTGCCTGGATTTTGCAATCGAGCAGACAAGAGGCATGTCCGGGCCGGTGTTCGAGCTGGGCCTGGGTAACGGTCGAACCTACCACCACATGATCCAGTACATTCAGAATCGCCCAGTTTTCGTGTTCGAACGCGCGGTGGCTTCACATCCCGACTCAACCCCGCCCGAGGGTCGGGTGATTTTGGGCGATGTGCGGGACACTCTGCCAGCCTCTGTGGATCGGTTTGGTGCGACGGCCAGCCTGATCCATGCAGATCTGGGTGGGCACAATCGCGAAAAGAACGACGCCTTCGCGCGGTTTGTTTCGCCTTTGATTGAACCGCTTCTGGCGCCGGGTGGCCTGATGGTTTCCAGTGATCGAATGTATTTCAATGCGCTGACTGAATTGCCCTTGCCCGAGGGCGCGGTCGAGGGGCGCTGTTTTATCTACCGGCGGTGACGCCTTAGGCGCGTCCGGGTCCACCAAAAGGTTAAGCAAACCGGAGGAACGCAATGCAGGCCATCCTGACGCTGAATGCGGGAAGTTCGACCATCAAATTCGGAGTTTACCAGGCCGACGCTGAACCCGAATTGCTGTGGCACGGGCAGGTGGACAATCTGGGACCGGTCGCCCAATTGCAAATCAACGGCGACGGGCTTCATGAGACACGCGAGATCGGGCCTGCTGACCACGCGGCCGGGGTCACTGCGATCTTGCTGGCCCTTGAGCCTCTGCTTCAATCGGATCTAATCGTCGGTGTAGGCCACCGTATTGTCCACGGCGGACAGACCTTCGAAGGGCCCACGGTTCTGGACGATCACGTGCTGGCCCAGCTTGAAACGCTCTCGTCACTGGCCCCGTTGCATCAGCCCCACAATCTAGCGGCCGTCTGCGCTGCACGAACGGCTTTCCCGAGTGCGTTACAGATTGGGTGTTTTGACACCTCCTTTCACGTCGGCCATCCGTTTGTAAACGACGCGTTCGCCATCCCGCGCCGCTTTTATGAGAAGGGCGTTCGGCGCTATGGGTTCCACGGACTGTCCTACGACTACATTACCGGCAAGATGGCTGAGGAATTCCCGGATCTGGCCGCAGGCCGGGTGGTGATCGCGCATCTGGGCAACGGGGCCTCGATGTGCGCTGTGGCCAACGGAAAGAGTATCGGCTCAACCATGGGTTTTTCCGCGCTTGATGGGCTGCCAATGGGGACCCGTTGTGGTCAGCTTGATCCCGGCGTGTTGCTCTATCTGATGGAGCAAGGTCACTCTGCCGAGGCGATCACGCATATCCTCTACAAGAAAAGTGGCCTGCTTGGCCTCAGCGGGATCAGCCACGATATGCGCACATTGCTGGAAAGCGATGACCCACATGCACGTGAGGCGATAGACTACTATGTCTTCCGGATCAGGCGGGAGCTGGGTGCGATGGCGGCCGTTCTGGGAGGGGTGGATGCGGTCGTATTCTGCGGCGGCATTGGTGAGAACGCTGCGCCTATTCGCCAGAGCGTGCTGGATGGGATGGGATTTCTCAACATCCATCTGGACGCCGAGGCCAACGCCCAAAACGCGACGGTGATATCGAACGGCGGTATACCCGTGCTCGTGATCCCGACCGACGAAGAACGGGTGATCGCGCGGGCGGTCGCCAAGGCTTTGAGCTAAACACGAAAGAGGGAAAACGGATGATCTTTTACGACTGCGCCACTGCTCCGAACCCGCGCCGCGCGCGTATGTTCATTGCCGAAAAAGACTTGGAGATTGAAACTCGGCAAATCTCGATCGCGGAGGGAGAGCAGTTGAGCGATGCTTTTCGCGCCGTTAACCCTCGGGCCACGATCCCAGTGCTGGTGACCGATGAAGGCACGATTCTGACCGAGAACCTTGGGATTGCTGCATATCTTGAGGCGCAGAGCCCAGAACCCCCATTGCTGGGCAAGACGCCGGATGAAAAAGGCCGTGTTTTGATGTGGAACGCAATCGTCGAGCAGCAAGGCGGTATGCCTATCGCCGAAGCCCTACGCAACGGCCATCCTGCTTTCAAGGATCGTCCTATTCCGGGACCAGAGAACTATCCGCAGATCCCCGAGCTTGCGCAACGGGGTCGCGACAGGGTGGGGGCGTTCTTCGATTTGCTCGAGGACCATTTACAGGGCAGCCCGTTTTTGGCGGGCGAGGACTTCACCCTCGCCGATATCACCGGATTCGTCTTTGTCGATTTCGCTCGCGTGATCAAAATGCGTATCCCGGAAGCTAGTACCGCGACTCAAGCCTGGTTCGACAGGATCAAATCCCGGCCCAGCGCCAGCCTTTAAAAGGCACCTGAATTGGCTGACACAAGCTTGCGCTCGACACTGTACAGAAATGTCTAGACAGAAGTGAACAGTGCCACTAGCGTTTCATCCGAGTCGTGCAGCGGAGGGCAGGATGAAATCTCAGTATCGCGTTGTGGTCATTGGAGGCGGTGTCGTTGGGGCCTCGGTCCTGTATCATCTGGCCAAGTTCGGCTGGTCGGACGTCGTCATGTTGGAGCGGCGGAGGCTGGCCTCGGGGTCATCCTGGCACGCGGCGGGTGGTATTCACGCGTTGAACGCGGATCCGAATATGGCGTCCTTGCAGGCCTACACCATCGACCTGCTCAGTGAGATCGAAAAGGAATCAGGCCAGAATATCGGCTTGCACATGACTGGCGGTTTGACGCTGGCGGGCACCCCTGAACGCTGGGAATGGCTGCAGGCAAACTACCGCATCTTCCAATCCATCGGCATCGATGATTGCGAACTTCTGACCCCGGAAGAGGCGCAGAGACGTTGTCCGATCATGTCCACCGATGGCGTGTTGGGCGCGATGTGGGCGGATCGCGAAGGCTATATCGACACAACCGGCACTGTGCAGGCCTACGCGACGGCGGCAAAAAAGCGTGGCGCGGAATATTATGAGGAAACCAAGGTCGAAAGCCTGACGCAGACCGCCGATGGCTGGCAGGTCGTGACCGACAAGGGCACGATCACTTGCGAGCATGTGGTGAACGCGGCGGGCCTTTGGGCCAAGCAAGTGGGCCGTATGGCGGGGGTGGAGCTGCCGGTCTCTCCGCTAAAGCACCACTATTTGATAACCGACACAGTGCCCGATGTTGCCGAGGCCGAGTTCGAGATGCCGATGACTGTCGACCTCGAAGGCTTCACCTATATGCGGCAGGATCAGAAGGGCGTTCTGGTTGGCATCTACGAGGTCGACCACGAGCACTGGGCCATGGACGGGGCGCCTTGGAACTATGGTGAGGAACTGTTTCAAGAGCAGCTCGACCGCATCGAGAATGAGCTGACGCTGGGCTTTGAGCGCTATCCCTCGATCCAGAATGTCGGCATCAAGACATGGGTCAATGGCGCGTTTACCTTCTCGCCCGACGGGAACCCTCTGGTCGGTCCGGTTCCGGGCAAGCGTGGCTACTGGTCGGCCTGCGCCGTGATGGCCGGGTTCTTGCAGGGCGGCGGCGTTGGCAAAACTCTGGCCGAGTGGATGATCCATGGTGAGCCCGAGGCCGACGCATGGCCAATGGACGTCGCTCGCTATGGCGATTTCGCGCAGAACAAACGTTACATTCGCGAAACGACCGGTCAGTTCTACTCGCGCCGTTTCGTGATGACCTACCCGAATGAGCAACTGCCAGCAGGACGTCCGCTGAAGATGGCCCCGGCGCATGATGCGATGACTGAGGCCGGGTGCAAATGGGGCGTCAGCTGGGATCTGGAGGTGCCGCTTTATTTCGCGCCCAAAGGGTTCGAGGAAACGCCGACCCTCAAGCGGTCGAACGCCCATGACATCGTGGCGGAGGAATGCAAGACGCTCCGTGAAGGTGTTGGCCTGTTGGACATCTCGGGTTTCTCGCGGTTCGAGGTGACGGGTCCGAATGCACAGGCCTGGCTGGACAAGGTCATGGCCTCGAAACTGCCGGGGCCGGGGCGCGCCAAGCTGGCTCCGATGCTGGGTGAGACGGGGCGGCTCAAAGGCGACCTGACTGTGCTGAACTGGGGTGACGGAACTTGGTGGATCATGGGCAGTTACTACCTACGTGCGTGGCACATGCGCTGGTTCGACGATCACATGATGGACGGCGTGACTGTCCGTGATCTGGGCGAGGAATATTGCGGTTTTGCCGTGGTCGGCCCGAAATCGCAGGCGGTGGTCGAGAAGCTGGCGGAACAGGATATCTCAGGCCTGAAATTCATGGGTTGTGGAGATTTCGATATCGGTCTGGTCCGCACCCGCGTCGCCCGCATGTCGGTGACCGGTGAAAAGGGGTATGAGATCAACTGCCGTTACGGCGATCACATCAAGCTGCGCCGGATGCTTTTGGAGGCTGGGGCTGACGAAGGCATCCGCGAATGCGGGTTCAATGCCATGCTCTCAACCCGATTGGAGAAGAGTTTCGGCATCTGGTCCGCCGAGTTTACCCAAGCCTATACGCCGGGCATGACCGGAATGGATCGCTGGATCGACTGGGAAAAGGATTTCGTCGGGAAAGAGGCAGCTGTGGCCGAGCGTGACGGCAATGGCCCGGCTCAGCTTCAGGTGACGCTTGAGGTCGATGCCGTGGATGCCGACGCCAGCGGGTATGAGCCGATATGGTCCAATGGCGAACGCGTGGGTTTTGTCACCTCGGGCGGCTACGGCCACTACACGGGCAAGTCTCTGGCAATGGCGCTGATCAATCGCGACAAGGCCGAACCGGGGACGGAATTGACCGTGCATGTGGTTGGTGTGGAACGGCCTGCGCGCGTGGTTGCGCCATCTCCTTACGATCCGCAGGGCAAGGCGATGAGGGGCTGATGGTGATCTCACAAACATCCGAGCGTGGTCGGCGACGGCGCGGGCGGGGTGCAGATGCCGCACCACCGCCCTCGCGCGATGTGAACTACCGCCAGCTGCGCAACCCTTTTCCGCAGATGGAGGTGTTCCCCGAGGATCAGATCGCGGACATGCATGAGACAGCGCTGCGCGTCTTGCAGGACCTTGGGGTGAAAGTCCTGCTGCCCGAAGCCCGCCGCATCTTTGCCAAGGCTGGTGCGCGTGTGGACGAAGATACTCAGATGGTCTTTATCGGGCGTGATTTGGTTGAGGCCGCCGTGGCTTCGGCCCCCAAATCCATCGCGTGTCATGCCGGGGCGCGGGACCGCGATTTTAAGCTGGAACTGGGTTCGCTCGTGTTTCAACCGGGTGCAGGTGCCCCGAACGCAACCGATCTGGAACGGGGCAGGCGACCGGCGTCGGGTCAGGATTACATTGAATTCCTGAAGCTGACGCATCACTTCGATGTCTTCCAGATGATTTCGCCTCAGGTCGAGCCGCAGGATGTGCCGACCCATCTTCGCCACTATTTCACGACGCAGGCGCAGATGGAGTTGACGGATAAGTTCCCCTTCTTCTTCTCGCGCGGCACCCCACAGGTGTTGGACAGTTTTGAGATGCTGTCTATCGCACGAGGGCTTTCGGATGTTGAGTTCCGGGGCAATGCGCATTGCTATACGATCATCAACACCAATAGCCCGCGCACGCTGGATATCCCGATGGCGCAAGGGCTGATCGATTTTGCGCGACATGGTCAGATGTCGATCGTAACGCCGTTCACCCTGATGGGGGCGATGGCCCCGATCACGGTCGCGGGGGCCATCACGCTTTCCCATGCCGAGGCTCTGGCGGCTGTGACCCTGACGCAATTGACGAACCCTGGCGCGCCGGTCTGCTATGGAACCTTCACCAGCAACGTCGACATGAAATCCGGCGCTCCGGCCTTTGGGACGCCATCGCATTTCCAGGCGTCTTTGGCGGCAGGCCAACTGGCACGGTTCTTGGGCCTACCATGGCGGTCGGCGGCCGGGTCGGCTTCGAACATCAACGACGTTCAGGCCGCGAATGAAAACCAGTTTGGCCTCTGGGGCTGTTTGATGGCCGGGGCGACGGTGATCATCCACTCGGCAGGCTGGCTCGAAGGCGGGCTGTCCGTGTCGTTTGAGAAGATGATCTGTGATGCCGAAGTGTTGAACATGGTAGCTGAACTGTGTGCCGGCGCGCAGGCCGGACAGGCCGAAATCGGCTTTGATACCGCCCTGAGTGAGGTTGACCCCAGCGGGCATTTCTTTGCCTCGTCCCAGACGATGGAGCGCTACAATACCGAATTCTACCAGCCTCATGTTCATGACTACGCCAATTTCGGCACCTGGACCGAGCGTGGATCTGTCGATGCCAATCAACGTGCAACAGGTGTTTGGAAAGGTATCCTGAATGATTTCAAACCGCCCGCTGGCGATAGCGATCGACTAGGGGCCTTGCACGATTTCATCGCGAAGCGAACTGCCGAAGGCGGCGCTCCGCCGGAGAGTTGAATGAGCACCAAACCGATCCTGCACCGCGATGACCCCAAGGCCGAGCCTCTGGTCGGCAATATCAAAGTCACGCGGGATGACTGGCTGAATGTGGCGATGGACGTGCTGATCTCGGACGGGGTGGATCAGATCAAGGTCATGAACCTGGCCGAGCGCATGGCCGTGTCCCGCTCGTCTTTCTACTGGTACTTCAAATCGCGGCAGGAGCTTCTGGATGCTTTGCTGGCGCGGTGGCAGGCGACCAATACGGCGGCGTTGATCGCGCAGGCCGAGGCCCCGGCCGAGACAATTACCAGCGCGGTCTGCAACGTGCAGCGATGCGTGGTGAACACGGATTTGTTCGACACGGCACTTGATTTTGCCATCCGGGACTGGGCCCGCAAATCAGGCAAAGTGCGCAATGCGCTGGATCAATCCGACGCACGACGCCTCAAGGCGCTGCACGCGATGTTTGCGCGGTTTGGCTATTCGGACATTGAGGCCGAAACACGGGCGCGCGTCCTTTACTACATGCAGATTGGGTATGATCTGGCGCAGCTAAACGAGCCGATGGAAACGCGGCTTTCGTTGGTGCCCCACTACCTGCATGCTTTCACAGGGGTTCAGCCTCGGGCCGAGGAAATTGAAGAATTTCGCGCTTATTCCAAGCGCTTTTGGGAAGGAAAGACAGAATGAGCCAACCAGATGCAATCATAATCGGGACAGGCGTCATTGGCGCGGCCATCGCGTTCGAGATGGCCAAGGCCGGATGGAAAACCCTTTCGCTGGACCGCAATACGCAGGTCGGCCATGGCTCGACCGCGGGGTCCTGCGCGATCATCCGTATGCACTATTCGACGTTCGATGGCACGGCTTTCGCGTGGGAGGGCTACCATTATTGGCGCGATTGGGCCGAGTATCTGGGACTGCCCGCAGATGCCAATCTGGCGCAGTTTCGCGAGACCGGTTGTCTGGTGATGAAAACAGACGCCAACGGGATGCTTGAAAAACACATGCAAAACAGTGCGGATCTGGACTGCCCGTTCGAGGAATGGTCGCCCGAGACGGTCACCGAACGCCTGCCGGTATATTCTCTGGAAAGCTTCGCCCCCGCCCGCCGGATGGACGACCCGGAGTTCGGACAACCGAACGGGCGCAAGATGCAAGGTGGCGTGTTCTGGCCTCAGGCAGGCTATGTCACCGACCCGGCTCTTTCGGCGCAGAACCTGATGGATGCGGCAATCCAGAACGGGGCCGAGTTGCGTACTGGGGCCGAGGTTGTTGAGATCCTCATTGAGGACGGGCGCGTGGCGGGTGTCAAACTGGCTACGGGCGAAGAAATTCGTGCCAAGGTCGTGGTAAACGTGGCCGGGCCGGGATCGGCCATTGTCAACGGCATGGCTGGCGTTCTTGACGACATGACTATCGAAACCCGTCCTCTGCGGCAGGAAGTGGTCCATGTTCCCGCGCCTGAGGGGTTCGATTTCGAAAACAACGGAACCATTGTCTCGGATAGTGACATCGCTTGCTATTGCCGCCCTGAGCATGGCAACCACATCCTCGTGGGGTCCGAGGATCCCGAATGCGATCCGCATCAATGGTGCAAGGACGACAAGTCATATAACCGCGATTTCACCGATCAGTGGACGACGCAGGCGATGCGCTATGCGCAGCGGGTGCCAAGCCTTGGTATTCCGTCCAAAACGCGGGGTGTGGTTGATCTCTATGATGCGTCGACCGACTGGATTCCGATCTACGATAAATCCAGCTTGCCGGGATTCTACATGGCCTGCGGCACCAGCGGGAACCAATACAAGAACGCGCCGATTGCGGGCAAGATGATGACGGCTCTGATCGACTATTGCGAGGGCGGTAAGGACCACGATGCCGAACCGCTGCAGTTCGAACTGCCTTACATCAAACGCGTGATTGATGTGGGATTCTATTCGCGCAACCGCCCGATCAACGAAGAAAGCAGTTTTTCCGTTCTGGGGTAGTCAGCCCGACAATTGGCCCTAACATCACGTAAATGCGAAATGGAGCGGATACGTGATGCCTAAGACGCCAAACAAAGTACTGATCCTTGGCAGTGCGCCTTCAGCGGTGGCCGCCCGAGATTGGGATCGGACGCCGTTCACGCATATCGTGGCCATCAACAACGCATGGCGTATTCGTCCGGATTGGGACATCCTAATCCACCCTGAGGATTTTCCGCCGGAAAACCGACCCACAGCCCTAACAAAAGGCCAAAGGATCGTGACAGCCGAAGACTACGTGCCTCGGCAAAACGCCTATGGCGGTTTTGTCTATGCGGGGGGCACCATGGCGTTTACCGCAGGCTATTGGGCGCTGTCCGCCCTTGCTCCGTCGGTGATTGCCTATTTCGGCTGCGATATGGTCTATCCCGGGTCGGGGAAGACGCATTTCTACGGCAACGGAACCGCTGATCCGCTGCGTGCCGACATCTCATTGCGGTCGCTTGAGGCGAAATCGGCCAGATTGGGCGTTTTCGCTGCCGCGCAGGGCTGTCGCATGGTGCGCTTGTCGGAGGGTGAAAGCAGGCTGCTCTATCCATCGCTTCCCGCGTCACGGATGGAAGACGCACCGATGCCGTCGACCGTTGGCGCGCATGACGCGTTGGAGGCCGAAGATCGCCTCGGCTATTATGTGCCATCCGGGCGGTATTGGGAATCCCAGCAGCAGTTTGATCCGGACGAATTGGATACAGTGGACGGTCTTTGGATGTCCGCTTATCAGATTGCGCAAATGGACCGCGTTGCCTAAGGGCTCAGACGGAGAAAGCGATCCAGGCCCAAACCATGGCAATATAGGTCAGGCTGTGCATCAACTGGTCCAGACCAGTTGCCCGCCAGAATGCGGCTTGATTGGGCTGTAGCTTTTTCTTTTCGGAATAGCTGGCCTTGGCGAAATCAATGTTGAAATGGATGATCCATTCCAGGGCCGAGATGATCAGGATAAAGCTGACCGGTGCGCCAAACAGCAAAAAAATAAGGGCCGAGCCCACAACGTGCACCCCTGCATGTTGCGCGCGTCCCAAATGAAAATACTCGCCACGCCCGGTCAGCATCTTGGGCGTCTGTAGATAGAAGTCCGCGAACATATGTTTGATCTGCAGCAAGCAGAGCAACAGCAACACGGCACCATAGCTTTCGGGCAAACGTATCCTCCCGATATCGTCCTAAAGGGAACTCTAGGCGCTAAAATGCGTGTAGGCAAATGAACTAGTTCACACATGCGCAAAGATTAGCACTTTGTCGGAAACTATTTGCCTAGCAAAGCAAGATTACTGTAAATTCAGACTGTTAATTTTCCGTGCATCGTTTCGAAACCGGATCATTGATCAAAAGCAGGGACAGGTTCCATAGAACGCACGATTTTCCGCTTCATCTGGAAATACTCCAAGCGCGACCAGTTGATCCTGCTGGCCGTGACCTCGACGTTGTTTCCGCTACTCTATCTCACGCTTGAGCTGCCCAAACGCATTATCAATGACGCGATTGGTGCCTCGAGCAGCGTGGTTCAGGTTTGGGGTTACAGCCTCCAGCAGACGAATTTCCTGATTATTCTGTGCTTTGCCTTTCTGGCGGCGGTGCTGGCCCACGGGCTGATGAAAATGCGCATCAACACCATGAAAGGTGTCCTGAGCGAGCGGATGCTGCGCCGCTTTCGCTATCAGTTGATCAGCCGCGCCCTGCGCTTTCCCCAGCCCTATTTCGAGCGTGTCAGCCAAGGCGAGATGGTCTCGATGATCACCGCCGAAAGCGAGCCGATGGGCGGGCTGATGGGGGATGCGATCAGCCAGCCGGTTCTGCAAGCGGGGCAGATGATCACCATCCTGTCGTTTCTGTTTCTGCAAAGCGTTTGGTTTGGTCTGGCTGCGGTGGCGCTGATCCCCGTGCAGGCCTGGTTGATTCCCAAGCTGCAGCGCCAGATCAACCTTCTCAACAAAAAGCGCATTCAGGAGGTACGCATCCTTGCCGCTCAGATTGGCGAGAATGCGGCTGGGGCCTCAACCCTACGCGCAAATGGGGGGTGGCGGTATCGCAGGGCCATGATCTCGGATCAACTGGGGCGGCTCTTCGGAATCCGGTTCGAGATCTACCAGAAGAAGTTCTTTATGAAGTTCATAAACAACTTCATCTCGCAATTGACGCCGTTCATGTTCTATCTGGTGGGCGGTCTGCTGGTCCTGCAGGGCTCGGTCTCGCTGGGCGCGCTGGTGGCGGCGTTGGCTGCGTATAAAGATCTCAGCTCTCCGTGGAAGGAACTGCTGACCTACTACAACCAGACGCAGGATATGTCGTTGCGTTGGGATGTGGTGATCGAACGGTTTGCGCCGGCTGGAATGCAGGATGAGGCGCTGTTTGAGGGTGAGCCAAAGACCCGCCCGCATCTTGATGGCGACATCGCTCTGGATCGGGTGTCGGTGCGCGATATGGACGGAAACCAGATCCTGGACGATCTTAACCTGACCTTCCCGCATGGAAAGACAATCGGCATCGCCGCGCCTAGCGAAGAAGACCGCCGCGCCATTGCCGAGCTGCTGACCCGTGAAATCCTGCCGAGCGCTGGGCGTGTCCATATTGGCGAGCAGAATCTGGCCGAACTGCATCAGGGCGTCGTCGCCGCGCGGATCGGCTATGCGTCATCGCGGCCGGTGATGTTTCAGGGAACGCTGGGCGATAATGTGATGATGCCGATGCGCTACAAGCCCCTGTCGGAGGGGGGCGACGATCCCGGATTTGCCGAAACCTTGCGGGCGGGCAACAGCACCGACCCCTTCAAGGCCGAATGGCTGGACCCGTCTCTCGCTGGGCTGGAATCGGCGGATGCCCTGCGAGATTGGTGGCTGCAACTGATTGATGGAATGGGGTCAGGCGCGGCCTTGTTCCAGCGCGGGGCCGAGCAGGTTTTCGACGCTGCACTGCATCCGGAACTGGCGCAGAAACTGGTCAAGCTGCGACCGTTGGTGCAGCAGGCGGTGAAGAAGGCAGGGCTTGAGCAGCAGGCGCTGATCTTCGACAAGTCCACCTATAACCCGGCCTTGCCCGTGGCCGAGAACCTTCTTTTTGCCACGCCCCGTGTACCGGTCACGCAAGCGCTGTTGGCACAGCAGAGAGTCTTTCTGGGTCAGTTGCGCGAACTGGGGTTGGACGAGACTCTTATCGCGCTGACCCGTGATGTGATCGACATGCTGCGCCAGATCTTTGGCCTGGATGGAACAGATCACCCGCTGTTCCGCAAGTTGGGACTTGAGGCGCAGACCTATGAAACAGCCGTCGAACTGGTCGAGCGCACCCGCAAGGAAGGCGCTGAGGGGTTGGACGACGAACAACTGGCAACATTGCTGGCGGTGCCTCTGGTCGTCTCGGCTGAACAGATCGGCCCGGCCTTTTCGGATGAGTTAAAGGATCGTATTCTGGAGCTGCGCCACAGCCACTCGGAAAAGCTGATGCGGCCGTTGATGGACGTCTTCGTGCCTCTGGACCCCGAAGCCGTCGCGCCAGGCCTGACCGTGATGGAGAACGCTCTGTTCGGCAAGGTCAGTGAGATCGGCGGCGCGCGCTCGGACGAGGTGCGGAAACTGATTGTCGACGTTCTGGCCGAACACGGCGCGCGTCCGTTGGTGGTTGAGTTGATCTATGATGTGCCGGTCGCGCTGGGTGGCCAGAACCTGCCCGCAGTCTTTGCCGAACCCCTGGCGTTCACCCGAGCGACGATCAAGAAGCCCGACATCCTGATCCTGGAAAACGCGCTGGCCAGCTATGACATGCAGACGCAGGTTGCGGTCTACAAAAACCTGCGCGCGCTGTTGCCCGAAACCACGGTCATCTATCTGAACGATCAATTCCAAAACCCCGATGTCTTCGACATGTATGTCGAGATACGGCAAGGTCGGGTTGTCACGGATGAAGGACCGGGGGATGTGGAAGAGGATAGTGCCGCCTCGGCCGACTTGGCCCGCAAGCTGCGCGCCCTAGAGCAGACGCCGCTGTTTTCGGGCCTTGATCGGCGACAGTTGCGCCTGCTGGCCTTTGGTGCGCGGTGGTTTGATGCCTCTGCCGGACAGGTGATCTTCCTCAAAGATGACCAACCCACGGATGGTGCATACGTCGTCCTCGAAGGCGAAGCGGGGTTGTATCTGCCTAAAGCGGGCACGCCGGATGAGCTGATCCTGCGCGTCGGGCCGGGGGCGTTGGTGGGCGAGTTGGGCTTGATCCGAAAAGAGCCCCGCGCGTTGAGCATGGTGGCCGAAACCGATCTTTCCTGCTTGCGCATCGGGGAAGAGGAATTCCTGGCCGTGGTCGAGAACGACGCGGCGACGGCGTTCAAGCTGCTGCAGGTGGTCGCGGGATATGTGTCGAACTAGAGCCGTTTCGGGTTAACCCCGAAACTCTCTACTGTCAGTCTTTCGGCTTGCAGAACAGTTGATAGAGCAACTCAATCACTTGTTTCGTGTTGCCATCCTCAAGCGAATAAAACACCGTTTTCCCCGCGCGCCGGGTCGAGACCAAACCATCCTCACGCAGGCGGGCCAGCATCTGGCTGACGGCGGCTTGCCGGATTTGCAAAAGCGCCTCCAGCTCTCCCACCGACTTCTCACCGTCTCCGAGGTGGCACAGGATCATCAGGCGGCCCTCATGCGCGAGCGTTTTCAGAAACGCGGCGGCACGGGCTGCGTTGTCTTTCATTTCCGCCAATCCGTCCGATGCCGGGGCGTGAGTGGTGCTGTCTTTCAGTGTCACCGGTCAATCGTTCTTCAACTAGGTCTTCTGACATTATGCCCTAAGAAACGTTATAATGTCACCCCTCAGATGCAGGAGCCCCACCCTGAAAGGCGTTACCATTAGCATAATCGCACGGTTCTTCCTGCATCTGAAGGTGAAGCCCGTCGCCTTTGTAAGGATGTGCGCGTGCCAGATCTTCGTCCACCTCAATCCCAAGCCCTGCAGCGGTCGGAGGGGTCACGAACCCGTCCTCAACCCGGATTGAGCCCGTGATCAACTGGTCATGGAAGGACGTTTCAATGGTCTCCAGTAGCAACAGGTTCGGGATAGAGGCCGCCAGATGGATATTCGCAGCCCATTCCACCGGCCCGGCATAAAGATGCGGGGCCATCTGCGCGTTGAACACTTCGGCCATTGCGGCGACTTTCTTCATTTCCCAAATGCCGCCTGCGCGCCCTAAAGCCGGTTGCAAAATCTCTGCCGCGCCCGCGCGTAGAACCGCGCCAAATTCGGCTTTGGTGGTCATGCGCTCTCCGGTCGCGACGGGGATTCGGACGTTGCGAGCGACGCGGGCCATGTCCTCGATATTGTCGGGCGGAGTGGGTTCTTCGAACCAAAGCGGAGAGTATGGTTCCAGCGCCTGACCCAAGCGGATAGCGCCTGCGGTGTTGAACTGGCCATGGGTCCCAAACAGCAAATCAGCCTTGTCGCCTACCGCCTCGCGGATCGCTTTGCAAAACGCAACGGACAGAGAGATATCTGACATCGCAGGCATGTGCCCGCCCCGGATCGTATAAGGACCGGCGGGGTCAAATTTGACGGCGGTAAAACCGCGACGGACCGCATCGGCCGCAGCCTCAGCTGCCTGTTCGGGCGAGGTCCAAAAGTCGGTAAGGTTATGCTGGGGCAGTGGGTAGAGATAGGTATAGGCGCGAATACGGTCATTCATCTTGCCACCGAGCAGCGCATAGACCGGGCGGTCGCGGTCTTTGCCCAGAATGTCCCAGCACGCGATCTCAAGCCCCGAAAACGCCCCCATCACAGTCAAGTCCGGGCGCTGCGTAAAGCCCGAGGAATAGGCGCGGCGGAACATCAACTCGATGTTTTCCGGATTCTCGCCCTGCATGTGGCGGTCAAACACATCCCGGATCACGTGACGCATAGCGTCGGGGCCGATTGACGACGCATAGCACTCGCCCCAGCCGGTGATGCCTGTATCCGTGGTCAGCTTGACCAAAATCCAATAGCGCCCGCCCCAACCGGGGGCTGGCGGGGCCGTGACGATGATATCGAGGTCTTGCAGTTTCATCCTAGCCCTCTCGTGCTTGGTCAAAGGCAATGAGTTCGCGGTCAATCTCGGCCACCACCTCGGCGCTGCCAAAGAACGCCATATCCGGGGCGTCGATGTCGTCCATGAAAGCCTGAATTTCGATCAGCGCTGGTTTGCCGTCGAAACTGCCCTCGATCTGCCAGCGGCTGCTTTGGTCCACGGGCAAATCCGACAGGTTGTCAGCGATCTGGGTGACCAGAGCTTTGGGCAGACCAAACCGGGGATTGTTGGCGAGGCCGGTCAGAAAAGGAGGTACCTCTGCCAGATCGAAATTCATTGACGTCTCCGAGGTGGACGGCGCAGGTTTCGCCGCCTCGGGTTTGAAGAGATCGGTCAGGAAACGCAGCATCGGCCTACCTGTCGAAGAGGATCACGTTGCGCTTGGCAGATCCGGTTTTGGTATCGGCAATCGCCTCATTGATCTGATCCAGAGACCAGCGGCCCGAGACCAGTTCATCCAACTTCAGCCGCCCTTGCTCATAGAGGTCGATCATCCACGGGATGTCGCGCTGGATAACCACGTCGCCCATCTTTGACCCTACCAAACCCTGTCCCAACGCGGCGAGGATCACCGGCTCATAGCTGGCTTCGTCCCCGGAATGGGGCATGCCGATCATAACGGCTTTGCCGCCCAGACCCAGATACCGTGGGGCCTGATCATAGGCAGGGATCGCACCGACGGTGATCAATACTGCATCTGCACCGCGCCCGCCCAGCGCTTTGTAAGCCGCTTTCCATGGCTCTTTAAGACTGGCGAGGACGCCGTGGGTGGCACCGAACTCTTTGGCGATTTCAAGCTTCTCTTCGGTCATGTCGACCGCAACGATACGGCGCGCGCCGGCAATCCGAGCGCCTTGGATGGCGTTAAGGCCCACGCCGCCCGCGCCAATCACCACTACGTCTTGCCCGGGGCGCAAACCTGCGGCGTTCACCGCTGCGCCGACCCCGGTGATCACACCACAGGACAACAGGCTGGCGAGGTCTTTGGGCAGGCTTTCCGGAATCCGAACGATCTGCCGGTGGCTGACGACGACTTTCTCGGCGAAGGCCCCGCAGGCCATCGCCTGTTCCAAAGGCCCTCCGTCGCTCGTACGCAAAGGACCTTTGACCGTGTCATAGGGGGTTTCGCAGATCGTGGGTTTGCCACCTGCACATGAAGGGCAGGAGCCGCAGGCCCGGATCAGTGTCACGACCACTGGATCGCCCAGTTTGAAATCCCCTGCGGCCTCTCCAACTGCGCTGACCACCCCTGCGGCCTCATGCCCATAGACAGCGGGTAGAAATCCGCCCCATGCACCATCGGCATATGAGATGTCCGAATGGCAGATGGCCACCGCGTCCAGTGTAACCTCGACTTCGCCGGTGCCGGGGGCGGCCAGTTGGACCTCTTCTATGGTCAGAGGTTCCCCGAACGCCCGGCATACGGCGGCTTTGATGGTTTGCATGTCGTCCCTCGCTTCGTTTGGTTCACGGTGGCGCGGGAATTGGCATCTCGCAAGACGGAAACCGTCACGGGTACGTCGGTATTACGCCACGGCAGGCCTGGCGCGCAGAAACAGGACAAACCCGGCAGCCATAAGGACCAGTGCCAGGAGGAACGGCGCTCCGGGCAGATAGAGCGCGGTGTCGGGCCGGATGAACCACGCAAACACGCTGGTCATCAACAGAGGCGAGATCACCATAGACAAGGCGTGCAGAGACGTCAGGACGCCCTGAAGCTCACCCTGTTGCGAATCCGGCGTCGCGCGCGAGGTCAATGCCTGCAGCGCGGGCGTGATCACCGCGCCCAAGGCGGTGATCGGGATCAGCATCAGGGCGATAGTGCCATTGGTCAGGAAGGCGAGCAGAGCGAAGCTGATGACCTCAAAACCCATGCCGCAGATAATGGTCATGCGCTCCCCAAGATGACGGGTCGCGGGTCTGATCAAACCGCCCTGAACGGCGGCCATGCCGATGCCATAGACGCCGAGAGACAGCCCGATCATCTGAGGCGACCACCCGAAACGCTCGGTCGTGAAATAGGACCAGATCGCGGGGTAGATGTAGATGGACACTGAGTAGAGGAAATAGACCCACAGTAGGGGGCGAACTCCGGGCAGTGCGGCGATGGCCTTTAACGCGTTGACAGGGTTGGCGCGTCGCACGCTGAAGGCACGGCGGGTTTTGTCTGTGACCGTCTCGGGCATAACCATCAGCCCGAGGCCGAACGAGAGAGCGGACAGTGCTGCGGCCGCCCAGAAAGGCGCGCGCGTTCCGTATTCGGCAAGCAGGCCGCCCATTACGGGACCCAGAACAAATCCCATGCCAAAAGCCGCACCGAGCAGGCCAAAATTGGCGGCTTTGTCTTCGGGTTTCGAGACATCTGCCATGAAGGCAGCCGCGGTCGCGTGGGTTGCGGCGGTGATGCCGCCGACAAGACGGCCGATCAAAAGCAACCAGATGCTGCCCGCGATGGCCATGACCACATAGTCTAAAGCCATCACAAACAACGAGACCAGCAAGACACGCCGACGGCCATAGGCGTCTGACAGGTTGCCCAGAATAGGACCGAACACGAATTGCATGGCGGCAAAGGCAGTGCTTAGGACGCCTCCCCAAAGTGCGGCGTCGGCAAGCGTTCCGCCCTGAACCTCGACGATCAGTTTCGGCATGATCGGCATCACAAGCCCGATACCCATCGCGTCAATCATGACGGTCAAAAGAACAAAGACAAATGGCAGACGCATGGAACCCGGCTATATGACGCTTCGCTCACCCTAGAGGGGCCAGCAGGATGAGGGAAGGGCGCAGTGTAGCCAAGCCGGATGACGTATGGTCAGTCAGTTACAGCTTGTCCGACAGCTCATCCAGTATCTGCGCCAGATGGCGCGGGTGCGAGAAGAACGGAGAGTGGGAGCTGTCGATATCCCGCCGCAAATGCGCTGGAATTCGCTCGCTCATATCTTTCTGATAGGCCGGAGGGATAGTGTGGTCTTCGGTGGTGCGGATATAGGCCTTTTGGACATGGTCAAAGTGATCCCCTATTGAAAGCGGTGTGTCCTGCGGCTTGATGGCCTGCGGGCAGAGACGAGCAAAGGCATAGGGCAGAATCTCAGGCTTACAATCATGATAAAACAGGTCATGAACGCGGTCGGGATGCACGGTGTAGGACAGCCCATCGGCGGATTTGTCGACCGCATCGCCAATGGTTTGCTCAGGCCCACGTTTGCGCATGTCGACCAGAGACAACCCGTCCTGAGGGACATAGGCGCAAAGATAGATCAGCGCGCGCATGGCGCGTGGATTAGCCTCAGCTGCGGCGCTGATCGGGTAGCCGCCCCAAGAATGCCCGACAAGGATCGCGTCTGGTGTTGAGGCCGCGAGCACGGCGTCTCGGCAGCTCTCCAGCGTGACATCGCAGATCGGTGTCGGGTCCGAGCCGTGGCTGGGCATGTCGATGGCACGGGCGGAGTGGCCGAAACCCTCAAGCTCGGGTATCAGGTCGCGCCAGCACCAGGCGCCGTGACAGGATCCATGGACCAATAGAAATTCGGCCAAGGGACGCTCCTTCAGATGTGACCGATCTCGGTCAGAAATTGCCGCAACAGGGCAGCGTATTCAGCGGGTTTTTCGACGCAGGGCAGGTGGCCCACCCGGCGCATCAATTCGAACCGCGAGCCGGGGATCAGGTCCACCGTTTCGCGTACCAGATCCGGCGGGGTCGAGCCGTCCTCACTGCCCGCGATCCCAAGGGTGGGCAGGCGCAGGCCGCTGGTCGGCGTGTAAAAATCGGTGCCCGCAATGGCGGCACAACAGCCCAGATACCCTTCGGACGGCTGGCTGACCATCATCTCGCGCCATGCGAGGTGCTGGTTGGCGGCCCGGAAATCGCGCGAGAACCACCTCTCCATCGTCGCGTCGGCCAACGCTTCGATTCCACCGGTTCGGACGGCCTCCATCCGATCCTGCCAGATTTTCGGCATCCCGATCTTGGCAGCGGTGTTCGACAGTACCAGCGCGCGGACCTGATCCATCCGTTTCACCGCCAGCCCTTGGCCAATCATACCACCAATCGACAAGCCAACGAAGACACAATCCCGGATTTCGAGATGATCCAGCAGCGCCTCGGCATCGCGGATCAGCGCGCCCATGGCATAAGGCGCAGGCGGGACCGAGGATAGTCCGTGGCCCCGCTTGTCATAGCGAATGATCCGCAGACCGTCGGGCAGATGTGGCAGCACATCGTCCCACAGGTGCAAATTGGTGCCCAGCGAGTTTGCAAACACGATGGGCGCTCCGTTTGGCGCGCCATCAATCCGGTAGTTCAGCTGAACGCCACCCAGATCAGCGATCGTCATTCTTTGGTTCCTTACTCGGCCTTTGCGTGCAGATTGCACAAACCCGATATGGGTGTCAGGTCAGGAATTCCAACGCACGCGTAAAGACGCCGGGATCAACATTTCCGCCCGAGGCGACAACGATCACGTTATCCCCTTCGATCTGGTCCTTGCGGAACAGGGCCGAGGCCAGCGATACCGCACCGCCCGGCTCCAGCACGATCTTGAGGCGCAAAAAGGCCAGCGCCATGGCGTGCAGCGCATCGTCCTCGGTCACGGATAGGCCGGGGCCGCAGAGGCGGTTGAGGATCGGAAAGGTAATGTCACCCGGCTGCGGTGTCAGGATAGCGTCACAGATATTGCCAGCAGTTGCAGGATTGCCTTGGATCTGCCCCGCCTCCAGCGAGCGCTTGACGTCGTCGAACCCGTCCGGTTCACACGGGCGGGCACACAGTCCGGGGGCGTGGGCCTCAAGCGCAAGCGCTATGCCCGAGGTCAGCCCGCCACCGCCGCAACAGACCAGAACGTCGGCATTGCTCACGCCTGCGGCTTTGGCTTGGCGCGCGATCTCGAGCCCGGCGGTGCCTTGCCCCGCGATGACTTGGGGTTCGTCGTAGGGGCGGATCAGGGTCAGGCCGCGTTCGGCGGCCAGTGCATTACCAATCTCTTCGCGGCTTTCCGTGGCTCGGTCGTACAGAACAACTTCACCGCCCAAGGCGCGCGTGTTGTCGATCTTCAGCTGCGGCGCGTCCGAAGGCATGATGATGACCGAGGAGATTCCGTGCTTCGCCGCCGCCAAGGCCACCCCCTGCGCATGATTGCCCGAGGAATAGGCGATCACACCGCGCTGTCTTTCCGCCTCACTCAACGCCGAGATGGCCGACCATGCGCCGCGGAATTTGAAGCTGCCGGTGTGTTGCAGGCATTCGGGTTTGACCCACACCCGGCGCCCGGCGATCTCGTCCAGAAAGGGTGAGGTCAGAAGGGGCGTCTCGCGGACATGCCCTTTCAGCCGATGGGCAGCGGCTTCGATCAGCTCTAGTGTACTCATGCTTGGTCCAGAATCTTGCGAATAACGGCGAGGGATTGCGGCTCGTCCAGAAAAGGCACATGGCCGCGATCCGGGACTTCAGCCGTGATCAGGCCCGGGTGGCAGGTCTGCATCTGTTTCAGTGTTTCTTGGCTCAGGATGTCCGAGTTTGCGCCGCGCAGAACGCCCGTCGGAATGCCCTTTAGCGCCTCAAAGAAGGGCCATAGGTCCGGCACAGCGCCAACTGCGGCTTGCTCCACCAGGGCCGTGCGAAGGGCCGGATCATAGCGCAAGGCCAGCCCCTCCGGCGTCTCCTGATACTGGTTCTCGGCCTGTATGCGCCAAGTTTCCAAGGGGACTCCGGGGAAATGCGGCTCCATCACTGCCTTCAGGACGGCGGCGGCCTCGTCAAAAGTCTTGGAGTTGGGTGCTACGCCCACGTAATCCATGATCCGAGCGATACCTGAGGGTTCGATCACCGGACCCACGTCATTGAGGATCACGCCTGCCAGCCGGTCCGGTTGCAGGGTCGCGAGCGTCATCGCATTCATCCCGCCGCGCGACGTGCCCAAAACAACTACTCGGTCAAGGGCCAGATGGTCCAGCAGTTCGATAACATCCTGAGTTTCGCGCAGCACATTGTAATTCGCGTGGTTCGGATCATGATCCGACTGCCCGCGCCCCCGCGCATCCATCGTGATCAGGCGGGCATCGGCCATATGCGGTGCAAGCAGCGAGAAATCGCGCCCGTTGCGCGTCAGTCCGGCCAGACAAAGAAGAGGAACGCCTGCGCCACTATCCTCATAGTGCAGCCGAATCCCGTCAGACGTTTTGCATTCACCCATTACAGCCCGGCCAGTTCGGGGATTGAGGTCAGGTCGGACATAACATGCGCCGGTTTCCACGGCAGCTGGTCCATCGGTTCGCCCGCGCGATTGACCCATGCGGTAACAAAGCCGTATCCGCTTGCCCCGGCAGCGTCCCAACCGTTGGAACTGACGAACAGAACCTCATCTCGGGCACATCCGAACCGGCCCTGCACAAGATCATAGACCTTGGCGTGGGGTTTGAAGATACCGACGCTTTCGACCGACAGCACATCGTCCAAATCATCGCCAATACCGGCCGATTGCACCGCGCCATCCAACATGGGAGGCGACCCGTTCGACAGAATTGCCGTTTGCAACCCACCCTGTTTCAGGGCCTGCAACATCTCGGGTACCTCGGGATAGGCGCGCAGCTCCCAGTAAAGATCCAGCAGCCGCTGGCGCAGTTTGGCATCCCCATGCAGCCCCGTCGCCTCGAGCGCCCAGTCCAGCCCGTCTTGTGTGACATCCCAGAAGTCGCAATGAGCGTCTGCGACGGCGCGCAGCCATGTGTATTGCAATTGCTTCAGCCGCCAGTGATTGGCCAGATCCGGCCATGTATCGCGGAGTGCCTCAAAGCCCGGCTCGACAGCGGCCTGGCGTGCCGCAGCGGCCACATCGAACAATGTGCCATAGGCGTCAAAAACACAGGTCGTGATTGCCATCTGCTCTCTCCCCTTTTTCTGGCGCAAGGTGGCACAAGAGGGCGGTGCAGGAAAGAGCCAAGATCCGACAGTGTCGTTTCCGTCGTGGGATTTGACCCTTTTCCGGAATCTGCCGATCAAGGAGCAAGTGGTTGCCGTAGATGACGAATTTTTTTGGTAAATCGGGTCGGATCTTGATTGTTTTGGTGCTTGCGAGACGCTAATCCGCCATACTACTTGTACAGCGTTTGCAAACCGCTCAGCAGAGGTGCCTGGCGCTCCAAAGACGCCACATAAAACAACCAGGTTGAATCCTTCTTTTGCAATCTATCTATCAGGAAGAGGTTGTCTGAATTTTGCTCTTTCGGACCCCAGGCAGTCAGCAGCATCGGTTTTTAAAGGCGGATGGCATACTCACCTTTCGACAATCGCAGACGTACGAGTTGGTCGAGCGGCTCTGTTTGAACATCACTACACATACTAATTCGTAGCGCGAATTAAGCCATTTTGAGTGCCATCCATGCTTGGTGGCGTTGGTATCCTCAAACCATCTATCGTCACATGCAGTCCATCAAGATTTGGATTGCTGGAATTTGCCGCGTGCTCCCGTCTTTCGGCCGGGACAAAAGGTTGCGGAACGATCCAGGCGACATCAACACTCGCCGCATCAAGAGATGCTCCGGCCTACGCCAAGCGGGTCTTGGCCTTCTCCAGCTTGTCTGGATCGGATACACCATCTTTCATGATCAACAGAATATCTGCTTCGGGATCGACCAGAAGGTTGATTTCCTCATTCGGATCACCGTTCACGAAGAGCAAATTAGAATGAACTAAGACTACACTTAGTACCAGTCTTCAACGTCTAGTGCTGCTTCTTCCATCGGAAATAGCAGCTTTTATTTCTACGATTGCTTTCTGAACGCCCTTGGGATTTTCACTGAGTTCAGACAAGCTCGCCTCAAGGTCATGGGCTGACCCTGTACCGAAAAAAAATCAACCCCAATTTCGGCGGCATTTCTGTGTTGCAGCAGGTGCCAAAAAAATCGAACAAAGGTCGTCTTATCTTACAGAGCATAAATATCCGCGTCTGAGATGAAACCCAATTCTGCGGCCTTGGCACACGTCAAGTGGCAAGCCAGTTCCATTTTCGTTACAGGTGTGTCGCTGACTTCGTTAGGATGACTTGGGATTGCAAAGGTAGACCTTCAAATGGCTTCCAGATTGTGACGCAAGCACTTTTTTGGGAACCAGATAGATAAATTAAGTTGCTTCGGGAGCAAGCGCAGATTCAGCTTGATCCGGATGTTTTTGGATGAATTCTCAATATCGGTTTCCAATGATAGGGACTTCGCCGACAATCATGCCAACAGGATCAGGTTTTTCTACCAGCCATCCCGTTAAAGCCTTCCGCGTCCAACAATCCATCTGCCTTTCGGATCACCGGATAAGTTCCATCAGAAACCTCTGGATACCTTGCGAGCCTTGCGTTAGCTGAGTGGAGTAAAGATCAGACCTGCCTTGAGGCAGGCGAGATAGAATACTTCAAACTCACAACATTGAGCATGAGTGACGCAACACGGTCTCCTTGACTAGGACCGGCCGCGATCAGGTAGGAGGCCAGCCTGTTGATATCGTCGGATAAATTTTGACATGTCTAAAAATCAGGCTCGGTAACAAGTTGGGTACTGTTCGGGCGCGACATGGCAAGAAAATGTACCATCTCATGCAATAGCACAGGTCCGGCAAGTGACATGTGTTATCCTTCACTTTTGCAAGAAATACAGTCGAGTTAGTGAACAGATGTTTATTACTTTTTGATCGAGTTAAAGGCTAAATTCAGATGTATGTCGGAGCAACAGTGTAGCGTTTCTAGGCGGATCTTTTCGTCGCTTGAAATCACCGAGCTGGAAGACAAAAGAAACTCGACGAAACAAACGGCACACTGATAACTTGATTAGTACGAATCTTGATGTCAGCCACAGTGCTGCGATAAGCAGGGCGTAAGTCGAAATTATCCACGCCGCAGCGTTTCCAACTGGTAGGCTTTTCATTTCCATATTTTGAAGTCCCACCGCTTCGTGCCCGCTATGACCTGCCATTTCATTGTGCTCTGGTGATGTATGCCCAAGCGACGGGTCTGGGCCATCAGCATCGGGTAGCGTCATGCAGCCGTGCTTCAGGTGGTTCACCACCAACCATCTGTTTAATGGAAATGCGATCACTGCTCCGACGACGGTAACGAGACTCATGCAGAACCAGAATTGTGGGGTAAGCGGGTCTTCGGATCCTGGCCAAGCAGCCGCGAGCAAAACCATGGTAGGGATCATGCCTGTCATAACCATGTTCATCGACACCGTTTCCGCAAAGGAAGTTTTCCGAACGGCCCGCCAATAGCTCCCGAACATCGGCTTAATCATCAACGCCTGGAAGATGAACAAACCGGACACGAAGCCGAATAGGTATTAGACTACGATGTCCCATCCGTTGGAAAGGCTTAGATAGTGGACCAGAATGGCGGCAAAAATGATGTTCGTAGCGTCACCTGCCACGCAGTGCATCTCGCTATTGACGCCTTGTTTCCAAGTATCGCGAGTATATTGGTCGTGACCTCCTGGGAATGGGCGACGACACGCAAGCAGGTCGAAGAACAAGCCAATCGGGCCAGTCTAGAGTGGCACAAGAATCCACGCCGCCCGCTGAACCCAACTTGTCACACAATTTCTGATCGAGTCCCAAACTACAAAGCTCACACTGACTCCGATAACAAGAAACCACACGAGCATCGCACCATTTATCTTGTCATATTTCCTTTTTCGGTGGGCAAATCGCTTGGCTAAGTTCCTCCGCTGCGAGTCGAAATGGCTCGATTAAGAATTTCTTTCACCTTCCAACCTATTGAAGGTGCTTCGGATGCGCGCGGGCCCGCGATGTTCAATGTTCCAGGTGAAATTGACGTGAGCCAGGATCGCACTTGGGCAGCGCAATTTTCGGTCCCCTGCCGCACATCCACGACCAAATGCGATTTGCCGATTTCTTTAGCGTAGTCGATTGTCAGTTGAGTTCCCGGGCTCGGCGAGCCATCCAAGAAAACCAGCAAAGCGTCACAATCCTTGACGTTCAGCTTCGTTCTTTCACTGACATCCTCAGATTGTGTTTCATTCAATCCGCTAAAACTCTCGGGAATGCGACCGGCTTCGTTTGTCCGTCCCTTCGGAACCCACCCACCACACGCAAAGCCGCTCTCTGACGCGAATTGCAATGCTGAAAGGTCCACTCCGGTCTGGCCTCCCGTCACGATTTTCACCGACACTCCCCTTATCTACATCGATTAGGCCGACCGTTGTTTCGCGCGACCTGATTTCCCCACCGCAGCAGATTGACGTTGCAATCGTCCCGGTCGATTAGAACTTCGATCAGGCAAAGACCATCATGGTCGAAAGCCGTATCTATGGCATTGTCCAACTCGCCTTCTGTTGTGACCTTGCATCCCCAAGCTCTGCCCTCTCCGGCGCTGAACACGTCTATCAAACCAGCGTAGTTCCAGTTCTTGATTGTGTTGTAGGGGCCGTCGTGGATCTCAACCTCAATTGTGTAGCCGCCATTGTTTATCAAGAAAATAATCGGCTTCGCGTCGTAACGGATCATGGTTGAAATCTCTTGGGCGGTAAGTTGGAACGAACCATCTCCAATGCACGAGATCAACCGACGCTCTTTGTTCCCTAAAGCGTATCCCAACGACGCGCCGACAGACCAACCAATAGATCCATATTGCATTTGTATCTCAAACCGCGTGCCCTCGGGAAGGTTGGTCTCCATTCCATTAAACCAGGAATCCCCTGTCTCTACGAGTAGCGTGCTGTCCTCATCCAGCATCTTCTGAACCCGCGCGAAAAGTTGGCGAACCGTCACCGGAGTGTTCGCTGCATTGGGTGCTGGTGCGTTTGCCTCGGTTCTGACACGTTGGAAAGCCGTAATGGCTCCATTGTTGGGCGTTAGCATGTCGGCCAGCGCATCCAGAAACTCATCCATACGGACATTGCTGAAATGAGTATCTCCTAACTGAATGGAAGTTGGATGCACCATAACCGCTTTGCCGGGATCAAAACCAAGTTGGTGACCTGTTGTGGTGTAGTCGGTGAAAACAGGGCCGGCAAACAGCAACCCATCTGCTGCATCGACAATTTCCCCGCAACCCGGCGTGCTGACAGGCCCCCAGTATATTCCCATGAAATTCGGGTTTGCTTCGGTCAAGAAGCTCTTGGCATTTGGCATTGAAGCCTGCGCGTAGTCACAGGCGGCGGCAAGACTGCGCAAAGAGCATTCTGCCTGGCCAGCCCGCACCTTGCTCCCTGCAACAAGCACTGGCCGTTCCACCGCATTCAGGAACTCTGATACTTGTGCAACCGCAGTCGCTAGCGTGTTTGGATCGCTGCTAGGCCGTCTGGCAAAACTGCGTGGAACTGGCGCGGACGTTGGAGCTCCAGCTATGTTCGAGGCGACTTCGATGTAAACAGGTTTGCGCCGAAGCATCGCGGTGTCTATCGCCCTGTCAATTGCAACAGGTGCAAGCGAAGGGTGATGGATCGTGACGGCCTCAGCGGTCACACGAGCAAACATTTCGCGCTGGTAGTCATAGTCGACCTCGCCAAGTGTATGATGCAGATATTCCCATTCGGCCTCAGAGTTTGTGTTCGGCCCCCCGGAAATCGCGATCAAAGGGAGATCCTCGGCGTAAGCACCTGCCACGGCATTCAACAGGCTCAACCCTCCAACCGAGTAGGTTACCACTGCCGCTGACGGACCTCCTGTGGCGCGGGCATATCCGTCTGCCGCATAACCGGCGTTAAGCTCGTTGCAGCAACTGATCATTTGCAAATCTCTATTGCTAAGCAACTCATCCAGCAGAACCAAATTGTAGTCACCGGGGACAACAAAATAGTCCTTAATTCCAGCTTCTTGTAGTCGTTTTGCCAAATACGATCCGACGGTCCAGCGCCCAATTGCCATGCCACTATTCCAATTCAAGTTGCTCAATGAACTGGGCGCATCCTATTTGCTAAAGGTAGATTCTCAAAACTGAGGAAGCTGAGCGAGGTTGCAAAGCTAGATAGATGGAAGCGGAAGACTATTTCAGCCTAGATAAAATTTACGATTTGGGTTCGGAGCCGCTGTTCTCTACGGTAGTCATAGTTGGCGGATCGAAGCATAGACGGCCGTAGCGTGACGTTGACTAGACTTTGCAAAGTCTACTTTTTGCGCATCGCTGACACAGTACGGTCGGGATGCTGCGCGGTGGAGAGTTGAATCTTTACCCGCAAAGCGGAAGTTGATCGGAGCTATCTCAACATCCGATTTCGGTGTAGTGGGTAGCTCTCAAACAAGTCTTGGAGATGGGATGTTCACCGGAGCCCGTCGAATCTGGGATTGTATAGTGCTGTTTCAAAATTTACGGCATGGGCTAGCACTTTTAGTGGTCTTAATCTTTGTTCTACATTTGCACGCATATGCTTCCTGACTTTAGGGTTTTACGCATATGCTTCATGCATTGCACAACTATGGTGTTTCATCAAACTTGTTGTTCAATATTGGGTTGTTAAAAGACATCGTTACACAACCCGTGCATGAAAATACTGTTTCCTGCACTCTTACACCCATTTTGCAATAGAAGCAGGCATTCCCATTTCGTCCAAATCCACAGATACGTGGCGAACCGTTGTACTTCGCTGCCAAGTTCGACCGGCATAGATGCAAGGGTGGATCCATCTTCGCTTTGCAAACAAATCTTCGCGATAGGATCGAATAAAGTAATCCGCATTCCGCGACTTGTCGCCCTCGAATGAGTTATGCCCCGATCACAATAGCTTCGATTTTCTTCGGCAAGCCACGGATAGCGTGATAGCCAGCCGACTGTTTGCTACCCTTCATGTGCTCTGCGACGCTCTGAGTCACCAGTATCTTTTCGTCCAGTTTCTTGCACAGTTCCTGAACGCGACTGGCCACGTTCACAGCCTGACCGACGACCGTGAAATCCAAACGATCAGGGCTGCCGATGTTGCCAAAGGTGACGCGACCGAAATCAATGCCGACGACGAACTCGATTGGCTCGTGCCCCTTTTCGGCTGCTGTATCGTTGTGGTCGCGCAGGTTGGTCAGCGCGTGTTCTGCCGCCCGCACCGCAGCTCTGCACGAGGCTTCCGCGTCGTCATCAATGTTGAAAACGGCAAGTATGCCGTCCCCCATGAATTTGAGAACGTCACCGCCCTTTTCTTGGATGGGCGATACGACCATCTCGAAATACTCACCCATCATGGCCAGCAAATCGTCCTCGGACCAGGTTGAGGCCTTTTGGGTAAAACCCCGCAGATCCGCAAACAGGATTGCGGCAGAAACGGTTCTGTGTTCTCCGCGCTTTATGTGCCCCTGGTCAATTTCTTCGGCGGGGCCGTGCCCCAGATAGGTCCGAAGAAGGCTCTTTTGCGACTGGCGCATCGCAATGGGTTCCAAAGCCGCGGCAAGTGCGTATCGCGTGTCTTCGATGTAGTGGATATGTGCGTCCGAAAACCCAGTATCTGCGTTTGAAGTAAAGCTGGTGCCCTGAACGGAGCCGTTGCCGTGCTCCAGCGGGATGGCCAGAAAATCGGTGGCGCCTGCTTCGGCCAGCTCGGCATAGACCGGATGCTCTGCCAGAACGTTGAGGTCGGTCAGGCGTTTGCGCAATGGGCGCCGCTGGGTGACAACATATTCGAACGGGCTGCCGTGCCACGCACTGGTCGACAAAACCGTGGTCGGTACGGTGTAGCGGCGGGTTTCCTCGGGTGTCCAGATGATCCCCCAAGCGCTGAGCAAAGGGTTCGAATAATTCTGCGCGATCCTTGCGCGGGCGAGGGGGACGCCAAGCGCGGTCAATCCTTCGCAATAGCCTTTGACGATAAGCCTCTCGTCGCCCAACAGGCGACCATCAGAAATCAACCAGTGGTTCAGGTGATCAGTCTCGGCCATCGTTGTCACACACTCTTGTTCCGCGCTGATAGTCTACCTTTCATTTGGCATCGGAGAACCCGCGCCGGCTGAAAAACCTGTGTTTTCTGTCCAGCGCAGGATCGGTCGACCTCAGCTTACCGCCGCTGCCAGTGAGGGGTCGTCTTCCAATTGTTTGAGCAAACGGGCCTGTCTCACCTTGGGATCCAGTTCGGGGTCGCTCAAATAGGCCAGCATATGAGGTACGTTCTCTTCAATCTGCTCCTGAGAGGCCACCGCCATGCCATGGGCCACGAAAGGCCTTAGGTATGTCATTCCGGCCAGGTTCGCCGTCTGTTGGAACGGTTTCAGAAACTCGGCCATCGTAAAGTTGTTGTATCCGCCTGCGTGATAGCTGTGCTCGGGACCTCCGGTCGAGACAAGTATGAGGAATTCACGCCCTTTCAGTTGGTCACCGCCCGGCCCATAAGCGAAGCCATAGTTCAGCACCTGATCCATCCAGGCTTTCATGATCGGAGGGGCGGAATACCAGTAGAATGGAAACTGGAACACGATCCGGTCATGGGCCAGCAAGAGGGCCTGTTCGGCTTCGATGTCAAAACGCATCTCATCGCCGCCAATGGCGGTCAGATCGCGGGTTGTCACGTCGGCGGCTTCTGAAAGTGCGTCAAACCAGGCGCGGTTAATGCGCGATTTGCTCAGGTCCGGATGGGCGGTGAGGACAAGGGTTTTCATGAATCTGCCTCTTGCAGGAATGTTGCGGAATAGTGGGTGATTAGCGGGCGGCCATCCGGTCGGGTTTCAAAGCGCCAGTTTTCCTGAACGCGGGCTTCAATGTGGTCCCCCGCAACGGTCGTGGCGCGAAACAGAACCTCAAACTGTGCGGCGCCCGGCTTGATCTCGACTTTGCTAACGTGATGCTCGGTTGGACGTTGCAAGGTTTCAAGCGCGCCACGATACCAGGCCCGCACGCGATCACGCCCGCTGAGTGTGGTATCGACATCAGGCATGTCCCAGTCCACATCTGGGTGGAGGTCAGGCAGGAACACGTCGATCGGATCCAGCCTGTCGAACCGGGCAAACCAGTCGGCAATGAAACCGCGGATTTCGGGGTAATCGGTCACTTGAATCACCTGTTGATGGTTTACTTGGCCAGTCTCTTAGGGACAGGAGCCAGCGAGTATTGGGACCAGAAAAACGTATTTGCCGCATCCTGATCGGCTGATAGGTTAGTGGCTTCGACGATCTTGCCATTCTCGATCCGGTAGACGAGGGCCCAGGTCGTATCGACATTCGGTTTGCCATCGGCGTTCGACCAGCCGCGGTGGATGTCAACCACATGAGTCTCGTCGGCCCCGAAATAGATGGGTTCTGCTTGAAAACCAGCGGTGCCCAGTTGTTCGAAAAAGGCTAGCACTTCGTCCCGACCGGTCTTGGTGCCGGACAGGGGGTGGCGACCCGGGATGTGCCAATTTACGTTCTCGTCCATCACGGCTGCGATACCGTCCAGATCACTGGCGCCATAGGCGGCGAAGAAGTCCTGCACGACCTTGATATTGTCTTCTGGGGATGCGGCCATGGCGGTCTCTCCTGTGATCAGAGCAGCGGTGAGGGCAGCAACTTTGGTCAGAGTGTTCATCTTGTGTCCTCTTGAATAAATGGTGACAGCCATTTGGGCTGCGATGACACGAAGATAATAATCCCGGCGAGGCGTGATAATTCACTCCGAAGGCATTACTTTCATGTATAAGATCGAATAATAAATTTGTTCGGGAACTCTATGCGCCTGCCACTTGCCACGCTTGAAATCTTTACCGCCATCGCGCGCCACGGATCGCTGCGTGCTGCGGCCGAGGCGCTGGGTATCAAGCCATCGACCGTTAGCCATCAATTGAAAGCGTTGGAAGACCAGCTGGGCACTGCGCTCTTCATTCGGACAACGCGCTCAATCAGCCTGACCGAGGCCGGGCGAGCCCTGATCCGCGGCGCGGGGCCTGCCTTTGATCAACTCTCCGAGGCGGTCGAAAGCGCGCGCAGCACCGGTCACGCCGCGCGGGGCACTTTGAAACTGGCGATGCCGGAGTTTGCCTACCACCTTTACGTGGGTCCGATCCTCAAGGGTTTTTGCGCCGCGTATCCCGAGATCGAACTGGAACTGTCGTTGACGGATGCGCTTTCAGACATACTCGGCGAGGAGCTGCATGCTGGATTCCGTCTTGGGGATCGTGTGGCACAGGACATGGTGGCTGTGCGGTTGACGCCGCCGCTTCCAGTGACCGTCGTCGCCAGCCCGGATTACCTGACGGCACGTGGCATACCGGAAACACCGCCTGACCTGTTGGGGCATACCTGTATCCGCTACAGGTTCCAATCCTCGGGCCAGATTGCCCCATGGAGCTTTCAATCGAGCGAGGAGGAATATGCCGTAGATGTGCAAGGTAACCTGATCGCGAACGCCCTTCCTGCAACGGTGGATCTGGCGAAAAGAGGGTTAGGGTTGGCCTATACCTTCAGGGCTTATGTTGCCCCACTGATTGATACCGGAGTATTGACACCAGTTCTTGAGGACCACTTGGGCCCCACACCCGGTATTTTCATGTATTTCCCACGCGAGTATAAATCCATGATGCCCCTGAGGCTGTTCATCGACCACATAAAGCGCCAACAAAGCGTTTGACCCTGCGCGCGCAGAACCCACATATCGAGCATTGCAAGCCGGAGCCGCTCCTTGCCCCTAAGATACGCTGATATCTACCCGTCAGAACCGTTGCTGAACAGTGATGAGATGCAGCGCCCTTCGGCGGCTGGATTAATGTCAGTGCGGTATTTTCGGGCCGAACCTGATCGGATGCCAGAGGAGGTGTTTTCGGAACACCACGTCCTTCTGAACCTGCAGGAGAAGGGGCATCGAGTGCAAAACTGGCGGGACGGCACGCTGCGGGATTTCACCTTTTGCAAAGATGAAGTCATCGTGACCCCGGCAGGTATGCGGTCAGGCTGGCGGTGGTACGGGCAGTCCGATGTGATCGTAGTCACCTTGCATCCGGACAAGGTCCAGCACTTTGCGCAGTCTGAGCTGGGTATGCTGCTGGCACCTGAACAGTTTCGCGATCTGCCGCAGTTTTCCGATCCTGACCTATGTGCCGCAGGTGTCATTCTGCGCGATGCGCTGGCAACCGACGACATGTCCTCAGCCGTGATGTTCGAAGCCATGAGCCGGGTGTTTCTGGTCAAACTGCTGCAAAAATACGGCAAACGCCGCGCCGAAGAGGTCGAGCTGTCCGCACGCTTTTCCTCTCAGCATTATCAACGGGTGCTGGCCTATGTGCAGGACCGTTTGGACCAAACGATCACGGTCGATCAACTGGCCTCTGAGGCGGGCATGAGCCCCTCGCATTTTGCGCGGGTTTTCAAGGAAACGCTGGGCTCGACCCCCATGCAATATGTCATGGCCTACCGGGTCGAGCAGGCGATGAAGATGATCGAAGACCCCACGCGCCCTCTGGGTAATATCGCTTTGGCCTGTGGATTTTCGGATCAGGCGCATTTCACGCGCAGTTTCAAACAGGTGGTAGGGCAGACCCCGCGCGCGTTCCGCGCAGCAAATGCCGTCTAAAGCAGGATCTTTCAAAAACGCGGCAGTCCGGTGCAAGTATCCCTGCTGACCGCAGCATATCTCAGATGTCATCGGGCTTGTGCCCATCCAGACAGATTTTGGGAGATATCGCTATGAATACCCTCGCTCTGAACACCGCCGCAGCGCTTATGGCTTCGACAGCCGCTGTTGCGCAGGTCGAAACCCGCACCGTTACCTTCGAGAACGAAGGCGCTATGCTGTCCGGCACGCTGTACCTGCCGGAAGAGCGCGGAGCCGAGCCTCTGCCAACTGTCGTCGTGACCGGGGCCTGGACCTCGGTTCAAGAACAGATGCCCGCAAACTATGCCCGAGAAATGGCCGAGCGCGGCTTTGCCGCCTTCACTTTTGATTTCCGCGGTTGGGGTAAATCGGGCGATCTGCCGAACAATGTGCGCTTCGTTGAAAGCCCCGAGGCCAAGACATCGGACATCAAAGCGGCCGTCGCATTCGTCGCCACGCTGCCCGAAGTAGACGCAGATCACATCAACGGCCTTGGGATCTGTGCCTCGGCCGGGTACATGGTCGACGCGGTCTCCGGCAATCCGCTGGTTCAGCGACTGGGTTTGGTTGCACCATGGTTGCAGAATGAAGAGATCGTCGAGGCGGTTTATGGCGGCGCAGAAGGTGTCGCCGGGCTGATCGAGGTGTCCCACGCTGCCGAGGCCGCTGGCGGTCAGATCATCCCCGCCGCAGGACCCGAGGGTGCCGAGGGCGTTCTGATGCCAATCGGTGGATACTACTATGAGGCCGACCGGGGCGCGATCCCGGAATATGACGACAAGTGGAACAATGCGGGCTGGGAAGGATGGTTGACCTATCACCCCGCCGACAATCCGCAGCGTTTGGATAAACCACTGGCAATTGTGCACTCGGAAAGCGCAGCGATCCCACAGGGCGTGCAGACCTTCCTTGCCGGTTTCGCAGGCGACGCGACAGCTCAATGGCTGGAGGATGTCACGCAGTTCGACTTCTACGACAACCCCGAGGATGTCACCCGCGCGGCCGATACCGTCGCTGACCACTTCCGCGCCGGTTCAACCAACTAATCCCTGTCTGGACGCCGAGCAATCATTCGGCGTCCACCCTCATATATTCGGAGCATCCTCATGCGTAGAAAACTTACATCGACCCTTGCGGCCGTCTCTATGATCGGATCCGCGGCTTTTGCTGAACAGCAGGCGGACATCTCGACCGCAATCACCGATATCGCGGCCGGCGCTGACCGACACGATTGGAACCGCGTGCGCGACGCGTTTTCCGATACCGTCACGACGGATTATACCAGCCTCTGGGGCGGAGACCCGGTCACACAACCCGCCGACGAGCTTGTGGCGATCTGGTCCGCCTTTCTTCCTGGTTTCGACGCGACGCACCATATGGTGACCAATCACACCATCACCTCTCTGTCCGATACATCCGCCACAGCACAGGCTGATTTCACAGCAACCCATCGTCTTGATGATGGCCTGTGGGTGCTTGGTGGCCGCTATGATTATGAGCTTGAGAAATCAGACGACCGTTGGGTTGTCACATCCATGACCATGACGGCAATCTGGGAATCCGGTGACCGTGGGCTTGTGGCTCTTGCTGGCCAGCGCGCTGCCGAGGCGAATTGAAGGAGGGATCATGACCAGTCAGCGTATCGCACTCGTGACCGGCGCCAATCGCGGTATTGGCAAAGAAGTGTCCCGCCAATTGGCCCGGGACCATGGGATGAAGGTTCTGATGGGTGCGCGCGATCTGGCAAAAGGGCAGGCTGCCGCAGATGAGATCGGATATGGGGCGGAAGCCTTGCAACTGGATGTCTCTAGTCCGGACTCTGTCGCGGCCGCCTTCTTCTTGATGGTTGAATCGGCCTATGGCCGCCTTGATGTTTTGGTGAACAACGCGGGTGTGGACTACGACACCGACCAACAGGTCCACCTCGCCGATTTGGACCGAGTGCGTCGCGCGTTCGATACGAACCTTTTCGGCCCTTGGGAGACCACGATTGCGGCAGTGCCACTGTTAAAACGAGGAACGGATGCCCGGATCGTCAACGTGTCCTCTGGGGCGGGGTCGCTGACCAGCATGTCCGCAGGAACGCCTGGCTATGGCGTGTCCAAAGCGGCTCTGAACGCGCTGACCCTCAAGACCGCTGCCGCCTTGAAACCTCAAGGCATTCTCGTCAACGCCGTCTGTCCCGGTTGGGTTGCCACAGATATGGGGGGCGGGGGACGTCCGATTTCCGAGGGTGCCAGGGGCGTTGTCTGGGCAGCGACCTTACCGAATGGTGGCCCGACCGGAGGGTTCTTTCGCGACGGCGTCGCCATTGAGTGGTAGGTTCAGCCGGGTGTCATGAAATCAATCAGCTTTCTGACCCGCGCAGGCAACAGGCGGCGGCTGGGGTAGACGGCGAACATGTCCCGCGTCATTGGTTGGGCATCCGTGACCTCAAGCCGTTGCAGTTCGCCGTTTACCATATCTGAAGGCAGCATCGCGACACCCAGGTTGCTACGGGCGGCCTGCGCAATGACATCAAGGTCGGTTAAACTGTGCGCGATGGACTTCGGCTGCAGTGTTTCCCCGCTCTCCAGCACCCAGGGTTGACCGGCATTCAGGGCGGGCAAAGCAAGAAAGTCTGGTCTGGATATCGACCCGTCCAACCTATGCTCTCGAATGAAGCCCTGTCCTGCGCAAAAGCAGTAGGGAACGGACCAAAGCCGTTTCGCGACAAGGCTGGAATCCGTCAAGGGGCCGAGGCGGAAGGCCAGATCGATATTGTCGCGAAAGAAGTCCAGCATGACATTGGTCGTGGTCATCTCAAACGACACATCCGGGTTCTCTGCTGCGAAATCCAACAACCGAGGGCCAATGGTCGTGCGCGCGGCCAGCGGAGGCGCCGTGATGCGGATGCTTTGGCGTCTGGTATCGTCCGTAAAACCTGCGACACCTTGCAGAGCCTCGATCGGGTCCTGACATCGATCCAGAAGGCGGCGGCCTTCTTCCGTTAGGCGCACCTGGCGCGTCGTTCGCTCAAACAGTTTGGTGCCAAGATGTTCCTCCAACTCGGCAATCCTTCGGCTGACACGGCTGAGCGGTATCCCCAGTCGCTCCGCAGCTTTGGAAAAGCTGAGATGGTTTGCGACGACAGTAAACAGGGCAAGGTCGTTGTAGATCATTATTCTAATTTTGGGATTATTTCTCCTGATATCAACTATTATCATTCGATAGCGTGGCCTCTACCTTCTGCGCAACAGAAGGAGACAGCTCATGCCTTTCGCCATTGAAGTCACCCAGACCGGCAAACCAGATGTTTTGCGCGAAACAAACCGTGCGACCCCGACCCCTAATGCCGGGGAAATCCTGATCTGCAACAAAGCCGCGGCAGTCAATTTCATCGACACGATCATCCGTCGAGGTGAAATGCCCGAGGGTATGATGCCTGAGCTACCTCATGTGCCCGGGGTTGAAGGGGCCGGAGTTGTTGAGGCGCTGGGCGAGGGGGTCGAAGGATTCTCTGTCGGGGACCGCGTGGCGTGGATGGGGCCGATTGGTGCCGGTGGATACGGCACCCATTCCGTGATCGATGCGCCCTATGTCTCCCGGTTGGCCGATACTGTCGATTTCGAAACCGCAGCCGCAATCCCCGTCAACGGGATGACGGCCTACCATATGCTGGTCAATCTGGGCGGCGCGGCAGCTGGCAAATCTGTACTGGTTCACGCGGCAGCCGGGGGCGTTGGCACCATGGCCCTGCACATGGCCAAGCATCTGGGCATGACAGTGATCGCTTCGACCAGCACCGACAAGGTTGGGTATGCGAAGGATCAAGGTGCCGATCACGTCATCAACTATCGCACCGAGGATGTCACCGAGCGGGTGCTGGACCTCACCGAAGGGCGCGGCGTGGATCTGGCGCTGAACCCGATCTCGGGTGAAACCCTCAAGTCAGACCTCGACGCTCTGGCGCCTTTGGGCACTGCAGTTCTATTTGGGTTCCTTGCCGGCCCGCCCGCAGGTAATTTTGCCGAGGATTTGGCGAAGCACTTTCAGAAGTCGGTTTCGGTCCGGGTTAGTGACATATACACCTATTTCGTCGACCACCCCGATCAGTTCAGCGCAGATATGGCCTCGGTGTTCGATCTGCTGAAGACGCGTATTCTGCGCCCGCAGGTGAGCATCCTACCCATTGCCCAAGCCGCCGAGGCGCACCGTCGTTTGGAAGCCGGTGAAACCACCGGTAAACTGGTTCTGAGCATAGAGTGATCGAGCCCGGCAAACACGAGTCGCGGCAAGGCGGTCGAATCTAGTTGAAAAAGACCTTTAGCCCCACATAGGGCCCTTGCTGGGTGACATCATAGGCGAAGGGGCCGGTTGACGTTGAATCGCTGTAGTCGACGCTGAAATATCTGTAGCCAAAGGTGATCGCGGTTCGATCCCACGGCTGATAGTCAAAGCCGATATTTGCGCCAACCTGTAGATCGTTGCCTCCGGCCCCGAACCCGCCAAGTTCCAGCGATGCGATGGTGGTCCACCGGTCGTTGAGACGCCACATGCCCCGGGCACCCACGACGGGCTCAATCCAGCCTTCATCACCGCCTTGGGTCGGTGGATTGGTTGGACCCGGGGTTGTGAACCTGATTTCCTGCCGGATCGAGTTGTAGCGAATGCCGCCCTGCAGATCGACGGTGTAGCGCTGGTTGTTGGCACCATAGGTTCCATCCGCCACGCGGTAAGCACCCATGACCGCAAACCATTTCTGGCGCACATCCACATCCACCGCAGTGGCAGCAGGGCCGGAGAGGGTGGTGTCCTCTCCGATACCCACATAATTGGCATCAACGATGATCCCAAAGTCTCCGTTCCAGGCCTCATACCGCCCGGCCGCTGCGAAATCGAGAACATCCAGCACGTCGCCAAGATCGAGGTCGATATCGGCTGAAACACCCGAGACTGTTGACGTTCCATGCGTACGCAGCGGGGTGAACAAGTAGAAGCCAAGAGCGTGTCGCCAGCCGTCTTCGGTCTGACCCGGCGCAGGCAGGGACTGGGCGTATGCTGCGCTCGACAGGAAACAAGACAGGGCCGTGGCGCCTGCCATCACGGCAGCGGATCTGATAGCCATTGGTGAATCTCCTTACTTTCAAATTGCGCGACGACCTTGCTGCAAGCCGTCAGTGTCCGGATATACGATCATCTGCCAACAGAGGACTGTTTGAGCAGAAAGGCCTCGACAGCGGCTTCGGTTTCAGGTCGCAGGTTTTCGATGCCTTCATAGGGAACACCACGGGCTGGTTCGATGTCTGGATACTTTTCCTTGCGTTTTAGATGACGCCCCAGAATGCGGACAAACTCTTGCCCGCCCCAAGCTCCAACCTCGGTTGAAACCGGGTATTTCTCATGCGTATCCCGGTAAACATCGAAGAAATCAGCCAGAATCGCGCTCTCTCCGGCTCCGGGAATGCGCAGCTTTAGTTGATCCTTGATGACCGCGCGGGGGGTGTGGACGGAATAGACGATCAGGTGGTCGCGCCGTCCTTTTGTTTCACCCAACAGCAGTAGCGAGGATTGGTCGACCCCGTCCACCAACCTATCCCGAGGAATACCGCTCTCGGCTCCGGCGAACCGGGCGAGTGTGGTATAGAGATCCGAGACGTGGACGATATCTCCGACGATGCCGTCGGCCTCGATCATGCCGGGCCAGCGGATGAAGCTGTCGACCCGAATGCCGCCCTCGGACACATCACCTTTGCCACCGGCGAAAACCATCGGGGTGAACCCTGATTGCGGCGAATACTTGGTGAAATGGCCGTTGTCGCCCATCACGATGACAATGGTTTTGTCGGCCAGGCCAAGCGCCTCCATCTCGTTGAAGATATCCCCTAGCCAGCTGTCGAGCTGCTGCATCTTGTCGACATAGAGCCCTCCGTTCGGCGATTGCGGCCCCGAACGACCTGCGCGCGTGTTGTCCAGCGGAATGAGTGGCCAATACTGCAGGAAGAAAGGCGCGTCCCCGCCAGCCAGCTCGCGCATTTTTTCAAGCGTCTGGTCCTGGTAGCGTTGGTTCATTTCGTCATATTTTTCGGCGGTCCAGCGCTCGCCTGCCGTCATGTCAACTTCGCGCGCAAGACCACCACGCTCGGCTTCAAGGCCGGTGACCATCGCGGCGGGATCGGGGCGAAAGAAGTCGTCGAGTACGAAACGGTCATCGAAATCTGCGATCCCGACCGAGACCTGTTCCTTAATCGCATCGTCGTTGTAGATGGTCAGCTGACCCTGCTGGTGAACCGGGAACCCCGCCCAATCGAAGCCTTGGTTATGGGGCCAGGCCTCGGGGATATCGCCCATGTGCCACTTGCCCACATGCACAGTCGCATAGCCTGCATCTGACAGGATCTCGGCCAGGGTGACTTCGTCGGCGGGCAGCCCGAACCCCGCGATGTCGACCGTGGTGTCGCCCATGCCCATCCTAACCGGGAGCCGACCGGTCATCATCGCAACCCGTGTGGGTGTGCAGGAGGGTTCGGTATACATGCGCACCATGCGCATCGCTTCGTCCGAGAAGGCGTTGATATGAGGCGTCGAATACCCGCGCACGGCGTTGAGTTCAGGGATACCAAGATCGCCAAAGCCGATATCGTCAATCAGGATATTGATGATGTTGGGTGGCTTACCGTCATTCGAGCTTCGGAAGTCTTCGAGCAACTGATCAACCTCGGCATTGTCCGCAGCCCATTGTTCGGCATTCTGCGCTTCGAGGATGTAGTACTCGGCATCATGGATGATCGGCGCTTCCTGAGCGGTTGAGATCGTGGCCGATAGACAGAACAGCACCGACAGGCTGGATAGGGTTTTCATTTCAACAATCCTCATTCGCTTTGGGCGGGGGTCTGGCGGGGGTCAGGTGTGGTGTGGGGCGGGCCGGAGCGGTTGATATCCGTTCCGGGGAAGAACTCGACCCAAACATGCCAGAACATGCCCGATCGAAGGGTTTCAACGCGGGTCAGTTGGCCGCAATCCGCGTGTCCGAAGAAATCGACATGGGTGATGGGCGCGCCGCTGTCATTGTACCAGACGCCAACGCTTTCATAGATTGGGTCGTAGGAAACCACGACGTCACGCCCGCCAACCGTAGCGTTGATCAGCCCTTTATTTTCGGCCAGGAAATCATCGGTCCAGCAAACTGCGTCGTCACCGATCGTGATGCCCCAGACATAGGTTTTGTTGGGCAGACGGTTGTCGCTGTGGCTCATGTTGTCCATGACCGGTGCTTCTTCTTGGTGCTGCTTGGCGATGCCCGAGGAGAAAACGGTTTCAGTAAAGGTGTCGAACAACCTGAGAAGCGGGTTCGAGGAGGGCTTGTTCAGAAAGACCTCACCATCTGGATAGGCTTTCTGAAACCCGCGAAAGCTCATCCGAAAAGTGGGCCATGGCTGCATTGCCGCTGTTTTCGAGGCATCGCTGTCGAAGCGACCATAGATCTGCTGGATTGGCTCTCCGGTGGTGTTGTCGCGTAGGATCAAGTTGTTGCCATGCTGGGCCATCACCTCAAGATCCAGACGTTTGCCGTGGATCTCGGGTTTGTAGGCCTGCCCCAGATTGGCCATGGCGCAATAGGTCATGACGATGTCGTCGCCACCCAACCCCTTATCGTTTCCGGCCAGATGAGGGCGCATCAGCTGGGCGTCGGAATGCGCCCGCGCGTGGCCGTTGTTTTCAATCACGAGAACACTGGCGGATGGGTTGATGTATCGCTGCGCCTCAGAAATTGGATAGTAGCGGGCGGTGTTTTGCTGGTTGCGCAGGCCGATATGGACCCAAACCCATGGAAACACAAACAGGAAAATGATCACCAGTGTCACCGCGGGTACGCCGAGGAAAAACAGCCAGCCCGGACCGCCACCAAGGAAATGCCCGACAAGCATCAGCGCAAGCCCGGCGATTCCGGCGGCAAGATAGGTGTTCTCATTCCGGATAAAGCGGATCATGTTATTGCGCTTGACCTTCAGCACCATTTGGCTGACGTCACCGAGATCGCGGAAATACATGAACCCGATGGTCAACGACACGATGAGCCCGACGTAGAATAGAAAATTGGCCAACATTTGAATCGCCTTTTTGCGTCTTGATTAGCCCTCGGGCTGGGTCGAATGGGAGGAAAGGTAAGTTTTTATTTCGTCCTCAAGCCCTCGGAGGCTGTCGATGAGATCAGAATTTCTTGGGTCACTTGCATCGCAGGGTAGGAGAGCGGCCAGGCTTTCAAAGTCAGCGCAGATTTGCGCAAAGACCGTATCCGCGCTGCGCAGGCGCCGGATCTCATTCGCCTGATCAGGAAAGTGTATCGACAAGCAAGCCATCATAAGCCTCACGGTGTCTGAACCCAGTTGTGCCTCCGTGATGAGGTCCAATTCCCTCCTTTGCTAATCATTCTGTCCGAAATTCATTTACACATTCAGGTATCTTAACGTATGTTACGGGGTAACATGTTATTTTTCAAAGACTTGAAACCAGCCAGCGGTTAACGAAAGCGATGTCAGACGCCAGCGTAAAGTCAGATACGGCCCAAAAAACGCTCTCGGATGAAGACATTCAGCGGGCACTGAAGGCGGTCCTGGACAGTCCGGAATTCGATGGGGCCGAGCGACTGCAGTCTTTCCTCAGCTACGTTGTCGATAAGCTTCTGGCGGGCCAGTCCGAGGATATCCGCGCCAAGTCGATCGCCGAGGATGTCTACGGAAGGGCGCTGGATTCCGGGGGCGACCCCATGGCCGTCGTGCGTGTCGATGCGGGGCGCATGCGTCGGCGATTGGCGAGCTTCTACTCGAACTCCGGCAAGGATCAGAGGCTGCGCATCCATGTGGATCCGGGCGGCTATGTCCCCCGGTTTGAGGTTTTGGACGTCAGCATATCGCCAGACCGAACGCGTCACTCAAAGACGGTCTGGGTCTCAGCGGCGGTATTGGCCGCGTTGACGGTCGCAGGCGGCGCGACGTTCTTTTCCCGCACGCCCCAGTCACCGCACAGCCCGCTCGTGGTCTCTGCAAATGCCAATCAGGAACAAGCCGTCAGAGAGGCGCTGTTCTCAACAAACCCGAGCAAGCTGCAGGCGGTTAATCTGGCGAGTGAGGCGCGCCTGCTGATGTTTCCAGTTCTGGACCGCGACAGGCTGCAAGCAGTGCGCGGCATGTTCGAACGCGCCATGGCACTGGATGAGACGTATTTCGGTGGCTATGCCGGTTCGGCGCAGGCGATCAGCATCCTTGCCTTAACAACCCCGCCCGGAGCTGAAAAACAGGCGCTTTTGGCCCTCGCCAAAAACCGCGCCTACCGAGCGTTGGAACTGGCACCGGATGAAGGCTGGAGCCATTCCGCCCTTGCCCTGGCTTCATTTTGCTCGCGCGAGCACGAAGCAGCGCTTGCACAGTCCACGCGCGCAACGCGGCTTGCCCCTGATGATATCCACGTCACAAACTTTGATGCTCTGTTCGCTTTGTTTGGCGGGGATTTTCAGCGCGCAATAGCGTCCGCCAATCGGGCGCAGGACGCTAATACGACCAACGGAAGATTTCCTTATCGTAGCGTGTTGGCTTCATCCAGCTATCACTTGGGGGACTATCAGGCGTCCGTAGACCAGTTCAACGAGGCGGTCAGGCTGGGTGATCCGGTCAGCGCGATCTCTATCGGTTATCTGGCGGCAAGCTATCAACGGCTCGGAGACGATGAGCGCGCGCGGGCCACAATCCTGTTGTTGGACGAAGCTTGGCCAGGTTACCCTCTGGCCGCGCTGTTTCGAACCTTGTTTGCCGATCCGAACCACGCCGAAGACATCATCAGCGCGCTTGACGAAATAACTGCTTTGCAAGCCGACTAGGGTACGGGACTGGAAGAAGAGGCTATTCCCGGATTTCCGACGGATCGACGCCCCAGAGGTTGGCTTTCAGCGTCCACCCCTTGTAGCCCCCCGCCGAAATGCGACACCAGTCCAGCGAACAAGCTCCGAGGCGGGCGACCACTCCGGTTTCGAAATGCGCGTTGACGGTCGAGTTCGGATCGGGTCGGGCATAAACGGGCAGCATCTCGGATTCGATCAGCACCGTGCGCACGCCGGACAGCAGGGCGTAGTGAACCCAACCTCCGGCCCCGTCGCGATCCTGTACCTTGCGCCAGTTGCCGTATTCCGCAGTGATTTGCAGCGGCATACCGCGCCGCTTGAAGACCCAATCGATTCGGTGGGTCAGGGACGGACCGCGGCGCACATTGCCTTCGGCAGCCTTCATCGAGACATAGCGCGGAAGGGGCAGGTTGGTTACCGGGCCGCGCACGTCTTGGGCTGCGACCGGCGCAGAGCCGAACGCAATGAGATACGCGGATAGGATCGCCAAACAAAGGCGTTTCACCGGTAGAAGACCACTCACTGACTGCCTGCTCTTGTGCCTGTTGATCTGCTTTCGAAAAAAGGTCGGCTCAATGCCTTTGGGGTTCTTGTGCCCCGCCTTATCCTGCGCCACGATGCCATGACGCAAGCGCGTTTGCAAAGCAGTGGGAGGGCGGAAGTGCCAAGAGAACGTCTGAGTGTTGTTGTTACGCGACGGTTGCCGGAAGCAGTGGAAACGCGACTGAGCGAGCTGTTTGATGTTCGCCTGCGCGACGATGACACCCCCATGACCCGTGAGGAACTGGTCGCCGCCGTGCAAGAGGCCGACGTGCTGGTGCCGACGGTGACCGACACAATCGACGGTGGTTTGCTGGGGCAAGCTGGTGAAAAGTTGCGTTTGATTGCCAATTATGGGGCAGGGGTCGACAATATCGACGTCTCAACCGCGCGCCAGCGTGGGATTCTGGTCTCGAACACTCCGGGTGTTCTGACCGACGACACGGCCGACATGACCATGGCGCTGATCCTCGCGGTGACGCGTCGTTTCCCCGAGGGTGTCGCGCTGATGCAGCAGGGCGATTGGTCCGGTTGGGCTCCGACGGCTTTGCTTGGTGGCCGGATCGGAGGGCGACGCCTGGGTATTCTGGGCATGGGCCGGATCGGTCAGGCCGTCGCGCGCCGTGCCAGTGCTTTCGGGATGCAGGTACACTACAACAACCGCCGTCGGTTGCGCCCCGAGATTGAACAGGATCTTGAGGCCACCTACTGGGAAAGCCTCGATCAGATGGTGGCGCGGATGGACGTCATATCGGTCCACTGCCCCTCGACCCCGTCGACATTCCATCTGCTGAACGCGCGTCGGCTGAAGCTGCTGAAACCGTCGGCTGTGGTGGTAAATACTTCGCGTGGCGAGGTGATCGACGAAAACGCGCTGACGCGGCTGATCCGGTCCGGGGATATCGCGGGTGCCGGGCTGGATGTGTATGAACACGGCACGCAGGTGAACCCACGCCTTCGCAAGCTGCCCAACGTGGTGCTGCTTCCGCATATGGGATCGGCCACACTGGAGGGGCGGATCGAGATGGGTGAGAAAGTTATTATTAATATCAAGACCTTCGAGGATGGGCACAGACCGCCGGATCAGGTGGTCCCATCCATGCTGTAACCTTTTCTAGGAGCACATTATGCCCATCAACCGGATTTCAGGATTACTTCTGTCTGTCATGGCCTTTACTGTTCCGGGTTTTGCCCAGGAAACAGCGGACTCCGTGGCCCCCGAAGGCGCGAGCGAAGGTCAGGTGCAGGCTCTGACCGACGAGTTGATCGCGGCGCTCGAGGCCAAAACAAGCGGCGTTCCTGTGCAGTCCGAGAATTGGATGGTTGCTGCGGCCAACCCTCTGGCGGTTGAGGCCGGGGCAAAAATCCTGCGCGCCGGTGGATCGGCAGCGGATGCCATGGTCGCGGTGCAGGTTGTTCTGGGATTGGTCGAGCCGCAATCCTCGGGCCTTGGGGGTGGGGCGTTTCTGGTCTGGTACGACGCTGCCACCGGACAGCTCACGACACTGGACGGGCGCGAAACGGCCCCATTGGACGCGACGCCGACCCTGTTTCAGGATGAAAACGGCGAGCCCTTGCAATTCTTTGACGCCGTTGTCGGAGGGTTGTCCGTTGGCACGCCCGGAACGCCTGCCTTGCTGGAAGAGGCGCACCGCCGTTGGGGCCGCTCCCCTTGGCCCGGGTTGTTCACCGACGGCATCCGGCTGGCGGATGACGGGTTCCTGGTCTCGCCTCGCCTGGCCAGTTTGGTCGCCAACGACGCCGAGCGTCTGTCGCGTTTCCCTGCGACGGCAGAGTACTTCCTGCCCGAAGGTGAGCCACTGCAACAGGGTCAACGACTGATGAACCCCGCCTATGCGGATACCCTGCGCGCTCTGGCCGAGGATGGTGCCGCCGGGTTCTACGGCGGGCAAATCGCGTCAGATATCGTTCGGACCGTCCGCACTGCGCCGGGCAATCCGGGCGTATTGTCTGGCACCGATCTGGCCCTGTATCAGGTCATTGAACGCGATCCAGTCTGCGCGGCCTACCGCGTCTATGAGGTCTGCGGGATGGGTCCGCCTTCGTCCGGAGCGCTGACCGTTGGGCAGATTCTGGGTATGCTGAACAGCTATGATCTGGCTGCGATGGGGCCTGAGAGCATGGAGGCATGGCGGTTGATCGGCGAAGCGTCACGCCTCGCTTTCGCGGATCGGGGGCGGTACATGGCCGATAGTGATTTCGTGCCGATGCCGACCACCGGGCTGGTTGATCCGGACTATCTGGCGCAGCGCGCGGAGATTTTGAACGCCGAGGGCGCACTGACCGAGGTCGCTCCGGGCAATCCCGAGTTTGATCATGCGATGAACTGGGCTGATGACGAGTCATTGGAGCTGCCTTCGACCTCGCATATCTCGATCGTCGACAGCTACGGCAATGTCTTGTCAATGACGACGACGATTGAAAACGGCTTTGGTTCACGTCTGATGACGAACGGGTTTTTGCTGAACAACGAACTGACGGATTTTTCGTTCCGCACCCATCGCGACGGAGTTCCCATCGCGAACCGGCTGGAGCCAGGCAAGCGCCCGCGTTCGTCCATGAGCCCGACCATCGTCATTCAGGACGGCGCGCCGGTTCTGGCCATCGGGTCACCCGGAGGCAGCCGTATCATTGGCTACGTTGCCAAATCGATCATCGCCTGGGGGGATTGGAGCATGGATGTGCAGCAGGCGATCTCGCTGCCGCATCTGGTCAACCGGTTTGGGACCTATGATGTAGAGGTGGACACTGCGGCCGAAGGCTACGCGGATGCGCTGATCGAGATCGGGTTCGAGGTGAACCCCCGCGACTTAACCTCGGGCTTGCATGCGATTGAGATCGGCGAAACTCTCAGCGGTGGAGCGGACCATCGGCGTGAAGGGATCGCGCTGGGAGAATAAAATCTAGGTCTTGCCCGGCTTGGGCGGGCCTTTTCGACACATTGGGAAAGGCTCGCACAACCGGCGGGCAGGAGAGGGGTAGCATGGTGCAGGCGACGGCTTTGCCGAGAAATGAGGCTGGGATTGGAACGGCCCTCGGTATCTTGAAGCAACAGTTTGGGGATCGTCTGCAAACTGGCGCGGCCATCCGCGAACAGCATGGCCACACCACGACCTGGATCACCAATCAAAGCCCCGACGCGGTGGTGTTTCCCCACACCACGCAGGAGGTCTCTGAGATCGTCAAAACCTGCGCCGCGCATAAGGTGCCGGTAATCGCGTTTGGCACGGGCACTTCGCTTGAAGGGCATGTGAACGCGCCTGCCGGTGGGGTGTCGGTCGATCTGACCCAAATGAACAAGGTGTTGGCGGTGCATGCAGAGGATCTGGATTGCGTCGTGCAACCCGGTGTGACGCGTGAAGATCTGAACACCCATTTGCGCGATCAGGGCCTGTTCTTTCCGATTGATCCCGGTGCCAACGCCTCGCTTGGCGGGATGGCTGCAACCCGTGCCTCCGGGACCAATGCGGTGCGCTATGGCACCATGCGGGACAACGTGCTGAGCCTTGAGGCGGTGATGCCGGATGGGCAGATTATCCGGACCGGCAATCGCGCCAAGAAATCCTCGGCAGGGTACGATTTGGCGCGGTTATTGATCGGGGCCGAAGGCACGCTGGGCATCATCACCGAATTGACCCTGCGCCTGCATGGCATCCCCGAGGCGATCAGTTCGGCCCGCTGCTCTTTCCCAACCGTCGATGCCGCCTGCCGGGCGGTAATGATGACGATCCAATACGGCGTACCTGTCGCGCGGATCGAATTGCTGGATGAACTCTCCGTCAAAGCCGCCAACGCCTATTCCGGCCTGACCCTGCCCGAAACGCCTCTGCTGCTGTTAGAGTTCCACGGCTCGGACGCCAGCGCCGCCGAACAGGCCGAGACCTTTGGCCAGATCGCAGAAGAGTTTGGCGGCACGGATTTCGCGGCAACTTCGACCACCGAGGAACGTAACAAGCTCTGGCAGGCGCGGCACGACATGTACTGGGCCAGCCTTCAGTTGCGGCCAGGCGCCAAGGGGATCTCGACCGATGTCTGCGTGCCGATTTCTCGTCTGGCCGAAGCCGTAGGGGCCGCTCAGGACAAAGCGGCCGAGCTTGACTTGCTTGCGCCTATCGTTGGGCATGTCGGCGACGGGAACTTTCACACGCTGCCCTTGATCGACATGGACGACGCCGAAGAAGTCCGCCGGGCCGACGAGTTCGTTGGCTGGCTCAACGATCTGGCCATCTCGATGGAGGGCACCTGCACGGGCGAGCATGGCATCGGGCAGGGCAAGCGCCCCTATCTTGAGAAAGAACTGGGGCAGGCAACACACTACATGGCCGCGATCAAGGCGGCGCTGGATCCCGACAACATCATGAATCCGGGAAAAATACTGGCCGATCACACCTAGGAGTTTCCGCGATCTTGTCCGCTTTGTGCCCACAAAACGTCTAGGTGATGTGGTGTCATGCGGCGAAAGACGAACAGGTGATCGACATGAGTGCAAAATATCTGGCGGGCTTTGTTGCGGTGGCCGGGCTGGCGGTTGCGGGGCTGGACTACTATCAGAAAGCCAAAGCCTCGGGTGACGGGCTCAGCGCAAGCGACTATATCGCAGCCTTCACTGGCGGGTCCGAGGATGAACCCGCAAGCGTTGACAGCACACCGAAAGCTCAGGAACCCGAAGCCACTGAACCGCCCGGCAAGCTGGTCTGCAAGACTGTCGGAAACACCAAGCGGTGTCGCTCGGAAGGCTGACGGCTGTTTCTAAGTCGCCATTTAACGACCTGCATCTCCCGTGCGGGTCGTTTTTCTTATATCACTGGTCGGATGGCTTCCGCGATTGATTTCGGAATCAAGCCATATGGTGGCAACAGATTCCAAGGGGAGACACCCGGTTATGAAAACCCAAGTCAAAGCACTGGTCGTTGGCGGCGGCGCCGTCGGAACCTCGATTGCCTATCACCTGGCCAAAGCGGGCTGGGATGATGTGATGTTGATCGAGCGGGACGAGCTGACCTCGGGCTCGACCTGGCACGCGGCTGGCCTGCTGCCGCTGTTCAACATGTCTTACGCGACAACCCACATCCACAAGTACTCGGTCGACTTCTACAAGCAGCTTGAAGAAGAGACCGGCCTCAACGCGGGCTTCGCCGTGGTCGGCAACCTGCGCATGGCGCAGACGCAAGAGCGTATGGACGAATACATGCTCTATGCGTCTACAGCTGAGACCTGCGATGTGGCTTACGAATGGCTGACACCCGAGCAGATCAAGGAACGCTGGCCGCTGATCGAAACCGGCGACCTGAAAGGTGCGATCTATCACACCGAAGATGGCTATATTAACCCTGCTGACGTGACCCAAGCGATGGCCAAAGGTGCCCGTCAGCGCGGCGTCGACATCGTTCGCAAGATGCAGGCGGATGCTTTCCATTGGAACGGCACGCATTGGGAAGTCACCTGCACCAAGATGATCGAGCAGGGCGGCAACCTTGTTCCCTCCGACGAGCAGGTGGTGATCACCGCCGAGCATGTCGTGACCGCATCGGGCAACCACGCGCAGCGCACGGCCAAGATGCTGGGCATCAAGATGCCCGCGATCCCGGTCGAGCACACGTTCATCGTCATGGACAAAGACCCTGAGCTGGTCAAATGGCGTGAAGCCGGTAACCCCGAGCACCCTGTTGTGCGTGACGCCGACAACGAGTCTTATGCGCGTGAAGAACGCGGTGGCTGGATTCTGGGCATCTACGAACACGGTGCGCCTGCGCGCTTTGAACATGGCGTGCCGGACAGCTTCCGCGCTGACCTGTTCCCGCTGGATATCGACCGGATCGCAGACCAGTACATGGCGATGGCCGAGCGCGTGCCCTCCTGCGCCGACTCCGGCCTGAAGGACGATTTCAACGGCCCGATCTGCTATACCCCCGACGGAAACCCGCTGGTTGGTCCGGCTCCGGGTCTGCGCAACATGTGGCTGGCCGAGGGCTTCAGCTTCGGTATCACCGCCGCAGGCGGCACCGGCTATTATCTGGCGCAGATGATGGTCGATGGCGAAGCCGAGATCGACATGGCTTCGCTGGACCCCAAACGCTACAGCAGCAACTGGATGACCACCGAGTTTGCAGCGCGCAAGAACGAAGAGTGCTATGAGCACGTCTACATCCTGCATCACCCGGATGAAGAGCGTGAAGCCTGCCGTCCGCTGCGGACTGTTCCGGCCTATGATCGCCAGAAGGCGCGCGGTGCTCAGTTCGGGTGGGTCAACGGTTGGGAACGTCCGAACTATTTCGGCCCTGTCGATGCGCCGGACAATTTCGACAAAGAAAGCCGCTCGTTCCGTCGCGGTGGCTGGTGGCAATATGCCGTCGAAGAGGCCAAAGCGATCCGCACAGGCGTGGGCCTGATCGACGCATCGGCTTTCACCAAGCATGTCGTCAAAGGCCCCGGAGCGACTCAGTTCCTGGATTGGTTCACCTGCAACAAGCTGCCCAAGGTCGGTCGTATCAACCTGACCTACGCGCTGACCTCGCACGGCACCACTCGTACCGAGTACACCATCGTCCGCAACGGCGAGAACAACTACTACATCGTCTCTGCCGGTGCCTGGACCGAGTATGACGCCGACTATCTGCGTAAAGCAGCCGAGGACAAGATGGAGGAGTTCGGCTACATCGAAATCCAGGACGTGACCACTCAGTGGGGCGTTTTTGCCATCGCCGGACCCAAGTCGCGCGAGGTTCTGAAAGAGGTCATCAAAGACGCCGATCCAGACACCGCGCTGTCCAACAAGCGCTTCCCCTGGCTGTCGGCCCGTAAGATCGAACTGGGTATGTGCCCGGTGAACGCGATCCGTGTGGCCTATACCGGTGAGCTGGGTTGGGAACTGCACCACCCGATCGAAATGCAGAACTACCTGTTCGACCTGCTGGAAAAAGCTGGTGAGAAGCACGGTATGAAGCTGGTCGGTGCGCGCGCCCAGAACTGGTTGCGTCAGGAGAAATCTTATCGCGCCTTCGGCACCGAACTGGGCCGCGACGCGACCCCGCTGGAAGCCGACCTGCCGCGCTTTGTCGACCTGTCGAAAGACTTCCACGGCAAGGCCAAGCTGGAAGAGACCGGTGTGCGCTTCAAGTGCTGCACGCTTCTGATTGACGGACCGGAAGATGCCGACCCGTGGGGCCGCGAGGCGCTCTACACGCCGGAAGGCACACGCGTGGGTCGTTTGACCTCGGGCGGCTACTCAGTGGCGTTCGAGAAATCCATCGGCATGGGCTATGTGTCGCCTGATCTCGCGGTTGAAGGCACCAAGCTGAAGGTCAAGATTCAGGACAAGCTGTGGGATGCAGTTGTCACATGTGACAGCCCCTACGACCCGAAAAACGAAACCATCCGCAAGGACGGCTGACATTTTGGATAACTGTGGCGGCGCGAGTGAATGCGCCGCCTGCGGCGACACATGCCTCCGGCGGAGGTATTTTCAAACAGAAGAAGCGGGGGCTGGTGAAAAATCCAGCCCCCTTGCTTTTGGCAAGGGGGCCTTCTCCTGTTGCGGTCATCGGCGCCTCCGCCTGTACCGCAGATCCACAGTCTCAAATCAGAGTTAACCGTCCGTTACTTCTTCTGTTCAAAAATAACTCCGCCGGAGGCAAGCCTGCGCCAGCAGGCTTTGATCGGCCCCAACTGCCGATCAGGTTTTCGGCCTGTGAGCAACAAACGCCAGATTATTGGAGGGCATTTCGACGAGGTGAAGCAATTGCAAGCCGTAGTGCTGCAAGCGCGCTTTGATCTCTTTGTCGTTCTTGTACCCAATCTCTGGATCCTGTGAGACGAGGGCTTCGTGAAACTTTTCATCCCCAGGGCTGGTCAAGGCACCGTCTCGCATGAAGGGGCCGTAAATAATGAGGCGGCCAGTCGGACGCAGCGCCCGTGAGGCCTCGCTGAGAAACGTGTCAGTTTCGGGCCATGAGATCAGGTGCAGCAGGTTGATCAGAACGATCAGGTCCTGCTCTTGGAATGCCTCATGCCAGCCTGCGGAGGTCGCATCCAGATCGGTGGCGGGACGGATATTGGACACGTCCCTCGCATAGGCGTCGATGCTTGCGCGGCGTTCGGGGTCGATTTCGGTGGGTTGCCAAACCAAGTCGGGCAGTGTCTGCGCAAAGGCGGCAACATGCTGCCCAGTGCCGCTGGCGATTTCCAATGCAAGACCTGAGGCGGGGGCCATTTTGGCCAGCAAGGCGCATAGCGCGTCCGAGTTGCGGCTTGCGGCTGGAGCGATCAGTCGAGCCCCATCGCATTGTGTCGCGACGCTTGCATTCGAAGGCAGAGCGCGTTTGGTCATGATCGCAACCTTTCCACATGCAACTGATTGACGATGTCTTTAGGTAGTTCAGACGGCGCGCCCGTCACAAGGCTGGCGAGATGGGATGAGGCAGCTGGCGATGTCTGGAACCCGTACCCACCTTGACCCGCGCACCAGATGAATGAGCGGTCCTGCGGATCTGGCCCCAGCACCAACGTGCCATCCGCCACGAAACTACGCAGCCCGGCCCAGTTCGCCTCAAGCCGTGTGACAGGTGTTGTCACCATCGCCTCATACCGCGCTAGACCTTCTGCAAGAACCATATCGTCGGCATAGGCGTCATGAGGTGTTGTCGGCTCGGCTTCGGAGGGTGAAACCAGATACTTCCCCGCATCAGGCTTGGCGTACCAACCTTCTCCCGGCCCCATCAGCATGGGCCAGTTGGATACGTCATGCCCTCCGGGTGCGGGAATGCGCGCCATGGAGCGGCGCTTCGGCACGATACCGATAGGCGGCAGGCCAGCCATCGCGGCGACCTCATCCACCCAAGCGCCGGCTGCATTGACCAGGTTTCGGGCTTCGAACATATCGCCCGCCTGTGCCACCCAATGGCCGCTTTTGCGGATATCGGTGACAGCCTGACGGGTCAGGACCGAGCCGCCATTGCCTCGGATCACGCGCGCGAAGTCCTGCATCAGGCGGTCGGTATCGATGTCGAAGGCGTCCACACTAATGGCGGCGTGGGCCAGAACGTCCGGGTTCAGGATCGGGATTTTGTCGATGGCTTGCTGCGGCGAAATGGGACGTACGTTCAATTCTTCGACGTCTTTGGCAAACAGGTCAGCCTGATCGTGGCCTGCAACCAGCATGAGGCCTCGGGGGGTCAGGTAGCCTCCGTTCTCCGATCGCAGGTAGTCGACACCGGCCTGATTGAGCGCAACCACCGAGGGCGGGCCGTAGTTTTCCTCGAACATCGCAGCCGAGCGGCCCGATGAGTGATAGCCTAAGGCGTCCTCGGCCTCGAGAACAGTGACAGAGCCATGAGCAGACAGGCGCGCGCCCGCGCTGAGGCCTGCGATGCCGCCGCCGATGATAAGAAAGTCGATCATCGCAGGGGGACCGGGATGGATTGTGATGCAGCAGATGTCATAAGGCTCTTGGTGCTTGTGATAAGAATATGCTTGGGTTTCGGCAAACTATAAGCAGGCTTGAATTTGGCGATCAACCCGGCCAAAGACGCGTCATAGAAAAGAAGGAGATTATGGTGACTGCAGCGGACCTCCATCCCATGGCCACGGGGCATATCCCAAAATATGTCGTCGCAGCCGATGGGAGCGACTACCTCTTTTCGGCAATGGTCGTGTTTTTCGTCGTTCTGGTTGTGTTGATTGGTGTTGGATATCTGACGCTCCATTCGGTGCCCGAGAAAATGGCACATGAGAACAATCACCCTCAGTTCCAGTTGGTCGGTATTCTGGCGCTGCTGGCCTTGTTTACGCACAATGGCATTTTCTGGGTTGCCGCCGTTCTGGTTGCCGGGTTCCAATTCCCCGATTTTGCGACCCCGATGCGAAACATAGCGGATGCCATTCGGTCGCTCGGGCAGTCTCTTGCGCCTCAACCACATGCCGAACCGGCCGCTCCGGTACAACAACCCAACACCACGCCGGAGCAGTAAGTCATGATCGAAACGATGCTCTGCGCCTTGATTACGGTGCTGCCGGATTTCCTGTTCCGACGCTTTGTCCAAGGCAAGCGGATCGGGCATGAGATCACCCTATTTACCATGTGGTATGAGCTGCGCTGGGGCCTGACCACCTGTGCCATTCTGGCGCTAACCGTGATCACCACGCTGTTCTACTTTCATCCGGCTTCCAGCACGGCAGCCTCGTATTTCCGGACGGTCACGATCCTGCCGCAACTGGGCGGGCGGGTGTCCGAGGTCTATGTCAGAAACAATGAGACCGTGACTGCGGGCCAGCCGATTTTCCGGATCGAGGATTTCACCCAGCAGGCGCAGGTACAGGCCGCCCATGCACAGATCGCGCAGGTTCAGGCCTCATTGAAAGTGGCCGAGACGGATCTGGCGCAGGCGGATGCCGGGATCGCCGGTGCGCGCGCCGCTTTGGCACAATCTGTCGAAGACCTAGAGCGGAACACCACGCTGCGCGACGAAGGCTCCAGCGCGGTGCGTCTGGCCGAGATCGAGCGGTTGGAGAATCTGGTGGCTGAGCGCGAAGCGCAGGTCACTGCCGCCCAGTCACAACGCGCCGCCGTGGTGCAGCAGATTGAGGAGCTGATCCCAGCCCAACTGGCCAGTGCCAATGCGCAGCTGGATGCGGCCCTGACCGAGCTGGACAAGACGGTGATCAGCGCGGGCGTTACCGGTCGGATCGAACAGTTCGGCCTGCAGGTTGGAGACTATGTCAGCCCGCTTTTGCGCCCGGCGGGTATTCTGGTGCCTTCGCACTCGGGCCATGACCGGTTTCAGGCTGCGTTCAACCAGATGTCTGCTCAGGTCATCAAACCGGGCATGATTGGAGAGCTTGGCTGCATGACCAAACCCTTCACGGTGATCCCGATGGTTGTGGTCGAGGTGCAGGACGTCATCCCCTCTGGTCAGATCCGACCCACGGACGAACTGCGGGACGTCCAGCACAACAAAGTGCCCGGCTCAATTCTGGTGTATATGGAGCCTCTGTATAAGGGCATGGCGGATGACATCCCTCCGGGCAGCAACTGTCTGGCCAATGTCTATACCGACAACCACCACAAGCTAGAGGATGAAAGCCTCGGTTTTTGGAACAAGGCGTTCCTGCATGTGGTCGACACGATTGGAGTCGTTCATGCGGCCGGCCTTCGGTTACGTCTGATCCTGATGCCGGTGAACACCTTGGTGCTGACGGGGCACTGACGGTTGAGACCTTGATCTGGGCAATTTAGCCCCAACAAAAAAGGCCCGCTAAATGCGGGCCTTTGGTTTTTCGATACGCCTTGCAGCTTACTGCGGGATCTCGCCTTCCAGACCTTCGATGTAGAAGTTCATACCGGCCAGCGTGCCGTCATCTGCGACCTCACCTTCGGCCAGCCAGTCGCTGCCATCCTGCTTTTTGATCGGGCCGGTGAAGGGGTGGTATTCACCTGCTGCCATGGCTGCTTTCAGCGCCAGAGCCTCTTCTTTGACATCTGCGGGAACCGCGTCCGAGATCTCGCCGATTGCAACCATGCCTTCGCGGATACCGTCCCAAGTGTTGGCGCTTTCCCAGGTGCCGTCCATGACAGCTTTGGTCCGGGCGATGTAGTAAGGCGCCCAGTCATCGATGATCGAAGATACGCGCGGGAACGGAGCGTATTCGCTCATGTCCGAGGCTTGACCGAAGGTGACAACATTGCCAGCCTCTTGCGCAGCGGCCTGAGGCGCGGTCGAGTCGGTGTGCTGCAGGATCACGTCCGCGCCCTGTTCGATCAGAACGGTGGCGGCGTCAGCTTCTTTCGCAGGGTCGAACCAAGTGTAGGCCCAAACGATCTTGAACTCGACATCCGGGTTCACCTTCTTGGCGTGCAGATAGGCTGAGTTGATGCCACGGATCACCTCAGGGATCGGGTAGGACCCGATATAGCCGATGATGTTCGACTTGGTCATCTTACCCGCGATGTGGCCCTGAACGGCACGACCTTCATAGAAACGGGCCGAGTAGACAGCGACGTTGTCGGCAGTTTTGTAGCCTGTGGCGTGTTCGAATTTCACATTCGGGAATTTCTTCGCCACGTTGATGGTCGGGTCCATATAGCCGAACGAGGTGGTGAAGATCAGGTCAGCGCCTTCCAGCGCCATTTGCGTCATGACGCGCTCGGCATCCGGGCCTTCGGGAACGGATTCGACAAAGACGGTTTCAACCTTGTCGCCGAACTCTTCCTCGACGGCCAGTCGGCCTTTGTTGTGTTCGTAGGTCCAGCCGCCGTCGCCCACCGGACCGACATAGACGAAGCCGACCTTGGTCTTGTCGTCCGCGGCCATGGCCCCCGAGGCCAGACCCAGCGCCATTGCGGCGCTTGCCAGAAGTGTCGTGAATTTCATGTGTTACTCCCCAAGTTGGTTCAGTTGGCCCCTAGTGCGAGGCGTGGAAAATCCGGCCCAGTGAGGCAGGTGCGCTGCTCTTGTCGGCCGAAAGGATCACAAGCACAAGGATCGTGATGATGTAGGGCGACATTGCCAGATACTCGACAGGAATGGCAACGCCCGCTGCCTGCAAATTAAGCTGCAACACGGTGATACCGCCAAACAAATAGGCACCCAGCAAGGCACGCCATGGCTTCCAGCTGGCGAACACCACCAGCGCCAGAGCGATCCAACCGACACCGGCAGTCATACCTTCGGTCCACTGCGGAACGCGGATCAGGCTGATATAGGCGCCACCGAGGCCCGCGCAGGCTCCACCAAACATGATCGCCATGATGCGAATCTTGATGACTTTGTAGCCCAACGCATGCGCTGCATCGTGGTTTTCACCCACCGCGCGCAGGATCAGACCAACACGCGTGTATTTCAGCGTCGCCCAAACACCGGCAGTCAAAGCGATGCCGACATAGAGGATCGGGTCATGCTGGAAAAAGATTGGCCCGATGACAGGAATATCGCTGATTAAGGGGATATGAATATCCTCCATGCTGGGGGGTTTGATCCCCACATAACTTTGGCCCAGAAGGGCACTGAACCCGAGGCCGAACAATGTCAGCGCAAGGCCACTGGCCACCTGATTGGCCAAAGCAACTTGCGTCAGCAATACGAACAACAGAGACAGCACTGCGCCTCCGATTGCTGACGCGATAAATCCCAGCCAGGGCGAGCCGGTCTCGACCGAGATTGCAAAGCCGCTGATTGCGCCGACGATCATCATGCCCTCAACACCAAGGTTCAGAACGCCTGCCTTTTCGACAACAAGCTCTCCGATCGCAGCCAGCAGTAGGGGGGTTGCGGCTACCATCAGCGAGGCAACCAGAAGGACGGGGTTAATTTCACCAAGGTCCATATTACGCTACCTCGCTACGGGCCGCACGAATGCGGTAGTTTGTCAGAAGATCGAAAGCCAGTAGGAAGAACAGAAGCATCCCCTGAAACACCTGAATGGCCGCGGCAGGCAGGCCCAACTGAGACTGCGCGATTTCACCGCCGATATATGTCAGCGCCATCAGGCCACCGGCCAGCAGAATACCCACCGGATGCAGACGGCCAAGGAAGGCCACGATGATCGCGGTAAAGCCGTACCCGACGTTGAAATCGATGCTGACCACGCCTGAGGGCCCCGAAACCTCGAACATCCCAGCCAGACCGGCCAGCGCGCCAGACAGGCCAAGGCAGAATAGGATCAAACGGGCAGGGTTCACGCCAGCAAACTTGGCGGCCCGAGGGGCTTCACCCGTAAGACGGATGTGGAAGCCCAGCATGTGCCGGTTCAGAAGGACATAGGCAAAGATCACGGCGATCAGGGCGGTTACCACTCCCCAATGCATCCCCGATCCAGCAATCAGCTCGGCGTTATGTGCACTGTCATAGGATTGCAGATTGCGAGAGCCGGGAAAGCCAAACCCTTCGGGGTTTTTCAGCAGGCCCAGAGAAACCGAGGCCAACATCTGCTCGGCCACATAGACCAGCATCAGCGACACGAGGATTTCATTGGTACCAAAGCGAACCTTCAGGAAGGCCGGGATCATCGCCCAAAGCCAGCCACCGAACGCGCCCGCGATCACCATGATCGGAAAGATGTAGAATGCGTCCAGAGGGTAAAAGGCCAGCCCGGCCCCGGCCCCGAAGATGGCTCCCATGATGTACTGCCCTTCGGCACCGATATTCCAGATGCCGGCGCGAAAACCCAATGCCAGCCCGATCGCAATCAGCACCAATGGTGCGCCTTTGACCAGCAGTTGCGGGCGGTAGTAAAATGCGAACTCGCCGAACAGGGGCTCCCAAAAGATTGTGCCGATGGCCTCAACCGGGTTCTTGCCCAGAATGGCGAACAGGATACCGCCAAAGACCATAGTGGCAATCACCGCCACCACGGGGGTCGCATAGGACCACGCTTTCGACGGTTGCGGCCGTTTCTCCAACACAATCATGTACTTAATCCCCGCCCGTCTTCATCTTTTTCCAAATACTCTCGCCGAAGGCGACGCGACAGATCACACATGCGCCACCTCCATGCCATGGGCACCGCCCATCATCAGGCCGATCTCATCAACGGTCAGGCCTGTTGTCTCCCGAGGCGCGCTCAACCGCCCTTCGTTCAGGGCCGCAAAACTGTCAGAGATCTCCATCAACTCGTCCAAATCCTGGCTGATGCAGATCACCGCCGTTCCTTTGGCAGCCAGATCCAGAATGGCCTGCCGGATCGACGCAGCCGCCGCAGCATCCACACCCCAGGTCGGTTGGTTCACCACCAGAACCTCAGGGTTCTGCAAGACTTCCCGACCGATCACGAATTTCTGCAGGTTCCCACCTGACAATGACCGTGCTGCGTTTTCAGGGCCGGGCGTTCTGACGTCAAACGCGCTTATGATCTTTTCGGCGAAGCTTTTGGTCTCGGACCATTTGAGGAAACCTTTATTTTCCAAACCTTCGCGCACCGACCCGGTCAGGAGGGCGTTCTCGGTCAGGCTCATATCCGGCGCAGCGGCATGGCCCAAACGTTCCTCAGGCGCGGTCAGCACGCCCAGTTTCCGGCGGGCAGTCGGGCCGAGTTTGCCGATCTGCTGACCATTGAATTTGATCGCATCGGCAGGGGTTTGAATCTCACCGGACAGCACGCCCAGCAACTCATCCTGACCGTTGCCAGCCACACCGCCGATGCCAAGAACCTCACCCTTGCGGACGGTCATATGGACGTTCTTCAGCGCCGTTCCAAACTCCGAAGGTGATGGCACCGACAGACCGCTGACATCCAACGCAACCTCGCCGAACTCACGACCTGAGCGTTCCGGCGTTTGCAACGTTGATCCCACCATCATCTCAGCCATGTCGCGTGCTGATGTTTCGGCCGGAATGCACTCACCTACATTCTTGCCCAGCCTCAGGATCGTGGCGTGGTCACACAGCGTGCGGATTTCTTCCAGCTTGTGCGAGATATAGAGGATCGAGGTGCCCTCAGAGCGCAATTTGTTCAGGGTCTCGAACAGGATTTCCACCTCTTGCGGGGTCAGCACGCTGGTGGGTTCGTCCATGATCAGCAGCTTGGGGTCTTGCAGCAGGCAGCGGATGATCTCGACGCGCTGACGCTCTCCGGCGGACAGATCGCCGACCGTGCGGTACGGGTCCAAAGGCAAGCCGTAGGTCTCGGACACTTCGCGGATACGCGAGGCCAGATCGCCCATCGGCGGTGGGTTTTCCATCCCCAGCGCAATATTCTCGGCCACGTTCAGCGCGTCGAACAGCGAGAAGTGCTGGAACACCATTGCAATCCCATCCGCCCGAGCCGCGCGGGGTTCCGCTGGGGCGAAGGGTTGGCCGCGCAGCGTCATGGTGCCGCTGTCTGGTTTCACCAGTCCATAGATCATCTTGACCAGCGTGGATTTACCCGCGCCGTTTTCGCCCAAAAGCGCATGTACTTCGCCTTCGCCGATGTCGAACGACACCTGATCATTGGCCACGACGCCGGGATAGGCTTTGGTCAGCCCTTGCAGGCTTAGGAGTGGAGTGGTCACGCGCTCAGGTCCTTCTTCAACTCAGTCTGTCGGGCCGGACGCAGAAGCTGCGCGGCGACGCCAACGGCGATCATTTGCGGGTGTTTACCCAGAGCGGGATCGCCGATTGGACAGGTGACCCGGCTGATCTGTTCAGGTGAATGCCCAAGAGCTGCCAGCCGTGACCGGAATCGCGCCCATTTCGTAGCCGAGCCGATCAGCCCCGCAAAGCGGAAATCATGCGAAAGCAGCCGGTTGCACAGCTCTAAATCCAGATTGTGTGAATAAGTAAGCACAAGATGCTCGGCATTGGGCGGTGCATGGCGAACCAGCTCGGCCGGTTTTGCCGCTGGAACTTTGGTGACACCTGCTGGGACCGAGGCCGGGAAGCGCTCGGGTCCAGTGTCGACCCAGGTAATCGCGATGTCGGGAAGGGGAGACAGAACATCGACCAGCGCACGGCCTACATGGCCAGCACCCCAGATCCACAGGTTTCGGGTTGGCTTGTGAACGGGTTCCACCATCCAGCCGTCGATCAGCTGCGATCCGGGGGCAATCCCCTGACCGCGCGCAGTTGCCAGCAACCGTTTCACGGACAGAGGCATTTCGCCTGCAGAAGCGGATCGCGCTATGACCGTGTCGTCGAGTGCTTCAACCTCCTTCAGATCAAAGACCTCGCTGAACAGTGAAACTGCACCGCCGCAGCATTGGCCCATATCGGGTCCAAGCGCGTGATGGGTTAGACGGTTGGGTTGGGATTGGGTCCGTGCGGCTTCGGCAGCCTGAAACTCCAACGTACCGCCGCCGATCGTTCCGCTCTGGCCATCCCGCCAGACCAACATCGCGGCGCCAACCTCTCGCGGGGACGAGCCCTTGATCGCGGCGACGACCACGCGGGTGACTTTCCCGTGGGTTTTGACCGCCTCCCTCAAAGCCTCTAGGTCGAAACCCATCAGACGCCTCCCTTCATCCGCTGGACGCCGCGCCAGACTTCCTCGGCCGTGGCGGGTGCATCCAGCGCCGGATAGCTTTCACCACAGGCTGCGACCGCATTCGACAGGGCCAACCATGAGGAAATACCCAGCATGAAAGGCGGCTCACCCACCGCTTTCGAGCGATAGATCGTATCCTCGCGGTTCTCGCCATCCCAAAGTGCGACATTGAAGATGTCGGGCCGGTCCGAGCAGGCGGGGATCTTGTAGGTCGACGGCGCGTGTGTGCGCAGATTGCCCTTGCCGTCCCAGACCAATTCCTCTGTCGTCAGCCAGCCCGCGCCTTGCACGTAGCCGCCTTCGACCTGTCCGATATCGAGCGCCGGGTTCAGCGAGGCCCCTGCATCATGCAGGATATCGGTGCGCAGAATGCGGTTCTCGCCGGTCAGTGTGTCAACCGCCACCTCGGTGACGGATGCGCCATAGGCGAAGTAAAAGAACGGACGGCCCCGGCCTGCGATCCGGTCCCATTCGATCTTGGGCGTTTTGTAGAACCCGGTCGCCGACAGGCTGATGCGGCCCCGGTAGGCCAAAGCGGCGGCCTCAGAGAAGTTATAGCGTTCCGCACCTACCGAGACGTGACCGTCCGAGAAAGTAACGGTCGAAGGATCCGCCTGATGACGCTCGGCCAGATAGTCGGCCATGCGGTCGCGGATCGTGTCGCAGGCCGCTTTGACTGCCATACCGTTCAAGTCACTGCCCGAAGACGCCGCCGTGGCTGAGGTGTTCGGCACTTTGGCCGTGTCGGTGGCAGTGATCTTGACCATCTCCAGCGGAATGCCAAAGCGCGACGCTGCGACCTGCGCGACCTTCTGGAACAGGCCTTGCCCCATCTCGGTGCCGCCATGGTTCAGGTGGACCGAGCCGTCCTGATACACATGCACCAACGCACCTGCTTGATTGAGGTGGGTCAGCGTAAAGGAAATCCCGAACTTGACCGGAGAGAACGCAATGCCCTTCTTGATCACGCTGTTCTCTGCGTTCCATTTTTCGATGGCAGCCTTGCGCGCGGCATAGTCGCTGGATCTCAGCAGCGCTTCGGTCATGCCATGCAGTTCGAAATCGCTGACCTCCATGCCGTAGGGCGTCGTGTTGCCGCCTGCGGGCAGAGGGCGCACGGGCGCCTCGCCCATCTCAACAGCACCCCTACTTGTCAGGTCTTCATGCGGATCGGGATGTCCCAATGGTTTCTCTGCCGGTGCAGCTTCAGCAACCTTGTGGGCGGGTTCATAGTAGTTGCGACGGCGCAGCTCGACCGGGTCCAGACCCAGTTCATGCGCAGCGTGGTCCATCACGCGTTCGATCCCGACCATACCCTGAGGGCCTCCGAACCCACGATAGGCGGTGGCGGATTGTGTATTGGTCTTTAGTCGGTGGCTCTCGATCCGGGCATTGGGCAGCAGGTAGGCGTTGTCGGAATGCAGCATCGCTCGGTCCGCGACGGGCAAAGACAAGTCCTGCGCCCAGCCGCAGATCGCATGGTGCAAGAACGAGACGCCCTGAATATGGCCGTTCTCATCGAACCCGGCCTTGTAGGAAATCCGAAAGGCGTGGCGCTTGCCGGTGATGATCATGTCATCGTCGCGGTCATAGCGCATCTTGCAGGCCTTGCCGGTTACGCGCGCGGCTATGGCACAAGCCACGGCCAAAGCGTTGCCCTGGCTTTCCTTGCCGCCGAACCCGCCGCCCATCCGGCGTGTCTCAACCCGGACCGCGTGCATGGGAACGCCCAGCGCATCGGCCACCTTGTGTTGGATTTCGGTCGGGTGCTGGGTTGAGCTGTAGACCAGCATATCCGCGCCTTCATTCGGCACGGCCAGGGCTGCCTGACCTTCGAGGTAGAAATGCTCCTGCCCGCCAAGCTCGAAGCTCCCTTGGATGATATGGGCCGCACTGGCGATGGCGGCGTCGGCGTCGCCCTTGGCGTAGATGCGGGGGCCATCCTCGAACCGGCTGTCGGCGGCCAGAGCGTCTTCGATGGTCAGGATCGGGGTGTCTTCGGCATAGTCGATTTTGCCCAACCGCGCGGCCTTGCGGGCGGCGAGATGGCTGGGGGCGACAACCAGAAACACGGGTTGACCGATGTAGTGAACCGTACCGTCCGACAGCAGCGGTTCATCATGGATTGAGGGAGAGACATCGTTGGCGAAGGGCAAATCCTCGGCCGTCATCACCTGCACCACGCCATCCGCAGCTTTCACCGCCGACAGGTCCATCGCACTGATCGTACCTTTGGCAATCGGGCTCAGACCAAAGGCCAGATGGAGGGTGCCCTTTGGCGTCGGGATATCATCCACATAGCGTGCGGCGCCTGCCACATGCAGTGGTGCCGCGTCGTGGGGGAGGGGTTTGGTCACGTTCATGCCGTCACCTTTAGCACGTTTGTCACTTCGCCCTGATCTTCCAGGAAATACCGTTCCAGCATCGCTTTGGCGGTCTCCAGCCGATAGGTTGCCGAGGCGCGCATGTCCGTGAGTGGTGAATAATCCTCGGCAAAGCTGGGCAGCGCGGCGTCAATCACCTCGCGCGTCCAGGGTTTGCCGATCAGTGCGGCCTCGACATGGGTTGCCCGTTTCGGAGTACCAGCCATGCCGCCAAACGCAATGCGCGCCTGCGTGACGGTGCCGTCCGTAACAGTGATATTGAAACAGCCGCATACGGCCGAGATATCCTGATCGAACCGTTTGCTGAGTTTGTAAGCCTTCAGTCGATCCGCTTGACGGGGGAAACTGACGGCTTCGACAAATTCGCCGGGCGCGCGGTCTTGTTTGCCGTAGTCGATGAAGAACTCCTCCAAAGGAAGGGACCGGCGGGTGTCGCCTTTGCGAAGGTGCAGAGTTGCGCCCAAAGCGATCAGCGCAGGCGGGTTGTCCCCGATGGGTGAGCCATTGGCGATGTTGCCTCCGACGGTCGCCGCGTGGCGCACTTGGACACTGGCATAGCGACGGATCATTTCGGCGTAGGAGGGGTGGAGATCAGCAATAGCCTCGCCCATCCGGTTCATGTCGACCATTGCCCCGAAGCGGATTTCGTCGTCGGTGATTGTGATCTGTTTGAGGTCTTCGCAGCCGTTGAGGAAGATCACCGGGTCAAGCTCACGCAGTTGCTTGGTGACCCAAAGGCCGACATCGGTTGCACCGGCGATGAGTGTCGCGTTGGGGTGCCGTGCATAGACTTCCGCCAATTCGTCGGATGACGTGGGGAGGAAGGGGGGCTCTGCCCCCCGGCCTGTGGCCTCGCCCCGAGGTATTTTTGAACAAGAGAAGGACTGGTCGTTAGTGATCCATTGCGGGACGGGCTGCGGTTCGGCGGCTTTGGCGGCGCGGATGATCGGGGCGTAGCCGGTGCAGCGGCACAGGTTGCCGGCCAAGTGGGTGTCGTGGTCGGTTGCACCATTTGCGTGACCGGCAACCATCGACATCACGAAGCCGGGGGTGCAGAAGCCGCATTGCGAGCCGTGCAGATCGACCATCGCGCTTTGGACCGGATGAGGTTCATCGTTTGGGCCGCTTGCGCCCTCGACGGTGCGGACGGCTTTGCCGTGCAGTTGGGGCAAGAACAGGATGCATGCGTTCAATGCCTTGGCACTGCCCTCTTCGGTGACCATCACGGTGCAGGCGCCGCAATCGCCTTCGTTGCAGCCTTCTTTCGTGCCGGTCAGGCCGCGATCCTCGCGCAGCCAGTCCAGCAGGGTGACCGTCGGACTGACATCCGACAGCTGCACTGTCTCTCCGTTCAGAAGAAACGTGATGTCCATTCGTGAAACCCGTCGCCTTACCCGGTTGCGCCCGTTGGGCCCTCCTTCGATGCGACGTAGAAAGAGTGGCGGGCGAAGTGCTTGCCGTCAGATGTTAGAAACAGCGCACCTTATCTGGCAAGAAAAACTGCCTATATGATGCACCATTGGACCCGTGCGACCTGTGAATGTTGTAGTTGTTTAGAAGCCAGGCACTTGTAAATAAAGACCATTTTTGAAGCGGTGCTGAGTCTGACCCGAAGCACCTTCTAAAAAATCAGAATAATCGCTGCTGATTTTTTAAGCAGTCAACAGAGTCGGTTCCCGCTTTTTCGTCGCTGCTGACTGGGATAGCGTGCGGGGTATGAGCAGTACTCCTCGATTCATTCACCTCCGCGTTCACACTGAATATTCCCTGCTGGAAGGCGCGGTGCGGCTGAAAAAGCTGCCCGGTCTTTGCGAGAAGGCGGAGATGCCCGCCGTTGCGGTGACCGACACCAACTCGATGTTCTCGGCGCTGGAGTTTTCAGTCACAGCCAGCGGGGCCGGGATTCAGCCGATCATGGGGTGTCAGGTCGATCTAACCTATGTGCAGCCACAACCTGGTGAGAAGCCGAAAGCGCCTGCACCTCTGGTGCTGCTGGCGCAGTCCGAGGTTGGATATGAGAACCTCATGAAGCTCAGTTCCTGTCTCTATGTGGACAAGGGCGGGCAGTTGCCGCAGGTCACTTTGGAGGAGCTGGCGGATCGGTCGGAGGGTCTGATCTGTCTGACTGGTGGACCAGAAGGCCCAGTGGGAATGTTGCTGCAGCAAGGTCAGCGCCCGGCGGCTGAGGCTCTTGTCGACCGGTTGGCGGGGATGTTCCCGGATCGTTTGTATATCGAACTGCAACGCCATCCGGGCGAGGACGGCCAGCCTGAGGCCGAGCGCCTGACCGAGCGTGGTCATGTCGAGATAGCCTATGCCAAGAACCTGCCTCTGGTCGCTACCAATGACGTCTATTTTCCAACCTCGGATATGTATGAGGCCCATGATGCGCTGATCTGTATCGCCGAGGGGGCCTATGTCGATCAGCAAGCCGGTCGCCGCCGTCTGACCGCGCAGCATTATTTCAAGTCGCAGCAGGAAATGGTGACCCTGTTTGCAGATTTGCCGGAGGCCATCGAGAACACGGTCGAGATCGCCCGCCGTTGCGCCTTTATGGCCTATCGTCGTGATCCGATCCTGCCCAAGTTTGCCGATGATGAAGTGGCCGAACTGCGCCGAATTGCGAATGAGGGTTTGCAGAAACGTCTGGCCGTGATCCCTCATGCGGTGACGCCCGAGGAATATCAGGAACGTCTGGATTTTGAGCTTGGGATCATCGAAGGCATGGGATTCCCCGGCTACTTCCTGATCGTTGCGGACTTTATTCAGTGGTCCAAGGATCATGACATTCCGGTGGGGCCGGGGCGGGGCTCGGGTGCGGGATCTCTGGTGGCCTATGCGTTGACGATCACCGACCTTGACCCGTTGCGCTACAGTTTGCTGTTCGAACGGTTCCTGAACCCCGAGCGGGTCTCGATGCCGGATTTCGATATCGACTTCTGTATGGATCGCCGGGAAGAAGTGATCCGTTACGTTCAGCAGAAATATGGGCGCGATAAGGTGGGGCAGATCATCACCTTTGGTGCGCTGCTGTCGAAAGCTGCCGTGCGCGATATCGGGCGGGTGCTGCAGATGCCCTATGGGCAGGTCGACCGGCTGTCCAAGATGATCCCGGTCGAGGGAGTGAAGCCTGTCTCGATCGAAAAGGCCCTGAAGGACGAACCGCGCCTGCGCGAAGAGGCGCGGAATGAAGAGGTTGTGGAGCGGTTGCTGAACTACGGCCAGCAAGTCGAAGGGCTGTTGCGGAACGCCTCGACCCACGCGGCGGGGGTTGTGATCGGCGACCGGCCTTTGGACGCACTGGTGCCGCTCTATCAGGATCCGCGCTCCGATATGCCTGCGACCCAATTCAATATGAAATGGGTGGAACAGGCCGGGCTGGTGAAGTTCGACTTTCTCGGCCTGAAAACGCTGACCGTGATCCAGAACGCGATGGATCTGATCTTCAAATCAGGGCGGCCTCTGCATATCGCGGCGGACGGGACCGAGCTCTATGAACCGGCTGAAGGGGCCGAGAACCAGATCAACGCCATCCCGCTGGATGATGAGGCGACATACAAGCTCTATTCCGCAGCTAAGACGGTAGCGGTGTTCCAGGTGGAATCCTCGGGTATGATGGACGCGCTCAAGCGCATGAAGCCGACCTGTATCGAGGATATCGTGGCCCTCGTGGCGCTTTATCGCCCCGGTCCGATGGAGAACATTCCGACCTATTGTGAGGTCAAGAACGGGCTGCGGAAAATCGAATCCGTGCATCCGCTGATCGACTATATCCTTGAGGAAACGCAGGGCATCATCGTTTACCAGGAACAGGTGATGCAGATTGCTCAGGTGATGGCTGGGTATTCCCTTGGCGGCGCTGACCTGCTGCGCCGCGCGATGGGTAAGAAGATCAAAGAGGCGATGGATGCCGAACGCCCGAAATTCGAAAAGGGCGCGGCGGAAAATGGTGTGGATGCCAAAAAAGCCTCCGAGGTGTTCGACCTGCTGGAGAAATTCGCCAACTACGGCTTCAACAAATCTCACGCGGCCGCCTATGCGGTGGTCAGCTATCAGACCGGCTGGCTGAAGGCGAACCACCCTGTTGAGTTCATGGCAGGCGTCATGAACTGCGATATCCACCTGACGGACAAGCTGGCTGTCTATTTCGAAGAGGTCCGCAAGGGGTTGGACCTGCCTTACATCCCGCCTTGTGTAAACCGCTCTCAGGCCACATTTGATGTGGACAATGGGCATCTTGTCTATGCGCTGGGCGCGTTGAAAAACGTCGGCGTCGAGGCGATGAGCCTTGTGGTTGATGGTCGGGGCGACAAACCCTTCGTCAACCTGTTCGACTTCGCCCGCCGGGTTGATCTGAAAAAGGTCGGTAAGCGCCCGTTGGAGATGCTGGCACGGGCCGGGGCCTTTGACGAGTTGGACAAGAACCGCCGCCGCGTGTTCGAAAGCCTCGATCCGCTTGTGCAGTATTCGGCGGCGATCCACGAACAGAAGAACTCGAACCAAGTGTCATTGTTTGGCGAGGCGGGGGACGACCTACCCGAACCGCGCCTTTCGCCGACGCCGGATTGGCTGCCTGCCGAACGCCTGAGCGAAGAGTTCAAAGCCATCGGTTTCTACCTGTCGGGCCACCCGCTGGACGACTACATGCCTGCGCTGAAACGCAAGCAGGTGTTGACCTTGGATGAGGTGACGGAAAAAGCCCGCTCTGGCCCTCTGATCGCGAAGATGGCCGGGGTTGTTGCCGGCCGGCAGGAACGGAAATCGGCCCGCGGCAACCGCTTTGCTTTTGCGCAGCTCTCAGATCCGACTGGAGCGTATGAGGTCACGCTATTCTCGGAAACGTTGGAGAAATCGCGCGAATATCTTGAGACCGGCGCGCAGGTTGTTTTGACCGCCGAAGCGACGATGGAGGCAGATCAGCTGAAACTGCTAGGTCGTTCGGTTGGTCCGGTAGATTCGGTGGTGGCCGAGGCGGGCGCAACCGGCCTGCGTATATTCGTCGATCAGCCGCAGGTGCTGCCCACAGTGGCAAGCGTGCTGGTGGATGCCGCCAGCGCTGCGAAGGGGGCTGCCAAGGGGCCGATTCAGCTGTGCCTGATGGACCCGGGCTTGCCGGGCGATGTCGAGATGGATCTGGGGCAGGACTTCCCGATCAACCCGCAGATCAAAGGCGCAATTAAATCGCTGGACGGCGTTCTGTCAGTAGAAGAGGTCTGATCCCGGTTTTGTTGCCACAGCGATGTCACCCGGCTAGGCTGAATCCGCACATTCTGTGACGAATGAAACAGGAGGGTTAGGGTTTGGCACTTTCAGCTATGGGCTCCAAAGCGCTGGTATTGGCGGGGGCGATTTCGCTTTCCGTGGCGACTGCGGCATTTGCAGATGACAAAAAGAAGAAACAGACAATCGAAGGTGCGTTGATCGGCGCCGGGGTTGGGGCCTTGATCGGTGACGGCAAGGGCGCGGCAATCGGCGGTGTGGCCGGTGCGATTATTGGACATAACTGGAAGTGATTGTGATGCGGATCAAAACTCTAAAGCCTTTAGTCTTGGCATCACTTTTGGTGGCTCCGGTCTGTACTTTTGCCGACGAAGCCGCCGAACAGATGGTGCTGGATGCCCTGCCTGTTATGCACTACACCTGTGCCTCAATCGCTGAAGAGGCGGACGGGGATGAGGCCTTTGTGGTCGAGGTCGTGGGCAAGATGACGGCTCTGTCTCTCTACAATCGTCAGATCAATATCGAGGACCACGCCGCCACAGACGAAGACAAAGCACAACTGCGCGAAGCGTTCATTGCCGCTCTGTCCGAGGGCTGTGCTGCGGATAAAAACGCCCTTCTGGGAGGGGTTGTCGACAACGCGGTGAAATCGTCGCTGGGGTTGTGAACGCAATTATCCTGTATTGCGTCCCGACGCGGGCAAATCGTGGCCGAATTTCAGTTGCTTGATCGTAGAGCCGGCAAACCCACGCCAGTGCTTTCAAACCCGCCATCGGACGCGATCACCTGACCCGTTACGTAGCTGGCTTTGTCCGAACAAAGGAAATAAATCACCTGCGCGATCTCATCCTCCGAACCGTATCGGTTCAGTGGGATAGCGTCATGATAGGCGGCGATGATTTCGGGCGAGTGGACTGCCATCGCAAGTTTGGTCCGGACCGGGCCAGGACACACACAATTGGCGCGTATACCGAATTCTCCTAGTTCGGCGGCTTGTTGCTTGGTCAGGTGGATGACACCCGCCTTCGACGTTCCGTATGCTATACGAAGTGTGCTCGCCCTCAGCCCCGAAATCGATGCGATGTTGACGATTGCGCCACGGCTTTTGCGCAAGGCAGGTATAGTCGCCTGGGATACAAGAAACACGCCATCAAGGTTGGTTTCCATAACCTTACGCCACACTGCGAAATCGTGTTCCTCAATTGGTCCGAAATCTGCGACACCCGCGTTGTTCACAACGGCATCAATGCGATCGAATTCGGTGAGAACGGCCTTGACCACGTCATCAACCTGGTTCTGACCCGAAACGTCCGCGACGAACGCCACCGCACCGTCTAGATCCTTTGCGGCAAGTGAAAGCGCCTCAGAGTCACGATCGATCATCGCAACGTTCCAACCGTTTTGCAGAAACAGTTTTGTTGTCGCCAGCCCGATGCCACGCGCGGCACCTGTGACAAGAGCAAGTTTGTCGGCCATAGAACGTCTCCTGCCAGTGAACTGATGTTAAAGTATTAGCCTACCAACAAGATTTCGAAAGGTAACCCTGTGATTAGTATAGGGCGTGACCAGCAAGAACCAGAAAAGCAGGCAGCAACATCGAAATCTGTCTCAATAATGCGGCGGGCGCTCGTCTCCGAACGCAACCCCGCCCGAGCCTTCCTGCGCCCGTTCGGCCTCGCGCTGCAGCAGCATTTCGACGCGGCGGATCAGGCGGTCGATCTCGGATTGCTGGCGTGTGACGACGGTGTTCAACTCTTCGACCGTGCGGGTCAGATGGGCGATCTGTTCTTCCAGATGCTGCATTGGGATCTCCTTCAGGGACGGTCATAGCGGGCCTGCAAAGCCAAGACCAGCGAAAGCGCGCCTTGCCCCGATGCGGGCCATGGGATAGACCGCGCGCGGAACATGACCCGTGAAGGACGCCCCCGATGGCCAAGCCCAAGAAACAGCCCCGCCCCAAGGCCGTAACGCCGAAAGGGTTCCGTGACTATTTCGGCGAGGAAGTCACGCAGCGCACCGAGATGCTGCGGACGATTGCGGGCGTGTATCATCGGTATGGGTTCGACGCTTTAGAAAGCAGCGCGGTCGAGACCGTCGAGGCGCTGGGCAAGTTCCTGCCCGACGTGGATCGCCCGAACGAGGGTGTCTTTGCATGGCAGGAGTTTGATGAGGGTGGCACTGGTGACTGGATGGCCCTGCGCTATGACCTGACCGCGCCTTTGGCCCGGGTCTACGCGCAGCACCGCAACGACCTGCCGACGCCCTATCGCCGCTATGCGATGGGTCCGGTCTGGCGCAACGAAAAGCCGGGGCCGGGGCGGTATCGTCAATTCTATCAGTGCGATGCGGATACGGTTGGCACGGCGTCGATGGCTGCGGATGCCGAGATCTGTGCGATGCTGTCGGACACACTGGAGACCGTCGGCATTCCGCGCGGCGACTATCTGGTGCGCGTCAACAACCGCAAGGTTCTGAACGGTGTGCTTGAGGCAATGGGGCTGGGCGAAGACGCCGCCGCCCGCGACAACGTTCTGCGCACCATCGACAAGTTTGACAAGGTCGGTGAGGCCGGTGTCCGAGAGCTGCTGACCAAGGGCCGTCTGGATGCATCTGGTGCGTTTATCGACGGTGTAGGGCTGAGCGATGATCAGGCCGAGCCGGTGCTTGCCTTCCTGACCTCCAAAGCAGCGGATACCGCCGGAACGCTCGCGAACCTGCGTGCGGCCGTGGGCGAAAGCAAGATCGGTGCAGACGGCATTGCTGAACTGGAACAGATCGGTTCGCTGCTGGGTGCGGGCGGCTACAGTTCGGACCGGATCGAGATCGACCCGTCGGTAGTACGCGGTCTCGGTTATTACACCGGCCCGGTTTATGAAGCCGAACTGACCTTTGAGATTTTCGACGAGAAAGGCCGCAAGCGGCAGTTCGGTTCGGTCTCGGGTGGCGGGCGCTATGACGATCTGGTCAAGCGCTTCACCGGGCAGGAGGTGCCTGCAACGGGTGTGTCGATCGGCGTCGACCGTCTGCTGGCCGCTTTGCGCGAAAAGGGTCGTCTCAGCGCGCAGGCGACAGGGCCTGTGGTCGTCACCGTTATGGATCGCGACCGTATGGCCGATTATCAGGCGATGGTGGCTGAGCTGCGGAATGCCGGCATTCGGGCCGAAGTCTACTTGGGCAATCCGAAGAACTTCGGCAATCAGCTGAAATATGCGGACAAGCGGAACTCTCCCATCGCAGTGATCGAGGGTGGTGACGAAAAGACGAATGGCATCGTTCAGATCAAAGACCTGATCCTTGGCGCCAAAATCGCCGAAAGTGCCACGCTGGAGGAATGGAAAGAACGCCCCAGCCAGTTCGAAGTGCCGCGCGGTGGTCTGGTCGCAAAAGTGCGTGAAATTCTGGACAGTCAGGACTGAGCCATGGCCAACCGTTCCCAGATACAGGCCCGCGCCGCGATGATGCGCGTCCGGTTCGAGGCCGCAGGCGCGCAAGTGGTCGATACGCCTCTGCTTCAACCGGCCGAGACACTGCTGGATCTCTATGGTGAAGACATCCGCGGGCGTGCTTATGTCACGTCTGACGCCCTGCGGGGAGAGCAGATGCTGCGCCCGGATTTCACTCTGCCGGTGGTGCAGATGCACATGAGCGACGGCGCAGAACCCGCGCGCTATACATATTCCGGAGAGGTCTTTCGCCGTCAGGAGCATGACCCGGACCGGTCGAATGAATATATCCAAGTGGGCTATGAGGTCTTTGATCGCGACGACCCATCCGGCGCGGATGCCGAGGTGTTTTCGCTGTTTGCGTTGCAGTTGCGGGGCCTGCCTCTGCGGGCGGCGACCGGGGATATCGGAATTCTGACCGCAGCTGTCGGGGGCCTTCGCACGACCGAGCGTCGCAAGACCGCACTGATGCGACATCTGTGGCGCCCCCGCCGGTTCCGTATTCTTCTGGATCGGTTTGCCGGCCGCAAACCCGGCCCCGAAGGCCGAGACGCGTTGCTGAATGCCGCAGATCCTTTGGACAACGACATTCCGATGATCGGTAAGCGTCGTGCCTCCGAGATCGAGGCGCGGATCGAAGCTTTACGTGAAGATCGCGACACGCCGCCCATCTCAGACAACGAACTGGCCGGGTTGGAGACGCTGTTGAATGTGCGCGAGACGATGCCATTTGCGCTAGAACAGCTGCGCGATGTGGCGGTCGACCTGCCGCAGATCACGCAAGCGCTTGATCGGCTTGAAGCCCGGATCGCAGCGATGCAGGCGCGGGGTGTGGATGTTGAACGGTTGGATTTTGAGGCTGCGTATGGCCGGACCTCGATGGAGTATTACGACGGGTTCGTCTTTGGCTTCTACGCCGAAGGCCGCCCTGATCTGCCTCCGATCGCGACTGGCGGGCGCTATGATGCGCTGACCCGGCAGTTGGGCAATGGCGAAGAAATTCCGGCTGTTGGCGGCGTCATCCGCCCCGACCTGATGCTCGAGATCGAGGAGGACGCACAATGAGCCTGAAACTGGGTGTGCCCTCGAAGGGCCGGTTGATGGAGAAGACTTTCTCGTGGTTCGAAAAGCGCGGCATCACTCTGTCGCGCAGTGGATCGGACCGGGAATATGCGGGCAAGGTTGAGGGGATCGAGAATGTCTCGCTGATCCTGCTGTCGGCGGGAGAAATCCCGCGTGAGCTGGCAGCAGGTCGTATCCACCTTGGCGTTACGGGCGTTGACCTTGTGCAGGAAAAGCTGCCGCGCTGGGAACAGCAGGTTGAAGAGGTTGCCGCGCTTGGATTTGGCAAGGCTGACCTGATCATCGCCACGCCTGCCTGCTGGGTCGACGTGGATACGCTGGATGATCTGGATGCAGCGGCGGCTGCGTTCCGCAGAACACATGGTCACCGGCTGCGGATTGCGACCAAGTACCACCGTTTGGTGCGTGAGTTTCTGACCGATGCCGGGGTGGCTGACTATGCTCTGGTCGACAGCCAGGGCGCGACTGAAGGCACCGTGATCAACGAAACCGCCGAGGCTGTTGCAGATATCACCTCGACAGGTGAAACCCTGCGGGCCAATCACCTGAAGATCCTCTCGGACGGGTTGATCCTGCAGTCGCAGGCAACCTTGTGGCGCAGCCGTGTGGCGTGTTACGAGGCGGGGGACAAGACGGTTTTGTCCGAGCTTTTGGATCGCCTGCGCTGACTACAATATGCCGATTTCGGCCAGAGCGCGGTTCAGATCCTCAGGCAGGGCATCGTCCTGCTCGCGCGATTTTGGAAGATCGGCTGGGGTGTCTTCGGGTTTCAGATAGCGCCAGCCCTGAAAGGGGCGTTTCAACGCGTTCTGGGTGCGATGCACTTCGGGGTCGAGAACAATGGCGCAGCGGCGGATGCCGTCCTCACCGCGTACCTCATCAAGGCGCAGGATGCGCTGGCGGCATTGGATTACGCCTTTGATCACCCAATAGATCGAACCTCCGTTCAGGATCTCGGCCTCGCGCTTGGGCCACATGCGCGTCACGTGGCGCGGGCAGCCATCCGCGTAGAGCGGCTTGCGGCTGTCCTGCCACGCCACTAGCGTGTCGACGCTTTCAGACCCGACCGAAAGTTTGACTAGGTTTACGAATTTATCCACAGTTTACCCACAGAGTCGCCCCAAAGGAATTGGTTAAGAAGGTAGGGTTAACGGCCTATTGCATCAAGTCATAGTAGCGCTAGGTGACCAATTTGGTCTATCTTGTATGCCTCGCAGCTGAATAGGAATCACCAATGAGCCGCTTTGCCGCCCCCATCGCCGAGCAGATCTGGGACATGAAATACCGCTTTAAAAAGGCGGATGGCACGCCTATCGACCAGACGGTCGAGGACAGCTGGCGACGTATCGCGCGCGATCTGGCGCGGGTTGAGGCTGACCCGACGCATTGGGAAGAAAAGTTCTACGTCGCGCTGGAGGATTTCAAATACCTGCCCGCTGGACGCATCACCGCAGGCGCGGGCACCGCGCGGCAGGTGACCCTGTTCAACTGCTTCGTCATGGGCACCGTGCCCGACAGCATGGGCGGCATTTTCGATATGCTGAAAGAGGCCGCGCTGACCATGCAGCAGGGTGGGGGGATCGGCTATGATTTCTCGACCATCCGTCCCCGCGGGGCGGATGTGAAAGGGGTCGCTGCGGATGCATCGGGGCCTTTGTCGTTCATGGATGTCTGGGACGCAATGTGCCGCACGATCATGTCCGCAGGCTCGCGCAGGGGCGCGATGATGGCGACGATGCGCTGCGATCACCCGGATATCGAACAGTTCATCACTGCCAAGTCTGACCCGGCGCGTCTGCGCATGTTTAACATGTCGGTGCTGGTTACTGACCCGTTCATGGAGGCCGTCAAGGCCGACGGCCCGTGGGAGCTGGTGTTCGGTGGCAAGGTCTATCACACCGTTCAAGCGCGGGACCTGTGGAACAAGATCATGCAGGCGACCTATGACTATGCCGAGCCGGGCGTGATCTTCATCGACCGCATCAACGCGGCCAACAACCTGAGCTATGTCGAAACGATTGCCGCAACCAACCCCTGTGGCGAGCAACCTCTGCCACCTTATGGCGCGTGCCTGTTGGGCTCGATCAATCTGGCCCGGTTGGTGGCTGAGCCTTTCGAAGACGCGGCGCATCTGGACGAGGATGCTTTGAAAGAGCTGGTCGCCACTGCTGTGCGCATGATGGACAATGTGGTGGACGCGTCGAAGTTCCCTCTGCCCGAGCAGGAGGCCGAGGCGCAGGCCAAGCGCCGCATCGGGCTGGGTGTAACAGGTCTGGCGGATGCGCTGTTGATGTTGGGCCTGCGCTATGGCTCTGACGAGGCGGCGCGTCAAACCGAACGCTGGTTGCACGCGATCGCCCGCGCCGCGTATCTGGCCTCGGTGCAATTGGCGAAGGAGAAGGGGGCGTTTCCCCTGTTCGATGCCGAGAAGTTCCTTGCCAGCGGCACGATGCAGCAGATGGATGACGATGTGCGCGATGAAATCCGCAGGCATGGGATCCGCAACGCTTTGCTGACTTCGATCGCGCCGACGGGCACGATCTCTCTCTATGCTGGGAACGTGTCGTCGGGGATCGAGCCGGTCTTTGCCTATGCCTATACGCGTAAGGTGTTGCAGAAGGATGGCTCGCGCACCGAAGAAGAGGTGGTGGACTATGCCGTGCAGATGTGGCGCGACAAGTTTGGCGACAAGGACCTGCCGGAGTTTTTCGTGAACGCGCAGACGCTGTCTCCGTCGGATCACGTCAAGATGCAGGCCGCGGCGCAGAAATGGATCGACAGTTCGATTTCGAAAACGATCAACTGCCCTGAAGATATCAGTTTTAATGCCTTCAAGGATGTCTATATGCAGGCCTGGGATCAGGGCTGCAAAGGCTGTACGACCTATCGCCCCAATGATGTGACCGGCTCGGTTCTGACCGTATCGGAAAGTGCAGACACGGCGCCGGGTGAAAGCGCGGCTGCACCGCATGAGGTCGATGGCGGTGACGTCGTCTACATGTCCGAGCCGCTGGACCGCCCGCAGTCGCTTGAAGGGTCGACCTACAAGCTGAAATGGCCCGACAGTGAGCATGCGATCTATCTGACGATCAACGATATTGTCATCGGGGGCCGCCGCCGTCCGTTCGAGGTGTTCATCAATTCGAAGAACATGGAGCACTACGCCTGGACGCTGGCGCTGACTCGCATGATCTCGGCCGTTTTCCGGCGGGGTGGAGATGTGTCGTTCGTGGTCGAAGAGCTCAAGGCCGTGTTCGATCCGCGCGGTGGAGCTTGGGTGAAGGGCAAGTACATCCCCTCGATCCTGGCAGCAATTGGCGGGGTGATCGAGCAGCACATGGTCAATATCGGCTTCCTCGAGGGTGAGGGGATGGGGCTGAAGTCGGACCCGCAAGCGCAGGTCGTCAACATGGATGCACCGCGCGGCAAGGCATGCCCGTCCTGTGGGCAGTATGACATGGTGATGATAGAAGGCTGCATGACGTGCAGAAGCTGCGGTCACTCGAAATGTGGCTGAGGTTAGGGCGCGAAACCTGTTTGTTGTAACACTAATCCCTTGAACGTTTTGTGGTTTCGTCCAAGGGCAAGTCTCCGAAACAGACTGCGGGCAGGTTTCAAGTCGTTGAAAATAATGTTCAATGTCGCTCTACGACTTCTCCCAATTGATCCTGTGAGTGCCTCAACTTCTATGTACCCCCTCGTCTCGAACGCATTTACTTGCTTCGGAACTTTGTTGGTGTCATTCCGGTTTGACCACGGAAAAAGCGCGTGAAATGGGACTTGTCTGAGTAGCCAAGGAGTAGACCGATCTCAGCAATTGTCATCTTGTCATCTCTGAGGTGCTCTTTGGCGACATCGACACGCAGCCTTTTGATTTCGCGGGGGAGTGTTGTGCCTTGTTGTTGAAGCGCTTTCAGAAACCGTTCCGGCTGTATTCCCAGTAGTCCGGCCACAACATCTGGTCCCAGATCGGTTTCATCCAGTTTGTCGCGTAAGACGGATCGCAAAGCGGCCACCACCGTTACTTCTTCGTTTTGTCGAGCTGAGGCTATGGGTCTCGCATGACCCTCGGAGGCATGGCGCAGAAACAACCATTCCACAGGAAAACTGATTTGCATTCCGGGATCGGGTCCCAAGCCAACCTCGATACCTTTGTAGTCGATAGGTAGGCCATTGATGTATCGGCTTTCCCATCGCACACGCGAAGAATTCCAGGACTCACCGACGACAGTCTCCAGGAGCCGTACATAGATTGCTGCACCAAATCCCGTCACTTGAATGGGTGGGACAGCGGGTTCCTGTTGCCTCTCGATGCGATAGGTTGCTTTGTCTGCTTCGATGACAAGGCTGTGCCGCACCGAATTGGATTCCTGCGGGACAAGCCCAACAAAGCGGGTAAAAAACTCGAACAGCGAGTTTGTTGATTGCAGCGCCTGAGCGAACGGAGGCCATTCCTGCAGGTCAAAAGTCTCTCCTACATTCAGGCCAAGGTATCGGTCGCCTGACACTTCTGAGAAGGCATTTAGCAGACCGTAAACCAGCTCTGAGTGGACATAGACAGAAGGGTCAGACAACAGTTCGGGCTTCAAGCCGACCTGATCCAAAGCGGGTTGCGGATCGATCTCGCGGTCGGTGAGATACTGCAGAAACGGAGCCGCCAATGCGAGGCGAATGAACCCTTCGCTATGCTCTTGAGAGGTGGAGTTGAACGGCAATCTCGTAACCCTTTCAGGATCAAATGCTGTGATCAGTGGCCATTTTTGCAGTCACATTCGAACATCCTAATGCGAAACTGGCAACCGAGGCAAAACTTTCCGGGCTACAGTTGGCAAAACTCGAATATGAAGGGAGTACTTATGTCCGGTCTTCGAATGTCTCTTTGTTCGGCGGCAATTGTCGCTGCAGGTCTCTCTGTTTCAGCGCCCGCACAAGCTCAGGATAAGGAAGAACCCCAAACGCTGTTTACCAACGTGCATGTCTTCGACGGTGTGAATGAACAGCGTATCGAAAATGCCAGCGTTCTGGTCGAGGGCAACCTGATCAAGGCCGTCTCAACCGATGCGATTGATGCCCCCAATGCCACGGTCATTGACGGCGAAGGGCGGACACTGACCCCCGGGTTTATCGAACTGCACGCGCACCTGATGCTGATGGGGCCGACTCTGCCTGCGATGGAGGCCAACACGACTTGGGAAGACTTTGCCATACACGGTGCGCGGATGGCCGAGATGTATTTGATGCAGGGCTTCACCACAGTCAGGGACGCAGGTGGTGCCAATGGCGGGCTGCGCCGCGCAATTGACGCAGGCCAAATTGAAGGACCGCGTTACTTTCCATCCGGTGCATTTATCGGAACGCGCGGCGGTCATGCTGATTTCGCGAATTTCACCGCTCCACCGGGCTCAGAGACCAACATGAGCCGTCTGAACTTGGCGCAGGAGGTGAGTGGTGTCGACGACGTCTACAGGTTCGCGCGCAACAATTTCCGCATGGGTGCGACCCAGTTGAAGTTCATGCAGTCCGGCGGTGTCGTTTCGGCCTTTGACCCATGGCAACTACTGGCCGGATCGCCCGAGGAAATCAGGGCCGCCGTACAAGTGGCCAATGAGTATGGCAGCTATGTCATGGCGCATTCCTATCGCAAGGAAGCGATCCTGAGTGCGCTTGATGCAGGTGTGATGTCGATCGAACACGGCTTCTCGTTTGACTGTGAAATTGCCCAAGTCATGAACGAAAAAGGGGCGTATATCACCACCAACCTGACGGCATTCGATCCAGGCTTGCTTGATATTCCGGCGGTGGCCAGCGTGCCCGCAAGCCTTGCCAAAGCCAAATCTGCCTCGGCCACATTTGCAGGCTATATCGACAACATGAAGGAATGCCCGGTGAAACGAGGGTTCCAGACCGACTGCGTTGGTTCGGTTGAGGCGTGCAATATCCAGATTGCCTATGAAAAGCACCTGAACAATGAGTTTTTCGGGCCCTACACGTCCATGGTCACGCTGACATCGACAGGTGGCGAGGTGGTCGCTTTGTCAGGTGATTTCATGAACCCGTATACCGCTGGAAAACTCGGTGTGATCGAAGAAGGCGCCTATGCGGATATCCTGTTGATCGACGGTAACCCGCTCGAAGATTTCTCGGTTGTTGGTACGGGTGATCAATGGTTCGGCGCCGACCCGAGGCCTGAAAGCCCTGATACGATTCGACTGATCATGAAAGATGGCGTTATCTACAAAAACACACTGAATTGACCTGTCTAAGTAGCCGGAGAGAATTTATGCACCATTGGTTCCGCTGGGTAGTATTCGCAGGGTTTTTTTGGTGTGGGCATTCTGCGTTGGCAACGCCTGAAACCGCATTAGATTGGGCCGACTTGCCAGACCCATCTGCGCAGGTCTTTGAAGACCCCTATCGCGATCTCAGCCCTGAACAATTCGACGATGTTCTTTACGTCGTTCGATTGCGCGGCAGGCTGCAGCAGGATGGTGGCAGCGAAGAAGAGCGGCAAAAGTGGCAAGTGCTTTTGACCGAGACTGAGAATGCCTTGGCTGCAGATGGAATTGATGTCGACTGGCTGCTCGATCAGCGCGAAGTTGTGAGGGAACGTCGGAGAAAGGCGGGGACAAACGGAAATCCGCAATTCGATGGTCAAACAATCACACTGGCTGGTTTCGCCATTCCTGCTCCGAATGATCCGGACGGTCGGCCTGTCGCGTATTTGGTGCCGGAACGCGGGATGTGCAGCCACATGCCGCCACCTCCGCCCAACCAGATGATCCGTGTGCGGTTGAACGGGGACTGGGCGCCCAGCTATTTTCATGAACCTGTTCGGCTGACGGGCATGCTGACCATCGATCCGTCTGTTCAGAATATGATGGTTGTGGATGGCCAGATGCCGATGAACGCGACTTTCCAGTTGGAAACGGAAAGTGTCGAAACTCTGGAAACCAAGGCGGACAGGCTGGAATGGAAGCAGCGTGCCGCTGATCGCATCCGTGCGGCGGGCAATCGCAAGACCGGTGGGGCAAGGGCGTCTGAATGATAAGACTACTGGCTGCTACACTAAGTATTGCTGTCGCTGGCGCCGCCTCGGCGCAAGGACTGTCCGGGCCCTCTTCGGTCGAAGCTGATCTTACCCCCGGAGATGGGCTCACCGACCCACAATACCGTTCCGATTTTCCACGCAACATCGCACCGGGTCGGTTTGAGTGGAAAGACCGGCTGGCTGAGGGTGGGTTTCGGTTCAATATTGATTACCTGGCTCTGGGCCAAACCACGAATGCTGCTCTGGGAACCGGCGAAGCGTCCAGCGGAATCGCGCGTTTCTACGGGAGTTGGCAGGCAACGGAACGGGGTTCCCTGACATTCAAGATCGAAGACCGGCACAGCTATACCGATGTGGCCCCGCAGTTTCTTGGGCTGGATGGCGGAGCGCTTTCGATCACCGGGACAGCCTTCAACGATAGCGGTTTGCTGTTGACCAATCTGTTCTGGACCCAAAGGGCCGAAAACGGTTCGTGGACGCTGCAATTCGGGCAGATTGATGTAACGGACTTTGTGGACATCTATGGGTTGGTAAGCCCCTATAGTGGCTTCCAAAACCTGTCCTTCAACACCAACCCGACACTCAACGCACCCAACCCTGGCCTAGGTATTGCCGGTGGGATCAAGCTGAGTGAAAACTTCTACGCTGTCGCGAGCGTTGCAGATGCAAACGCCGATCCGTCTGATCCAAACTTTGATGTGTTCAGCGACGGCAACCTCTTCAAATCGCTCGAACTTGGGTACACGTCAGGCTTTGATCGCATTTATTTCGACAATGTCCATCTGACCCTCTGGCATGCGGATGCGGCCGAAGATGGCAGCCGGGCGGAAGACTATGGCGCTGCGTTTTCTGCCGCATGGTTTGTTGACAATAAGTGGATGCCGTTCTTTCGGGCAGGGGCCTCAAAAGGGACCGCAGCGCTGTATGACCGGTCGGTTTCTGCCGGTTTGGGTTACTATGGCCGCAATACCGATCTGGCCGGTCTGGGCCTGAACTGGGCCGAGGCCCGAGGCATAGATGGCGATCAATTCACTCTGGAAGCCTTCTACCGGTTTTCAATCTCACCCGGGCTGCAGATCACGCCGTCCCTGCAGTACATTTCGAACCCGCTGCTGAACCCCTCTCAGGATAGCATTACACTGTTCGGCCTGCGAACCCGGATCGTTTTCTAGTGTGGGTCGAAAGCAGACATCAAAAGCGTTGAAATATGCAATTCTGCTGATCAAAGGGAGGATCTATCTATGCGTACCCTGTTTCTGGCTGGCACGTTGTCCGTGTTTTCCACTTTCTGCGTCGCGCAAACCTACGACGTGGTGATCCTCAACGGTCGGGTAATGGATCCGGAAACCGGGTTCGATCAGATCGCCAACGTTGGAATAAGCAATGGCTGGATCACAGCGATTACCGACGAAGATATTGACGGCAGAGAGGCCATCGACGCGACAGGGCATGTTGTGGCGCCCGGGTTTATCGACCTTGAACAACACGGGCTGGATCCTTGGGGTATCAAGGTCAACCTTCGCGATGGCGTTACGACGCAAATGGATTTTGAGGTCGGAGCCGCGAATATCGACCAATGGTACGCTGCGCGCCAAGGCGTGACGCAGGCAAACTACGGCACAGTCGTTGGACAAGAGTTCGCACGGATGCGGGTACATGACGGCCTTGTTCTGGAAGGTGGGGACATCGACTTCCGGAACTTCTTCGCACCGCGGGCACAATCCGTGGAAGACGGTGTCGAAGGCTGGTCATCGGTTCCAAGCAACCGCGAGCAGATGAACGAAATCACCGCCCAACTGGATGAGGGGCTTCGTCTTGGAGCCCTCGGCGTGGGATCGACCATCGGCTACGCCCGCGAGGGTATCACAACCTATGAGATGTTCGAAGCACAACGGGCTGCGTCGCGTTATGGGCGGTTAACATCTGTGCACCACCGGTTTCATCCCAGTGCTTCGACGCCCACCGAGACACAGACCGGCGTTAACGAAATCCTTGTCAATGCGATGGTGTTGGACGCGCCGCTGCACATACACCACGATAATGACTATGGGTGGTGGGAAAACCAGGAAAAGCTCCAGATGGCCCGCGACCAAGGCTACAACGTCTGGTCCAGCTACTATCCCTGGACTGCTGGATCGGGAAACTACGGCGCTTCGATCATCGCCCCCGAAAACTGGGAGGGGTCGATGGGGTACAAATACGAAGACACTATCTTTGATCCCCAGCTTGATCGCTTTGTGACTAAAGACGAATTCTTGAGCTTCGCTGAGAATGAACCGGGACGGACGGCCATTGTTTTTAGCCCACCAAGAGAGCAATGGCTCAACGATTGGATCACCATCGTAGGTTATGGCATTTCGGGTGACGGTATGGCCGGGCTGGATATCGAGGGCAATCTGATGAGTTGGGACGCCCCTTACGAAGACTATGCCGGGCACCCTCGGTCCGCAGGCAGTCACGCGCTTGTCTTGAGACTGGCTCGCGAAGCGAATGTGCCGCTGATGCGCACACTCACTCAGCTGAGTTACATACATGCGAAGCGATTGGGTGACACTGGCTTGCGTGCAATGCAGGTGCGTGGGCGTATGCAAGAAGGCATGGTCGCGGATATCACGATTTTTGATCCGGAGACTGTGACCGAAAAGGCGAACTATACTCTTGGTCAGCAAGGTCTGCCGTCAGAAGGCATTCCTTATGTGCTGGTTAGTGGAACGATTGTTGTCCGGAACAGCGAAGTGCAGCGGGATGTTTATGCAGGGCAGCCGATCCGGTTTCCAATCGAGGAAAGCGGGCGTTTTGTTCCGGCTGGTCGCGAGCAGATCATGGGTATCCTCACACCGGATACTGGCACGGCACGTCCGACACTGCTTGACGATATCACAGACAATGAAGCCAATTTTGTACCCGCCGCGCCATCAACCAACCAGTTTGCATCGGTAAAGCCAACCGACCCGTTTGATTGGTTTACGCCTCGCAACAGTCTAGATGACGGTGCCCTTTTCTTTTGCGTCGTGCATGCTCGCTTCGAGGACCCTGCGCAGGCAAAACGCGACTATGCGAAGGCCATGATGTCAAAAATGGGAGGGTCTAGGCCTAATCAGTCGGAACAACGCAGAGCAAACTGATTTGGTGAGAACGGGGGATCGAGAATCGACGGTTTGCCTAAAGCTGAAACCGGTCATCCGCAACCAGGGAGCCTTTGCCAGCTTGCTCCGTACTGCTAACTTTTGGCAATACCTCGCCTGATCGTCGATAAGGCGCTTCCATTCAGATGGCCGGTCTCTAGTAGAGCTTGGAGCAACTGAGTGTGAGTTTGCATTTCAAGGGTGACGGCGAGGTAGTGGTTGCGTCAATAAATGAAGGCCACTCAATACGAAGTTCTCGGTTAAAGTATCCTGCCGCTATGATAGTAGTGTATTATGAAAAAGGTTTTTGCGTGTGCGGATCTGCAATAAAAAACGTAGTGCTGCACGTTGTCGTTCCTCAAGCGACATCGCTTAAGTGTTTCATAAGGTAGTTTTGCCCTCCAAACTAAGAAAACGGCCGCGGATCAAATCCGAGGCCGTTTGATTTCAGGATGGAGCTGGCTAACTTAGACGGTGCTCCGACACTCAGTAGTCGCGGCATTCTTCAGTCCAGAACTGTCTTTGGAAAGTAGAATGAGACCGTCCAGTTTGGGATATCCACGATCTCACTGATGCGCAGATCGCCGCAGACCGAGCAGAGCATGTACGCATCAAGCGCTGACATCCCCGTCGTGGCCGAGATCCAATCGACCATGCCCGCCACCGCATCGCGGGCGGCCTGCATGAGATCCTCACCGATGCCTGTCGTCGCCTTGTAGCCGACGGTATCGAAATGGCGGGTGACGGGACCGTCGGTTTCAAAACGCGGGTAGGGTAGGTTCTCGCCTTTGAGGAGGTCGACTTTGATGGCCACGTCCATAGGGCTTTCGATGGCCGTGCCGCAAATCTCGCCATCGCCTTGCGCCGCATGGGTGTCCCCTAGTGACAACATCCCACCGGCCACTTCAACGGGAAGGTAAAGCGTTGTGTCCACGCAATTGTCGCGGATGTCCAGATTGCCACCCACTCGACGCGGAGGGACGACGGAGTGCAGGCCCGGCTCGGCTAGTGCCAGGCCAATTGTGCCGACGAACGGCTTGAGCGGCACCTTCCCTCCGGGTCCGAACAGGGCAGGGGTCATCGCATTGGAGTCATAGTTCCAGATATGCAGGGCTGCGTCGGGAAACTGATCGGTCAGCAGGCCAAAACCGGGGATGTTGGCGGTCCAACCCCAGCCCGAAGGCTTGAAATCCAGAAAGGTCACGGCAACCGTATCGCCGGGCTCGGCCCCTTTGATGTGGATAGGCCCTGTGACCGGATTGACCGCGTCGAAAGACAGCTTGCCCAAATCGGCCAGTGTCGAGGAGGCATTCAACTGCCCGCCTGAGCTATCGATGGTTTCGATCTCAACCGTCTCGCCGGGGTCGACGCTCAGGACGGGTTCGATGGAGTTGTCCCAACCGAAATGATGGTTGTGTTTGTGAATAGTGTGGTTGCAACCCATGACTTACTCCTGTTTTTTCAGAACCAGGTCTTCGATTTCTTGATCACCCATGATCCCTCCGGGGCGCAGGGCCATAGTCAGAACGATGACCGTTCCCAGTGCAATACCCGACAGGCCCAGCACTTCGGGCAGGTCGATGCCCAGCAGGACCGGGCCGGTTTCCAGCCAACGCACGCATTCCAACCCGAACGAGATCAAAAGCGTGCCCAGAACGGCACCTGTGACCGTCCGCATTCCCCCAAGGATCAGCATGGCGAGTGTCAGAAAGACGTGGTTGAAATAAAAGGGCCGCGCGCTGATCGTGCCAAGGAAATAAGCGTAAGCAATCCCAGCGACTGCAAGCAGGATGGCTGACAGGACCCAGGCAATCAGGCGTAACCGGCGAATGTTTACACCCATTGCGGCGGCTCCGACCTCATCATCAGCGCAAGCACGCAGCTGGATGCCCCAGCGGCTTTCGCGAAACAGGCGCACTATGAAGACAACGAACACGGACAAGATCACGATAGACGTCAATGAAAACACCTGCGGAATGCCGAAAAACGCCTGGTTTCCTTTGAAAATGTCGGTGCGGTACAGGAATACCGAGTGCACGATGACTAGGACGGCGAGGGAAAAGATGGTCACGCCAGATCCCGTCAGGCGCACGACAAATAGTCCGACGATCAAGGCCAGAACGGCGGTGATCGCGATGGCAAGCAGGGCCGAACTGACCGGATCCAGCGAGAAGGCATTCAACCCCCATGGCGCATCCGGAAGAGAAATGGATTTGACCGTCACCGGCGTCACGCAAATCGCGGCCACATAGGCTCCGATCCCCATGAAGGCACTGTGGCTGAGGTTGGTCAGGCGCGCATTGCCCATAAACACCTGCATGGCCAGAACGACCAATAGGTTCACGTAGGCGCTGTAGACCAGCCGAAGCTGATAGCGAGAGCCGAAATAGGTCACGATCAGCCCAATCGCGATCAATACGGCGGCCAGGATCGCAGCGCCCACCAGCCCGCGTTTTTGACTGGGGTTCAGAATCATATCTTGTCCCCTTTCTCAGTCGGGGGTGACAGGATGCCATCCGGCCTCCAAACCAGAACAAGGGCTATGATTCCAAAGACAAAGGCGTCTTTCATGCCGCCATATTCCTGCGGTAGCAAGACCAGCATGGCGACCTCAATCGCGCCGAGAAGGAAGCCGCCCAGCACGGCTCCGGGTAGGCTGCCGAACCCTCCGACGACGCAGGCTACGAAGGCCTTGAGGACCGGGTTGAACCCCAGATGAGGATCGACCGACCCGCGCCGCGCCATGATGAAGATACAGGCCAGCCCGGCCAGTAGGCCCGACACCATGAATGCCACTGCAAACACTCTGTTGGATTTGACGCCGACCATGCGCACCATCTCAAAATCCAGCGAGGCGGCGCGCATGGCCAGACCCAGTGTTGTGCGTTTTAGAAACAGCATCAGTCCGACGATCACCAGCACCGTCGTCACCGCCTCGAACACCTGAAGTGAAGATACCTGAACGCCCAAAAGCTGCACGGGCCAGTCGAGGAAGTACAACGATGTCACGGCCACGGGGCGTGGTGAGACCGCAAGCAGAAACACGTTTTGTAGAATGATTGAGACACCAAAGGCGGTCAAAAGGCCCGTTGTCGGGTCTGCGTATCGCACGGGTCGGAACGCCACGCGTTCAAGCAACAGGGACATCAGGGTCGCTGCGGCGATGGCTCCGCCAATGACGATGAAGGGGTTGTTCAGCGCCAGCGCAGCAAAGGCCACCATCGTATAACCGCCAACTGCGATCACCTCACCATGGGCAAAGTTCACCAGCCCCATGATCGAAAAGACAATCGCCAGACCGAGTGCAATTAGCGCATATTCCGCACCAAAGGCGAGCGCGTTCATCATCTGCTGGGCCACATATTCCATGTCAGGCGATCCCCGTCAGTTCCGCCATAAGCGCGCCGCTTTGGCCCAGTGTTTCCTTGGTGCCCTCGGCCACGATCCGCCCGTTGTTCAGAAGGTAGGCGTAGTCCGACAGGCGCAGCGCCTGCGTTGCGTTCTGCTCGACCAACAGGATCGTCATTCCCCGCGCTTTCAGCTGTTCGATCATCTGGAAAATCTGGCTCACGATCTTGGGGGCCAGACCTAGGCTGGGTTCGTCCAGCAACAGAATCTTGGGTCGGGTCATCAAGGCCCGGGAAATGGCCAGCATCTGCTGCTCACCGCCCGACAAGGTGCCGGCGGGTTGATCTCTGCGTTCGCCAAGGATCGGAAAGGTCTCAAGCCAGTGGGCGATATCGGTGTCCTTGGCCGCTCGGTCAGAACGTGTGGCGCCGCCGAGCACCAGATTTTCCTCGACGCTCAGATTCGAGAATATCCGCCGCCCTTCGGGGGCCACGGACATACCCGCCTGCACTCGAGCCTCCACAGGCAGGGCCGAGATATCGGCACCTTCAAAGGTGATCCGGCCCGAGGACTTGACCACCCCCATCAGCGCCGAGATGGTCGAGGTCTTGCCCGCGCCATTGGGGCCCAGCAAGGAGACACAGCGGCCCTTCTCCACGGCGAAAGAGATGCCGTGCACGGCCTCGATCAGACCGTGAGAAACTATCAGGTTTTCAACATTCAGCATGGGATTTGAAACGGGGGCTGGAACCGCCCCCGTCATTTGGCTCAGTTCCAGTCTTTCGGTGTGTTTTCGGGAATTTCGTTCGAGATGAGAACCCGCTTGCCATCTTTATAGCCAATCACAGGTATCGTGCGCTGGGCATAGGTTTTCGTGTCCTTGAACGAAATGCTGTCGACTGTCAGCACCGGGATCGTGTCGGCTGTGCGGATCGTTTCCGCAATCACCGCCGGGTCGCTGCTGCCTGAGGTTTCGACCGCCCAGGCAACGGCCTTGACCGTGTCGGCACCGGTGGCTGGGAACAGGCCGGGCACATCGTGGCCCAACTCTTTGCAGTCCGCCATGAACTTGACCACGGCGCTTTCGTCATGGCTGGGGGCCAGCGTGGCAAAGAACACCTTGTCGAGGATTGCGGGATCATCAGCCGCGACGGCGTCCAGGGAAGGATCGTCAAACCCGTCCGAGCCGACCACCCAGGCGTCGATACCAGCGCTGCGCAGCTGTCGGACCAGCACACCGATATCGGGCATGATCGACGAAATATAAACGGCGTCGATCTCTTCACCCAGTGCTTTCATGTCAGCGATCTGAGGTGACCAGTCCGATGTGCCAAAGCTGAAGTTCATCTTCGCCAGCACCTTGCCGCCGCCCTCTTCGATCACTTGTCCGAACCACAGCGGGGTACGCGCGGACCACGACCCGCCTTCGTCTGAGGTCAGCAGAACCACATTCTTGACCCCTTCACTGAGCGCGTGGTTGGCAGCTGCCGTTGCCGTGAACGGATCAGGCGAGACGCCGGTAAAGAAGTTGTTCACGATGCCCGCGTGCATCTCGACTTGAGTGGATTGGGGTTGGAAGATGGAAACGCCGTAAGGCTGAGCGATCTGGGCCACTGGGATCATCGTGTCAGAGAACGGCGTGGTCCCCAGCATCACAACGCCTTCGTCCAGAAACTTCTGCGCCAGGGAGATCGCGGCCTGCGTATCACCTGCGGAGTCCTGAACCAGAACTTCGATCTTCTTGCCGCCAGCTCCACCGTCGGCATTGATCATATCGGCCATACAGCGCGCGCCCAGGTATTCGGAATAGATGGCCAGATCACCTGTCATCGGTACGCCCAGTCCGATCTTGATCGTATCTTCGGCGACCGCGGGCAGGGCGAGGCTCATGGCGGTCAGAGTCGTAAGGGTCAACTTCTTCATACTTGTTCTCCTGTTGAAAGCCGCCTGCGTCACGCGGCACGTTCATCGGTTTCGCCAAGATAAGCGTCGATAACCTCTTGGTTCTTAGTTATTTCTTCGGGTGCGCCTTCGGCAATGATGGCACCCATGTTCAAAACGGTGATCGTGTCGCAGAGCGACATGATGAATTTAAGATCGTGATCAATCACCAAAATCGCGCAGTCCGAATGTGTCCGCACCCATGTTAGCGACCGACCCAGAGCTTCCGTTTCCTGTTCGTTCATCCCCGCGGCGGGTTCGTCCAGCATCAGGACGCGCGGGTTCAGGGCCAGCGCGCGAACGATCTCCAACCGCCGAAGCTGCCCATATGCCAACGACCCGGCGTTTTGGTTGAGCTTGTCCGTCAGGCCGAACTCGGGGATCGCGGCGTCGACGATTTCGGCGCCGCGGCCGGAATAGCGGGCGACGTCGATGTTCTGCGCAACGCTGAGGCTTGGAAAGACCCGCAGGTTCTGAAACGTCCGCGCCACACCGCGCGCCGCGCGTTCGTGGGCGCGCAGGTTGTCCAGCGGCTCGCCATCCAGCGATAGGCTTCCTGCCGAGTGGCTCAGCAGGCCAGAGATCAGGTTGACCAGCGTCGTCTTGCCTGCGCCATTGGGACCGATCAGGCCGCGTACCTCGCCCGGTGCGACGGACATGGTCACATCCTCAACGGCGTGGACCCCGCCAAAGGTCTTGGTGATGCCGTTCAGATCAAGCACCAGCCAATTCCTCGACCAGTTCTTTTGTAGTGACTTGTCGGCAATAACCCTTGATCGCGCGCAGAGAATTGTCGTGCCGATCCTGCGTATGAGTCAGACAGGCATCTTCGACCTGAGTGACAAGGTAGCCCAGATCACACGCGTCCCGGATCGCGCTTTCGACGCATTGATCCGTCAAGAGACCGGACAAAACGACCTGACGAACGCCAAGGTTGCGCAGGATGTAGTCAACATGCGTGGACACAAACACCGAAGAGGACGTCTTTGGCAGCACGATCTCATCGCCTTGAGGCGCGATCTGATCAATGACCTTTCCGTCCCAGCTGCCCTTTGGAACATGAAAACCCGTTATCTTGTAGTCCAGTGACCGGTCCCGCCCGTCGAGCGTCAGGCTTTCGATATTGGTGTACATGACCTCGACGCCGGCAGTGCGGCAGGCGGCCTGTATGGCCTGCATGTTCGGGATCACGCGGTTGTCCAGCTGATCGAAAAACCAGCCGTATTCCTCATTGAATTCGGCCTCAGGCAGTTCTTTGAATTCGGCGCCTTCCCGGTGTGCCGAATAGTTCTGCACGTCAATGAACAACAGCGCGGATTGCGATGGGATAAGTGGAACATTTCGGGTCAAGGTCACGTCTTGGTCTCCAATATCCGGGTAAAGGCTTCGGCGAGAAGCTGCGCCCAATCTTCGACGCCTTTTATATCGCGGATCAGGTCATTGCGGATCTCGACCAGCGAATGTGCCAGTCCGCGCGGTTCGGCGAAATGCGGTATGAACCAGTCGCTTTCACTGTCGATCTGATAGGGCTGGTTCAACGCCATGTGCAGATCGGGACGTAGGGATGAGATATGGTCGATCGCGGCCTGTCCCGTGGTCGGGTCAACGCGCGTCAGAAATCCAGCGTGCCAGGGTCGCGCCTCACCATCGACCTGTGCGGCGAAGGAGTGGATCGACACCGCAAGTACACGCGGTGCCCGGTCCAGCATATGTTCAATGGCACCGTTCAGAGGGGCCATGATCTCGCGCTGGCGCGCAGCGCGATCCGCAGAGGTCAAGTTCAGATTGGCTGGGATCTGCTTTCCAAAGCTGTTTGGCGTAATTGAATCCGGCGCCTCGATCGGACGGTTGCAATCAATCACAAGCCGGGAATAGCGCTGCAAGACCAAAGGAGCCCGTAACCGGTCAGCCAATTGCCGGGCAACGGCCTCGGCCCCGATGTCCCAACCGCGATGACTGGCCTGCACCTCTTCCGAGACACCAAGATCGCCGAGCTTTTGCGGGATCGCGCGCCCGGCGTGTTCGCAGAGCAGCGCGATCTTCGCATCACTGTCAGGGTTCACCCATTCCACCGGGGCGGGATCCCCGGCGACCAGCAGTTCTTGGGTCGCGGCTGAAGTGTTCATGTGGCCCAAGTTAGAGAACAAGTTTTTTCAGAGTCAATGAAAAATAGATTGACTGAAATTTTTATTCCATGCGATCCATTCAGATCAGGAGGTGCCGCTTGCTTGTTAGGCAGAGAATTGAAGCGAAGGCGGAGAACATGACCGCGAGCGAGCGCAAGCTGGCCGCTGCTTTGCTGAGCGACTACCCCTATGCGGGTCTGGTCACGATTCAGGAGCTTGCTCGCCGTGCCGAGGTTTCGGCACCGTCGATCTCTCGTTTTGTTACCAAGATCGGATTGGGGGGCTATCAGGAATTCCAACGTGCTCTCTTGTCCGAGTTGAAAGAAGGCCAACGTTCACCCACCGATCTGCACGGTGAAGGGCGCAGTGTCGATGGCGGGTTCTTACGCGATTTCATCGCGCGTGCCTCGTCCCAGATGGCGCTGTCGGCAGAAGGTATCACCGAGGCGCAGTTTCAGCGCATTTGCTCGGTACTGAGCCAACCTAAGAGCGATGTTTATATATTGGGCGGTCGGATCAGCGATACCATCGCACAGCACCTGTCTTTTCATCTGCGCCAAACCCGCAGCGGCGTGTATCATCTTCCGGCCAACAATGAGGTCTGGCCGGAATACCTGCTGCGGATGAAGCCTGCGGATATCCTGTTTCTGGTCGATTTTCGCCGCTACCAACCTGCGTTGGCGCGATTGGCCGCTACTGCCGCGCAGGATCGAGGGGTTCGCGTTGTCCTCATGACAGACAAATGGCTGTCGCCCATATCCCGCCACGCAGCAGAAATCTTGCCAGTTCCGATCGAAAGCGGCACGCTCTGGGATACGTACACAGCGGCCCTTGCCGTCACCGAGGCGCTGGTGACGCGTATTGCCGAAGACAATTGGGACCAGACGAAATCCCGCATCGAAGCCTGGGATGCCATGCGATCCCACAACCAGGACCCAAACCCATGATGCCCAAAATCCCCTTGATGTTTGTTGCCACCTCTGACCTTGCCGGGAAATTGCGGGGCAAGGCGTTTCCGGCGGATCAACTGAACAAGCGGTTGCAGCGTGGGGTCGGGTGGACACCCACGAATGTTCAGATCAACTGCTTTGACGGAATTGCCGAAAGCCCGTTTGGCGCGCTGGGTGATCTTCTTCTGATCCCGGACGCCACGGCCGAGGCAAAGGTCGAGTTCGGCGAAGACTCCGGCCTGCACTTCCTTATGGGCGATATCGTCACTCTGGACGGAGACCCTTGGGACTTCTGCACGCGCAGTTTGTTGAGGGCGGCGCTGGAGCGGCTGTACAAGGTCTCAGGAGCAAATTTGCTGGCTGCATTCGAGCATGAGTTCCAGCTGAAAGATCCGCCAAGTCAGGCCAACGAAGCCTATGGCCATCGGGGCTTTGGCCTGCAGCGTGATCTGTGCGAGACCTTGATCAACGCGATTTCTCAGGTCGGTCTGAAGCCGGATTCGATCATGAAGGAATATGGGCCAAACCAATATGAGGTCGTCATCGGCCCCGAGCTGGGTGTTCGCGCGGCGGACGCGGCCATCATGGTACGCGAACTGACCTATGCGACTGCGCAGGCCTATGGCGAGCGGGCCACCTATACCCCTATTCGCGATGTCGCGAGCGTTGGGAATGGGGTCCATATCCACATGAGCTTTGTGGATGATCAGCGCGCGCCGCTGACCTACGCCGAAGACGGGCCGTGCGGCATGTCGGACCTGACGAGCGCTTTCGCCGCCGGAGTTCTGAAATATCTTGATGCGATCTTGGCCCTGACTGCGCCTTCGGTGATCTCGTATGAACGCCTGACACCCCATCGTTGGTCTGCGGCTTTCAACAATCTGGGTTTCCGCGACCGCGAGGCTTCCTTGCGGATTTGTCCGGTAACCGCAAAAGACCCGGCCTCGATCACGGGGCAGTTCAACATCGAATACCGTGCGGCGGATGCTGCAGCTTCGCCTCATCTGGCGCTTGCGGCGGTTGTCATGGCTGGGGCGCAGGGGATCGAAGAGGGGCTACCCGCGCCCATTCCAACCGAGGAAGATCTTTCGCTGTTGGACGTCGCAGAACTGAACCAAAGGGGGCTGGTGCGCTTGCCTCAGACCTTGGAAGACGCGCTAGACCGGTTCGTTTCCAACCCGGTTGTCACCGGTTGGTTCCCCAAAGGCTTCGCTGAGGTGTATCAAGCGCACAAGCAATCCGAGATCGCGACAACCGAACATCTGGACACAGACGCACGCTGCCGATTGTACGAAGAAACATATTGACCTGAGCGGCTGGTCTTGCCGAAGCTCGCCAAATGCGACATCTGGGGCGTCGGTCGGGTAGTTTCGCGCCGTATGACGCGGCGCAGGCTGTTTAGCTCAGGATAGGGATGGATCATGGACCGTTCAGAAACCGATGCCATCTTGAATGTGCATAGGCTGGCTTTTGGCGAAGCAGAAGGTGACGAAATCGCTCAACTCGCCGAAGATCTCCTTGAGTATCCGGAAACGATTTCAATCAGCGTAAGGCGTGAGGGGCAGATCGCGGGCAATGTCATGTTCACCCCGTTTGTCTTCCAGGATCACCCGGACGTTAAATGCTGTCTTCTGGCGCCCTGCGGTGTCTCGCCCGAGCATCAAGGTCTCGGTGTTGGCAGAGAGATGATGGAGACGAGCATCAACCACTTGAGATCCATTGGAACAGACGCTGTCTTCGTGTTTGGCGTTCCGACTTTCTATCCCCGATTTGGGTTTGTCCCTACCGACAAAGAGACGCCATATCCGGACCTTCTGACGATCCCCGAGGCATGGATGGCGCTAGAGCTTACCGCAGGATATGTTGAAAAGCTGGGGGGCAAGACACTTGCGATTGCGCCCTTTATGCACTCGCATTTGTGGGACACATCGCAGCACGGGTGAATTCCGTTTTTTTGTTCTTGTCTCAAAACGCAGCCCTGTTTCAGGTTTCCATTTTTGCAGACCATGTCTGTTTTGTTTCTGGAAATGTCGCAAGGCTTTCAGCCACGAGTCCTTCTCCGAGTAGGTTGCGCATGTGAGGTGCTGCTGTCTGATTCTCAGATGGCAGAGAATTGGGAAGCCGGTGCAATTCCGGCGCTGCCCCCGCAACGGTAAGGAAGGTCAGGTTCGACAGGTGACCACTGGGACGAGGATCCCGGGAAGGTGTCGAAACCGGGCGCAAGCCCCTTTCAAGTCCGGAAACCAGCCTTGCATATATGTCAAACTGCGGGTGGCGGTGGGGGCACAAGTTTCGGACGTGATCCTCGCACGGCTCCGGACTGGCCTCTGGTGTCATCTGCCCAAGCTAAGCCGCGGGGCGCGGCAGGAGAGCCAGAAGTGAGCAACGTTCAAAGCCTGTTGGCGCGTCGAAACCCGGCCTATGCCCTTGAGCAGGCGTTCTATACCGATCCAGATGTCTTTGAGGCCGATCTTGAGGCCATCCACTACCGAGATTGGCTATTTGCCATTCCGGCATGTGAGCTGGTTAAGACTGGCGACTATGTGACCTACACTGTGGGCGCATATCGCGTGATCATCGTGCGCGGTGCTGACAATCAGATCCGGGCTTTCCACAACACCTGCCGCCATCGCGGGTCGATCATCTGCAAAGCGGCTAAGGGGAACTCGCCCAAACTGGTCTGCCCCTACCACCAGTGGACCTATGAGCTTGATGGCTCATTGCTGTGGGCCCGTGATATGGGGCCGGATTTCGACCCCAAACAACACGGGCTGAAAACCGTTCACTGCCGGGAATTGGCTGGGCTGGTCTATATCTGTCTTGCAGATGAAGCGCCTGATTTCGACACCTTCGCCAACAAGGCGCGCCCCTATTTGGAACCGCATGATCTGAGCAACGCCAAAGTCGCTTTTGAAAGCACGATCATCGAGAACGGCAATTGGAAGCTGGTTTGGGAAAACAACCGTGAGTGCTATCACTGCGGTGGCAACCACCCTTCGCTGTGCCGGACCTTCCCTGATGATCCTTCGGTGACCGGTATCGAAGGGGGTGAAACCCCGGCCTTCATGCAAACTCACTTCGACCGGTGTGAGGCCGCAGGCATGCCGTCTCAGTTCTATCTGCATGATGACGGGCAATACCGTCTGGCGCGCATGCCGCTGAAGGAAGGGGCGGAAAGCTATACTCTGGACGGCAAATCCGCGGTGCGCCGCTTTTTGGGCCGTTCGCCCTTTGCGGATGCGGGGACGTTGTTGAAGTTCCACTATCCCAGCACGTGGAACCACTTCCTAGCCGATCACTCGATTGTCTTCCGGATCACGCCGGTCAGCCCGACCGAGACCGAAGTCACCACGAAATGGCTGGTCAACAAGGACGCGGTCGAAGGGGTCGACTACGACGTCAAGCGCCTGACCGAGGTCTGGATGGCCACCAATGACGAAGATCGCCGTGTGGTGGAAGACAACCAGATGGGCATCAACAGCCCGGCCTATGTGCCGGGACCGTATTCAGGGATCCAGGAATCCGGTGTTCTGCAATTCACCGATTGGTATTGCAGCACCCTGGCGCGCCACCTGGCACCTGACATGATGGCGGCGGAGTGACGGAGATGAAAGACCTGAACGCTGTTGCCTCGGTCTGGCAGGATGACGAGACGCTGGAATGCGTCTCGGTCGTGCCCGAGACGCCAAACACCGCCAGCTTTACGTTCCGCGCCCCTTCTGGGGCCTTGTTCGCCTATCATCCCGGTCAATTCCTGACGCTGGAAATTCCGGCACCGGGGCAGCCGGGGGGCGTTGTGCATCGGACCTATACGATCTCGTCCTCCCCGTCGCGCCCTCGGTCCATCACAATCACGGCCAAGGCGCAGCCCGACAGCATCGGCACGCGTTGGATGCTGGACAACCTGCAGCCGGGTATGCGGATGCGAGCGATTGGCCCGGCAGGTCTGTTCACCAATGCGGAAAGCGCCGCCCCCAAATATCTGTTCATCTCGGCGGGCTCGGGCATCACGCCGATGATGTCCATGACGACCTGTATGTGGGACGAAGGCCGCGATTTGGATGTCGTGTTCATCAACTGCGCCAAACGTCCGTCCGAGATCATCTTCCGCCAACGGTTGGAGCAGATGGCAAGCCGGACGCCGGGTTTGGATTTGAAGTTTGTTGTGGAGGAAGCTGACCGCTACAGCCCCTGGACCGGCTACCAGGGTCAGTTCAACCAGCTTATGCTGGGCCTCATGGCCCCAGACTATCTGGACCGTGAGGTCTATTGCTGCGGTCCCGAGCCGTTCATGCAGGCTGTCCGTGACGCTCTGGCGGGTCTTGGCTTTGATATGGACAACTATCATCAGGAAAGCTTTGGAGCCCCGGTTAAGACCGAAGCAGATCAGCCCGATCTGGATGATATCGTTCCTGACGATGACAGCGCCGCCGAAATCGTGTTTGCGAGTTCGGGTGTCACCGCCAAAGTTGCCGAGACGGATACGGTTCTGGCCGCCGCACGTGCGGTCGGGTTGAACATTGCCTCGGGCTGTACGTTTGGCGTTTGCGGCACCTGCAAGGTCAAGAAGACCTCGGGTGAGGTTCACATGGTCCACAACGGCGGTATCTCCGAGGATGACATCGCAGCAGGCTACATTCTGGCATGCTGTTCGAACCCGATCGGCAAGGTCGAAGTTGAGGTGTAAACGGGAAGTCTCAGGCTGAAACTGCAGGACAGCTACGGCCGCCTGCGGTTCCAGATTTTAAAATATTATTATTGATCTCAGATACTTATCGCCCCTATACGCGCTTCGGGAAGTTTGGGTAGCACAGGTTTGCTCACGGATAGTTGATTCTATTCGGCAACATTCACGTGTTTGCTCAAATTCTGTCTCTTTTCCGCCGGAATCTCCCCTGATAAAGCGGGTTGAGTACTGGGTGGGGTGTTGATAAGTGCGAGCAGGTATATGAGAGCCGGATATAACGGTCGTGTAGCCATTTTATGGAATCAAACCGAGCTTGATGGGCTTGAGGCAGCGCCTTTGGCCTTTTTGGCGGTCGGGTCCGCTTGGTCCTGGCGTGGTCAGGCTCTGATGTTGGGCGAAGTGGCCGAGCAAAATCTTGAGCAACTGGGACATATGGGTGCGACTGCTGTGCGCACCCGCGACGCGTTCTCGGCCCCGCAAGAGATTTCGGGCGAGTATTGCGGTACGGTCACATTGACCAATGGGGCGCAACGCTTTTCGGCAGATTTGGTTATCACCGATGACGAACAATGGCCAACTCTGGTGTTTAACACTGGCTGTCCGCCTCGGGATCAGGATTTCTGGATCAGCGAAGTAACGCATGCCGGTGCTGACCTGCAGAGCGTACCGCAGCCGACCGCAAAGGTGGTGGCCTTTCCAGGAAAATCCGCGCCGGGTTACTTTTAATAGGTTTGGTTACCTAGCTGGAGCTGGACCCGTTAGCCTAAAAACCCTTCAAGAATTTTGAGCAGTGCCGTCGGGACGTGTTGACTCTGACAGTTCCGCAGATATAAGCGCGGCTTCATTGGTGTTGGTGGCCCCCGCAAGGGGATGCCTGTCATGGGGGAAACCTCAAGAGGACAACGCCCTTTATAACCCGGCACCACGCCTGGTCTGAACTGGAACTGCCCGGTCCGAGCGGAGACGCTATTTCGGCCCGAAAAGTGGGAACCGGTTTTCGGATCAAGCTGAAATGCCACTTTAAAGGAGATCAGCCGTGACCAAACGCACGTCTGCCAAGTACAAAATCGACCGCCGGATGGGCGAAAACATCTGGGGTCGTCCGAAATCCCCGGTCAACCGTCGTGAATATGGCCCCGGCCAGCACGGCCAGCGCCGCAAGGGCAAACTGTCGGACTTCGGTCTGCAGCTGCGCGCCAAGCAGAAGCTGAAAGGCTACTATGGCGACCTGACTGAGAAGCAATTCCGTCGCATCTACGCCGAAGCTGAGCGAGTAAAAGGCGACACCGGTGAAAACCTGATTGGTCTGCTGGAGCGCCGTCTGGACGCCGTTGTATACCGCGCCAAGTTCGTACCGACCGTCTTTGCTGCACGTCAGTTCGTGAACCACGGCCACGTCAAAGTGAACGGCAAGCGGGTCAACATCCCGTCCTACCGTGTCAAAGAAGGCGACGTGATCGAAGTGCGTGACAAGTCCAAGCAACTGGCAGTTGTTCTGGAAGCTGTTGCTCTGGCCGAGCGTGATGTTCCTGACTACATCGACGCCGACCACTCGAAAATGACCGCGACCTTCGTACGCGCACCGGGCCTGAGCGATGTGCCTTACCCAGTCATGATGGAACCGAACCTGGTTGTCGAATTCTACGCGAAGAACTAATCTTCGCTCACATTCCAGATTACAAAGGCCGCGCTTTCAGCGCGGCCTTTTTAGTTTCTAAGCTATGCATTTTGACCCGATGTCCCGACGAGGTGGCACTCCGAATTTGCGCGAGTATTCCCGACTAAACTGGGTCGGGCTTTCATAGCCAACCTCAAAAGCTGCTTGCGACACACTGAGCGAACCGTGCGACAATAGCCTGCGGGCTTCCAGCAGCCTGAGGTCTTTTTGGTACTGTAGTGGAGAGGTGGCTGTTACCGTTTTGAAATGGGCGTGAAAGGCAGAAACGCTCATGCCAGCGCTTTGTGCCAGATCGCAGACGGGCAGGGCTGTTCGAAAATCCGCGCGGATGATGTCGATGGCGCGCGCGATACGGCTGGCGGCACTGTCGCGCCATAGCATTTGCCGCAGCATGCCACCGTGATCTGCCTGTAGGAGTCGGTAGTGGATTTCACGGCTGATCATCGGTGCGAGAATTTTTGCATCCGTAGGGTTTTGACTGGCGTGAAACAGGCGAGTCATAGCGTCAATCAGATCGGGCGAGGCTTTTGATGCAGCAAGGCTTCGGGCTGTTTCGATTTGAGCAGGCTCTGAACCGATACTGTCATAGAGGCCGCGTAAGATGGTTAAGTCCAGCGAGAATACGAGACCGACATAGGGCTTTTCCCGACTTGCTTCGGTGACGGCGGCCAAAACCGGAAGGGAATGGCTGACGATCAGAGAGTCGCCTGCTCCGAAGTGAACAAGGCGATCGCCGATACGTGTTTCTTTCTTCCCCTGTAGAACTAGGCAGACAATCGGTTCATACACCTGTGCTTCGATTGATTTCGTTTTGACATCATGAAGCAGGCCAAAACCGTCCAGTGCAGTGGGGTAGAAAGCAGCATCTTCTGCCTGTCCGCCCACAGCTTCGCAGATTTTTTCAACTAAATCATGTTGTGTCATGGTATCCCCACTGCCTCATTCAGCATATTTTGCGCAAGAGGTCAGTGCTAGCCAGAATCCTGACGGCCAGAGAATTAGGCAGATATTGAGGAGAATTCGGCAGGCGTATCGCAGTTTTCTAACCTATCTAGTGGTAAGGCTAACAATTGCGGAGAATGACCATGGCACAGACTATCCTCATAACTGGCGCTTCATCTGGTATTGGCAGAGTTACGGCCGAACTGTTTCATAGGCAGGGCTGGAACGTCATTGCCACAATGCGCAACCCCAGCAAGGAAGCCGAGTTGACGCAACTTGAGAATGTTCTGGTCACACGTCTTGACGTCACCGACGAGGGTTCAATTGCGGCCGCCGTTGCCGAGGGGATTGAACGCTTTGGTCAGATTGACGTTCTTTTGAACAACGCGGGATACGGCGCGTACGGCCCGCTCGAAGCTTTCCCGATGGAGCGTATCCGGCGGCAATTCGATACCAATGTGATCGGTTTGTTGGCTGTGACAAAAGCCGTTCTGCCGCATATGCGAGCAAATGGTTCGGGCTGTATCGTCAATATCTCGTCCATTGGCGGGCAAATCACCTTCCCCCTCGGAACGCTTTATCACGGCACAAAATTCGCGGTTGAGGGCTTGTCAGAGTCGCTGCACTACGAGCTTGCTGCGGCAGGTATCAAGGTCAAGATTGTCGAGCCTGGTCTGATTGCCACTGATTTTGGTGGCCGTTCGTTTGATTTCGTCAATGACGAGAGCATGGCCGAGTATCAACCTGTCGTGCAGGCCTTGTTCAGCACGTGGGGCTCGGAAGAAATGGCAGCGCGAACGTCGCCGCCAAGTGTTGTCGCCGATGTCATTTTGACCGCGGTGACGGACGACACTGACACTTTGCGCTATCGTGCCGGCGAAGATGCCGTTGAATACCTGGACAACCGCAAGGCTCTGGACGACGCAACTTTTATCGGCGGCATGAAAGCGATGCTTGGTTTGGCCTGAGTTCAGATCGGAAGTGGTCGCCCTTCGGCGATCGCTTCCATCGCAAAATATGAGGTCACGCTGTCTAGCTCGACCTTCTCGATCAGGCGTTGGTAGACCTTGTCATATGAGGCCATATCCTGGGTCACGACTTTCAGTTGATAGTCATAGTCACCGCCGATCCGATGGAAATCCACAACCTCGGGAATGGTCAGAACATGGCGGCGAAACGCTTGCAGCCACTCGGCTGAATGATGCCGGGTGCGCAGCATGACGAAGACCACGAGGTTCAACCCCAAAGTCTCGCGCGCGATGCGGGCGGTTGACCCGATCAGCACCCCGTTTTCGTTCAGCGCTTTCAACCTGCGCCAACACGCATTCTGGGACAGCCCGACCCGATCGGCAAGCTCGCGCTGCGAAAGGGTGGCGTCTTTTTGAAGCTCTCTCAGGATGTGAGTGTCTATTTGATCTAAGTTTTGGCTCATATCTAATCATATGACACAAAATTTATGATTTCTACGCAAAGAACGATAATGTTTCCACAGTTCGGATGGATCACATTGGACTTACAGTAAGGAGCCAATGCTATGACCCTGTCCAAATTTCGTGCGGATCTCTGTTCCACCACTCACAATTCCCACCTGCGCGACGGGCTGATCGGAGAGAATGCTCTGATACCGGGTCTGCAGGGGGACGTGCCGCTTGTCTATGCGGATTACGTTGCTTCGGGTCGCGCGTTGCGACAGGTTGAAGACTTTGTGGCCGATCACGTGTTGCCATTTTATGCCAACAGCCACACTGAGGCCTCCTTCTGCGGGTCCTACATGACCCGTCTGCGTCGCGAAGCGCGTGACGAGATAGCCCGCCTTGTTGGCGCGAGGGGAGAAGACGCGGTGATCTTTACCGGGTCCGGTGCCACGGCGGGGCTCAACCGGTTGGTCAGTCTGCTTGGGGTGGCGGAAGCTGATCAACCGGTTGTCCTAATCGGTCCTTATGAGCATCACTCGAACATCTTGCCATGGCGCGAGAGCAAGGCTCTGGTGGTTGAGATTCCTGAAGCGGCTGAAGGGGGCGTTGATCTGCGCGCGCTGCAGGCGGCGTTGGACACGCACGCTGATGCGGATCTGGTGATCGGGTCATTTTCGGCTGCGTCCAATGTGACGGGGATTATCACTGATCCCGATCCGGTGACGCGTTTACTCAAGTCACATGGCGCTTTGGCCGTTTGGGACTATGCCGGGGGCGGGCCTTACCTGCCGATGGACATGGGGCCTGCGGACGCGCGCAAAGATGCGATCGTGGTGTCTCCGCACAAGTTTCCGGGCGGGCCGGGGGCGTCGGGCGTGCTGGTCGTGAACCAGAGCGTTGTACAGCGTCGTTGTCCCAGTTGGCCAGGCGGAGGGACGGTGAGTTTCGTCTCGCCTTGGCGTCACGACTATAGCGAAAACCTGTCAACGCGAGAGGAAGCGGGAACGCCCAATGTGATCGGTGATATCCGCGCGGCACTTGCCTTCATCGTTAAGGATGTCGTCGGAACAGATGAGATCGCCCGCCGCGAGGCGCAATATAACCAAATGGCGCTGGAGGGATGGAAGGACAACCCGAACCTGACCTTGCTTGGGGTGGAAAACGCACATCGCCTGCCGATCTTTTCCTTCCTCGTGCGCGACAATGCAGGGCAACCGGTACATCAGCAACTGTTCACGCGCATGCTCAGCGACATATACGGCATTCAGGCGCGCGGAGGATGCGCCTGTGCCGGGCCTTACGCGCATCGGCTTCTGGATATAGATCGTGCCGCGTCAGAGGAATTGCACGCCGCACTGTCCGCCGGTGAAGAGATGAAGAAACCCGGTTGGGTGCGCCTGAACTTCTCTTATCTGATGCGCGAGGCAACGGTCCAGTTCATCATCGACAGCGTCAATGATCTGTCCCACCGGACCGAAACATTCGTGCCGTTCTACAATGCCGACCCGGCGACTGCGCGCTTCAAAGCCGCATGATGGAATTGCTGCTTTTCTGAAAGCGTTGAGACAGGTATGAGAGGCCCAATAAACGGAGCCTCTCATGACCAAGATTACCCCTCAACCCGGCATTATGGACATCGCGCTGTATCAAGGCGGCCAGTCGCATGTGGCGGGTGTTGAGCATGTGATCAAGCTGAGCTCCAACGAAAACCCGTTTGGCCCTAGCCCCAAAGCGATTGAGGCGGTGCGCGACAGCGCCGCCACGTTGCATCGCTATCCCAGCACCGATCACGCCAGCCTGCGCAATGCGGTCGGCGCGCGTCATGGTCTGGACCCGGCGCGGATCATCTGCGGTGTGGGCAGTGACGAAGTACTGCAATTCATCGCTCAGGCCTATGCAGGGCCGGGGGATGAGGTGGTTTATACGGAACATGGATTTTCCATGTATCCGATCATCGCTCGGATGGCGGGTGCCACACCAGTCATGGTGGCCGAGCGCGACCGCAAGGTCGATGTGGATGCCATTTTGGCAGCCATAACAGCGCAGACGCGGGTCGTGTTTGTTACCAACCCCGGCAATCCGACCTCAACCATGATCTCGCAACAGGAACTTGAGCGTTTGGCGCAGGGTCTGCCGGATAGTTGTCTGATGGTCATCGACGGGGCCTATGCCGAGTTTGTCGACGGTTTCGATGGCGGTGCGTCTCTGGTCGATGCCCATGAGAACGTCATCATGACCCGGACCTTTTCAAAGGTTTATGGGCTGGGCGGAATGCGCGTGGGCTGGGGCTATGCGCATCAGTCGATCATCGACGTGCTGAACCGGGTGCGCCAACCGTTCAACCTGTCTTTGACTGCGCTGGCTGCGGCCGAAGCGGCCGTGAATGATGTCGAATTCCTGTCCTTCTGTCAGGCTGAAAACGCGCGCCTGAGGGTATGGCTGTCGGATGGGCTGGCCAAGATCGGTGTCCCGTCCGACCCGTCTTGCACCAACTTCATCCTCGCGCGCTTTGCCGATCAGGCCGAGGCTGAGGCTTGCGATGACTACCTCAAGTCGCAGGGTTTGATTGTGCGGCGCGTTGCAGGCTACAACCTGCCAAACGCGTTGCGGATTACCGTGGGCGATGAAGAAGCCTGCCGCCGTGTCGTCGCGGCCACTACCGCATTCAAAGAGGGGGCAGCATGAGCCAGATTTACGACCGTGTTGCGCTGATTGGGTTGGGCCTGATCGCCTCCTCCATGTTCTGGGCCATCAAACGCGCAGGTCTGGCTGGTGAAGTCACCGGCTATGCACGCTCTGAGGCTACCCGCGACACAGCCCGCAGGATCGGCTTGTCTGATCGGGTCTGCGACACCGCGCAAGAGGCGGTCGAGGGCGCGGATCTGGTTGTCCTCTGCGTTCCGGTTGGCGTGATGGGCGCGGTCGCACAGGACATCGCCCCGACGCTGAAGCCGAGGGCAACGGTGACGGATGTTGGATCGGTCAAACGCAGCGTGATCGAGGCCGTTTCGCCTCATATCCCTGAAGGCGTCCATTTCATCCCTGCGCACCCTTTGGCCGGGACCGAGCATTCGGGGCCTGAGGCCGGGTTCGCCGAGCTCTTTGACAATCGCTGGTGTCTGCTGGTGCCGGTCGAAGGATCGGACCCCGAGGCCACCGCCCAGTTGCGGGCCTTGTGGGAAGGCATGGGGGCCAATGTCGATGAGATGGACGCGGACCATCATGATCTGGTTCTGGCCGTGACCTCTCATGCGCCGCACCTGATTGCCTATACGATGGTCGGTGTTGCCGATGACCTGCGTCGGGTGACCGATAGCGAAGTCATCAAGTACTCGGCTGCGGGCTTTCGGGATTTCACCCGCATTGCGGCCTCGGACCCAACCATGTGGCGCGACGTGTTCCTGACCAACAAGGACGCGACGCTTGAGATTCTGGGCCGTTTCACCGAAGAGCTTTTCGCCCTGCAGCGTGCGATCCGCACCGGGGACGGAGAGCATCTGTTCGACTATTTCACCCGCACCCGCGCTATCCGGCGTGGGATTATTGATGCGGGTCAGGATACCGATGCGCCAGACTTTGGCCGGGGAAAGGCTGGGTCATGAGACAGGTTTTGCGATACGCGTTTGTTGCCGTGCTTTGGGCCTCTGCTACCCACGCCGCCGCGCCCGAGCAATCGCTGTATCCCGTTGCGCGCCCCGGCGCAGCAGTCGAAACTGCTGGCATCGTCGCGATCTCCAGCCGGGCAGCAACGCCTTTGACCATACCGAACCTGCGCCCCGAAACACGACCCGAGTCGCCTCAGCTAATCGCCGTAGCAGCGCGCCCGGCGGAATTGCCGCTGCTGGGGCCAGATACCTCTTTGATGCCCTACCTCAGACCCAAATCATTGGAGCAGGAGGTGCTTTTCAAGAAGCGCAAGCTGCGCAAAGGCTCGGTCTGCGGTGATATCGCGATACAAGGCAAACCTGTCGGGCGTGTCTCCAGCAAAACAAAGGCCTGCGGGGTCAAGGATGCGGTTCAAATCACCTCTGTCTCGGGAGTGACGCTGAGCCGGGCTTCGACGATGGATTGCGGCACGGCCATCGCGTTGAACAAATGGGTCGACAAAACCGTCAAGCCGACGTTCAAACGCCGTGGTCCTGTAGTGCAGCTGCAAGTTGCAGCGCACTATGCCTGCCGGACGCGCAACAACCAAAAAGGCGCGCGAGTATCCGAGCATGGCAAGGGCCGCGCCATAGATATTTCTGGTTTTGTCATGGCGGATGGAGAGGTCGTGACCGTTCTGAAAGGCTGGCGAAAGAACCCCTCGCAAAAGCAACTCAAGAAGATATGGCGCGGGGCCTGCGGGCCGTTTGGCACCGTGTTGGGGCCCAATTCAGACAGGTATCATCGGGACCATTTTCATCTGGATACGGCGCGGTATCGCACCGGGTCCTATTGCCGCTAACGTAGGATCAGACGTGGGGCCGGGCCAAGGGGGAGCGGCCCCAGAGCCACGAACCCGTCGCGAAAATTCAATTGCAGGTCCAGCGCATTCGGGTTGCCGCCCAGTCCGGCCAGAAAATTGAGCGCGCGGGTCACCGGGTCGACGGCTTGATCGGGCAGGGCGCCGGCGGCATTCGCCATTGCGATCATGTCGCGCCAATTCTCGGCCTTGATCGCAATCTCACCGGTCGGGATGCCCTGCGAGTCTACATCCAGCTCACCCGCGGCAAAGAGGCGCAACTCGCCCCATTTGACCTCGGCCAGATTCAGATCAATGGCGACGGGCTGAGGACGGCTGTCCTCCAGCGCGCTCCGGTCCCAAGGCTTGTCGAACGTTGTCAGCATATCCAACTGCAACGTCTCGAACTGCTGGGGAAGCGAGGTCGCCGATTGCATCAGCGCACGCAAATCTTCACCGGGGGTGAACCCGTCAATTTGCGCCGTAATGGCATAGGCTTCGGGCGCAGTGGTCTGCTCCATGATGACGCTGAGTGTACCACCGCCCGCCAGCGCCTCATTTTCTTCGCTGATCAGCCAGGGGCCAGCAGTCAGGGCCATCTTCTCTAGCACCAGCGCGACACCGGGTTGCAATTCCAACTCGGCTTGCAAAGCCTTGGCCTCGATCGTCGCGGTCTGGTCAAAATAGGATAGGCGCTGAGGCGTATCGGCAAAGCTGAGGGTTTGACGACCGGGCCAGATTGCGGGGCTTTGAAACTCGATCCAATCGGCGCTCCAGGCGGTGCCGTTTACTGGATCGGCCAGCGCCGGGTTGTTTAAGCGGGTGGTGTGATGTGTCGGGTAGCCCGCCGTTTCAACGCCTGAGAATTCGGCTTGCCAGCCGCGCGCCTGCTGGGCATCGAACCAGCTGGTGATCGCATTGCGCAGACCATAGCCCGCGATGAACCAATAGGCGCTCCATGCGATGGCGATAAAAATGAACACTCGTATCAGACGACGCATGAGCATTGGCCCTTTTTCCTGCCTCGGATTTGATGTTTATAGGCCCAAACGGGCAAGGACCAGAGCAATGACGATGTGGGTTTTCGGATATGGATCGCTACTGTGGAACCCGGGCTTTCCCGTGGCGCGCAGCGAGCTTGCGATGCTGTACGGATATGCGCGCTCTTTCTGCATGAGTTCGATCCACCATCGCGGCACCGAAGATCACCCCGGCCTTGTGCTGGCTTTGGACGAGCAACCTGAGGCGCATTGCAAAGGATTGGCGCTGGCCGTGGAGGCCGGGCATGAGGATCGTACCCTGCAAGAACTGCGTGAGCGCGAGCTGATTTCGTCGGCCTATGTCGAAAAGATGCTGGACGTGCATCTGAACAATGGTGAGGTCGTAAATGCCGTAACCTATGTGATTGATGCCGATCACGTGCAGTATTGCGGCGGCATGCCATTGGAAGAGCAGGCTCAGATCATCGCCCATGCCGTTGGAGGGCGCGGTCCAAACACAGAATATCTGTATAACACCACCGAGCATCTGGCCGAGATCGGCCTGCACGATCCCGATCTTGAGTGGTTGTCGCAACGGGTGCGCAGCATCACCGCATAAACCCTTGGCGTCATCGGCGTCTTTTCGCTAGATTCAGGCCAGAGCAGGCAGAACCAGGAATAACGCGCATGGCGCAGGCACAACAGGGCGCGAGACCGCATTTCTCGCAACCGATCAGGCAGATTCTTCTGATGCTGATCGCAATCGGCCTGTCGGGCCTCGGGGTGTTTCTGGCGCTGCCCTATGTGCTGCCGGTCTTCTTTGCGAACCCCTATCTGAACGGCTTCATCTTGCTGGTGTTCATCATCGGCGTCTTTGCCTGTTTCTATCAGGTCGCGCAGCTGATCGGCTCGGTCCGCTGGATCGAGGCCTTTGTGGGCGGCGTGGTGCATGAGGACGCGCGTACCCCTCAATTACTTGCGCCATTGGCCTCGCTGCTGCGTGAACGCGGTGCGCGGTCGCAGATCAGTTCCACCTCGACCCGGTCCATTCTGGATTCGGTCGCGGAACGGGTAGAAGAAGAGCGTGAGATCACGCGCTACATCACCAACGTTCTGATCTATCTAGGCCTCTTGGGGACATTTTTCGGTCTGGCCACCACGGTGCCCGCCATTGTCGACACCATCCGCAGCCTGAACCCGCAAGAAGGGGAAGAGGGGCTGGCCGTTTTCAACCGTCTGATGACGGGCCTTGAGGCGCAGTTGCAGGGGATGGGCGTTGCGTTTGGCTCCTCCTTGCTGGGCCTTGCCGGGTCATTGATTGTGGGCCTGTTGGAGGTCTTCGCCGGCCACGGCCAGAACCGTTTCTACCGCGAGCTTGAGGAATGGCTGTCGGGCATCACCCGGGTCGGATTTGCCTCGGGCGAGGACGGTGGGGCTGAGGTCGCCGTTCTGGCGCCTGTGCTGGACGCGATGTCGGATCAGATGAACGCGCTACAGGATCTGTTCTCGGCGCAGGAGGCCGAGCGGGCCGACGTGTCCAACAAGCTTGGTCAATTGGTCACTGTCATCGGGCAAATGAACCAGCGTCAGGCGGATAATGAAGGCGTTGCTGCCGCGTTGGAGCGTGTTGCACTGGGTCAGGACGCCTTGCTGGATCACATGCGCGAACACGGGGCGGGCGAGGGCATCGATGCAGAAAGCCGGATGCGCCTGCGGTCGATGGATGTTCAGTTGCTGCGCATCCTCGAAGAGATCTCCGCCGGTCGTCAGGACAGCATGAACGAATTCCGCAAGGATATCGAACTGCTAGTGAAGGCTCTGACCCTGCCACGCGGCGCGGTTCGAACCACGCACGAGGGGGAATAACCCATGGCCCTCTCCCGCCGCACTGGTCAACGGTTCCAGGGCTCTGTCTGGCCCGGTTTCGTCGATGCGATGACGGGTCTGTTGATGGTTCTGACCTTCGTGCTGACCATCTTCATGGTCATCCAATTCGTGCTGCGTGAGACGATCTCGGGTCAGGAGGATGAGCTGACGACCCTCGCGGATGAAGTTGCTGCGCTGGCTGGTGCTTTAGGGTTGGAGGAACGAGAAAACAGTCGTCTGCAAGCGCGGTTGGGGGCCTTAAATGCCACACTGACCGAAACGGAAGATAGTCTGGCTGAGGCGCAAAGCCAGATTACCGGGTTCGAGGCTCAGGTCGCGGCGCTGTTGGCTGATCAGGCACGGGCGCATGACGCGATTGCGGCACTTGAGACTCAACGGGCGGATCTTTTGGGCGAACGCGACAGTCTGAATCAGGCCTTGGCGCAAAGCCGCGAAGAAATTGACGCTCAGGCCGAAGCCGCCCGCCTTGCTGCAGCCCGCCGCGAGGCTTTGGAGGCTTTGGTCGCTGATCTGGAACAAAGCGGCGAAGAACGCGCTGCGCAAATCGCTCAACTCGAAGATCAGCTAAGTGCGGAAGAGGCTGTCAGGCTGGCAGAGGCCGCCGCTGCCGAAGCTCTGAGGGATCGTCTTCAGAACGCCGATGCGGAACTGACCGCCATGACTCTTGCGCTAGAGGCGCAGCGCAAAGAGGCTGAGGATACTCTGACCCTCTTGGCCGCTGCGAATGCTGCCCGCGCAGAAATGGAACGACAGTTTGGCGAGTTGAATGCGGAAGAGCTGGATGCCCAGTTGGAGGCCGCTCTGGCAGCACAGGCCGAGGCACAGGAAGATGCAGCATCCCAGCGTTCCCTAGCTGAACAACGCGCTTCCTTGCTGGCCGTGGCCCGCGAGACGCTTTCGGCGGAACAGGCGGTCTCAGAAAAGGCGCAACGCGAGGCCGCTTTGTTGAACCAGCAGATCGCAGCATTGCGCGGACAATTGGGATCGCTGCAGGCTCTGCTGGATGACTACGAGGACCGCAATACGGCCGCCGAAATCCAGATCCAGTCTCTGGGGCAGGACCTGAATGCGGCTCTGGCTCGTGCCGCATCCGAGGAGCGCCGCCGCCGCCTGCTGGAAGAGGCCGAGCGTCAACGCCTAGAGGCTGAAGCCGAAGCGCTGGCCGGACAGAATGAGGAACTCGCGGCGCAGGCCGAGGATTTGCAACGCTATCGGTCGGAATTCTTTGGCCGCCTGCGCGACGTTCTGGGCGATCAGGATGGCGTGCGGATCGAAGGCGACCGGTTCGTGTTCTCTTCTGAGGTTCTGTTCGCCACAGGTTCTGCCGTGTTGTCGCTGGAAGGCCGGCAAGAGGTCGCAAAGGTCGCTGAGATCCTCCGCACAGTTGCTGCCGAAATCCCGGAAGGTCTGAACTGGGTGATCCGTGTGGATGGCCACACCGACAACGTGCCCTTGGCTGGCTCGGGTCGGTACCGCGACAATTGGGAGTTGAGCCAGGGGCGGGCGCTCTCCGTCGTGCGCTATATGGTCGAAGCGCTGGGTATTCCGCCCAATCGCTTGGCCGCCAACGGGTTCGGAGAGTTCCAGCCCGTGAACCCGGAAGACACGCCCGAGGCGCGGGCACAGAACCGACGGATTGAGTTGAAACTGACCGAGCGCTAAACCCCTCGCGTGGCGGAAAATCGCCTTTGCCATCCGGATTTGCCGCCTGCTACCGATGAAACACACCCGTCTCAAACCTAGATTACTGTCATAGGTTGAGAGGAGACGCGCGTGGCCCATAGGGTAGCAGACCTGTACTACACGATTGAAACGGTTTTACGAGCATCATACCGACGGGTGGTGTTGTGCCGGTCCGCAAGTGGAGACAGGTTCTGGCTCAAACGGGTTGAGCGCTTTGCCCCCCATCTTTGGCTGGTCAAAGGCTGCCCTAAGGTGGCATTTGCCAGGGACCGGACGTCGCATCGCTATTTGTGGAACAAAGGCGTGCCGGTGCCGCGCATCTTGGCCGAGGGTTCGGATTTCATCGCCGTCGAGGATGCGGGTCTCAGCCTGACCAAATTTTGTGGGGATCGTTCCCGGGAGCTTGTCAGCAAACTAGCGGTCTGTCGCGCCGCAGGAAGGGCTTTGGCGCGGCTTCATGCGTCAGATATTGCCCATGGCCGCCCCGCCTTTCGCGACATGTGCTGGGACGGGCAGCAGATCAGGTTCATTGATTTCGAATACTTTAAGCCAACCAAAGCGGGGAGGTTTCGCAAAGCCCGCGATCTTAGCATCGCAGTGCTGTCGGCCTTGACTCAAGGTCACCTAGGCCTGCGTTATGCGTCCAGCCTGCTATTCGGCTATTGGGCGGTTCGGGGCAAATGGGTCGTCGCCAATACCGCTCCAGCGCGTCAGATCCACACTGGGCTGTGACAAACGGACTTTGACCACAAGGGTTTTCGAAATGAAAAAACCCGCCAGACTCTGGCGGGTTTTTCTTCTTCAATGACCTGAGATCAATCCGCCGTCAAAAGCGGAGGTTTGTTGCCCGGAATACGCGGCTGATCGGGGCCGAGGATGTCCAAGTGCAGAGCACCTTTCTTGACCGAGACACGAACAACACCGCCCTTGGCGAGTTTGCCAAACAGCAACTCTTCGGCCAGAGGCTTCTTGATGTGTTCCTGGATCACGCGGCCCAGAGGGCGCGCGCCCATCTTGTCATCATAGCCTTTGTCGGCCAGCCATGCAGCGGCCTTGGGCGTCAGGTCGATGGTCACGCCGCGATCCAGCAGTTGCGCCTCAAGCTGCAGAACGAACTTCTCGACCACCTGCAGGATGACCTCTTTCGGCAGCGGCGCGAACGAGATCACCGCGTCCAAACGGTTGCGGAATTCCGGCGTAAAGGTCCGCTCGATCGCGGCGGTATCTTCGCCCTCGCGACGGTCGCGGCCAAAGCCGATGGCGGCCTTTGCCTGTTCCTGCGCGCCCGCGTTTGAGGTCATAATCAGGACCACGTTGCGGAAGTTCACCGTGCGGCCATTGTGATCGGTCAGCTCGCCATGGTCCATGACCTGCAGCAGGATGTTGAACACATCCGGGTGCGCTTTTTCGATCTCATCCAACAGCAAGACGCAGTGAGGATGCTGGTCGACGCCATCGGTCAGCAGGCCGCCCTGATCAAACCCTACATAGCCCGGAGGCGCACCGATCAGACGGCTGACCGCGTGTTTCTCCATATACTCCGACATGTCGAAGCGCAGAAGTTCCACGCCCAGATTGTCGGCCAGCTGTTTCGCCACCTCGGTCTTACCCACACCGGTTGGACCGGCGAACAGGTAGTTGCCGATGGGCTTCTCAGGCTCCCGCAGCCCGGCGCGCGCGAGCTTGATTGCGCTGGCCAAGGCCACAATGGCGTCATCCTGTCCGAAGACCACCCGTTTCAACGAAGCTTCGAGGTCTTTCAGAACCACCGCGTCGTCCTTGGTGACGTTCTTCGGTGGGATACGGGCAATCTTGGCGACGACGGCCTCGATTTCCTTCACACCGATTGTTTTGCGGCGCTTGCTTTCGGCCAGCAAATGCTGTGCGGCACCGGCCTCGTCAATGACGTCAATCGCCTTGTCCGGCAGTTTGCGGTCGTTGATATAGCGCGCCGACAGTTCCACAGCGGTTTTGATCGCATCCGCGGTGTATTTGATGGCGTGATGCTCTTCAAAATAGGGCTTCAGACCGCGCAGGATCTTCACGCTGTCTTCAACCGAAGGCTCGTTCACGTCGATTTTCTGGAACCGACGGCTCAACGCGCGGTCTTTTTCGAAGTGTTGACGGAATTCTTTGTAGGTAGTCGAACCCATAGTGCGCAGCTTGCCCCCCTGAAGCGCAGGCTTCAGCAGGTTGGATGCGTCCATGGCCCCGCCCGAAGTCGCCCCGGCACCAATCACGGTGTGGATTTCGTCAATGAACAGCACCGCATCGGGGTGATCTTCCAACTCGGTCACGACCGCTTTGAGACGCTCTTCGAAATCGCCGCGATAGCGGGTTCCGGCCAACAAAGCGCCCATATCGAGCGAGTAAATGGTGGTGTTCGACAGTACATCAGGGGCTTCGCCCGCAACGATCTTATGCGCCAGACCTTCGGCAATCGCCGTCTTGCCCACGCCGGGGTCGCCTACCAACAGCGGGTTGTTCTTCCGGCGGCGGCACAGCACCTGAATGCAGCGCTCGACCTCATCGGCGCGACCAATCAGCGGGTCCACATCGCCTGCGCGCGATTTGGCGTTCAGATCGACGCAATATTTACCCAAGGCGCTTTCTTTTTGATCTTCGTCGCTGGCAGTGGCTTGCACTTCATCTTCGACCTGATCCGCGCCTGAGACCGAGCGGCTTTCACCATAGGCCGGATCTTTCGCGACGCCGTGCGCAATGAAATTGACCGCGTCATACCGGGTCATGTCCTGTTCCTGCAGGAAGTAAGCGGCGTTGCTTTCGCGTTCGGCGAAGATGGCGACCAGTACGTTCGCGCCTGTGACCTCGGTCCGACCCGAGCTTTGCACGTGAATGGCCGCGCGTTGGATGACGCGCTGGAATGCTGCCGTTGGCACGGCCTCGGACCCGTCGATATCGGTGACGAGGTTCGACAGATCCTCATCAATGAATTCGACCAATGTGCTGCGCAATTCGTCCAGATCGACGCTGCAGGCTTTCATGACCCGGATTGCGTCAGGCTCTTCCAATAACGCCAGTAGTAGATGCTCTAACGTAGCAAACTCATGTCGCCGTTCATTCGCCGCTGCCAGAGCTGCGTGAATGGCTTGTTCCAAAGTGCTCGAGAATGAAGGCACGCGGGTGCTCCTCTGTCTTGGGTCAGAAGGGGGCAGGCTTGCGGCCGGATCCCCATCCCAACCATGTCCTCATACTATTAGAGTTTGGTTGATCGACGCCCGGCTTCAAGGGTTTTCTTTCACTTGACAGTCACATTTGTTGTGAGAGTGGCCGTGAGGATGGTCAAATAGGCATCAGAAATTGTCTTTTCTACCCCTGATCTCGGCAAAAACAGCAACCGGGTCCGCGCCTTCCATGCCCAAATGGGCCAGAATCGCCGGATCTTCGGCTCGAAGGAACGGGTTGGTTGCTTTTTCCAGACCCAGTTTCGAGGGCACCGTGGGCTGCCCCGCGGCGCGCGCGCGGTCGATATCGACGACGCGCTGTTGTAGCGCCGTGTTGGTTGGGTCGACAGTGACGGCGAATTTGGCGTTAGACTGGGTGTACTCGTGGCCCGAACAGACCAGCGTGTCATCCGGCAGCGCCGCAAGCTTGCTGAGTGATCGCCACATCTGCTCTGGCGTGCCTTCAAATAAGCGCCCGCATCCCAGCGCCATCAGGCTATCCGCAGTGAAGACAGCGGCACTTTGCGGCATGTAATAGGCGACGTGACCCAAAGTGTGCCCCGAGACATCCATTACCTGAACTGGCTCACCTGCGATCTCAAAGTTCTCACCGTCGCTGACTTGTTGGTCGAGCGGGGGCAGGCGGTGTGCATCAGCTGCTGCTCCGATCACCTTGGCCGGGTGTTTTTCAAGAATTCCGGGCAGCCCATCGACGTGATCCCAGTGGTGATGGGTCAGCAAGACATGGCTGAGGGCCCAGCCGCGCGCCTCCAACTCGGCCAGGATGGGCCCGGCTTCGGGTGCGTCGATCAGCGCGGTCGCGCCGCTTTGAGCATCATGCGCAAGAAACGCGTAATTATCGCTGAGACATGGGATGGTTACGATCTCAAGAGGCATGGCCTTTTGCCCTTTCGTTGCTAGACTGCGCCTCAGCTAAGCCGATTGACCGGGTGTCCGCAATGCATCTTGATGTGCAGGATCTGAGGAATTTCTACTATCGCAGCACGCTGGGCCGTGCGGCACAGGCTGCGATTCGTGGTCGGCTGATCGACCTCTGGCCCGAGGCGAAGGGCCAGACGGTGGCCGGATTTGGCTTTGCAGTACCTCTCCTACGCCCCTACCTGGCCGATGCGCGGCGGGTTATCGGATTGATGCCGGGTCCTCAGGGGGTGATGCCCTGGCCTGCCGGGATGCCCAATGTCTCGGTCCTGACCGAAGAGACGCTTTGGCCGATTGAGACGGGCCACGTGGACAAGCTGGTGGTGATGCACGGGCTTGAGACCTCGGAACAGCCCAGCAAGGTGCTTGAGGAATGCTGGCGCGTGTTGGGGCCAGGGGGCAGAGCGCTTTTTGTAGTGCCGAACCGGGCGGGGCTTTGGTCGCGGTCCGACCGGACACCGTTCGGATTTGGTCACCCATATTCGGCCACGCAACTCGAGAACCTCCTGCGCAGCCATCATTTTGTGCCTGAAAACCACTGTTCCGCACTGTATCTACCGCCCTCGTTCCGACGGTTCTGGCTGAAATCGGGTAGCCTGATCGAAAAAACCGGCCAGCGCATTCCTACCATAATGGCCGGAGGCGTACTGATGGTTGAGGTCAGCAAGCTGATCCGTCCGCCAAGCGGCACGGTCACCAAGGACAAGGTGAAACGTCCGATCAAAGCGCTGGACGGTTTGCTGAAGCCGGCGTGACGATTCCGCGCAGTCATCGGGAAAAAATGCGGGAAAAAGGTCACAGGAATCGCAAAAACCTGCAAATCAGTAACATTTTTCAACTGCGCCAAGGGGTCCAAACGGTCGCACTTGGGTTAAGCTTATGAAAACTAACGATTTGTGGATAATTCAGTTACCGCTATCGCGTATTGCTTGGTGGAAGCACCTCTGATACATCCCCGGTGATTTTGATCCCCGCCCTTCAAGGACGGGGTATCTTCACGCCCCCGGGTTGGCTGCGCGCGCGGTTTTCGGGGCCTAAGTATCGGAAGGGTGGACGTGTCCGAACCAGCTTCGATTTCCACAGGCATCGCCGAGCGCTATGCCACCGCGATTTTCGAGATCGCAAAAGAGAACAAAGACCTTGCAGGTCTGGAATCCGGCATCAATGATCTTGCGGCTGCACTGGGCGAAAGCGCCGATCTGCGCGACCTGATCGCATCTCCGCTGGTTTCCCGCGCCGAACAGGAAAACGCCATTGCCGCTGTTGCTGACAAGATGGGCCTGAACGCCATCCTGCGCAATACGCTGGGTCTAATGGCGCAGAAGCGTCGCCTGTTTGTGGTGCCGCAGCTGGTGCAGGTCCTGCGCGACATGCTTGCCGAAGAGCGCGGCGAAGTAACCGCCGATGTCGCCTCGGCCAAGGCGCTGACCAAGACGCAAATGGAAAAACTGTCCAAGACGCTGTCCGAGCGTGTGGGCAAGACCGTGACTATCAATGCGACCGTGGATGAAAGCCTCATCGGCGGTCTTGTCGTTAAAGTGGGCTCGAAAATGATCGATAGCTCGATCCGTTCGAAGCTGAACTCCCTACAGAATGCAATGAAAGAGGTCGGATAAATGGGAATCCAAGCTGCAGAGATTTCTGCAATCCTGAAGGACCAGATCAAGAATTTTGGTCAGGAAGCCGAAGTGGCCGAGATCGGCCGCGTGCTGAGCGTTGGTGACGGGATTGCCCGTGTATACGGCCTGGACAACGTGCAAGCCGGTGAGATGGTCGAATTCCCCGGTGGCATCATGGGCATGGCGCTGAACCTGGAAAGCGACAACGTGGGTGTCGTTATCTTCGGTTCTGACCGTGACATCAAAGAAGGTGACACTGTTAAGCGCACCAACTCGATCGTGGACGTTCCGATCGGTGACGAGCTGCTGGGCCGCGTTGTAGACGGTCTGGGCAACCCGCTGGACGGCAAAGGCCCGATCAACGCAACCAAGCGTGGCGTTGCAGACGTCAAAGCCCCCGGCATCATCCCGCGTAAATCGGTGCACGAGCCGATGGCAACCGGCCTGAAATCGGTCGACGCGATGATCCCGATCGGCCGTGGCCAGCGTGAGCTGATCATTGGTGACCGTCAGACCGGTAAGACCGCCGTTGCTCTGGACACCATCCTGAACCAGAAAGTTTACAACGACGCAGCAGGCGACGACGAGTCGAAGAAACTGTACTGCGTTTATGTTGCGGTTGGTCAGAAGCGTTCGACCGTTGCGCAGCTGGTGAAGAAACTGGAAGAGTCCGGCGCGATTGAATACTCGATCGTTGTTGCCGCGACCGCGTCCGATCCCGCGCCGATGCAGTTCCTGGCGCCCTACGCCGCGACCGCGATGGCCGAGTACTTCCGCGACAATGGCCGCCACGCTCTGATCATCTATGATGACCTGTCGAAACAGGCTGTGTCCTATCGTCAGATGTCCCTGCTGCTGCGCCGCCCGCCGGGCCGTGAAGCCTATCCGGGTGACGTTTTCTACCTCCACTCCCGTCTGCTGGAGCGTTCGGCGAAGCTGAACGAAGACTTCGGTGCAGGCTCGCTGACCGCTCTGCCGGTTATCGAAACACAGGGTGGTGACGTTTCGGCGTTTATTCCGACCAACGTGATCTCGATCACCGACGGTCAGATCTTCCTGGAAACCGAACTGTTCTACCAGGGCATCCGTCCTGCTGTGAACACCGGTCTGTCGGTTTCGCGTGTGGGCTCCTCGGCTCAGACCAACGCGATGAAATCGGTTGCTGGTCCGGTTAAGCTGGAACTGGCTCAGTACCGCGAAATGGCTGCGTTTGCGCAGTTTGGTTCTGACCTCGACGCCGCAACTCAGCAGCTGCTGAACCGTGGTGCGCGTTTGACCGAGCTGATGAAACAGCCGCAGTACTCGCCGCTGACCAACGCGGAAATCGTCTGCGTCATCTTCGCCGGTACCAACGGTTACCTCGACAAGATCGACGTATCCGATGTTGGCCGCTACGAGGCCGGTCTGCTGGCGCATCTGCGCGGTAAGCACGCTGACCTGCTGACATGGCTCACCGACGAAGATCCGAAGATCAAGGGTGAAGCGTCCGACAAGATCAAGGCAGCGATCGACGAATTTGCCGCGACCTTCGCATAAGAGGAGGTTCCGATGCCTAGTCTGAAGGACCTTAAAAACAGGATCGAGTCGGTCAAATCGACCCGCAAGATCACCAAGGCCATGCAGATGGTCGCGGCTGCAAAACTGCGCCGCGCCCAGGAATCTGCTGAAGCCTCGCGCCCCTATGCCGAGCGGTTCAATGCCGTGATGGCGGGGCTGGCGGCTTCGGTCGGGGGTAGCGACAGCGCCCCCAAGCTGCTCCGTGGTACGGGCAGTGATGATGTCCATCTGCTGGTTGTGATGACAGCTGAACGCGGCCTGTGTGGCGGCTTCAACGCGAACATCGCCAAGCTTGCCCGCGCCAAAGCTGAAGAGCTGCGCGGCAAAGGCAAAACGGTCAAAGTTCTGACCGTTGGCAAAAAAGGCCGCGACGCGCTCAAGCGCGATCTGGGCGATTTGTTCGTAGGTCATGTCGACCTGAGCGAAGTCAAACGTATTGGCTACACCAATGCGCAAGACATCGCGAAGGACGTCCTGTCTCGCTTCGATGCGGGTGAGTTCGATGTTGCCACGATCTTCTACTCGAAGTTCGTCAACGTTGTGACACAGATCCCGACGGCACAGCAGGTTATCCCCGCCTCGTTCGAAGACGAAGCGGCAGGTGACGACAGCGGTGCAATCTTCGACTACGAGCCCAGCGAAGAGGCCATTCTGGCCGACCTGCTGCCCAAGGGGGTTGCGACCGCGATCTTCTCGGCTCTGCTCGAAAACGGAGCGTCTGAACAGGGTGCACGGATGTCCGCGATGGACAACGCGACACGCAACGCGGGTGAGATGATCGACAAGCTGACGATCCAGTTCAACCGCTCGCGTCAGGCCGTGATCACCAACGAGCTGATTGAAATTATTTCCGGCGCCGAAGCGCTGTAAGAAAACCGGAGACGAAACATGGCGAATGCAAAAGGCAAAGTCACACAGATCATCGGGGCCGTCGTCGACGTGCAGTTCGAAGATCAGTTGCCTGAAATTCTGAACGCGCTGGAAACCACCAACAACGGCAAGCGCCTGGTGTTGGAGGTTGCTCAGCACCTGGGTGAAAACACCGTCCGTACCATCGCGATGGACGCGACCGAAGGTCTGGTCCGTGGCGAAGTTGTAACCGACACTGGCGCACCGATCTCAGTTCCGGTTGGTAACGCAACTCTGGGCCGCATCCTGAACGTTGTTGGCGAGCCGATCGACGAAAAAGGCCCGGTTGAAGCAACCGAAGCCCGCGCGATCCACCAGCCCGCACCTGAGTTCGACGAACAGTCGACCGAGTCGGAAATCCTGGTCACCGGCATCAAGGTTGTTGACCTGCTGGCCCCCTACGCTAAAGGCGGTAAAATTGGCCTGTTCGGCGGTGCCGGCGTTGGCAAAACCGTTCTGATCATGGAACTGATCAACAACATCGCAAAAGTGCACTCCGGCTTCTCGGTGTTCGCGGGTGTTGGTGAACGGACCCGTGAAGGCAACGACCTGTACCACGAGATGATCGAATCGAACGTGATCAAGCCCGACAACCTGTCGGAATCGCAGGTTGCGCTGGTTTACGGTCAGATGAACGAACCTCCGGGTGCGCGTGCACGTGTTGCTCTGACCGGTCTGACCCTGGCTGAGCAGTTCCGCGACCAGTCCGGTACCGACGTTCTGTTCTTCGTCGACAACATTTTCCGCTTCACGCAGGCAGGTTCCGAGGTTTCGGCTCTGCTGGGTCGTATTCCTTCGGCGGTGGGTTACCAGCCGACACTGGCGACCGACATGGGCGCCCTGCAGGAACGCATCACCTCGACCAAGTCGGGCTCGATCACCTCGGTGCAGGCCATTTATGTTCCTGCGGACGACTTGACCGACCCCGCGCCGGCCACCTCGTTTGCTCACTTGGATGCGACCACCGTTCTTAACCGTGCGATCTCGGAAAAGGGTATCTACCCGGCTGTTGACCCGCTCGACTCGTCGTCGCGTCTGCTGGACCCGGCCATCGTTGGTGAAGAGCACTACGCGGTTGCGACCGACGTTCAGCAGATCCTCCAGCGCTACAAGTCGCTGCAGGACATTATCGCCATCCTCGGCATGGACGAACTGTCGGAAGAAGACAAACTGACCGTTGCCCGCGCCCGTAAGATCGAGCGCTTCCTGTCGCAGCCGTTCGACGTGGCCGAAGTCTTCACCGGTTCGCCCGGCGTTCAGGTTCCTCTGGACGTGACCATCGCATCGTTCAAAGCTGTTGTGGCTGGCGAATACGATCACCTGCCCGAAGCGGCCTTCCTGATGGTTGGCGGGATCGACGAAGTGATCGCCAAAGCGGAGAAGATGGCCGCAGAAGCCGCCTAAGGAGTATCCCTGATGGCAATTACAATGCAATTCGACCTCGTCAGCCCCGAGCGGAGCCTCGCTTCGCTCGCGGCCACCGCGGTCCAGCTACCCGGCGCGGACGGGGACATGACGGCAATGCCGGATCATGCCCCTACGATCACGACGCTGCGCCCGGGCATCCTGAAGGTCGACGCGCCCGAAGGCACCAGTGAATATCTGGTGACCGGCGGGTTTGCTCAGATCAACGGTGATGGCCTGTCGGTTCTGGCCGAAAAGGCCATTCCGGTTGCCGAAGTGACCCGGTCGCATCTCGATGACCTGATCGCCGACGCGCGTGCCTCGCATGATGCGGCCAAGGAAGGCGATGATCAGTCCATCGTCGACGAAGCCGCTAAGCTGCTGGCCGATATGGAAGCCCTTGGAACGCATATGAGCCTGTAACAGGTTCACCTGCAGAAGAACTGAACGGCCTCGCTTTCGCGGGGCCGTTTTTTTGTCGTGATTGTGAGATAACTGTGGAATAAGTTCCGGTAGTTACGAGTTAAAGACGCAGTAGATGAAGACTTTTCGCACCCATCCCATAGGTATTGATCAAGGCGAGACAGTTCTATTCTCGGACTTCTCCAATGGCGGCGACATGTGGACGGGCAATGGCCCGCGTGAGCGTCGTTCCCCGGTGAAATTCAGCCAGCCGTTCCGGTCAGCCCCGGTGATCCAGATCGGAGTGTCTTTGTGGGATGTGGATACTTCCTCGGCCCTGCGCGCCGAGGTTCAGGCCGAAGAGATCACAGCCGAAGGGTTCACCGCCGTGTTCCGAACTTGGTCCGACACGAAGATCGCGCGTATCCGCGCGTCGTGGACGGCGATTGGCGAGGTTGCCCATGAGGATGATTGGGACATCTCATAAGGCCGGTTTGACGGCCCGCAGGTCATGCGGGCCAGTGTGTTGATCAGTCTTCGATCATGTCCACGCGTGTTGCGTGGCGGCCACCTTCGAACTCAGCCGTCAGAAACGCATCCACGATGTCGAGAGCCTGACCCTCGCCAATAACGCGCGCGCCTATGGAAAGCATGTTGGCGTTGTTGTGCTGGCGGATCATACGGGCCGAGAACGTATCCGAGCAGACGCCACAGCGGATACCCGGAACCTTGTTTGCGGCCATCATGATCCCCTGGCCAGTGCCACACAGCAGGATACCCAGCGCACAATCGCCTGAGGCGACACGTTCAGCCGCAGCCTTGCCGTGCAGAGGGTAATGCGTGCTTTCAGGCGTGGTGGGGCCGATGTCGACGACCTCCCACCCGGCTTGGGCGATATGCGCCGCAAGGGCTTGGCGCAGGTCGATGGCGGCGTGGTCGCTGGAAAGAACGACGCGTTTGGTGTCAGTCATTAGAACGCTGTCCCGCTGTATGGTGGTAGAGAAAGGGCAGGGGCGTCCTAGTGCGCCGCTGCTAGAAAGAAAAGGGCGGCTATCGCAAGCCGCCCTGTCAGATCAGTCCATCTGGTACATGGATTCGTAGATCGGGGTAAGGGTCTTGTCTTCGAAAAGGGAGGAGACGCTGGTACCGTTCCAGATGTTCAGGATGGCCTGGGTAAAGATCGGCGCGGTCGGTACAATGCGGATGTTCTTGGCTTTCAGGATCGCGTCGGTCGGCTGGATCGTGTCGGTCAAAACCAGAGATTTCATCACCGAATTCGTCACGCGCTCAACCGCGGGGCCGCTCATGACGCCATGGGTGATGTAGGAGTGGACCTCTTTCGCGCCGTTATCCAGCAGCACCTGCGCCGCTTTGCACAGGGTGCCAGCGGTGTCGCACATGTCGTCAACGATTAGGCAAATCTTGTCTTTAACATCGCCGATGACGGTCATCTCAGCCACTTCACCGGCCTTTTCGCGGCGTTTGTCGACGATCGACAGGGGGGCTTCGATCCGCTTGGCCAGTTCGCGCGCGCGGGCCACACCGCCGACGTCGGGCGAGACTACCATGATCTCGTCCATATTGTCTTTGAACTGGTTTTTCACATCCAGTGCAAAGATCGGTGAGGCGTAGAGGTTGTCCACCGGGATATCAAAGAAACCCTGAATCTGGGCTGCGTGCAGGTCCATGGTCAGAACCCGCTCAATCCCAGCGCCGGTCAGCATGTTGGCGACCAGCTTGGCCGAGATCGGTGTGCGCGCCTTCGTGCGGCGGTCCTGACGGGCGTAGCCAAAGTAAGGGATCACGGCGGTGATGCGCTGCGCGGACGAGCGGCGCAGCGCGTCGGCGATGATCAGCAGCTCCATCAAGTTGTCATTCGCCGGGTTTGAGGTCGGCTGGATGATGAACATATCCTCGCCACGGACGTTTTCGAACACCTCGACGAAGATCTCGCCGTCGTTGAAGCGCTCGACGCGGGCGTCGACCAGACCCTGATCAACGCCGCGATACAGGCTCATGCGGCGCGATATGGTTTCGGCAAGCGGAAGGTTAGCGTTCCCAGCAATCAGCTTGGGTTCGTGGAGTGTCGGCATCGGCTGGAGTCCCCGGGCAGCGTTGGCAATGTGACAGATTCGTGATGTTGACACCGCTTAGCATGGCCTTACCGTTCCGCAAAGACAACGCAGCGGAGAAAGTGCAGATGACCCAGATTGACTACTATTTTGCGACAATTTCACCCTATACCTATCTGGCGGGCACACGGCTGGAGGAGATCGCGGCCAAGCATGGCGCGACGATCAACTACAAACCGCTGGACATTATGGCGCTGTTCGGGCGCACAGGCGGGACGCCACCAAAAGACCGGCATATTTCCCGCATTGAATACCGCGCGCAGAATCTGGTGCGGGTCGCGAAAAAGCTTGGCGTACCGTTCAACCTAAAACCGGCGCATTGGCCGACCAATATGGCTCCGTCCTCTTATGCTGTGATTGCAGCGGCCAAGGATAGATCGGGGGATGTGGGCAAACTATGCCATTCCCTGCTGCGGGCCTGTTGGGCTGAAGAGAAAGACGTCGCGCAGGACGACGTGATCCGTGATTGCCTGACGCAAGCCGGGTTCGATGCCGATCTGGCCGATAGCGGCCTGTTGGTGGGGGCCGAGACCTACGCTGCCAATCTGGAAGAGGCTGTGGAGAGCGGGGCTTTCGGCGCGCCCTTCTACATCACACCTGATGGTCAGCGGTTCTGGGGGCAGGACAGCCTTGACGACCTCGACCAACACTTGGCCGAGTTGAAAGGCTGAGCCTACAGATGGGATAGAAACTGGTCGATCTGTTCATGGCTGATCGACCAGTCGCAGACCAGTCGGCAGGGCAGAGGTTCTGCCTCATCCGCGCCTTCCAACTGAGCCCCCCATAGGTGATAGACGGCGCCCGCCTTATGAAGCTGGCGATGTTTGGCGCGCGGGAAGGAGGCGAAAATCATGTTGGCCTGCGGCTCATGCAGGAAATTGGCTCCTTTCGCCCGAAGACCCTCAGCCAGACGAGCACAGTTTGCATTCGCCTGGCGAGCTGATTTCAGCCACAGATCGTCTTCCAGATAAGCCGACATCTGGGCAGACAGATACCGGTGTTTTGAGAACAAATGCGCCCCGCGTTTGCGGCGCAGCTCGAATTCCCATGCTTTGGATTCGTCGAAGAAGATTACCGCCTCTACCCCCATCAACCCGTTCTTGGTGCCGCCAAAACTGACCGCATCCACACCGGCCTTCCACGTCATGCCTGCCGGTGAACACCCCAGCGCGACCAAAGCATTCGTAAACCGCGCGCCATCCAGATGCACCGGCAGGTCATACTCCTTCGCAACCGCACACAGCGCTTGCAATTCTTCCAGCGAATAAACCGACCCTCGCTCAGTCACTTGTGTGATGGAAACCGGTCCTCGTTGCGGTCCATGCACACCACGCGTTTCTTCTACGGAAATCGTCCGGCGCAGCGCCTCGGGGGTCATCTTGTCAGTACCCGGCACAAGGGTCAGCTTCGCTCCGCTATAGAATTCGGGCGCATTGCATTCATCCTCGTGGATATGCGCGACCGGAGAGCAGAAGATTGTCTCCCACGGCTTGGAGAGGGTGGCCAGTGCCAGTGAATTCGCCGCCGTTCCGGTCGCCACCAGATAGACCGCCGCGCCGGGGGCTTCGAAAATGCTGCGAAGGCGATCCCGGACCTCGTTCATCAGGGTGTCAGCCCCATAGGCCATCTGATAGCCCTGGTTGCCCTCGGTCAGTTTTGCCAATACCTGCGGATGGACAGGCCCGGAGTTGTCAGAGGCAAAATACATCAGGTCGGCTCCTCAATGATATAGTCTTCCCACTCTTCCATGGGGGTCTCGAACTCGGAAACGGTACGCCCCTGAACCGAGACACCGGCGGCATGCACAGATTCAGCTGTACCAGTCAGCAAGGGGTGCCAATCATAGAGAGGCTTGCCCTCCCACAGCAGGCGATAGGCGCAGGTTTGGGGCAGCCAGTAGGCGTGCGAGTCGATGTTGTCCGGCGTCATGACGATGCATTCGGGCACGAACTGGTGCCGGATGTCATACTGGGTGCAACGGCAGCTTTCATCATCCAAAAGACGGCAGGCAACGCAGGTCAGCGCGACCTCGCCCGTGTCTTCGTCTTCCAGCTTGTTCAGGCAACACTTGCCGCACCCATCGCAAAGCGCCTCCCACTCGCGCTGGTTCATCTTGCGCAGCGGTTTGCGTTCCCAAAAGCGCGGAGACAGACCCGCGCGGTTGATCGGATCCACGCTCATCGAGCCGCCAGAATCTCGCGCGACTTCGCGCAATCGGCATCCATCTGGGCGATCAGCCCGTCCAGACCATTGAACTTCAATTCAGGCCGCAGGAACTCGACCAACCCGACCGAGAGGGTTGCACCGTAAAGATCGCCGGAGAAATCAAACAGGAAGGTCTCGATATTGGGGACCTCACCATTGAACATAGGCCGCACGCCAATCGACGCCGCGCCTTGGTAGGAGCCCTTGTTGGGACCGTCCAGAACGTCCACCAGTACGGCATAAACACCGAATTTTGGCGGGTGCAGGCCCTCTATCGACATGTTTGCGGTGGGAAAGCCCAGCTCGCGCCCGCGCTGCTCGCCGCCGATGACCTCGCCTTCGATGCGGTGCCAATGGCCCAGCATGGTTGCCGCATCTCCGGGTCGGCCTTCGCTGAGCGCGGTTCGGATCGCGGTCGAAGAGACGACGTTCTCGGAACGCTCCATCAAGGGGGCGATGGTCACGCCGAACCCCATTTGCTCGCCAAAGCGGACCATATCCTGCGCTGCTCCAACCCGCCCTTTGCCGAAGCAGAAATCGGCACCCACAACGATATGGGACAAGCCCAGACCGTCACAGATCACATTGCGCGCGAATTCCTCGGGGGTCAGCCCGGCCAAAGCGGCATTGAAGGGCAGCTCGTACAGCTTCTGCACACCCAGCTTCTCAAGCCGGTGTGCCCGAGCGTTCCCGCGCATCAACCGAAACGGAGGCGCATCGGGCGCAAAATACTCACGCGGATGCGGTTCAAAAGTCAGCACGCCCAGAGGCGCGTTCGGAGCCGCATTGCGCGCCAGCTCGATAACCGACTGGTGCCCCACATGGACGCCATCAAAGTTTCCGATCGCCACGCTGGCGCCGCGATCTTCTGGCTCGATATACTGGAAGTCCCGGATGATCTGCATGCGCTTTGGGTACTGTTCATCAACAGTATGTTCAAGCGTGACCTTCGAGAATTTCGGACAATTCGACCCGCTTGTATGGTGAGGGGCAGTGTGTCACTCAGTTCAGCAATGACTGTTGCAACGCGCCTGTCATTGCTGCAAGGATTGGGCCCCTCATCGGAATGAGTGCGTGCCTACTCGCTCAATCGAACTTACGCGATGGGGCAAGGACCATGGCTTCACCTACAAGAACCTTCTTGCCATCGACTGCACAGTGACAATCCAGTTTCACGCGGCGTTTGGCGAAATCAATGTCGATCACCTTGACCTCGGCATAGACCATGTCGCCGGGGCGCACCGGGGCCAGAAACTTCAGTGACTGACCCATGTAGACCGTCCCGTGACCGGGCAATTGCTCGCCAATCACGGCCGAGATCAACCCAGCCGTCAGCATCCCATGCGCAATGCGGCCCTCAAAGATCGTATCGCGCGCGTAGTCATCGTCCAGATGCACAGGGTTCCGGTCGGTCGAGACCTGGGCGAACATCTCGATATCTTCATCCGTCACCACTTTGCGCAGGTGGCGGGACATGCCCATCTCGATGTCTTCAATACAGATCGTTCCGCGTGGAAGATTGTCCAACATGGTGCCCTCACTTGAATTCTGCCGAGTAATAAAAGTCTACCATCGGCCATCTGTTGGCAACTTTATTACTTCGCAGTTGCAGAAAATCAAGTGAAAAATGACTAGCGCAAACGCCCGATTGTATAGGTGGGATTGATCTTTTCCCTTTCTATATAGTCGCTTAGAGATTCTGCGTGGGGGTGGTGCGACGTTTTCGTCTCCGCTGCGGCCAACCCGCCTGAGATAAAGAGCGTATCGATTCCCTCTCCCATGCCGCCAAGGATGTCGGTATGCGGGCCGTCACCGATAGCCAGAATGTCGCTGTCCGAGACGTCAACATCCATTTCCTGCACGCGACGACGCGCCAGATCATAGATCGGCGGATGGGGTTTGCCGAAATACAGGCTCTCGCCACCCATCTCGGTATAGAGCTTCGCCAAAGCGCCCGCGCACCATTCCCGTACTTCGCCTCGATCGACCACGATATCGGGGTTCGCACATAGCAGCTTCATGCCTTTTTGCTTGGCGTAGAGGAAGTCTGGGCGATTGACGTCGGGGTCCGCCATCGTGTCAAACGGCCCGCAGCAGACGATTCCCTCGGCCTGATCCAGAGGAACGCGCTCGATATGAACAGGATGGTCCAACAGTTTCAGGGGCTCGAAGAAGCCTGCATCACGTTCCCATTCGCCCATGAAGTAGACCTTCTCGCCGACCGTTCCGCGGAACATGGCTGAACGGGCTGAATCTCCGCTTGTGGCGATGGTGTCATAGGCGTCGGCGGGGACGTTGAACTGCGATAGCTGCGTGGCGACGCCCGCGCGCGGCTTCGGAGAGTTTGTCACCAGAACAACGAATCCGCCTTTCGAGCGGTAGGTCTGCAGCGCGGCAACCGCTTCTGGATACGCAGTGATCCCATTGTGAACACAGCCCCAAAGGTCGACGAAAAGTACTCTGTAACGGTCGGAGATCTCGTGGAGGGCGGAGATGATCTGGGTCATGGGATTCCCTTTGGCATAGTCTGCAGACAGCCAAGCCTATGGCAGAGCTCGGCAGGTTTTGCCAGAGGGGGCGCTGCCCCCGCCGCGGCAAGCCGCGACTCCCCCGAGGTATTTTGAAACAAAAGAAGCAGGGGATCCGCACTTCATCTGGCTATAAGTATCTCGGAGCGCGAGGCAGAGCCTCGCATAAAGAAAAAGGGCGCCCACTTGGGGCGCCCTGGGGTAAGGTCTCAGACCTTGAGGTTGGGGATGATCTGCTTTTTCCGGCTCATGATGCCGGGCAGGACCACAGCGTCGCCGTCGACCGATGCGCCGAAGCTGTTCTCGGCGACGGTTTTAACCAGGTCATTTGGGACCAGCAGGGTGGCTTCTTCGTTCAGGATGTCGACGACGAACAGCAGCACCTGATCGACGCCGTCTTCCTTTGCTACGTCAACCATCGACGCGGCCAAGCTGTCCTTGCGGTCCAGAACAACGCCCGGAGCGGTGGTTTCCAGAACAGAGACACGGAACTTGGTGCCTTCGACTTCATATTCCTTGCTGTCCATGCGGATCAGTTCGGCATCCGAGAATGAGGACACATCCGATTTTGCTGCGAACATGTCCGACGCATAGGCCGAGACATCCAGACCCAGTTCTGCGGCCAGTTTCTCGGCCACTTCCCGGTCATGCGCGGTAGTTGTGGGCGAGCGGAATTCCAGCGTATCCGACAGGATGCAGGTCAGCGCCGCGCCTTTGATGGCCTCGGGCATTTTGGCTGCGTCGTCCCCCATCAGGTCAACCATGATGGTCGCGGTGCAAGCCAGAGGGCGCACGGTGATATCTATCGGGCCTTTGGTTTCCAGACCGCCAACCAGTTTGTGGTGATCGATGATGGCGCGGATGTCGGCGCTATTAACGCTGGCGGGCAACTCGGCCGGGTTGTTGGTGTCGACGATAATAACCGGAGCGTCCGCTTCCACATCTTCAATGATGCGTGGCTTGGGCAAGTCCCAGCGCTGCAGCATGAAGGCGGCTTCGGTGTTGGGCTCGCCTAACAGCACGGGCTCTGCCTGCTCGCCTTTGACTTCATTCAGGTACCACGCCCACAGAATCGGAGAGCCGGTGGAATCGGTATCGGGAGATTTGTGACCAAATACTAGGGTTGTCATATCAGCGTCCTGCGGATTGGAAATTTGCGCGCCTTATAGGGCCCACGACAGGGCTTGTCACCCGCTTGCGAGCCGCTGCGACTGTTGGTCTGACGTGCCGAGAAATCAGAACGGCGCGCGCGCCAGCGTGTAGCCTTCCTTTTCCAGAAGCGAGAGCAAACCGTATGTCTGGCTGAGATGCCCGGCACCTACCGCGATAACTGCCGTCTGATCCTGAATACGTAGGATATGGTCCATCCAACTGTTATTGCGATCTACCAGCAATTGTTGTTCGAACTGCGCCCATTCCGCGTCGTATTCCTCTTGCGACAGGCCCGAAGCCTCGAACCCCTGAATCCGGGCTAGTTGCAGGATCTGCGCATGTTTTTCCTCGAGATACGCATTGGCCATCGTGGCGAGGTGGTTTGCATCGGCCTGCATCGCTCCGGACAGGCGGACGAGTGAGTCGACCTGTTGTTCCAGCGAAAGCGTGTCGAACATCGCCATCAGATCCTCGAGCCGCTCCAGCGAGTGTTGGGGGATTCCGTGCGCCTCGGCCACATCTGTCAGGCGGGCATCCATGCCATGGTTCGCATCCGGGTTTTGCATCAGACAGGGCGGGATGCCCAGCATCATGCTCAGAAACCAGGGCCGCATTTTGGCCGCCATCCAACTGGGAATGCCGCGCTCGGCCAAAGAGGTCGAAAGGGCCGCCCAGTCCTCGGCGCTCATCAGGTCGATCAGGGTGGGACCCTCGGTGATCATCACGGGGCTCAGGTCATTGGCCAGGCCTTGCTCGAACGCTTCCATTTTGGCCTCGGTGACCTCGAAATAGATCGCGTCTGCTTGGGCTACGATGGGTGTCAGCCGTTCGACGACCGGCCCCATCCGTGCATCGTTGGTGTGCAGTGTTCCGATCAGGTGCAGGGTCGTGTCGCCCTTGGTGGCGATCCAGTGATTGCCCTCGGGGTAAGGGACCGAGGCAAGGGATTGTTGCAGGGCGGCCTGATCCTCTTCCGACATCAAGGGTCGCAGGTCGTGACCTTCGCAGGCGGCATGTGCCGTGATGGGCAGAAGTAATAGTCCAATAAGGGCCATCAGGCGCATAGGCGGTCATTCCTCGAATGGTCAAACAGACGACATAAGATTTAGGCATCCAAATGCAGCATATTCAAGGCGACCCGTCTGGTATTTCGACACGAAACGCATAGCATTGGGCCATGGAGCGCGAGCAGGATCTTTATCCCCCCATCAAGGCATTGTTTGAGAGGCAGGGCTATACCGTAAAAGGTGAGGTTGGCGCAGCCGACATCATGGCCGTGCGCGACGGGTCCGAGCCGGTGATTGTCGAGTTGAAACTGCGCTTTTCGCTGGCTTTGTTCCATCAGGCCGTCGCGCGGCTCAGGATCACGGATCAGGTCTATCTGGGGGTCGGCAAGCCAACCGGACGCACTGCGCGTCGAGCGTTGCGGGACAATCTGGCGCTCTGCCGCAGGTTGGGTTTGGGCCTGATCACCGTGCGCGCGGACGGAGCGGTCGAGGTGCAGTGCGATCCCGGCCCCTATGCCCCGCGCAAGAACAAGGTCAAAGCAGGCCGGATGCTGCGAGAGTTTGATCGGCTGCAAGGCGACCCGAACTCTGGCGGCGCAACGCGGCACGGCATTGTCACCGCTTATCGACAGGATGCTTTGAAATGCGCGGCGCATCTTGCCGAACATGGCGCCTGCAAAGGGGCCGAGGTCGCGAAGTCGACAGGCGTAGCCGAGGCCACTCGGCTGATGCGCACCAATCACTACGGCTGGTTCGACAAGGTTGAAAAAGGTGTTTATGCCCTGACGGATGCGGGGCAGGAAGGCCTTAAACACTGGGCCTATAGTTGGGAAGATAGTGAGTTGCGGAACTAGGGGCGCGAATCATTCATCTTTATCCGACCGATCGAAACAAATTTCGACATTCGATCATATTGTATTTGGGTGCTTCAGCTTTTGGTTGAATAACCTTCCTGTGATATCGCCAAAACGGAGAACTTCCATCCGATTATGGCAAAAAATGGGCATTTAGTTTGGATACAAGACTGTTCCGTGAGATGGTCTTACAGGTGTGAAACGGTTAAACGGTGTTTTGGAGTGCGCAATGATTAGAGTTTGTTGTCTCTTTTTAGTTTTTTGTCTGGGTATAGGCAGCGCTGATGCGGCTACTTATCGATATCTTCTGGGAGACCACCCTGGTGGTGCAGCGCAAGCAAATTATGACTATGGTCTGCGGCTAGATAGGGAAGACCCAGATTTATTTTACACGTTCCAAAACAACAACGCCTTCTTGGTCTATGACGATGTGCTAGGTACAGCGTCTATTACTGGTACAGTTAACCAGTCGCTGTTTGGCAATGTAACTTCGCCGACAAGTGTTGCCATTAGCTATGTTCTTTCAGGCATCGTTGATTTCGGCGGTGGTTTTTTTACCGCAACAGGAGGTTCTGGTAGCGTCGGAGGGAACCTGCTGATGGGTAAACAGCAGGACATGAATGATCCTAATAGCCCTGCTTTTCTTTTCCTCAATGATGGTCACCGACTTGGTGGTTCCGGTATCGTAGGCCGCGGTTGGGTGAATGGTGAGGAACGTCCAAACGATTTCCTTTTCACCGCAACGGTGGCGCCGGTTCCTCTTCCTGCTGCTGGTTTCCTGTTGGTCGGAGCGTTGGGGGCATTGGGTCTCGCGCGTCGCAAACGTTCATCATAAGCTATCTGAAAAGAATCCCAAAACGCCCGGCTCAACCGGGCGTTTTTTTATTTTGCGCCCGTTGACTTGGGGTTTCAGACCCCCTAGCTATGCGTCGTTATCACTCTCTACCCTTGAGTGCTAATGCCTCGCCAGTCGGCGAGGGGAGGATAGATAAACTTTGAGCCCAAGGAGCTACAAAGATGGCATTGAAACCGCTTCATGACCGTGTGCTGGTTCGCCGTACAGAAAGCGAAGAGAAAACCGCAGGCGGCCTGATCATTCCTGATAGCGCGAAAGAAAAGCCCAGCGAAGGCGAAGTCGTCGCAACCGGCGAAGGCGCACGCAAGGACAGCGGCGAGCTGATCGCAATGGCGGTCAAAGCTGGCGACAAGATCCTGTTCGGCAAATGGTCGGGCACCGAGGTTCAGGTCGACGGCGAAGAGCTGCTGATGATGAAAGAAAGCGACATCATGGGGATCATCGAGTAAGCCGCCGCGCTTCACTCTGATCTTCATTTACAACTTATTTCTCAAGGAGAAACGACATGGCTGCAAAGGACGTCAAATTCGACACCGATGCCCGTAACCGCATGCTGGCAGGTGTGAACATCCTGGCCGACGCTGTTAAAGTGACCCTCGGCCCCAAAGGCCGCAACGTGGTTCTGGACAAATCCTTCGGCGCGCCGCGCATCACCAAAGACGGTGTTTCGGTTGCCAAGGAAATCGAACTGGAAGACAAGTTCGAAAACATGGGTGCGCAGATGGTGAAAGAAGTCGCCAGCCGCACCAATGACGAAGCCGGCGACGGCACCACCACCGCAACCGTTCTGGCCCAAGCCATCGTTCGCGAAGGTCTGAAGCAGGTTGCAGCTGGCCTGAACCCGATGGACCTGAAGCGCGGCATCGACCTGGCGACTGCCAAGGTTGTTGCAGGCATCAAAGACGCGTCGCGTGAAGTCAAAGACTCGGCAGAAGTTGCTCAGGTTGGCACCATCTCGGCCAACGGCGAAGCCGAAATCGGCCAGCAGATCGCAGACGCGATGCAGAAGGTTGGCAACGAAGGTGTTATCACCGTCGAAGAAAACAAAGGTCTGGAAACCGAGACCGATGTTGTCGAAGGTATGCAGTTCGACCGTGGCTACCTGTCGCCTTACTTCGTCACCAACGCAGACAAGATGATCGCAGAACTCGACGACTGCATGATCCTGCTGCACGAAAAGAAACTGTCCTCGCTGCAGCCGATGGTTCCGCTGCTCGAGCAGGTGATCCAGTCGCAAAAGCCGCTGCTGATCATTGCTGAGGATGTTGAAGGTGAAGCGCTGGCGACTCTGGTTGTCAACAAACTGCGCGGCGGCCTGAAAATTGCTGCTGTCAAAGCACCGGGCTTCGGCGATCGCCGCAAAGCCATGCTGCAGGACATCGCGATCCTGACCGGTGGTCAGGTCATCAGCGAAGATCTGGGCATGAAGCTCGAGTCCGTTACCATGGACATGCTAGGCACCGCCAAGAAGATCGAGATCACCAAAGACGAAACCACCATCGTTGACGGTGCAGGCGAGAAAGCCGAGATCGAAGCACGTGTTGCTCAGATCCGCACTCAGATCGAAGAAACCTCGTCGGACTACGACCGTGAGAAGCTGCAAGAGCGCGTTGCCAAACTGGCAGGCGGTGTTGCTGTTATCCGCGTCGGCGGCATGACCGAAGTTGAAGTGAAAGAGCGTAAGGACCGTGTGGACGATGCTCTGAACGCAACACGCGCTGCCGTTCAGGAAGGCGTTGTTGTTGGCGGTGGTGTTGCTCTGGTTCAGGCCGGTAAAGCACTGGAAACTCTGGAAGGTGCAAACGCTGACCAGAACGCCGGTATCAACATCGTTCGCAAAGCGATCGAAGCGCCGCTGCGCCAGATCGCTGAGAACGCAGGTGTTGACGGTGCGGTCGTTGCGGGCAAAGTCCGCGAATCCGGCGATGTATCGTTCGGCTTCAACGCACAGACCGAAGAATATGGCGACATGTTCTCGTTCGGCGTGATCGACCCAGCCAAAGTTGTCCGTACCGCGCTGGAAGATGCGGCGTCGGTTGCTGGTCTTCTGGTCACCACCGAAGCAATGGTTGCTGACAAGCCCGCCAAAGAAGGCGCGGCACCTGCTGGCGGCATGCCCGACATGGGCGGCATGGGCGGCATGATGTAAGCTGCTTAGGCCATAGTGCTTACGAGCGGGGTCGCCTTTGGGCGGCCCCGTTTGCGTTTGGAATGCCCGCTGCGTGGTCATGCCTCCGGCGGAGGTATTTATGAACAGAAGAGGGCTGGACGTTGCACGTAGCCGGAAAGTGAGTGTGCAAAGTGTGGCCAACGCGCTATGCGGGTTTCATGAGACTGTTTCTTCTGACCTCCCTGACCATGTGCGCCTTTGCGGCCAATTCGATTCTGAACCGGCTGGCGATTGAGAGCGGGGCGAGCGATCCTACGTGGTTCGCCGTCGTCCGTGTTCTGGCGGGTGCGATGGTTCTGGCCGTGTTGGTTCTTTTGAAGGGCGGGGTTCTGCCGCTTCGGTCGCCACGTCGGATCATCGGGGCGGGGTCACTGTCTCTCTATATGATTGGTTTTTCTGTGGCTTACCTGACGCTGGACGCCGGGTTGGGGGCGTTGATCCTATTTGGTGTCGTTCAGATCACCATGTTCGCAGTCGGAGCTATGACCGGAGCGACCCCAACGGTGCGCCAATTGGCTGGCGCAGCGGTCGCATTGGGCGGGTTGGCCTATGTGCTTTGGCCATCGGGGACCGTTCAGGTGGACGCCTTGGGGGCTGCTCTGATGGTCGCGGCGGGGATTGGTTGGGCCGCTTATTCCTTAGCCGGACGATCTGAGCCGAACGCGTTGGAGGGCACGGCGGCCAATTTCGTTGTCGCCTTGCCCGTCACGGCTATGGCCTTACTGGTGGCGGGCGGCACATGGCAGATGACAGGGTTTGGCTATTTTCTGGCGGCTCTCTCCGGAGGCGTGACCTCGGGTCTCGGCTACGCGCTGTGGTATCGCGTGTTGCCGCAGCTTGCCCCCTCGGTCGCGGCAGTCGTGCAACTGAGCGTCCCTGTCATCGCAATTGTTGCGGGAATTGTGTTGTTGGGTGAGGTGGCAAGCATGCGCTTGATCATCGGCGCGGCGCTGGTTTTGGGCGGGATCGCGCTGGCAGTACAGCGCAGAACCTGAGGTCACATCTTTCCCCGAACCGAAATAGGCCTTATCTGGCGGGTATGAAAGTTCTGCTTGCCATAATTTTCCTCCTTCTCCCGGCTGTGGCCCAGGCGAAATGCGTGATCCTGCTGCATGGGCTCGCTCGGACCGAGGCTTCCTTTTCGGTGATGGAGCAATTGTTCGAGGTGCATGGCTACACAGTCATTCGCCCTGGCTATCCGTCGACCGATTTGGGTATTCCGGAACTGGCCGAGCAAACTCTGCCCGATGCGTTCGCCGAATGCGGGGACGACACCGCAAATGTCGTGGCGCATTCCATGGGCGGTATCCTGTTGCGCTATTGGCTGCAGGATCACGAACCAGAGAATTTGGGTCGCGTTGTCATGCTTGGGCCGCCTAACCAGGGCAGCCAACTGGTGGATGAATTGGGCGCGTGGGAGGTGTTCGGCTACCTCAACGGTCCGGCCGGGCTGCAGTTGGGCACAGGCCCCGAGGGTATCCCGCGCCAATTGCCTCCAGTAGACTTCGAGCTTGGGGTGATCGCGGGTGAAAACTCTCTGAACCCGGTCTTTTCGTCGATGATAGACGGGCCTGACGATGGCAAAGTGTCGATCCGGACGACCCGGGTTGACGGCATGGCGGACCATATCGTTCTGCCTGTGACGCATACTTTCATGATGAACAATCCTCGCGTCATGGCCCAGGTACTGCACTTCATCGAATTCGGAAAGTTCGACCCGCAAATCACTTGGCTTGACGGGGTGATGGACGCAATTGACGAGATCTGTATCGGGCAGGATTGCTCGGAGCCGGACTCGGAGCGCACGGAATGACCGCATTGGATATGACGTTGACCGGGGCAGAGGTTTTGCTGCCGGAGGCCGGGTTGTCGCTTGCCGATTTGTCGATCGCCGAAGGGGTAGTGCAGGGCGACCGGACCGGGCGACAGGTTGATTTGTCAGGCTATCTGGTTCTACCTGGCATCATCGACCTGCACGGGGATGGGTTCGAGCGTCACATCGCCCCGCGCCGCGGTGCCATGAAGCAGATGAACGAAGGCCTCCTTTCGGTCGAGGCCGAGCTCGCCGCCAACGGGATTACCACCGGCGTTCTAGCCCAGTTCTATAGCTGGGAAGGCGGGGTGCGCGGGCCAGACTTCGCCTCGCAGGTGTTCAAGGCGATTGCCGAGGTCAAGGACAGCACGGTCACTGATCTGATCCCGCAATTGCGGTTCGAGACACATATGCTGGATGACTATGACGAACTGGCCGAAAAGATTGCGGATTGGCAGGTGCCATATGTCGTCTTCAACGACCACCTACCGCATGACCGCCTGGCCGAAGGGCGCAAACCACCGCGTCTGACCGGGCAGGCCTTGAAAGCGGGGCGTAACCCCGATGCGCATTTTGAGATGCTGTTGTCTATGCACGCCCGCAGCGATGAAGTCCCTGCCGCACTTGACGCGCTTTGCGCTGAGTTGATCAATAGCGGCGTGCGTTTGGGCAGCCATGATGATGCCACACCCGAGACCCGCGCAGGATGGCGCAAACGCGGCGTTTCGATCGCCGAATTCCCCGAAACCCTCGCCGCAGCCGAAGCCGCGCGCACAGCCGGAGATCACATCATCCTAGGCTCGCCCAACGTGGTGCGCGGAGGCTCCCATAAAGGCAACGTCAGCGCACTGGACCTGATCGCGATGGGTCTGTGTGACGCTCTGGCCTCGGACTACCACTACCCCAGCCCGCGCCGTGCCGCGTTGATGTTGGCAAAAAGCGGGTTGTTGGATTTTGCGGCGGCCTGGGCGCTGGTTTCATCCGGCCCCGCGCGAGTTCTCGACCTGACAGATCGCGGCACGCTGATGCCGGGTCAACGCGCCGATATCGTCATTCTGGACGCAAAAACCCACCGTGTTGCGGCCACCTTTGCTAGCGGGCGTGTCAGCCACATGTCAGGCGATATCGCGGCCAGATTTTTCGCCTGACCGCCCCATCTTCTTCTGTTCAAAAATACCTCCGCCGGAGGCATCGCGCAGAAGGCGCGATTTCCCTCAGCGAGCGATGCGGTTGAAGTGACCCATCTTCCGGCCCGGCTTGACCTCGGCCTTGCCATACAGGTGCAAGGCAACGTCCCGCTCCTGCGCCAGTTCCGGCACGCGGTCCATATCGTCGCCGATCAGGTTCTCCATCACCACGTCCGAATGTCGTTGCCCATCGCCCAAGGGCCACCCGACCACGGCGCGAATATGCTGCTCAAACTGGTCGACGGCGCATCCATTCTGCGTCCAATGGCCCGAGTTATGCACCCGAGGTGCGATTTCGTTAACGACCAGGCCCGCGGGCGTGACGAACAGCTCCACCCCCATCACGCCCACATAGTCCAGAGCATTCAGGATGTTGGCCGCGAGCAGAACCGCATCCGTGCGCTGCGCCGGGCGCAGGCGGGCAGGGACCGTTGTGGTGTGCAGGATGCCGTTGCGGTGGACATTCTCACCGGGGTCAAAGCAAGCGACCTGACCATCAAGCCCGCGGGCCGCGATGATCGAGACCTCGTGCGTAAACTCCACAAACCCCTCAAGGATCGCGGGCGCGCCCGCCATATCGGCCAGAGCAGCCTCGGCATCCTCAGGCGCGCGCAGGCGGGCCTGACCTTTGCCGTCATAGCCGAACCGGCGGGTTTTCAGGATCGCGGGTGTGCCGATTCCCTCAATGGCCGTATTCAGGCTTGCCAGATCGGTGACGTCCGCAAAAGGTGCTGTGTTGAGGCCTAGACCTTGCAGGAAATTCTTCTCGGTCAGCCGGTCCTGACTGACCCGCAGCGCCTCACGCCCCGGTCGGATCGGGCGGTGGGCTTCCAGCAGGTCCAGCGCCTCGGTCGGGATGTTCTCGAACTCATAGGTGATGACATCCACCGAGTCGGCGAAAGCGAGCAGCGCGTCGGCGTCGTCATAGCGCGCAGTTGTCACGCGGTCGGCGACTTGCGCGGCAGGCGGGTTCGCGCCCGGCTCAAAGATATGCGTCACAAACCCCAAGCGCGAGGCAGCGACCGACAGCATCCGGCCCAACTGGCCTCCGCCCAGGATTCCGATCCGGGCACCGGGTTGCAGAGCGTCACTCATCGACAGGCTCCTCCGGAATCGAGGCGGACAGAGCCTCACGCCACGCGTCCAACCGTTCGGCCAGAGCGCTGTCCTGCAAGGCCAGAATACCGGCCGCCATCAGACCCGCATTGGCCCCACCGGCCGAGCCGATTGCCATGGTCGCCACAGGAAACCCTTTCGGCATCTGAACGATCGAATACAGCGAGTCGACGCCCGACAAAGCCCGCGTCTGAACTGGAACACCAATAACGGGCACGCGGGTTTTCGATGCCATCATGCCGGGCAAATGCGCGGCCCCTCCGGCGCCTGCGATGATCACATGCAAACCGCGCGACGCGGCGGTCTTTCCGTAGTCCCAAAGACGATCAGGCGTGCGGTGGGCCGAAACGATACGCTTTTCATACGCGATGCCCAATTCATCCAAGATATTTGCGGCTTCTTTCATCGTGGGCCAATCCGATTGGCTGCCCATGATGATCCCCACTTTCACATCGCTCATCCGCTTGCGTCCCTGCCGTTCGAAAGAGCGCGCACTATAGCCAAATCCGCATGCGTGGCAATGCGTCAGGCGATGATGTCGGGGGTCAGGCGATCCTCGATCAGGCGGATGATGTCTTTCAGCCGCAGTTTCTGCTTTTTCAAGCGTTTGATCGTCAATTGATCCGATGTACCGGTGGCCTGCAACGCCTCGATCGCCTCATCAAGATCGCGGTGCTGACGGCGAAAAACCTCCAGCTCAACCCGCAGAACTTCGTCGGTTTTCATGGAAAGATCAGTGGGCGCGTTCATTGGCGACTCGGGCTTGTTGTGGTGCGTCCCCAACAAGATAGTGTGCAAGACGTTATCGCGCCAGACCTTGTGGACATCCCGGTTTCTTCCCATATTCTATCTTGTGCGGTTGCCGGAACGGGGCCGCCCAAAACGTCGCTTTGACATAAAAGGACGAGAACACGTGTCAAAACTTACCTTGGGCTCATACCCGCATCTGTTGGGGTTCGAGCAATTGGAACGCCTTCTGGAACGGTCTGCAAAGGCTGGCAATGAAGGATATCCGCCCTACAACATCGAACAGACCTCGGATTATTCCTACCGCATCACTCTGGCGGTGGCCGGGTTCGCGGAAGAGGATCTGTCGATCACCATCGAGGACCGCCAACTGGTGATCCGAGGCCGTCAACGCGACGATAGCGAGGGGCGCATCTTCCTGCATCGCGGCATCGCGGCGCGTCAATTCCAGCGCATGTTCGTGCTGGCCGACGGTGTCGAGGTGGGCGAGGCGATCATGGAGAACGGTCTGCTGCATGTGGATCTGACTCGCGCCGTGCCGGAAACCGTGGTGCAGACAATCAACATACGGAAGGGGTAAGAGCAATGAACACACCGATTGAAATCAACACCGAAGGCGACCGTATCGTGTATGTCAAAACGGTTGAGGTTGCCGATCTGCCCAGCGATCTGCGTGATCAGGCGGGCGATCTGGATCAGTTGTACGCCGTGCATGACTCCGATGGGCAGCAACTGGCGCTTGTCGCCGACCGCAAGCTGGCCTTTGTGCTGGCGCGCGAGCATGACCTCTCACCGGTGGCCGTTCACTGAACGACCCCAGGCACACGCGATTGCGCGTGACATTCCGCCCGACACCAGCGAAACATGCACAAGCTCCGGATCGCATCCGGGATGGCATGTGCATGTAAGGAAACGCTGGATGAGCTGGTTCGATTTTGACTGGGTGGATGCCTTTACCGACAAAGCCTTTGGTGGCAATGGCTGCGCCGTAGTCCATGGCGCGGCCCATCTGTCGGATGAGGTCTGCATGGCCTATGTGCGCGAAACATCTCTGGTCGAGTGTACTTTTACCGGCCCGTCGGATGTTGCCGATATCCGGGTGCGGTATTTTCTGGCCAGTCGCGAAATCCCCTTTGCCGGTCATCCGACCATCGCAACGGTCGCGGCACTTCGTTCGCGTGGTCTGGTTGAGGGCGACTCTCTGACTTTGGAAACCGGTGCGGGGCTTGTTGCCATTCGTTTGAACGGTGATGAGATCGAGATGACGCAGGTTGCGCCGGAATTTGGAGCCTATGTGCCTGCTGATCTGGTTGCCAGCGCGATTTCGTTGCCTGAAGAGGCCATTATCTCTCCGCCGCGATTTGTCTCTACCGGGTTGCCATTCTGTATCACGGTGCTGCGGGATCACGACGCCTTGCGCGCAGCGCGGCTGGCCGAAGGTCCTTTGCGCGAGGTGGCAGCAGCAGCGGGGTTTTCTGGTTCCGATATGGCCGAGCCGTTTTTGGTCACCTTGCAGGGAGCGACGACACAAGGGGATACGTTCTCACGCCTGCTGCTGGCACCGCCCAGCCCACCCGAGGACCCTTTCACCGGGTCTGCGACGGGCGCGATGGCGGCCTATCTTTGGAAATACGGGCTGATGAAGAAAGACCAATTCATCGCTGAACAGGGTCACGACATGGGGCGTCCGGGGCAAGCAACGGTGACGCGCGTCGGCCCAAGCGATGCCATGACCGGGATCAAGGTGGCAGGGCAGGGCTATGTTCTGATGCGCGGACAGGTCGACTTGCCTGAGGCGGACCAATGACCGAAGCGATAGCTGTTTTACCCTACGGCCACCGTCTGGGCCCGAAACTGGCCGAGGTGCCTCTGTCCGAGCTGATCTGGCACGAGGGCTGCCCGGATCGTTTGCTGGGCAAAACAGTCGGTGACCTCGCGCCGACGGATCATCTGATCATGTATCCCAATTCGACGGTTCATTGGCGGTTGCGCCGTGGCACAAAGGCGCGGATTTCGCTGATGATGGGTGAGCCGTCGGCCATCCACGCCAAACATGACCGACAGCTGCGCCTGACATGGCGGCGGTTCTTTCGGGTGTTCACGTTTCACGACGTTCTACTGGAAAACCTGCCCAATGCTGTGTTTCTGCCCTATGGCGTGACCATGGTGCCAGACTGGCAGGAGCTACAGGTTGAGAAGGTCAAATCCTGTTCGCTGATCGCCTCGGCCAAGCGGGACCTCGTGGGCCATCAGTTACGCCATGACGTGATCGACTGGATCCGCGAAACCGGGGCCGATGTGGACATCATGGGGCGGGGATACACGCCTTTCGACCAAAAGTCGGATGGTCTGGACCCTTACCGCTATTCGGTCGTGATTGAGAATGTACGAGAGCGGAACTACTTTTCAGAGAAACTGATCGACTCGATCCTCTGCGCGACCGTTCCGATTTATTGGGGCTGCCCGAATATCGGGGATTTTATGGACACTTCGGGGATGGTCCTCTGCGGGACACAGGCAGATATACAGGAAGCGATTCAATCTGCATCCGAAGAAGACTATGCCCGGCGTCTGCCCCATCTGAAGGCGATTCAGGACTTAGCCGCAGACTACGGTCGGTTCGAAGAGCGGGCAGTACGCGCTCTGCGGCATGAGCTATCGGGCGCGCCCGGTTAAAGCTCCATCCAAGCCATCGGTGCGATCGGGTTCTCCTGTGGGTCAATCCCGTGGCGCGTGCATAGCGTGCTGAGAAACGATCCCCGCACCGGCAGGCCCGCAGTCTGTTGGGCCATGAATTTCTTCTGATGCCCAAAGACATGCACGGAATGTACCCCGTCTCGTTCAATAGTGGCTGGGGGCACACGAGGGTCGTGTAGCTTCCAAAGCGCCTCATTCTCCAGGGGGTAGAACGTATCAGCAGGCATAGCGTGGATGTCTTCTCCGGTCTCACACAGAAAATGCCCCAGCGCCTTGGGGCCGGAGCATCCCCATGGCAGCGCCTCGATACCCCAGGTCTCGCCTTCCGCGATACGCTGCTCGTTGCGTCTACGCAGCTTGGCCCCGCGCCAAGGTTGGGTCGGATTGGCCGAGGTGACAAATGCCAGCATCTGCGCAAGCGTCTGGGACTCTTGCGGCAAGCGAAGCACCCCATTGGGAAACTTGCCGGATTGAGAGGGGGCAAAGACAAAAGGGGACGCAAAATCAAAAGGCTTCAGACAGAGCGCATCCAGATCTACCCAGACGAACTCTGTACGTTCCAGCAACCTCAGCCTGAAAATGTCCGAAAACACCGCAACGCCCAGCCGATCTTCGGGCCGTAGATCAAAAGGGGCGGGCCACAGTATCTCGGACGCATGCCGCAGGTCGACGCCATTTGGGATGTTCGCGATGTCGTGGGCCGCATAGAGGGTGAAGGAATGACCATGGTCCAGATAGGATTGAATGCACAGCGCCTCGAGCCAGCTGAGATCGGAGCCAAACCAGAAGCTGGCGATTTGAGGAAGGGGGTGCATCGTGGATGGGCCGAACAGTACTTGACTGGGCCGACTGCATCAAGGCCACGCATCTTTGTCAATCTCAGTCGTTGGTTTGCACGAAAAACGGCCCCCGGTGACCGGAGGCCGTTTCCAATCTAGTTTAACTCAGCCGCTTAGTTCGCAGCGATCAGGCCCATGCTCTCGAGCTTCAGCAGAACCTGATGAGCGCAGTTGTCGACTTCGACATTCTCCGTCTCGACGCTCAGTTCAGGGTTCTGGGGCACGTCGTAAGGGTCTGAGATGCCGGTGAACTCTTTGATCTTGCCTTCGCGCGCCAGCTTGTACAGGCCCTTGCGGTCGCGGCGTTCACATTCCTCGATGCTGGTGGCCACGTGAACCTCGCAGAAGGCACCGAACTGTTCGATCTCTTCGCGCACGGCCCGACGGGTGGTCGCATAGGGCGCAATCGGTGCGCAGATGGCGATGCCACCGTTCTTGGTGATCTCGGACGCGACATAGCCGATGCGACGGATGTTCAGGTCGCGGTGCTCTTTTGAGAAGCCCAACTCGGACGACAGGTTCTTACGCACAATGTCCCCATCCAGCAGCGTCACGGGACGGCCGCCCATTTCCATCAGCTTGACCATAAGCGCGTTGGCGATGGTGGATTTGCCCGAGCCCGAGAAGCCGGTGAAGAAAACGGTAAAGCCCTGTTGGCTACGCGGTGGCTTGGTCTTGCGCAACTCGGCCACAACCTCGGGGAAGCTAAACCATTCGGGGATTTCCAGACCTTCGGCCAAACGGCGGCGCAGTTCGGTGCCCGAGATGTTCAGGATCGTGACGTTGTCCTTGTCGAGGATCTCGTCATTCGGCTCGTACTGGGCGCGTTCCTGCACATAGACCATGTGCTTGAAGTCGACCATCTCAACGCCGATTTCATCCTGGTATTTGCGGAACAGATCCTGCGCGTCATAAGGGCCGTAGAAGTCTTCACCTTGGCTGTTTTTGCCGGGGCCGGCATGGTCGCGGCCAACGATGAAATGGGTGCAGCCGTGGTTGGCGCGGATCAGGCCGTGCCAGACGGCCTCGCGTGGGCCAGCCATGCGCATCGCCAGGTTAATCAGCGACATCGAGGTGGTTGAGGCCGGGTACTTGTCCAGCACCGCCTCATAGCAGCGCACGCGGGTGAAGTGGTCCACGTCGCCCGGCTTGGTCATGCCGACAACCGGGTGGATCAACAGGTTGGCCTGCGCCTCTTTCGCAGCGCGGAAGGTCAGCTCCTGGTGGGCGCGGTGCAGCGGGTTGCGAGTTTGGAACGCAACGATGCGGCGCCAGCCCAGTTTGCGGAAATAGGCGCGCAGCTCGTTCGGAGTATCCCTGCGGCCACGGAAATCATAGTGAACGGGCTGCTGAATGCCGACAACGGGACCGCCCAGATAAACTTTGCCTGCCACGTTATGCAGGTAGTTTACGGCCGGGTGCGCATCGTCATCCGCGCCAAAGACCTTCTCGGCCTCGCGCGATTTGTCGGGGGTCCAGCGGTCGGTCACAGTCATGGTGCCGAGGATCACGCCCTCTTGGTCGCGCAGGGCGATGTCCTGGCCAAGCTCGATGCTTTCGGCGAACTCTTCGCTGACATCCAGCGTGATCGGCATCGGCCACAGCGTGCCGTCAGCCAGACGCATGTTCTCGACCACATTGTCGTAGTCGGCTTCGCTCAGAAACCCTTTCAGCGGGTTGAAGCCGCCATTCATCAGCAGTTCCAGATCGCAGATCTGGCGCGGAGACAGGTCATGGCTGGTCAGATCCGCTGCCTCAACCTTCAGCTTCTGGGCCGAGTCATAGGAGACGTAGAGTTCGGGAATGGGGGCGAGATTGCTTAACATTGTCATCGGAATTCTCTTGTCGATGTGATGATGCGCCAGTGTGACCTTGGCATTTGAAACGGCATGTGCCCCGCCACTGAGTCAGAGTCCACAGGGTCAGATAAAACTAAGGAGGATATGAGCGGTTTTTCTTGTGATTGGAAGAATTTTCCAATTCGGCGGAAAACGGGCGATCAAAGTTCCGGTAACCTAGCGCAAACGTGCCACAGTAAGTATGCGTGTTCCTGTTGTCTCAGGCCTTTTCAAGTTCCGAGGCGCGGGGCACCGGAAGGGCAGGAACGGGCTTGGATACGCCGCGCAGCTCGAAGTTCTGAATACGATCGTCCGAGATATCCATCTCGGCGGCTTGTAGCAGCTCGGCCGACACCAGAAGCTCAACCCCCAGCGGCTTTGTTTCGGCCTCAAGGCGGCTGGCGACATTCACCGCGTCCCCGATGATGGTTTGCGCGGCATGACCGGCCGCGCCAATTTCCCCAAGCACAAGATCGCCCAGATGCAGCCCCATGCCGATGCGGATATGCGGGCTATCTTCGGATGAAAGCTGTCGGTTGAACTGTTCCAGCGCATGGCTGATCTCAATTGCCGCTTTCAGACCGGCGCGGGCGGATTGCTGGGGGTCGGGCTTGTCAAAAACCGCCAGCAACCCATCCCCCATATATTTGTCGACGACCCCGCCTTGAGAGGTGATCGAAGGCACAATCGCGTCAAAGAACCGGTTTAACAGGAACACGATGTCATAGGGCAATTGCCCCGCGGTGCGGGCGGTAAAGCCGCGCATGTCCAGAAACAGCACGGCCAACTGACGTTCCTGCCCCTGACTTGCATGAGCCCGGTCGTGCTTGCCGTCGGGACGGAAAACACGAAAGACCTTTACCGGCTCGGTCGGGCGCATCTGACAGGCCAGGCGCGTCTGGGCCGAGGCCCCAACAGCGGCCAGACTGCGGGCTTCGATCTCGCTGGGTGGGGGCAGGTGATCTCCGCCATCCTCAACGATCACGCGGCAGGTGGTGCAGCGGCCCTTACCGCCACAGAGGGCAGCATGAGGGATGCCGTTAGCCTGAGACATCTCAAGCAGCGTCATGCCTTTCTCGGCAAAAACCTCGGGCCCTCGGGCATAGGTGACCTGCACGGAATGCCGACGTCTCCACAGCTTGCGGCCAAGGTAGAAGGCCGCCGTGGCTCCGAGTGCGGCCCAAAAACCCGTCATGGCGTTGTCTTCGACGCGGAACATGGCCTCAAAGGCCTCGGCCGAGGGCCAGTTATAGTGTTCGATATACTGTTCGCGCAGGAAGTCATCGGCAAAATCGGCCCAGATCCGGCGCCCCTCGGTCAGCACACCGGCCAAGGCGAAACAGGGGACAAAGACCGCAATACCGATCAGGTAGGGCAGGGTCTTGCCCCACCACCGGGTCAACCGCAGCCACATGTGCAACCCGATGCAGCCATGTACCCACACGATCAGCAACAGCAGGCTTTGCATCCAAATCGCAGAGCTTGGCCACATTAGAATGATGATATAGCCCATTTCGTCATTCACATCGTAGATCTCATGCGCGTACCGCGTGTGAATGATGTGGACGATCAGCTGGATCGGGATCAGCAGCCCCAGCACGATTTGGAGGGCTGAGCTGAACGGCATGCGCAAGGTCCGTCGTTGTATGATCGACGTTAGCGCAAGGCCCGAATGTATGATCAGCGCAAGGTAGAGAAGCGCACTCATGGCGTCGTGGCGGGTTACGGCCTTTCGACCATCTTGCATGCCATGCAGATAGTCGGTGTGAAACAGGCCCAGGCCGATGTTCAGAAAATGGAAGAAGGCAAAGACAAAAAGGACCAGCCCGCTGCCGATCCTAAGCCGGGTTGACCACCCGCCACGCCAAAGAGCGTTGTCCGTTGTGACCACGCGCGACCCTCATGTTTTGCACCAGTGTGAGGCCGCGCGGGGATAGGGTCAAGCCGGTGTGACCTGACCCGGTGGCCCCTCAGTCCTGTTCGGCCAGAAAGCGTTCGGCATCCAGGGCGGCCATGCAGCCCATGCCTGCGCTGGTGACGGCCTGACGGTAGATGTGATCTGTCAGGTCACCGGCTGCGAAAACACCCGGAACCGAGGTCTCGGTTGATCCCGGCTTGGTTACGACATAGCCGCCCATATGGGTTTCCAGCGTGTCTTTGACCAGCTCATTGGCCGGGGCATGGCCGATGGCGACAAAAACGCCCTTGCACGGAATCTCAGAAATCTCGCCCGTTTTCACGTTCTTGACGCGCACGCCTTCGACGCCCAAGGGCGCGTCGGTCCCGATGACTTCGTCCAGTTCATGGAACCAGAGAGGTTCGATCTTTTCATTCTTCATCAGGCGATCCTGCAGGATCTTTTCGGCCCGCAACTCGTCGCGGCGGTGGATCAAGGTCACCTTGCTGGCGAAATTGGTGAGGAATAGCGCTTCTTCCACGGCGGTGTTGCCGCCACCGATCACAACGATCTCCTGCCCGCGATAAAAGAACCCGTCGCAGGTCGCGCAGGCCGAGACGCCGAAGCCTTTGAATTTCTCTTCCGACGGCAGGCCAAGCCATTTGGCCCGTGCGCCGGTCGCCAGAATGACCGCGTCAGCGGTGTAAACCGTGCCGCTATCCCCTTTTGCGGTGAAGGGACGTTTCGAGACATCCAGATCGCTGATGATGTCGCCGATGACCTCGCAGCCCATCGCCTTGGCGTGGTCCTGCATACGGACCATCAGATCGGGGCCTTGTACCTCGGAATCGCCGGGCCAGTTTTCGACCTCGGTGGTGGTTGTCAACTGGCCGCCGGGCTCGATCCCTTGCACCAGAATGGGTTCCAGCATCGCGCGGCTTGCATAAACCCCGGCTGTATAGCCTGCGGGCCCCGACCCGATGATCAGAACCTTGGTGTGTCGTGTGTCGGCCATGGTACCCCCGCTCGAACTGCCTGAATTGGGCCTTTTACCCGTCGCAAGGATATAGCGATGGGCGGGCAGGGCTTAAAGCCCCTTCATGAAGGGAACCTGATATGCCTTGTCGGTATGGCCCTGCGCAAATGAGCGATCTGAAAACAAAGAAAATTGCGCAGCTACGAAACATTATTGCGCGTGGGCTGGGTGCTGATATAAGAACCGAAAAATCAGGAGCGTTTTATGGTCACGACCCGGCTGGATGAAATTGATCGCAAGATTCTGGCGGAATTGCAGGCAGACGGTCGCATGACCAATGTGGAGTTGGCCAAAAGGGTCGGTATCTCAGCCCCTCCGTGTCTGCGCCGCGTCCGTACGTTGGAGGAATCGGGTTATATCACCGGCTACCACGCCGAAGTGAACGCCCGCGAGCTTGGGTTCGAGGTTCAAGTCTTTGCGATGGTTGGATTGGACAGCCAGGCGGAGTCGGAGCTCAGCGCATTCGAGGCGCAGTGCGGACTATGGCCGCTGGTCCGTGAGTGTCACATGCTGAACGGCGAGGTCGACTTCATCCTGAAATGCGTCGCGCCCGACCTCAGCAGTTTTCAGCAGTTCCTGACCGGAGAACTACTGACCACGCCAAACGTGGCCAGCGTCAAGACATCGCTTGTTATCCGCGGCGCAAAAGACGACCCAGGCGTCCCGTTCGATGTGCTGGAAGACCGAATGAACCGCTCGGCGTAAACCACATCCGTCGTGTTTCTGTTGGGCAGGCTGGCAGCATAGCCACCACCGCCAGGGTCAAAGCCCATCCTATCAAAATCTGCATAAAGCCCCCACTCTGCAGTACTCTTTAACACTTCACGCTGATATCGCGTCGATCTCTCCGTCTCCGGCGCGCGGCATAAGCAACGGGCCAAAATCGTTCAGCGATTCGATATGCGCGAACAGGTTCAGATAGATCGACCGTAACGAATGGCTGATCATGCGAACCGCATTAGCACCTGGATGATAGGTTTCAAAGGGCAGGCCGTCTACACGGATGACGGAGTGTTTTTTCAGGCAAATGTGAAACAATTCTACCGGAGTGGGCGGCATTGTTTCTACAACTCCCATTCCGTCCTGAAATTCGGCGACAGGCGTCAGAATCGGTGACCCGCCATGCAGGCGCCGCAAATGGGCTGGGGTGCCAAGCAGACGCGCGGCAGGTCCTGCAATCACACCGGACATCGGTTTTTGCATACCAAAGGTATCGGCCATGATGCGGGTCAACGGACGGGTGCGCCCGCGAGAGTCCTCGCGACCCGGTATCAGCGTCACCGAGCCCTTCCACAAAACGGTCTCGGAGGTCCCATCCTGCGTCAGTACTGTGTCGCCGGGCAGCAGGTCCTCGATCGCCATCGGCCCTTGTTCGGTTTCCACAAGTGACCCCCGTGAGAAGGCGCAAAAGGCGTCCTCGAACATCGGCAGGGCAGGTGCGATATGCCGGGTTTGCGCAATGTCTCCGTTTTTGAGCAGGGCGCTCACTTCGTAACGGCGCAGCTGGGCTTTCTGTTTTGTAGTCGGTCGCGGAGTGTCGCGAAGCAATGCCGAGGTTTCGACAGCATTTCTGGCAGCAATGGCCAGTGATTTTGGAATAGTCATAAATATTCCGTTCCTTCTAGAACCGGATCAGACGGGGCATACCCCCATGCAGGCCCATCTGTCGGTTCGGTTCTTTGTCTTGAAATAAATGGTCAACCCCTGGGCACTGGCGATGGCCGCAGCGCACAGCGAAGCAATTTCGCATTCCATTGGTCAATCCATTGACCCCCCAGACAAACTCGTACAGCGCGGGCGAAAATGCCCACAAACACGCTCCGAACTCAGGATGCAGTTTTCGTTGCATCCCACGCACACCGGACCGGAGCACTACCCGGTGCGCGTTTACCAAATGGAACCGGCAGCTTGGTTCCGTTGGCTTTCTGTTTCAGCGTCGCGTCGCCAGACGGCGTGCAACCCTGACAGAATGGCTTGAAACTCGCTTCCACGGCATATCCAGTTTCGGGTCCTGTGCGGCCTGAATGACCGAGCTGAGAAAGCGAGATTTCTGTTTCATTTTCTGGTCCTGCTCGATCGGAGGTCTGAGCCTCATTCCGTGTGTGTAGACTTAACGTGCCGCGTGTTTGCGGCAGGGATAAGGCTTAACCGGGATCAAAAACGGACAAAAAATAAAGGTTGGCGGTTCCTCTGTTTGAGGTGCCAGCATTCATTTGTCGGCAAAGACAGATAACCTTCTGAGTACTGGCACAAAATTCACTACGATTCTGTGTCAGATAAACACAATAAATGTGGCGGAAAGGTGGCGGTTTTGCCTTAATTGGGGCCTAATCTACAATCTGATCGCCGAAATCAACCGCCCGTAATCCGCCTCTTTGGCGTGTGTTGTCCGGCGGTACGAATAAAAGCGATCCGGATCGGAATAAGTACAGTGCCGGGTCCATTCTGCCTGCCCAACACCCGCTTGACGCAGTTTATGCAGACCAAAGGCTGGCAAATCAAATTGCATCCGGTCCTCGGTGCCATTGGCGAAGAATCGGCTGTTTTCTGGAGACTCCGCCATGAACGCATCCAGAAACTCGGGGCCGACCTCATAGGCCGGCTGCGAAATGGATGGCCCGATCACGGCACGCGTGTTTTCGCGCGTGGCGCCCAATGCCTCCATCGCGTCCAACGTGGCCTCCAACACGCCGTCCAAAGCTCCGCGCCAGCCAGCATGGGCGGCGCCGATCACGTTCGCGTCAGGGTCGCAGAAAAGCACAGGCTGGCAGTCCGCGGTCAGAATTGTCAGAGCCAACCCGGGCGTGGCGGTCACAAGTGCATCCGCCTTGGGTTTGTCACCCGTAAGGGGCGCATCTACCGTCAGCACATCGGGCGAATGAACCTGATGAATACCAACCAGCGCCTCGGGCGCGACATCCATCGCATCAGCAACTCGTCGGCGATTCAGGGCTACGATCTCTGTCTGATCGGATGATCCATAACCGCAGTTCAATCCAGCGAAGACACCCGAGGATGCGCCGCCTCTACGGCTGAAAAAGCCGTGTTTTACGGGGTCGAGCATATCCGATGTGAGAATTTCCAAAGTCATGGTTCCAGTCCCGGTGGAGGCACAGCTTGGGGCGGGTAGAGGCCCAGCACTTTGAACAGATTTCCCATTTCATCTGGATGCGTCAACCGGCGATGTGCGGCCACCAGTTCATCAAGCTTGGAGCCGCCTATGCCCTTGGCCAGAGCCTGTGCACGGGCGGTGATTCCCAGACGTTCCAGAAAAATACCCTGTGGTGTCAGGCGGGTATGAGCACAGCCTGCGGCCTTCGCCGCCAGCGCCAGGGGCTCAAAATCCACATGCGCGGTCAGGTCTGTCTGACCGGGGGTTTGCAGAGGGTCAACACGCTCATGCGCCTTTAGGGCCTGAAGCGTATCGCCAAGCGAGCGCCAGTCACCATAGTCCACGATCAGAGCAGCCCCTCCGTTCTGCGCGATTCGGCTGGCGAGGATGGTCAGAATCGGAATTGCAGCAGCGCAGAGTTCGACGAGATCCCCGTCTCGCGTATCGGACAGCCGGTCCTGCAGTGCCACTTGTGGTGCGGCCGGGCCAAGGCCAAAACTCAGCGCGCCATCGGCCTCACCGATCAATCGTTCGCACCAAGTGACGCCCTCACGCAGGAATTGACGGATGGGCAGGGCGTCAAAGAACTCATTCGCCACGAGAAAGAGCGGCATGTCCGGCAACTCGCCGACATTGGTGATCCACTGCGGGTTGTGATCTTTCAGGGTTGCCTTTTGCACGTCTCGGAGCGTCTCGGAGGCTTCCAGTAGAACAACCTTGGCCGCCGCATGAAAACCGGGAACCGAGCGGGTCGCCCGTAGGATATCCACCATCAGCGTACCGCGACCCGGTCCAAGTTCGGCCAGAGCAAACTTAGATGGCTGCCCCTGATCCATCCAGCTTTGCGCCAGTGATAGGCCGATCAACTCGCCGAACATCTGACTGATTTCCGGTGCAGTCGTGAAGTCCCCCTGCGCGCCGAACGGATCGCGCGTTGGGTAATAGCCCAAAGTTGGGTGTAGCAGGCATTCGGTCATGTAGTCGGCCAGCGTCATCGGGCCGTCTTGCCGGATTCGGGCGATCAGAAGTGCGTGCAGGCTCATGCCGTTCGCCGGGCGCGCAGGGCGAACCATAGCCCAAGAGCAATCATCGGCAGGGACAGGATTTGCCCCATTGTCAGGCCGTAGCCGCCGATATGCCACGCCAGCCCAAGCGGGTTGCCGGGCGAGATGAACTGCGCATCGGGCTGACGGACAAACTCGACCAGTAAGCGGGACGCCCCGTAGCCTGCGAGGAAAACGCCCATGATCAGGCCGGGTTTCCGAAACGCGCCGCGCCGGTAGACCAGCCACAGAAGGACTGCGCCCAATAGGACACCCTCTAGCGCGGCTTCGTATAGTTGCGAGGGGTGACGGGCACACATACCGGCCACGACGCCGGGGCAGTCCTGCGCCGCGAAGCCGGGAAAGATCACGGCCCATGGCAATTCGCTTGGTCGGCCCCAAAGTTCGGCGTTGATGAAATTGGCAAGCCGCCCCAGCAACAGGCCGGGCGGGACGGTGTAGGCCACCAGATCGCCCAACGACAGAGTCGGAATGTTGTGACGGCGACCATAGAGGTATGAGGCGACAATCACCCCAAGCAGCCCTCCGTGAAAGGCCATGCCGCCTTGCCAGACCTTCAGGATATCTGCCGGGTGCGACAAGTAGTAGGCCGGTTGATAGAACAGCACAAAACCCAGCCGTCCACCTAAAATGACGCCGATGATGATCCAGGTCAGCAGGTCATCCAACTGTTCGGGCTTCATGGGTGGCGTCTCATTGCGCCAAAGGGCCGGACGCCGCAGGGCCATCACGGCCAGACGCCAGGCAATCAGAATGCCGACAATATAAGCCAGCGCGTACCACCTGAGCGCGAACTCCATCCCGAACAGTGAGATCGAGAACAGCTCGGGCGACAGATCGGGGAAATTCAGAACAGCCTGCATGTGCGTCTCATTGCCCGGGGTTTGCAGGGCAAGTCAACCTTGAGCCTGCGCCAATCCTTCCCCATATAGGATACAACCGCGATTTCGGAGAAAAGCCATGCAAACCCGCAACAAGATCCTCGACGACGTTTCACAGCTGATGACCAACGCCATGGGTGTGGCACAGGGCGCACGCGAAGAGGCCGAGAATGCGATGAAGTCGATGATTGACCGTTGGCTGGCCGACCGTGATTTCGTCACGCGTGAAGAATTCGACGCTGTGCGCGCCATGGCCCAGAAGGCCCGCGAAGAGAACGCCGCGCTTGAGGCGCGCATCGCCGCGCTTGAGGCGAAACTGGACAAGTAACGTCCATACCCAAATTTTTAAGTCAAGATTAGCGCCGCGCAATCCAAGGTCGGATTGTGCGGTGTTGTGTATCATGCCGCCTTGCAGAAATTAATCAAGACAAAGCTGCGTGAAACGCCAATATTTTGATCGTCGTTGCCGACTGTCCACAACTTATTGCTGTTATCCCCAAGAAATGGGGTTGCCAGACACCCTCTTGCGGCGCACCATATTTGGTACAGGCCTACGGGGGAAGCCCGGCTTGTAGAGCAGGCAACTAGCGCTGGGGCGCTGCCAGCCCCGAAATGCTAGAGAGTAGTGAGGTGGCATTATGGCCCTTTCCGAGCAGTTTCTCGAAGAAGACCTTCATCCAATCGATATTGTTGAACATCTGGCCGAACATCACGACTGGGATTTTGACCGCATCGGCGACGATCAGATCGCCATGGCTGTCGAAGGGCAGTGGCGGACCTATTCGATCACGTTGGCCTGGTCCAACTATGACGAAACGCTGCGCATGGTTTGCTCATTCGAGATGGAGCCTCCGGCGGAGCGTGAGAGTGAGCTGTATGAGCTGCTCAACAAGATGAATGATCAGTGCTGGGCGGGCGCTTTCACATACTGGGCGAACCAGAAGCTTATGGTCTATCGCTACGGCCTGGTTCTGGCGGGCGGTCAGACTGCAAGCCCTGATCAGATCGACACGATGATCAACGCCGCGGTGTTGAGCGCCGAGCGCTACTACCCGGCGATTCAACTGGTCACTTGGGGCAATCGCGATCCGGAAGAAGCGATGCAAGTCGCCATTGCAGAGGCCTACGGCCGAGCGTAAACCTTTGCCCTGAACCGTTGAATAGGGGAGGGGCAAGCATGGACATGTCGCGCGTGGCCGAGCAGGGCCTTGTGTTATTGGGATGCGGAAAGATGGGGTCCGCGATGTTGGCGGGTTGGCTGGATCATGGCCTGCCCGCCGCTTCCGTTTGGGTGATTGATCCTTACCCCTCGGACTGGCTGAAACTGCAGGGCGTCAACATCAACACGCCACTGCCCGAATCCCCCGCAGTCGTGCTGGTGGCCGTCAAACCGCAAATGATGGGCGAGGCGCTGCCCGCAATACAGGCCCTCGGTGGCGGTGGCAGCCTGTTCGTTTCCGTTGCGGCTGGCACCTCGATTGCAACGTTCGAAGACGTGCTGGGCGAGGGCACACCGATTATACGGGCCATGCCGAACACTCCGGCGGCGATCCGTCAGGGCATCACGGCGATGATCGGCAACGCACATGTGTCCGGCGACGATTTGGACCTTGCGGAAAACCTGCTGTCGGCTATTGGGGAAACCGTGCGTCTGTCAGATGAGGCTCAGATAGATGCGGTCACCGGCGTCAGCGGCTCTGGCCCCGCCTATGTGTTTCACCTGATCGAAACGCTGGCCGCCGCAGGGCAGGCGCAGGGTCTGCCGCATGAGCTGGCCATGAAACTGGCGAAATCCACGGTTGCAGGTGCCGGTGCCTTGGCCATGGCCGCCGAGGAAGACCCCTCGCAGTTGCGGGTCAACGTAACCTCGCCCAACGGCACGACACAGGCCGCGCTAGAGGTTCTGATGCACGAAGCAGAGGGTTTCCCAAATCTGCTGCACCGCGCCGTCAAGGCTGCGACCGACCGTTCCAAGGAGTTGGGCCGTGAGTGAGATTTCCTTCGACGACTTTCTGAAAGTCGACATCCGCGTCGGTGTGGTCATCCACGCCGAGCCCTATCCCGAAGCCCGTAAGCCCGCCATCAAGATGTGGATCGATTTCGGCGACGAAATTGGCGAGCGCAAAACCTCGGCCCAGATCACTGCGCATTACGATCCGTCGACACTGATCGGCAAGCAGGTGATGGCTGTGGTCAACTTCCCGCCGCGCCAGATCGGGAAGTTCATGTCCGAGGTTCTGGTGTTGGGTCTACCGGACGAAATTGGTGAGATCGTGTTGATCGGTCCGGATGGCAAAGTCCCCGTTGGCGGAAGGATGCACTGATGAAACTCTGGATCACACGCCCGATGACATCGGCGGTCGAAGCACGGGCAGCCGCCGAGTTCGATGTTGAGGTTCGCCCCGCAACCACTCCGCTTTCCGAGGATGAGATGGTGGGGGCGTTGCAGGAATATGACATTGTTGTGCCCACCCTGGGCGACCTGTTCTCGGCCGAAGTCTTCGCCAAAGTGCCTGAGCCCCGCTGCAAGCTGTTGGCCAATTTCGGCGTCGGCTACAATCATATCAATGTCGAGGCCGCGCGCGCCTTAGGCATCGCTGTCACCAACACGCCCGGAGCGGTCACGGATGCGACCGCTGATATCGCCATGACCTTGCTCCTCTCGACCGCGCGGCGCGCGGGTGAGGGGGAGCGTCTGGTGCGGGCTGAAAACTGGCAGGGTTGGCATCCCACGCAGATGTTGGGGCATCACGTCACCGGCAAGCGGGTGGGTATCGTCGGCATGGGCCGCATCGGTCAGGCTATCGCGCGGCGCTGTCACTTCGGTTTCGGCATGCGAGTCGCGTACCAATCCCGTAGAGCCAAGCAGCTTGATTTTGAGGCCGAGTTCATCCCCGATCTCTCGGTACTTGCGGCCTCGGTCGATTTCCTGGTTCTGGCCGTTCCGGGCGGGGCTGAGACACGCCATCTGATCAATGCCTCAGTGCTTGAGGCCATGAACCCCTTGGCCATTCTGGTGAACATCGCTCGGGGTGAGGTGGTGGATGAAACTGCTCTGATCAGCGCGTTGCAAGCAGGCAAGATCGCCGGGGCCGGGCTGGACGTCTACGAGTTCGAGCCTACTGTGCCAAAGGCACTGCGCGAGATGCAGAATGTCACTCTGCTGCCGCATCTGGGCACTGCCACAGAAGAAGTGCGAACCGGCATGGGGCATATGGCCTTGGATAATGTGGCCGCCTTTGCCGCCGGGCGCGACTTGCCGAATCCGGTCTAGTCGCCGACCGCCTCACGCCAGTGTTTGCGGCAGAGCGAGACATAGGTCTCGTTCCCGCCAATCTGAACCTGAGCACCCTCGGTGATCGCACGGCCATTCTCGTCCTGCCGAATCACCATCGTGGCCTTGCGTCCGCATTCGCAGATGGTGCGGACCTCTCGCATCTCATCGGCCAAGGCCAGCAAGGCGGCTGAACCGGGGAAGAGTTTGCCCTGGAAATCTACCCTTAAGCCATAAGCCAGCACCGGGAGCTTCAGGTCATCCACGGCGCGGGCCAGTTGCCAGACCTGATCCTCGGATAGAAACTGGGCCTCGTCCACAAAGACACAGGCGATCTGATCGGCCTTCTGGCGCGTTTCGATCATGGCAAAAACGTCATCCTCCGGGCGGAAGGTATCGGCCTCTTCGGAAATCCCGATACGCGAGGCGATCCGCCCCACACCGGCGCGCCCGTCCACGGCGGCGGTCATCAGATAGGTCTTCATGCCGCGCTCACGGTAATTGTGTGAGGCCTGCAGCAATACGGTCGATTTGCCCGCATTCATCGTCGAGTAGTTGAAATAAAGTTTTGCCATGCGGCGGGTCTAAAGCGCGAAAGCCAATCGAACAAGCCATCAATCGAGCAGGGGGAAGCGACGTCGCCGTTACGATTGCAGAGGCCGAGCAGATGCTCTTTGGGGATGGAACCTTGCGCATGCAACAGCGACGCCATCGGTCAACATGTGACCAAAACGGAGTGAGGCTGAACAATATTGCCTCACGATTACTCATTACCGGCACTGAACGGCCGCCACTCACTCACAAAACCCTCGCATATCTGAGGGATAGTCAATTTATGGCATTTCAATTATGACTCGGTTATGGGAAATTTCCCTATGCTTTCCCCCAAAACGGACAGAAGGGGCGGCGCGCGCAGGTAGCAAGGGTAGAACTATGGCAGATATCGGGGCCTATCTTAAGAAACACACCGAAGCCTTGGTGAAAGATGTCGGGATCGAAGCCGCGTGCGAGATCACTGGCAAATCCAAGGCGACGCTGGGCCGTTACTATTCGGATAATTCGGAACACGCGGATCGATTCATGCCCGTCGATGCAGTGGCGCGGCTAGAGAACGCGGCTAACTATCCGCATGTTACCTCGGCGTTGGCGGACTTGAAGAACATCACCCTGTCTTACGGGGATCGCAACACGGATTCTCCGCGTACAGGTGGCGTGAACGCGGATGTCATCGCCCTGAGCCAGCGTTTCGCCATGCTGATGACCGAGTATCAGGCGGCCATCGAAGACGGGATCATTACCGTCAACGAAGCCAAGCGCCTGCTGAAAGAAACCAGCCTTTTGCAGCAGGTTCTTATTGAGATGAAACTGCATCTCGAAGAAGAAAGCGTCAGTTAAGAACTGGCATCGGGCGCCTTTGGGACGTCGTTGTTTGAACGCATTGACTGCGCTGCCACCTGACGGCTTCTCTAATACAGCGTCGGATCAGGACTTCCGTTTCACGATAACGGACCCAACCGAATAGCCAGCCCCGAACGAGCAGATCAGCCCGATATCCCCGTCTTCAAGATCGTCCGAGTATTTGGAGAAGGCGATAATCGACCCGGCTGAGGACGTGTTTGCATAGTCTTGCAGGATGTTGGGTTGCTCACCCGCCTCGGGTACACGTCCAAGGACCTTCTTGCCGATGAAATCGTTCATGGTCTTGTTGGCCTGATGCAGCCACAGGCGTGTAAGGTCGTCACTGCTGATGCCTTCGGCCTCCATGTGGTCGCTGATATGCTGGCTGACCATGGGCAGGACTTCCTTAAAGACCTTGCGCCCGTTCTGCATGAACTGCATGTCGCGCCGGTCGATCAACCCATCAGGGCGTGAGCGGCGCAGGAAGCCGTTATTGTTGCGAATATTGTTCGAGAAGCTGGTGGCGCAGCGGGTCGACAGGACCTCAAAATGCGGGCCTTGCGCGTCTTCGATGCGTTCGATCAGGGTGGCGGTGGCCACATCGCCAAAGATGAAATGACAATCCCGGTCGCGCCATTCCAGATGGCCCGAGCAGATTTCGGGGTTCACCACCAATGCGGACCGAACCGAACCCGACCGCACCATATCCGCTGCCGCCTGAATGCCAAACGTGGCCGAGGAACAGGCGACATTCATGTCAAACCCAAATCCATTGATGCCCAAAGCCTGCTGTATTTCGATGGCGATGGCCGGGTAGGCCCGTTCGTGGTTAGAGGCCGCGCAGATCACCAGATCGACATCTGCCGCTGTCCGACCAGCCTGCGCCAGTGCTTTGTTGCAGGCATCCACCGCCATTTCGGTCATGATCCCCGGCTCGTCATCGCTGCGCTGGCGCAAAGCGGGGTGCATGGTGTCGGGGTCCAACACGCCGGATTTATCCATCACATAGCGGTTTTCGATGCCGGACGCCTTGACGATGAACTCCTCGGAGGAGTGCTGCATCGGCTCCATCTGTCCGGCCTCGATTGCCTGGGCGTTCTCTGCATTCACCTTGTCGGCATAGGCGTTGAAGGCTTGCACCAGCTCGGCATTGGTGATGACGTTTTCGGGCGTGAAAACGCCTGTACCGGTGATTGCAGGGATATACATGGCAAGTCCTGAACGTTTTGGGTTTGCTCAAAATGCAGTCACAGGGGCATTTGATCAAGTCTTGGTTACCCGAGGGAAGCTAGGCTCGAAGACGATTCTCAACTTCAGTTATTGAATAGTTCATAATTTGAAGTATATGACCCGCAACGACGTCTCGGAGACTCTTCTATGTCTGACAGTATCAGCGACAGGCTTGGCCGCCTGAGCCCTGAAATTCAGGCCATTATGGGCGTCTATGCGCTCTATTGGAAACTCGAAGAGACCTTCGACACCATCGAAACTGACCTGAGCCACCCCGAATGCCATATGCTGATCAAGCTGGATGAGCCCAAACGGATGGGTGTTCTGGCAGCCGATATGCTCAGCGTGCCCTCCACCATTACGGCCACTGCGGATGCTCTGGAAGAAGCTGGCTATCTGGCACGCCAGCGCGATCCCAACGATCGCCGTGCCTGGCTGCTGGTGCTGACCGAACAAGGCGAGCGCGCGCGGGATATGTTGGTGTCAGCAGCCGGTGATCTGTTTCACAAGGCCTCTGGCCTGAACGCAGAAGAAACAGCCGAGTTCGCCCGGATGGCGAGCAAGATTCGTGACAACGTACTGAAAACGGGAATTCCCGAGGGATTGAAGAAATGAAACAGCTGACTTCTCTGGGCCTTCTGCTGGCCGTATTGGCGACGCCGCTTGTCGCGCAAGAGACTGCGAAACCGGTCAAGTTGATGCAGGTGCAGGAAACGGCACCGGGTTTCACACGGCAGTTTTTCGGCCGCGTTGCTGCGCGTCAGACCGTTGATCTGGCCTTTCAGGTTCCGGGGCAGATTGTCGAGATGCCCGTCACCGAAGGGTTCGTCATCCCAAAGGACGGTCTGATTGCCCGTCTGGATCAGGAGCCGTTTGAACTCAGGCTGGATCGTGCCCGCTTGCAGAAAGAACAGGCCGACCGCACCGTCGCGCGCCTGTCGCGGTTGCGCGGCACTACCGCCAGCCAAGTGGCGGTCGATGATTCCGAAACCGAAGCGCAACTGGCCGCTATCGCTGTACGCGACGCGGAATACGAACTGGAACACGCGACACTGACAGCCCCTTTCGACGCGCTCGTGTCAAGCCGCGCAGTTGAGGCCTTTACCACCGTGTCGGCGGGGACGCCGATCGTGCGTATTCACGATATGTCGGAACTGCGGATCGAGGTGGACGTCCCCGAGATTCTGTTCCAACGCTCGGGGCAACAGGATGACATTACGATCAACGCCAAATTCCCCGTAAGCGACGAAGTCTTCCCGCTAGAAATCCGCGAGTTCGACGCCGAGACCTCGAGCGTGGGACAAACTTTCCGCATTCAGTTCGGCCTGACCCCGCCTGAGGGCCTGCAGATTCTGCCCGGCTCGTCCGTGTCGGTGAACGTGCATGTCAGGGATGGCCGCACCGGGATCGTTCTTCCGGCGTCTGCCATCGTCGCTGGCGCAGACGGCGGGCTGGGCGTGATGGTCTTCTCTCCGGCTGGCGCAGACGAGGGCACGGTACGCCTTGCACCCGTAACCATCGAACCGACTCAGACTGGCGAAGTCCGTGTTCTGACCGGCTTGTCAGACGGCGATGAGGTGGTTGTTGCAGGTGGCTCGGCGTTGACAGATGGCCAGAGCGTGCGCCGTTTCACCGGCTTCTCGAACTAAGGGGCGGGCTGATGAGAATTGCACGCGCATCTATCGACCGGCCGCTTTACACGTGGCTGATCATCTTGATCGCCCTGTTTGGCGGCATATGGGGCTTCCTTTCCCTGGGGCGTCTGGAGGACCCGGCTTTTACAATCAAAAACGCGGTCATCATCACGCAATACCCCGGCGCTACGGCCGAGCAAGTGGCGCTGGAAGTGTCCGAGCCTCTGGAATCGGCGATCCAGCAAATGGGCGAAGTGGATACGATCACCTCGTTGAACCAGCCGGGGCAGTCCCTGATCGAGGTTGAGATCAAATCCACCTATGACGGCAGCGAATTGCCCGCCATCTGGACTCGCCTGCGTGCCAAGGTGCGCGACGCGGCGCGGGGCCTGCCATCCGGTGTAAATCAGCCCTTCGTCAATGACGGTTTCGGCGACGTGTTCGGCCTGTTCTATGCAGTCACGGCCGAAGGGTTCTCGGACGCTGAAAAGCACGAATTGGCGACGTTTCTGCGGCGTGAGCTGTTAACGGTCGACGGCGTTGCCGATGTCGAGGTTCAGGGCCTGCCGCAAGAGGCGATCTTCATCGAACCGGATCTGTCCATCTCGGTGAACCAGAATGTCCCCATCCAAGCCATCAACGAGGCGATTGCCAACGCGGATTCGGTCAACTCCTCCGGCTCGGTTCGGTCCGAGAACGACCGCACCACCATTCTGACAGCCGAAGGGTCGGATAGTGTATCGGCCATCGCAGGGTTGTCGGTCGGCTCGCAAGGGCAGGTGATCAACCTGTTTGACATGTCCAACGTTTACCGCGCCCGTCAGACCGACCCGGATATCATGATCCGCTTCGATGGGACCGAGGCCTTTACGCTGGGCATTGCCGGTTTGGCCGCCGAGAACATCGTCGAAGTAGGTAAGCGCGCAGATGCCAAATTTGCGGAACTGGATACGCAAATCCCCTTTGGCGTGGAAATTCTGCCCATCTACCAGCAACACGTGGTGGTCGAGCAAGCCTCGAACGACTTTCTTGTGAACCTGGCCATGTCCGTGATCATTGTGGTCGCTGTTCTGGGCCTCTTCATGGGCTGGCGCGCTGCCATTGTGGTCGGGACAACGTTGCTACTGACTGTGGTCGGCACGTTGCTGTTCATGGCGCTGTTCTCGATTGAGATGGAGCGGATTTCGCTGGGTGCCCTGATCATTGCGATGGGGATGTTGGTGGACAATGCCATCGTGGTGGCCGAGGGCATGCAGATCTCGATGCTGCGCGGCAAATCCTCGCGCGATGCAGCGGATGAGGTGGCATCGAAAACGCAGATCCCACTGCTGGGCGCGACTGTCATCGGCATCATGGCCTTTGCGGGCATCGGTCTCAGCCCCGACGCGACCGGAGAGTTCCTGTTCTCGCTCTTTGCAGTTATCGGGATCTCATTGCTGCTCAGCTGGGTTCTGGCAATCACAGTAACACCGATGTTGGCGCATTACTTCTTCAAGCAGGGGAAAGAGGGTGAAGTTGACGCTTATGGCAGCCTTCTGTTCCGTGTCTATGGCGCGATCCTGCGCTGGGCGTTGCGGTTCCGCTGGCTCGTTGTGGCCGGGCTGATCGCTGTGACGGTGGCCTGCTATGCGGGCTTCGGCCTGATGAAGCAGCAGTTCTTCCCGGACTCGAATACGCCGCTGTTCTTTGTCCACTATAAGCTGCCTCAGGGCACACCGATCTCGCGTACGTCGGCGGATATGGCCGTGGTCGAGGATTGGCTGGCGGAACGAGACGATGTGGTGTCCGTCACCACGTTTGTCGGGCAAGGCGCGACCCGTTTCATGCTGACCTATAGCGCTGAAGACCCGAACCCAAGCTACGGTCACATGATCATTCGGACGGAAACGCTCGAGGATATCCCAACGCTGCAGGCCGAGCTTGAAGCCTTTGGGGTGGCTCAGTTCCCTGAAAGCGAGTTTCGCACCAAACGTCTGGTCTTTGGTCCGGGTGGAGGCACCCCGATTCAAGCCCGCTTCTCGGGTAGCGACCCAGCCGTGCTGCGGCAGTTGGCGGACGAAGCGGTTCAACGCATGGCGGCTGCTACGCCGAACGCGCTGAACATCCATCATGACTGGCGCGAGAAAGAGCTGGCGGTGCAACCGATCTACGCAACCGAACGCGCGCAGACAGCCGGTGTTTCGCGTGAAGATATTGCGGCCACGCTGCAATTCTCGACCGACGGCATTACCGGTGGCGTCCTGCGAGAGCGCGACCGCCTGATCCCGATCATTCTGCGCCGCCCTGCAGAGGGTGACTATTCGATTGTCGACCAAGTCGTGTATTCAGATCAGTCAGGCCAATTCGTACCCATCGAACAGATGGTAGATGGGTTCGAATACCAGCTGCTCAACACCGAGGTCCACCGGCGCAACCGGGTTCTGACCATCACCGTTGGCGCAGATATCCCGCCGGATGTGACCGCGGCGCAGGTGCATTCCGAGCTGCGCGCAACGATTGAAGAGATGGACCTGCCACCCGGCTATCGTATGGAATGGGGCGGCGAGTTCGAGGACTCGGGCGATGCGCAAGAGAGCCTTGGCAGGCAATTGCCGCTTAGCCTGTTGATCATGGTGCTGATCTCGGTCCTGCTGTTCAATGCAATCCGCCAACCGGTCATCATCTGGCTGTTGGTGCCCATGTCCGTGAACGGCGTGGTGATCGGTTTGCTGGGCACCGGACTGCCGTTCACCTTTACGGCGCTTCTGGGTCTGCTCAGCCTGTCGGGAATGCTGATCAAGAATGGCATCGTTCTGGTCGAAGAGATTGATCTGGTCCGCGCAACAGGCAAACCGCTGCAGGAGTCAATCATCGAAGCATCCGTCTCGCGTCTGCGGCCGGTGATGCTGGCGGCAATTACAACGATCCTTGGGATGGCGCCGCTGCTGACGGATGCGTTCTTTGTCTCAATGGCAGTTACAATCATGGGCGGGCTGGCTTTTGCCACGGTCCTGACCATGGTCGCGGCTCCGGTATTCTATCTGCTGTTCTTCCAGCGAGATGAGAAGCGGCAAGCGATCGCTGCTTAAATGAAAAACCCCCGGTCAACGACCGGGGGTTTTGCTTTTTCCTTGGTGCTGCAGGTCAGCCCTGCAGCGATTTCACCTCGACGTCACCTTCGGCCTGCGCCTTGATCGCCAACGCTGCTGCGTAGCTGGCGGCGGCGGTGGTGAAATAGGGGATCTTGTCATACAGAGCGATTGAACGGATTGATCGGCTGTCTTCCACCGCCTGTGCGCCTTCGGTTGAATTCATCACCAGCTGAACACCGCCGTCTTTCATCAGGTCAGTCACATCGGGGCGACCCTCATAGACCTTGTTGACCACTTCGCAAGGTACGCTCTGCGCGTCCAACCAGGTTTGCGTGCCGCGTGTGGCGACCAGTTCGAAGCCCTGATCGACCAGAACTCGCGCGGCTTCCAACATATCCGGCCCTTTGTCGGCATCCTTGATCGAGATGAATGCGCGGCCCGATGACGGCAGCACCATGCCAGCGCCTATCTGTGCCTTCAGGAAGGCGCGCGGGAAGTCGCGATCCCAGCCCATGACCTCACCAGTCGAGCGCATTTCCGGGCCCAGAATGGTGTCGACGCCGGGGAAGCGGGCGAAGGGCAGCACGGCCTCTTTCACCGAGAACCACGGCATGTCCGGGTCGGCCAGCGTCATCTGGTCGGCGATCTTGCTGTCGTCGACTGTTTTGTAGGGCGGGCGTTTCGGGAAGTCCGCCAGTTTCTCACCCGCCATGACCCGCGCTGCGATGGACGCAATCGCGCTGTCGGTGGCTTTGGCGACGAAGGGAACGGTACGCGAGGCGCGCGGGTTTACTTCGATCAGGTAGATCTCACCATCCTTGATTGCGAACTGAACGTTCATCAGGCCGACCACGTTCAACGCTTTGGCCAGTTTGAACGCCTGTTCTTTGATCTGTTCGATGATCTCTTTCGAAAGCGAATAGGGCGGCAGCGAACAGGCCGAGTCACCCGAGTGAACGCCCGCCTCTTCGATGTGTTGCATGATGCCTGCAACGTGAACGTCGGTGCCATCGCACAGAGCATCGACGTCGAGTTCCACCGCACCCGCCAGATAGCTGTCCAGCAGAACCGGGCTGTCGCCCGAGACCACAACAGCCTCGTTGATGTAGCGCCGCAGTTGATCCATATCGCGCACGATCTCCATCGCGCGGCCACCCAGAACGTAAGAAGGGCGGATCACCAGCGGGAAGCCGATCTCTTCGGCAATCTCAAGCGCCTGTTCATCGGTCGAAGCGATGCCGTTTTTCGGCTGCTTCAGGCCCAACTCGTTGACCAGCGCCTGGAAGCGTTCACGGTCTTCGGCCAAGTCAATCGCGTCGGGCGTCGTGCCGAGGATCGGAATGCCTTCGGCCTCAAGCGCGTTGGCCAGTTTCAATGGAGTCTGGCCGCCGAACTGGACGATGACGCCGTGCAGCGTGCCGTTTTCCTGCTCTTTCGTCAGGATTTCCATGACGTGCTCAAAAGTCAGCGGCTCGAAGTACAAACGGTCCGAGGTGTCATAGTCGGTCGAGACCGTCTCGGGGTTGCAGTTGACCATGATGGTCTCATACCCCGCATCGGTCAGCGCGAAACAGGCGTGACAGCAGCAATAGTCGAACTCGATGCCCTGACCGATCCGGTTCGGACCACCGCCGAGGATGACGACCTTTTTGCGGTCGCTTGGACGCGCCTCACACTCGACTTCACCCATCATCGGAGCTTCGTAGGTCGAGTACATATAAGGTGTCTGCGCTTCGAATTCGGCGGCGCAGGTGTCAATGCGTTTGAACACGGCCTTTACGCCCAGATTGCGGCGGGCGCGGCGGACGTTGTCTTCGTCACGGCCAGTCAGGTTGCCCAGACGTGCGTCGGTGAAGCCCAGCATTTTCAGTTTTCGGATGCCGTCCTCGGTGACCGGCAGGCCGTCTTTGCGGACCTGGCGTTCGGCCTCGATGATCTCGCGGATGCGGGCCAGGAACCAAGGGTCGAATTTGGTAACGCCGAAAATCTCATCATCGGAAAGACCATGACGCATGGCCTGCGCGATGGTGCGCAGGCGGTCTGGGGTCTGCTGGCTGATCGCTTTGATCACGGCAGCCTTGTCGTCCGCTTCTTCCCAAACGCCGACGTTCAGGCCGGGTATTTCGATCTCATCAAAACCGGTCAGACCCGATTCCATCGAAGCCAGCGCCTTTTGCATCGATTCGTGGATGGTGCGACCGATGGACATTGCCTCACCTACCGACTTCATCGCGGTGGTCAGGTAGGGCTCAGACCCCGGGAATTTCTCGAAGGCGAATTTCGGGATCTTTGTGACGACATAGTCAATGGTCGGCTCGAACGACGCGGGCGTGACTTTGGTGATGTCGTTGTCCAACTCGTCCAGCGTGTAGCCGACGGCTAGTTTCGCGGCGATCTTGGCAATCGGGAAACCGGTCGCTTTGGAGGCCAGAGCGGATGAGCGCGATACCCGCGGGTTCATCTCGATCACGACCATGCGACCGTCTTCGGGATTGATCGCCCATTGTACGTTCGACCCGCCGGTTTCGACACCGATCTCTCGCAGAACGGCGATCGAGCCGTTGCGCATGATCTGGTATTCCTTGTCGGTCAGGGTCAGGGCAGGGGCCACAGTGATCGAGTCACCCGTGTGCACGCCCATCGGATCGACGTTTTCAATCGAACAGACGATGATGGCGTTGTCGGCGGTGTCGCGGACCACCTCCATCTCGTATTCTTTCCAGCCCAGCAGGCTTTCATCGACGAGGATCTGGTTCACTGGCGAGGCATCCATGCCCGAGCGGCAGAAATGAATGTAATCCTCGCGGTTATAGGCCACGCCGCCGCCGGTACCGCCCAGCGTAAAGGCAGGTCGGATGATGGCGGGCAGGCCGATTTCCTCCAGCTCGTCCAAGGCCATCTGAACACCGGCATCCAGATCGGTAGAACCGTCTTCACGCTTGGGCGCGGTCACGATGGTTGCCTTGGGGTTTTCAAGGCCCAACCGGTCCATCGCCTCACGGAACAGGGCGCGGTCTTCAGCCATTTCGATCGCGTCGCGCTTGGCGCCGATCATCTCGACGCCGAACTTGTCCAGCACACCCATCTCTTCCAACGCGAGCGAGGTGTTTAGGCCTGTTTGGCCGCCCATGGTGGGTAGCAGGGCATCGGGGCGCTCTTTCTCGATGATCTTGGCGACCACTTCGGGCGTGATCGGCTCAATATAAGTTGCATCGGCCAGACCCGGATCAGTCATGATCGTCGCGGGGTTCGAGTTCACTAGAATGACCCGGTACCCTTCCTCGCGCAGCGCCTTACAGGCCTGAGCGCCGGAATAGTCAAACTCGCAGGCTTGTCCGATAACAATGGGACCCGCCCCAATGATCATGATCGACTGGATGTCGGTTCTTCTCGGCATGGCCTTGTTCCTTCGATTGTCAGCGAGTCAGGGCACCGCCCCAGCGCCCAAATTGTCCTGCGTTATAGGGACCGCGCGAAAAGGTGCAAGAGGTATCGGGAACAGAGGTGAAATTGCCGCTTTCCCCCCTTTCCCTTGGCAGAGTATTCTCTATATCGCGCATCACGGCTTATGAGGATGCACTTGCGTATTCGTTTTGATCAGGGACCTGCCGGTCCGGGAACCCGGTTCGACCGGCCATCCCACATCATCCGGGCGGATGCCGCGGACGAGGTGCCACAGGCGTTGGCGGCCCTCGATGACGCGCGCGCGGCGGGTAGTTGGCTGGCCGGTTATGCCAGCTATGAGCTGGGCTATGTGCTGGAACCTCGGCTGCTTGGTTTGTTGCCGCGTGAACGGAAACTGCCGCTGCTGTGTTTCGGTGTCTATGACGCGCCGGATCAAAGCGCGCTACCCAAAGCCCAAGGCGGCGTATCCGCGTTTCAGCCGCGTTGGGATGAGAGCCGCTACAGTCAGGCATTTCAGGCAGTGCATGATGCCATCGGGACAGGGGATATCTATCAGGCGAACCTGACCTTCCCGATTGATCTGACGGTTGAAGGAGATAGCGCGGCGCTTTACGCGGCGCTGACATCTGGCCAACCGGTCGGCCACGGAGCGTTGGTTCAGCAGGACGGTTTGCCGGACCTTCTCAGCCGCTCGCCCGAGCTGTTCTTCCGCACGGATGAAACCGGTCGGATCGAGACACGCCCCATGAAGGGCACCCAGCCGCGCAGCGAGGACATGGCGGAAGACGCCCGCCGCCGCAACTTCCTGTCCTCGGATGAGAAGAACCGGGCCGAGAACCTGATGATCGTTGACCTGCTGCGCAATGATATCAGCCGCGTGGCGCTGCCCGGTTCTGTTCACGTGCCCGAGCTGTTCAAGGTCGAAACCTATGCCACGGTGCATCAGATGGTCTCACTGGTGCGGGCGCGGCTGCAGGTTGGGGCCGGGTTGTCCGATATCATGACGGCTCTGTTCCCCTGTGGTTCGATCACCGGCGCGCCCAAGATCCGCGCGATGGAGATCCTCTCTGAACTGGAGCCCTGGGCGCGCGATATCTATTGCGGAACCATTGGCTGGGCCGCGCCAGATGGCCGGTCGGAATTCAACGTCGCCATCCGCACGTTGATGGTGGACGATGGAAAGGCCACGCTGAACGTCGGCGGCGGCGTGGTTTGGGACAGCACAGCCCCATCTGAATACGAGGAGGCCCTATGGAAAGCCCGCTTCGCCCACCAGTTGAGCCTGGTTTCCGCCTAATCGAAACACTGGGCTTTCACCCCGATCAGGGCTTCGTGCGGCGTGACAGGCATCTGAACCGCATGGCGCGCACGGCAAAGGCTTTGGCGCTGTCCTTCGACCGCAATGCGGCGCTTGCAGTTTTGGCTGGCGTGACCAGCGATACCCCCTTGCGGTGCCGACTGACCATGGATGTTGACGGAGGCTTTGACCTGACCAAGGCCGCCTTGGTTGGCAATCCTGAGATCTGGTGGTTGGGGATTTCTCAGACCCGGCTGAACTCGGATGACATATGGTTGCAGCACAAAACCACGCGCCGCGTGGTTTATGATACTGCCCGAGCCTCCCTGCCGGATGGCATTGACGAGCTGTTATACCTCAACGAGCGGGAAGAGCTGTGCGAAGGAACCATCACCAATCTGTTCATTGAAATGCCGGACGGGCGCAGGCTTACTCCTCCTGTGTCCTGCGGTCTTTTGCCGGGCATTCTGCGCGAGCAGCTTTTGGAGGAGGGTTGGGCCGAGGCCGTTCTAACCATGAATGATCTGAGTTCCGCCAAGGCGATTTATATGGGCAACTCTCTGCGCGGTCTAATCCCCGCAAATATGGTGGCGCTATGAGCAACGACAGCGCATTGGATCACCGCCCGGTGGCGATTGGGCGTCTGCGGCTTGAATTCGGTGCGTTCTTTGTAGCGGTCCCTCTGCTGATTGCAGTCCTGTTTCCGCCCAACTGGATGTTCCCGGCCTTGTTCGCATTCACTGGGTTGGGCATTGTCCTCTTGCATGCCACACCGGGCTTTCAATGGGCCGAGCTTCGCTACAATTGGGCGAACTGGTCGCTCCGCGAACTGGCCGCTTTCGCAGTCGTTACGGCACTGTTCTGCACGGCGCTGATCTACCTAACCCGCCCGGACGCCGCCTTTTTCCTTTTGATACACCGGCCCGAGATGCTGGCCTTTATCTGGGTCGGCTATCCGCTACTGTCTGCGCTACCGCAAGAGCTGTTATTCCGCCCGCTGTTTTACCGCCGCTACCATGCGATCCTGCCTGACAGCCGCAAGGCCGACCTCCTGAACGCGGCCATCTTTTCCTTCGCCCATCTGATGTACTGGAGCTTGATCGTCGCCGTCATGACTTTTGTTGGCGGCCTGCTGTTCAGCTGGGCCTATCGCAAACGAGGGTCCTTCTTCTACGCCACGCTGCTGCACGCGATTGCGGGGAATATCATCTTTGCCGTGGGTCTGGGCGTGTATTTCTATTCCGGCAACGTTCAAAGGCCGTTTTGACTGCGCGACCTGCCTTGACTTTCGTGGCCTGACAGGGTGTATCGGCGCGACGAATTCTGCGCCCGAAGGGATATTCCATGCACGCCTATCGCAGCCACACCTGCGCCGCTCTGACCGCCGCCAATGTCGGTGAAACCGTCCGCCTGTCCGGTTGGGTGCATCGGGTCCGAGATCATGGCGGCGTGCTGTTCATCGACCTGCGCGACCATTTCGGTGTGACACAAGTTCTCTGCGATGGCGACAGCGCGGCTTTTGCCGAGCTTGAAAAAGTGCGCTCGGAATGGTGTATCCGCATCGACGGCACCGTCAAAGCGCGTGACGCCGATCTGGTGAACTCGAAACTGCCAACTGGCGAGATCGAAGTCTACGTGCGTGAACTGGAGGTTCTGGGCGCGGCCGACGAACTGCCGCTGATGGTGTTCGGCGATCAGGAATACCCCGAGGAAACCCGCCTGCGCTATCGCTACCTCGACCTGCGCCGCGAGGCGATGCAGCAGAACATGACCCTGCGCTCGGACGTTGTGGCCTCGATGCGTCGCCGCATGTGGGATCAGGGCTTCCGTGAATATCAAACGCCGATCATCACCGCCTCGTCGCCCGAAGGCGCGCGTGACTTTCTGGTGCCCTCGCGCCTGCACCCGGGCAAGTTCTATGCACTGCCGCAAGCGCCGCAGCAGTTCAAGCAGCTGATCATGGTGTCTGGCTTCGACAAATACTTCCAAATCGCGCCGTGTTTCCGTGACGAAGACCCGAGAGCGGACCGGTCGCCCACCGATTTCTACCAGCTGGACCTTGAGATGTCGTTTGTCGAACAGCAGGATGTGTTCGATACCATACAGCCCGTTCTGACCGGTGTGTTCGAAGAGTTCGGTGGTGGCCGCAAGGTTGATCAGGACTGGCCGCAGATCTCCTACAAGGATTCGGCCCTGTGGTACGGTAGCGACAAGCCTGACCTGCGGAACCCTATCAAAATGCAAGTGGTCTCTGACCACTTCCGCGGGTCTGGCTTTGCGATTTTCGCGAAGCTGTTGGAGCAGGAAGGCACCGAGATTCGCGCCATCCCAGCGCCGACTGGGGGCAGCCGTAAGTTCTGTGATCGAATGAACGCGTTTGCACAGAAAAAGGGTCTGCCGGGGATGGGCTACATCTTCTGGCGCGATCAGGGAGAAGGGATGGAGGCCGCTGGCCCGCTTGCCAAGAACATCGGCCCCGAGCGGACCGAGGCGATCCGTCAGCAGCTGGGTCTGGGTGTCGGTGATGCCGCGTTCTTCCTGGGGGGCAAGCCGAAAGCCTTTGAAAAGGTGGCCGGTAAAGCCCGTGACGTAATCGGTGACGAACTGAACCTGACCGAAAAAGACCGCTTTGCCTTTGCCTGGATTGTGGATTTTCCGATCTACGAGCAGGATGAAGAAACCGGCGCGATCGACTTTGAACACAACCCGTTCTCGATGCCGCAGGGCGGTATGGAGGCGCTGAACGGCAACCCGCTGGACGTGCGCGGGTACCAGTATGATCTGGCCTGTAACGGGTATGAATTGGTCTCGGGCGCGATCCGGAACCACAAGCCGGAAATCATGCTGAAAGCCTTTGAGCTGGCGGGCTATGGTGAGGACGAAGTGAAATCCCGCTTTGGCGCCCTGTTCAACGCGTTCCACTACGGCGCGCCGCCACACGGTGGTTGTGCTGCGGGCATCGACCGGATCGTGATGCTGCTGGCGGATGAAGCCAACATTCGCGAGGTCATGATGTTCCCGATGAACCAACGCGCCGAAGATCTGATGATGGATGCGCCGTCCGAGCCAAGCTCGGATCAATTGATGGAGCTGGGGCTTCGCATTATCCCGCAGGATTAAAGAAACAGCCGCCCGCTTCTAGCGGGCGGTTTGCGTTTGAGGGGGCGAAACCAAGCAATTGCTGCGTATCACCTGATCGCGTTGATCACCGAGGCAAGAATGCGTTTGTGTTTCGATTCTGTCTCGTTACCTCAATCCCCAGATATGCCTGTGACATTCTCGGGACATTGGTGTCACTTGATGATTCAGGTGAAACCCGAAACGCTTTAGTCCAGAGGATTGGCCACCCCGACCCGTTTCGCCCGGATGGCCCGAGCCGAGCTGCGGGCCTGTAGGTATATCCACAAACACAACAAGGATGCGGTGATGAAATAGGCGGTTACCAATTCAGATAGCCTCTTTCTGCTGCAATCTGTCTTGAACGATCCCGGCGACTTGCGCGGCGCGGGCGGTGATCGGCATACCCTCAGAGCGCGACGCGGCAAGGCCCTTTGCCGCCTTGACTAGTGCCAGATCATTGGCCTCACGCGCGACGCTGCCGAGAAACTGGGCTGCATAGTCCAAAGTGCGGTGATCATTCGGACCGGCCAGCACGTCGGCGATATGGGCCATGTCGTCTTGATAAGCGAGCGGGTCGGGATGGATCTGCTCATCCCGGACCGCGTGCAGCTCGCTGGGGCGGCGGTCTTCGGGCAGCAGCTCGAGAATGGTTCTTTGAAAGAAGGCCATGGATTTGATTGGTTTGTCCAGAAATCCATCTGCCCCGGCCTGTATCGCCTGTTCGCGGGTGCAGTCATCGCCGGACATACCAAGGATGACACCGATCCGAGGGGTGGCCTGCGCCAGTTCGGCAATCAGATCAGCGCCCGAGCCATCCGGCAGCCCCATATCCACGACGATGATGGAGGGGCGATAGATCTGCAGGTGGCGCCGGGCCGATTTCAGACAATCTGCACGCCGGATCCGCGCGCCGCTATGCAGGCACATCAGGCGGATCACGTCGCAGGAATATCGGCTGTCTTCGACAACCAGAATGGTCTGTCCCCGCAACGGTCGGGTCGCGGTGGGTGTGGCAATGGTGGTCAATGGTCCCGAATCGTCCATGGCAGCTCTCCTATCCAGCAGATGCCTCACGCTAGGAACTTCTGGCTAACACAGGGTTAACGGGCAATTTGGCGCACTTGTTCTTTGCCCGGGCAGCCCCCATAACCCAAGCAACGCAGGACAGAGGAGACTATCATGATTGGACGCTTGAACCACGTTGCCATCGCCGTTCCGGACCTTGAGGCCGCATCGGATCAATACCGCAATGCGCTGGGCGCCAAGGTGGGTACGCCTCAGGATGAACCCGATCATGGTGTGACGGTTGTCTTCATCGAATTGCCCAACACGAAAATCGAGCTTCTGTATCCGCTGGGTGATGACAGCCCGATCAACGGGTTTCTGGAAAAGAACCCCGCCGGAGGTATCCATCACGTCTGCTATGAGGTCGACGATATCATCGCCGCGCGTGACCACCTGAAGGAAACCGGCGCGCGTGTGCTTGGCTCGGGTGAGCCCAAGATCGGTGCTCATGGCAAACCTGTGCTGTTCCTGCACCCAAAAGACTTCAACGGTTGCCTGGTCGAGTTGGAACAGGTGTAACGCCAGCCCGGAGGGCCTGACATGACTATCACTGCCGCTTTGGTTCTGTTTGCTGTCATCTGGTTCATGACGCTGCTGATTGTTCTGCCTATTCGCATCAAGACGCAGGGCGATCTGGGGGATATCGTTCCGGGCACCCATGCGGGTGCGCCGGAAGAGCATCACATGAAAAAGAAGATGTGGATCACCACCGGCATTTCGATCGTTCTGTGGGCGATCATCGCCGGGATCATCCTGTCGGGCGCGATTTCGGTGCGCGACTTCGACTGGTTGAACCAGTTGGAGCCGCGCTGACCTCAGGTGCTCGACAGTTTGTGATAGATATGGGTGAACGTGGCCGCCCCGAGGATCGGGATCACCAGGTTCACCAAAGGAACGGAAAGCGGGATCGCCATCAGCGTTCCTGCGGCCCAGATGGTTGTGACGTGTTTGGCGCGTAGCTTGCGTGCCCCGTCACGGCCCAAACGGCGCATCGCCGCCAGCGTAAAGTACTCTCGACCCAGCAGAAAACCGTTCATCGCCCAGAAAATGAAGGGCGCGAAGGGTGGGAAGATCGCGTAGAGGATCAGGGCCAGAATATTGGCCAGGATCAGAACGCCTAAAAAGCCCACCCCATCCATGACGGCCTCGGAGACCGGTATCCTTGGGGCTTTGGGCAGGGTTGGATAGTGCTTGTCCTCGACGGCCTGGGCCACGTCTTCGAGAAAGATCGAGGTGATAGCCGAGGCGACCGGCACCATCAGGAACACCGGCAACACCAGCACCAGAAAAATGCCTGAGTAGTTCAGCACGTCGTTCAACCAGGAAACCGTGCCAACAAATGGCAGTGAAATCTCGTTGCCGGATAGCGAATTGATAAACCAGATCGCGCCTGCGCAGGCAAGGATCAGCAAAAGAACCGTCAGCCCGATGCCCCGAAACAGGACAGAGCGGAATTTTGGGTCTCCGATCTGACCCAGCGCTAAAAAAAACGCGTTGAGGATGATCATTCCGCGACCCATTCCGTCAGGGCTGCAACATCGGGCCGCGGGCGCTCGGGCGGAGCGCTGCCTTCGGTGGCGATGTGAATCAGGCCCGCGACGCTTTCATTGTCTGCCAGCCCAAATGCTTTTTGGCAGAAGGCACGGTCATGGGTCTGCCAGCCGGACAGCCAGTTGGCGCCCCATCCGGCGGCCAATGCCGCGTTCAACAGCGCCAGACAGACCGCGCCAGCCGAATAGGTCTGTTCGATGGCGGGGATTTTCTCGGACGGCTTCTGAACCTCAATCACGGCCACGGCCAGATGTCCCAAGTCGAACTGGCTGCGGGCCTTTGCGATGTCTTCGGGGCTTTTGCCCAAAGCGGTGCCGCATTCCTCGGTCAGGCTGGCCAGACGCGCCATCGCGCCTTTTTCCAGCACGATGAACCGCCAAGGCTCAAGCTTGCCATGATCAGGGCTGCGGGCCGCAGCGGTCAGCAGCGGCACCAGCTCATCCCGCGTCGGAGCCGGGGCGATCAGCGTTTTTGCAGGGCGAGAGCGACGCGCCTGCAGAAAATCCAGCGCGGCGGGGTTTTTCAGGGACATATGTTAATTTCCTTTACATCAGCGGTTTGTATTTTGGTTGCCACGGCTTGGGTTTCAAGGGGCAGGACAAGTTCGCTGGGTCTTTTCTGGCCGGACGGTGGGGCCTACGGAAAAGGGGTTTGAATGGCTACATTTGGGATATCTAAGGCATCGGCGTGTCGCCGTCCATGCGCGTGCTCTGGGGGCCTTAATCCTGCGTTTCGCGAATTTGATAGACGCCTTCGGGCAGGTCCAGCGCGGCTGCCAGATCACGTACCTGTTCAGGCGACAGTGTTATTTTCTGGACCTCACCGGTGCGGGGATCGAATTGCTCCAACGTTACACATTCCGCGAAGCTGTTGATGACAACGTCCTCGTTCAAAGGCTTGTCGCCTTCATCCACCAGAGTAATCACCGTCGAGTCGAATTCATGCTCAATCGAAAACATGAGTTCAGAGTGCGCGTGACAGCCTCGCAATGCAAGTCGTTTGGGCGCGATACGGGTATGGTCGTGTCGTCATGCGCGCGCTATGTTCCCGTTAAGGCCTGACCGCTTGAAGGAAACCTGATGCGTCGACTCATTCTTCTGGTGATTGCACTGTTTCTGGCGGCATGCAGCGCGGAAACCCTGCGCGAGCAATCCGTCGCCGAGTGGGAGGCCTCGGACGCGCCCGTGACGGTTGAGACCTTCCGCGAGGTGAGCCAAGCAATCGGTGACGAAGCACGCGCGCAATGTTTGCGTACCTCAAAGGGGCAGAACTGCGACTTCCGAATTCTGGTGGACTTGAATCCCAAGGCCCCGGCCAATGCGTTTCAGACACTGGACGATAAAAAGCAGCCGGTGATCATTTTTACCCGCTCGATGATTCAATCTGCCCAGAACGCGGATGAGCTGGCCTTTGTCATGGGCCATGAGGCGGCGCATCACGTTCTGAGTCATATCGCCCGTCAAAGCGAAAACGCCAGCGCCAGTGCCGCGAAATTCGGAGACTTGGCGCGGCTTCGCGGCGGCAGCGACGCCGAGATTGAAGAGGCGCAGAAACTGGGCGCTAAAGTGGGTGTGCAGGCCTATGTCCAGACCTTTGAGCTTGAGGCCGATCAACTGGGTACAATCATTACCTATAATGCCGGATATAACCCCTTGGTCGGTGCCAAGTATTTCGACCGCATTCCGGATCCCGCTGACAAGTTCCTCAGCACACATCCGCCCAACGCGCAGCGCGTGCAGATCGTTCAGCAAACGGCCCGGCAGTTTGGATTGACCCAATGACGGATGTGCTGCGGATGGGGGTCGTCTTGACGGATCGGGGCTCGAAATACGCGGTGTCGGGCGCGCATGTCGAATCGCGGGCCGAGATTGACGCGGTGCTGGACGCGTTGCGTTCGGACAAAAGCTATGCCAAGGCCACGCATAATACATGGGCGGCGGTTTTGCCGACTGGCGGGCTAAAGGCCGATGATGGCGAAAGCGGCGCTGGCATGGTGATCTTACGTATGTTGGAGCGTGAAGGCCTGCGCAATCACGTGATCATCGTCACCCGCTGGTATGGCGGCAAGAAACTGGGCGGAGACCGTTTTCGTCGTGTTCAGGACGCCACGCGCGCCTATCTGGACCGGATCAGCGCCCCAATTTGACCTGAATCAAAGTCCTATGGTCCATGCTTGCTACCCTATTTGCCAGCGCGACAGGGAAAGGACGCAACATGCCCAGCCTGAAATCACTGCGATTGCATGCCGGTTTGGTGGACGACATGGCAAACATGCTGGATGTCGATCTGGAGGAAGCCACTATCCGGGGCGATGTGTCCATGGACCAGCTTTCGGAGGCGGTACTGCGCTGCACCGATTGCCCCAATCCCGACAATTGCCAAACGCTGCTGGCTCAAGCATCGTCTCTAAGCCGGACCCCTGAATACTGCCGCAACAAAGACTTGCTGCATAAACTGATGCCCTAGCGCGGGTTGGTAGGATGCCGCATCTGGGAAACATCATGACCCATTTTCGTCTGGTCCTGCGCATGGGGCAGACAACCGGCGCGGATCTTGTTCATGCGCATCGGTCCGGCAAGCTCAGCCAAGAGGAATGGGCCGAGATGATCCAGTTCTGCCGGGGGTGCTCATCTGCGCAGGATTGCCCCGAATGGATGGATCGGCAGGCCGCGGGCGCAGACGCGCCGCAGACCTGTCCGAATCGGGCGAAATTTGCCGCGCTCAAGGCCGCGCAAACCGAACAGGCCTGAAGTCTCAGAACCTGAACTGCCTTTCAGAGCTTTGAATGCGATCCGTCGCACAGGGGTGGCTTGGACGTATGTTTACACCCGCAGAAGAACACCTTTTTGCTGGCCTCAGCGGTGTATTTGACCGGCTCGAAACTGCTGCCTTTGTGGGAGCCATCGCAGAAAGGTTGCCGCTTGGACTGGCCGCAGGAGCACCAGAAATAGCTTTTCCCTTCTTCGACCTCGACGGGAATGGGCGAGTCCTGGGCGATGATCGGGGGCTGAGACATGTGGCTACTCCGTCCTTTGGCTGGTGTCTGAAAAAAGTCTAGGGTTAAGTTTCGAAAAAGGTAGCCTGTCTTGGCGAGTAGGTCGCAATTTGCCGGTCATGCTGGCATGGAATCGCTGCGTTTCACGGTTTTGTGATTGATTCTGTTGCCAGATTGCTTGTCAGCCCGTATTCTGGTCGTGGCCCCGAAAATTGGGCAATATCAGCAAAGTAATAAAGGAATGATGGACATGAAACTGAAGTTTGCCGCCGTTGGTGCGTTTGCTCTGATCCTGACTGCTTGTGCGCAGCAGGAAGAACCGACCCCAGTATACGTTCAGCCGAGCTATGATAAAGCTGGCACACCAAGCTGCCCGGGCGGGTATCAGCTGGCAACAACCGAAGCAGGCCAGACTGTCTGTGACCCGATACAATAAAGGTTTTGCAGGCGGCCCCAATGCGGGCCGTCTGCACATCAAACGAAGTGGATGCCGCCCTTGGGGCGGTTTTTTCTTGCCCATTGCACCGCAGGCGCCAACGGTTCAGAACGGCACGACAGCAATCGCCCGAGGACCCATGCTCAATTTCTTTTCCCGCCTCAAGGACCGCACCAAATGGAGCTGGCAAGGATTGCTCGCCACCTGGCGGGAGGAGTATTCCTTTCGCGTTTGGGGCTATGCAAACCTGATCTCGGCGGCGCTTGCCGTGTGGCTGCCGGTCAGCGGGGCCGAGCGTGGGTTGATCCTTGTCATGGGTGTTCTCGTGCTTGTGGCCGAGCTGTTCAACACGGCTATCGAACGCGCGGTTGATTATACGTCGACCGACCATCACCCGCTGGCGGGGCAGGCCAAAGATGCTGCGAGCGCGGCCGTTGCATTGACCGCGATTGCCGCCGGGGTTGCCTGGGCGGTGGCGCTGATTGGCCTGATATAGTCCGCCTTAAGCTACGCTTGAAACTCTGGAGCGCTCAGCGAAACTTGCGATGTATCTTGTGGCGCAGGCGAAATGATCTGTGTTTCAGATGCTGCGGCCTGTGTTGCTTGAAAACCAGTTTACGATGCGGATGCAGGACGCGCTTGGCCGGTTTGACCTTGTGTTTGAGGACTGGAGCCGAGTGATGTCGGTGAACAAAGTGTTTGCTGCGTTTGTAAATCACCAGCTTGTTGCCTCCGACTGACAAGATCTTGACCGCGCCGCCATGCTCGTGCTGCGCCGTCGCCGGCGGCGCCAGCATCATGGCTGCCACCGCCATCATTTTGAAATGCGATGAAATTGTCGGAAACCGAAACATGAAACCCTCCAACCAGTGTCGAGTTCAATATCGCGGCTTTGGCGGGCAAGCGCCAATAAACTCGGCTCACGCTTGCCCCATCTGTTTTGTAGATTTCAGATCATAGAGTTAGGGGTGTTCAAACCCGTTTGCCCCACAAGTCATACTCACCCGCTTCATCGACCTCGACCGTCACGAGGTCTCCGGGCTTTAGGGTTTCGAACCCTTCATCAATGAACAGGTTGCCGTCAATCTCGGGCGCGTCGGTCTTGGTTCGGCAGGTCGCGGCCTCGTCGTCGACCTCATCCACGATGACCTGAAGGGTCTGACCGACCTTGGCTTCCAATTTGGCCTCAGAGATCGCCTGCGCTTTCTCCATGAAACGGTCCCATCGGTCCTGCTTGACCTCGGGGGCTACATGATCGGGCAGATCGTTCGAGCGCGCGCCATCGACGTTTTCGTACTGAAAACAACCAACACGATCCAATTGCGCCTCGTCCATCCAGTCCAGCAGGGTCTGGAATTCGGCCTCGGTCTCGCCCGGATATCCAACAATGAAGGTCGAGCGCAGAGTGATGTCCGGGCAGATCTCGCGCCAGGCCTTGATCTCATCGAGTGTTTTGGCGGCTGCCGCCGGACGGGCCATGCGCTTGAGCACGTCCGGGTGGGCGTGTTGAAAGGGGATATCCAGATAGGGCAGCACATTGCAGCCCGCATCCGCCATCAGCGGGATCAACTCGCGCACATGCGGGTAGGGGTAGACATAGTGCAGCCGGACCCAGGCATCGAGCTGCCCCAATTCGCGCGCCAGATCTGTGATATGGCTGCGCACCTCGCGATCCTTCCACGGGTTCACATCGTATTTCCGGTCCAACCCATAGGCCGAGGTATCCTGACTGATCACCAACAACTCGCGCACGCCGTTTTCGACCAGCTTTTCAGCCTCCCGCAGCACCGCATGGGCCGGACGGCTGGCAAGCTTGCCGCGCATGTCGGGGATGATGCAGAACTTGCACTTGTGGTTACAGCCCTCAGAGATCTTGAGATAGCTGTAGTGCCGCGGAGTCAGCTGCACAGAACTAGCAGGCAACAGGTCAACGAATGGGTCCGGATCAGGCGGCACCGCCACATGTACCGCGTCCAAAACTTGCTCGTATTGATGCGGGCCGGTGACCGCCATGATGCGCGGGTGGTGTTCCCGGATATAGTCCGGCTCGGCCCCCAAACATCCGGTCACGATGACCTTGCCGTTTTCCACCAGAGCCTCGCCGATGGCGTCCAGAGATTCGGCCTTGGCGCTGTCCAGAAACCCGCAAGTGTTCACAATCACGGCATCGGCCCCGGAATAATCGGGCGAAATACCGTACCCTTCGGCGCGCAGCCGGGTCAGGATGCGCTCGCTGTCTACCAGCGCTTTGGGGCAGCCCAATGAGACCATACCAATGGTCGGCTGGCCTGAGCGCGGCGTGTCGGTGAACCGGGCAGACGGGGCAAGGTCGGGGCGGAGGTTTGGCGGATTGCTACTCATGCGGCCGCGTATAGTTTGGATTGGTTCCCCTTGCAAATGCGGCCGTGGGTTTGAATGATACCCCAAACACAAGCCAAAAAAGGCGGAGAGCAGTTCGATGAAATGGCTGATACGTATCCTGTTCATCTTGGTGGCCGTTGTGGGCCTTGTTGTGGGCGCGCTTTTGTTGATGCCCGGCGACAAGCTGGGGGCGCTTCTGGCCGAACAGGTCAAGGCAGAAACGGGGCGCGACCTGACTTTCTCGGGCGATGTTTCGATCTCGTTCTGGCCGGTTCTGGGCCTCGAAACTGGGCCAGTTACCTTCGGCAATGCCGATTGGGCGGGGTCCCAGCCGATGCTGAGCGCTGAAAGCCTGTCTTTCGGTGTGGATGCGGCGGCGCTGTGGGGGGGCGAGGTTAAGATCAAACGGGTTTTTGCCGAAAGTCCGGTTCTGCGGCTGGAATACGCCAACGGTCGGGGCAATTGGGAACTGACCGCACCCACCTCCGCACCTAGTTCCGGCGGAAGAACAGCGCCTGCGCCTCAGGCGACGCAACCGATCACGCTCGACCGGCTTGAACTGAGCAACGCGCGCTTGATCTTTATCGAAAACGGCGCGACCAAGTGGAATTTCCGGGACGTCAACCTCTCGGCGCAATGGCCGGATATCTCGGCCCCGATGATCATGGAGGCTAATTTGGCTGTGCCCGGTGGCACTGTTCAGGTGAATCTAAAACTACCTGATCTTCCAGCCTTTGCCTCGGGCTCTGCTGCCCCGCTGGAGCTTTCGATGACAGCACCGGGCGGGCGTATCGCGTTCAACGGGCGCGCGACCATCGAAGGAGAGATGGACGGCAAGACCGAGGTCAAGACCAGCAATACCGACGCCATGCTGGCCGCGTTCGGGCAGGCGGGGGTGGCGGTGCCCAATGGTCTTGGGCGCGTGGCAGATGTGTCGGGGCAGATGACCTACACGCGGGACGGTCGCGTCTCTTTGCGAAACATGACTGCAGTGCTGGATCACAACCGGTTTGATGGCGAGGCGGATATCGTGATATCAGACCCGCCCCAGATCACAGCCCGGTTGCGGGCCGGGGATCTGGATTTTTCAACCTTCGCAGACACTGTCGAAACAGGCTCCGGGGGCGGTGGGGTCTCTGCCAGCGACGGGTGGTCGACTACACCCATCGACGCGTCGGCGCTGGGTTTGGCAAACGGTTCGATTCGACTCACCGCGTCCTCCATCGCTGTGCCGGACATGACGCTTGGACAAAGCGACCTGACGCTCAACCTCGACCGGTCGCGTGCAGTTCTGAGAATGCAACCTGCGACTCTGTTTTCCGGACAGTTGAACGGTCAGGTGGTGGCCAATAACCGCAACGGCCTTTCCGTCGGCGGAAACTTCAAAGCTGAAGGAATCGACGTGCAGCAGGCGCTTTCGACGCTCGGAGGGGTCGAACGGCTGACAGGTACGGCCTCGGCCTCGCTGGAGTTTCTGGGCGTGGGGCAGACCGAAGATGCGATCATGCGGTCGCTGTTCGGGAAGGGCGATATTTCTGTCGGGAAAGGCGTAATCTCTGGCTTCGACCTGAACCGGCTGATGGGGCGCGGTGAAGGGTCCGGAGGGACCACGGTGTTCAACAGCCTGACGGCCAGTTTCACCATGGATGGCGGCAATCTGACGAACAACGACCTGCTCATGTCGCTGGACAATTTCAGGGCGGATGGCGCGGGACGCGTCGGGATCGGCGCGCGTGATATCGACTATCTGTTCACGCCGGTCGCCCTGCGCGCCAATTCAGGCGAAGGGATCGCTGTGCCTGTGCGTATTGTCGGCCCGTGGAGCGACCCTTCGATCCGCCCAGACCTGACAAAAGTCATCGAGGCGGCGGCTGAAGGAAAGCTGAAAGATCTGGAGAACGACGCCAAAACCAAGGTTCTGGAAAAGGTCGGGTCAGAGCTAGACTCGACCATCACAGACACTAATCAAATCGAAGACGTGCTTAAGGACAAGCTAGAGGAAGAAGCCAAGAAAGGTTTGCTCAAGCTGTTCGGAGGGGATTGATCGGGGCGCGCATCGACGCCCCTTTCTATTAGATCGTTTGGTCGTAGTCGCCGACGCCGGGTTCTGTCCGGATGACGGCATCGATGTCGGCAAAGATCGCCCGCATCTCGGCTTCGCTCTCGCTGCTTTCGCAGACGACCACCAGATTTGGGGTGTTTGACGAGGCTCGCACTAGGCCCCAGCTGCCATTATCCAGAATGACACGTGCGCCGTTTACGGTGACAACCTCTTTGATCGCACGGCCCGCGAAGCTATTGCCTGCGTCGGCCTTGGCGACCAGCTTGTCCACGAGGCGCTGCAGGATATCGTATTTCTCGGTATCCGCCGCGTAGGGCGACATGGTCGGGGTGGACCACGTCTTGGGCAGGGCCTTGCGTAGGTCGGACATGCTCTGACCCGGGTTGCGGTCCATCAATTTGCAGATTTCCACCGCAACGCGCATCCCGCAGTCATATCCGCGCCCAACAGGCTCGGCGAGGAAGTAGTGGCCGGATTTCTCGAACCCTGCAAGGGCTCCGATTTCCTTGACCCGGCGTTTCATATGGCTGTGGCCGGTTTTCCAGTAGTCTGCCTTGACGCCATGGGCTTGCAGTTCCGGGTCGCTGGCAAACAGGCCGGTTGATTTTACGTCGGCCACGAAGGTCGCGCCGGGATACAGCTTGGCCAGATCGCGCGCCATGATGACACCGACCTTGTCGGCAAAGATCTCTTCGCCCTCATCATCGACCACACCGCAGCGATCACCGTCACCGTCAAATCCCAAGGCCAGATCGGCACCGCTGGATTTCACCGCATCCGCCATGTCATGCAACATCTCCATGGCTTCGGGGTTCGGGTTGTAGTTCGGGAACGTGTAGTCGAGTTCGGTGTGGCTGGGCACAACCTCGACACCGATCCGCTCAAAAATCTCGGGCGCAAAGGCCGAGGCGGTGCCATTACCCGTGGCGCAAACCACCTTGAGCGGGCGGGACATTTTAAAATCGCCGACCAGATCGTCGATATAAGCCTTTTTCACGCCGTCGACGAATTCGTACGAGCCGCCCTCGCGCGCCACAGTCTCGCCATTCAACACGATGTCGCGCAGTTCGGACATCTCATCCGGGCCGTGGGTCAGCGGACGGTCGAAACCCATCTTAACCCCGGTCCAGCCGTTGGGGTTGTGGCTGGCGGTGACCATCGCCACCGCCGGAACATCCAGATGGAACTGCGCGAAATAGGCCATTGGGCTGAGGGCAGGGCCGATGTCCTTCACCTGAATACCCGCCTGCATCAGGCCGAGGATCAGTGCGTTTTTGATGGCCAGAGAATAGTCGCGGTAGTCATTGCCAACCGCAATGACCGGCGCGATGCCGCGTTTGTGCATCTGAGTACCAATCCCCAGACCAAGGGCGGTCATGCCCGGCAGGTTGATCTCATCGGGGTATTTCCAGCGTGCATCATATTCGCGGAACCCCGTGGGCTTAATCATTGGGTCGCGGAGAAAGCTCCAGGTGTTGGGGGTCACCTCGGGGATGGGTTTGGTCATTACAGGTCTCAATCGTTAAATCTGAATCGGGTTCGCTTTTGCCAGAGCATCAAAACGCATCAATGTGTCAACAAGATGGGGCATCTGATCCAACGGGATCATGTTGGGGCCATCAGACGGTGCTGTGTCTGGGTCCTGATGGGTTTCAATGAACACCGCTCCGATTCCCAGCGATACGGCGGCGCGCGCCATCACCGGCGCAAACTCGCGCTGCCCGCCCGAGGAGCCACCCTTGCCACCCGGCTGTTGCACCGAATGCGTCGCGTCCATCACGACCGGATAGCCCGTCTTCGCCATTTGCGGCAGGCCGCGCATATCGGCCACCAGAGTGTTGTATCCGAACGAGGTTCCGCGTTCCGTCAGCAGAATGTTCTGGTTCCCAGTGCTTTCGATCTTGTCGACGATGTTACCCATTTCCCAAGGGGCGAGAAACTGGCCTTTCTTGACGTTCACAGCCTTACCCGTTGCGCCCGCCGCCAATAGCATATCGGTCTGGCGACAGAGAAAAGCAGGGATCTGAAGAATATCGACGGCCTCGGCCGCGATGGCGCATTGGGCTTCCGTGTGGACATCGGTCAGCACCGGAATGCCCATGGTGCTGCGGATGTCATCCAGAACCTTCAGTCCTGCATCAATCCCCATGCCGCGTTTGCCGGACAAAGAGGTTCGGTTCGCCTTGTCATAAGACGCCTTGAATACATACTGCGCGCCAGCCGCGTCGCAGGCTTCTTTCATGGCGCCCGCGATCATCTGGGCATGGTCTGCCGTCTCAAGCTGGCAGGGGCCGGCAATGATGGTCAGAGGAAGGTCATTGCCGACCGTCAGGTCGGAGATTTTTACATGTTTCATGTGTCTTACGAGGATACCTGTTCACGAAGGACCGACGCGGTAAGCGAGATCATCAGGTAGATACCAGCAAACAACAGGAAAGCCAAAATCGTATTTTCGAACTTTCGGGGATAGGTCGGATCCTGCGCTTCAACGGGGTTCACCGAGACCGTCAGATACCGCACTTTGCGGTTCGCCTCGGAGCGCGTGGTTTCCATTTGTTGCATTGCCGTTTGCAGCATCATGTCACGCGCTGCCAGATCGGCCTGCGCCATCTGGATTCGGACGCTCAACCGCGCCAGCGAGTTTTCGCCTGCGGATGCGTCCAGCATCTCGGCGTTCAATTCGGCCAAGACAACTTCTAGGCGGGCGATATCGGCACTGACGCCATCGACCTTGGCCTGGTTTGGGCGACGGTTGTCTTGTAAGGCGGCCAGTTCCAGCTCTTTATCCTGAATGGCGACCTCGATCTCGTTGATCCGACCGCGTAGGCCGGCGATGACGTTTTCTGGGTCCAGCAAGGCACCCTGCAGCTGCAACTCGATCAATGCTTCCTGCGCCTTGCGCCGCTCTGACTGGGCCGCCTCGAACCCTTCGCGCGCATCGCGCATCTGATCCTCGCGCTTGAGCCCGGACAGGCTGTTGATCCGCTCTTCGGCGTAAGAGATCAGGCGTTGCGACAGTTCGACAGCGATTTCAGGTTCGGGGGCGGCGACTTCCATGCGGACAATCCCGTCACTTGGGTCATATCCGATGGTCACCATACGTTTATACAGCTTGTGGGTGTCTTCCAGACTGGCGTCCTGAGGCAGCCTCTGGATCGGGTCGATCCATTCCTGCTTGAAGATCTGAGAAAAGCCCATGTCCCGTTCCAACCGCTCTAATGCGTCCTTGGATTCGAGAAACTCTTGGGTGGAAACCGAATCCTGCGCGGTTGCATATTGGGTTCCGCTCAACAGGCCGCCAATCGTTCCGCCGCCGCCGTCCGCTTGCAGGATCGAAAAGGCCGAGTCGCTGGCATACATCGGTGTCGCTTCGCGATAGAAATAGTAGCCAACCACAAAAGTGGGCAGAAAGACGAACACCGCAAGCCGTGCGAACAGCGCCGCCAGTTTCTTTTTTCGGCGGAGGGCGATGTCCTTCTGGATCTGACCGATTTCGCGATCGCGCCGCTCGGCCGGGCTCATCTCAGGTCCGGGCAGGGTTTGTGGGGCCTCGCTCACCGGTTGCGGCAACTGGACGGGTGCTGTTTCGTCAGCATCCGTTTTCGCCGAAGCGTTGGCCGAGGCAAGCTCCAGCAGATTGCTGCGCCGGAATGGATCAATGCCCTTCTCGCGTAGCAGGCGCACCGCGTCATAGTCCGAAGTCGCCGCCAGACCGTGTTTGCTGGCCAGACGCCGGGCGATACGCAATTGTCGACCGGTCAGGCCCTCGCGCTTGATATCGTCCAGCTCGGTCCCGGGCTGCGTTTCGCCCGACGAGGCCTGCGTGGCGCTGCGGATGCGCGCCATGGCGTCCGAGCGGGCCTCGGGCGAGGTGCCTGATTGCGCCTTGTGGCGCCAGTTGTATTTTCTAACCTTGGGTTTCGTAGTCATATAACTGCTTTGCCTCTTCCAAGGTTTCAAACATGCGCAGCTGGCCGTCGACCAAAACGGCCGCCTGTTTCACGAATTTTTCCAGCGTTGCGGGGCTGTGCGATACGATGACCAGCGTTGTCGTGCGCAGCTTTTCCTGCAGGATCGCGCCGGCCTTATGGTTGAATTCCACATCCGTGGACGCGGGCATGCCCTCATCAATCAGATACATGTCGAAGTCCAGTGCAAGCATCAGCGCAAAGGTGAATCTGGCCTTCATGCCCGACGAATAGGTGGCCAGAGGTTGGTTGAAATACTCGCCCAGACCGCACAGCCAGCTGCAGTAGGCTTCGACATAGTCGGGGTCCATACCGTAGATTTTGGCGATATAGCGTGCGTTCTCCAACGCAGACATTTTCGAGGAGACACCACCGGTGAACCCCATCGGGAAAGACACCTTGCACTCACGCCTGATGACCCCTTCATCGGGCTTTTCCAAACCTGCCATCATATTGATCAAAGTGGTTTTTCCCGTCCCGTTCGGCGCAAGCACACCCAGCGACGTCCCGAGTTCGACCCGGAACGAAGCCCGGTCGAGGATCACCTTGCGGCGCGTCCCCGTCCAGAAGGATTTACTGACATTCTCGAACTCAAGCATGCTTGGCCTGCTGCTCAATCCTTTGGTTTGATCGCTCTTTTTGGTGAGCGTTTGGATGCGAATTCTATCGTTTCATGTTGGCTATATTATGTCGAATTATGAAACAAATGATCAATGCACCTTCGCAAAGTGCAGATCACATCGTGGCAAACATCGACACGAAAAGATGTTTTGGCGGCAAGTTCGAGGGTGGCTATCATCCTTTGATTCTCACGATTTCGGGGCAAGACAGCGGCTATGAGTGATCTGCAAAAGGAAATCTCGGCCTGTCGGCTGTGTGCGGAAGCGTTCGCGCAAACCGCGACGCAGCACGCGCCGCGTCCTGTCGTCTGGTTCCGCGCTGGCACTCCGATCCTGGTTGCGGGGCAGGCTCCGGGCGCACGGGTACATGAGTCGGGGCGGCCTTTTACAGACCCGTCGGGGGATCGCTTGCGGGATTGGTTGGGGATCGACGAGGGGGTGTTTTACAATCGGGATCGTCTGTCCATTGTGCCCATGGCCTTCTGCTTTCCGGGATATGACGACCGCAAAGCGGATCTTCCGCCCCCCGCCTTGTGCCGTAAAACCTGGCATGACCGGGTCGTTCGGGCGCTTGATCCGGTCCCTCTGACAGTGTTGGTCGGGGGGCACGCACATAAGTACCATCTTGGAGTGCGCAGTTCAGTCACCGAGACCGTCCGCAATTGGCGGGACCACGCGCCGCACATCTTTGCCTTGCCTCATCCGTCCTGGCGCAATACGGCATGGATCAAGAAAAACCCGTGGTTCGAGACCGACCTGCTGCCGGCCTTGCGGGCACGGGTGCAAGAGGTTCTGAATGACTGAAGCAACGGCGCTGGACACAGCGCATACCGCGATGGAAACTGCTCCGCAGGACGATGCCGTCCGGCTGCGCTTTTTTGAGCGGCTGGCCGATAGTGAGCTGTTCCTGATGCTGACCGAAGAGGCGCAGGGCGAGAATATCTCACCCGAGCTGTTCGACGTGGCCGATGGCCGCTTTGTACTGGCCTTTGATCGCGAGGAACGGTTGGCGCAGTTCGCCGGACGTCCCGTTCCCTATGCGGCGCTTTCGGGGCGTATCCTGTCTTCGATGTTGGCAGGGCAGGGGATCGGTCTGGGCCTGAACCTCGTGGTCGCGCCATCCTCGATGCTGATCCCGTCCGAGGCGCTGGGCTGGCTGGCGACAACGCTGGAACATGCGCCCGCCGAGGTCGAAGAGAAACTGGCCGAGTTTTTGCCTCCGACCGGCCTGCCGGAAACCCTGTTGCGCGCGTTGGATACGAAGCTGTCGACTGCAATCGGTCTGGCGCAGGAGGCCTATCTGGTCAGCACCAAATCCGAAACCGGCGCTTCGGGCCACTTGCTGGGCTTTGTCGGGGCCGTGGACGGGGCGCAATCGGCGCTGGCCAAGGCTGCATCCGAGGCGCTGACCTTTTCGGGGATCGAAGCCGGAGCGATGGATGTCGGGTTCTTTGCACACGAAGCGCCCGCTGCTGCGTCTTTGGCGAAGGTTGGTTTGCGGTTCGACCTGCCTCAGCCAGAGGCCCGAGACCTAACCCGACCTGTGCCCGGTAGCGATCCCGAGAACCCGCCGATCCTGAAATAAAGAAGCGCGGTGAAGTCTTTTGCACCGCGCCAAATGTCCCGAACGAACCTCGAAGAGATTAATCCGCTGCCGCTTCCAGCTTGTCCTGCGTGCGGGTATCAAAATCGCTGGCCTCATGGCGTTCATGAAGCTGCGTATGCGGCTCGCCAAACGCGCGGTTGACCATGCGGCCCCGCTTTACGGCCGGACGCGCGTCAATCGCCTTGGCCCAACGCATGACGTTTTCATAGGATTCCACATCGAGGAACTCGGCAGCATCATAGAGACGTCCAAGAACCAGCTGCCCATACCAGGGCCAAATCGCCATATCCGCGATCGAGTAATCCTCGCCTGCGATATAGGTGTTTTCGGCCAGTTGACGGTCCAGCACGTCCAGCTGGCGCTTGGCTTCCATGGCGAAGCGGTTGATCGGGTACTCCCATTTCTCAGGCGCATAGGCGTAGAAATGGCCGAATCCGCCGCCCAGATAAGGCGCGCTACCCATCTGCCAGAACACCCAGTTCATCACTTCGGTCCGTTCCGGGCCTGACTCAGGCAAGAACGCTCCGAATTTTTCGGCCAGATGGAACAGGATCGAAGCGCTTTCGAAGACGCGCACTTGTTCCTCGCCCGACCGATCCCAGAGCGCTGGGATTTTCGAGTTTGGGTTCGCCTCGACAAAGCCCGAGCTGAACTGGTCCCCTTCGCCGATATTGATCAGCCACGCATTGTATTCGGCTTCTTCGTGACCCAGCGCCAAAAGCTCTTCGAGCATAACTGTCACTTTGACGCCATTTGGCGTGGCCAGCGAATAAAGCTGCATGGGGTGGCGGCCAATGGGCAGGTCCTTGTCATGGGTTGCGCCGGCGATGGGGCGGTTGATATTGGCGAAGCGTCCGCCGCTTTCGCTATCCCAGGTCCAGACTTTTGGGGGAGTGTAAGTGGATTGATCGCTCATCTGATGCCTTTCTTGCCAATCGCAGGGCTGCAAAGCCGATGCGCTAACAGCTAATGTTGCAAATCCCCGAGTCCAACCCCGCTTGACGCGGGAAACTGTAATAATTCTCTCACGAAATCTCGTTGATGGTCACACCGGCGCGAGCGGGCCTACGAAGCGCCCCAGAATCGCTTATTGTCTGTGGTGTCAGCCAAACGGCACCCCCGATACACGAAAAAGGAATGACCACATGAAACGTTTTGCCCTGTCTTTTGCTGCGGCCATGGCTCTGGCAATTCCGGCTTTTGCAGGCCCCCAATATGTCGACGGAACCGGATTCGCGGTCTCTGGCTATGATGTTGTCGCCTATCGCGGCCTTGATCAGGCACCGGTGGGGACGTCGCAGCCAGAAGGTGTACGCGGCAATGCCGACATCACGGCGGAATACAATGGCGCAACCTGGGCTTTTGCATCGGAAGAAAACCGCGACAAGTTCCTTGAGAACCCGGCCTACTACGCACCTCAATATGACGGGCATTGCGCCTATGGCGTCTCAAAAGGTGGCAAGGTTCCGGCAAACCCGAACCTGTGGCGTATCGTTGATGACAAGCTGTACCTGAACATCACCGACGTTGTTGTGGGCTTCTTCGAAGAGGACATCCCCGGCAACATCAACCTGGCCGAAGGTAACTGGCCCGGTATCGAAAGTGCGGACGCATCTACCAGCGTGATCCCGAAATTCACCTCGGAAGGTCCGGTCAGCAACTGATCGCGTAGCCAGTGTCTTGAAGAAAATCCAGCCCGGCTCCCCCCACTGAGCCGGGCTTTTTTCTGGCTGATTATCCAGCCAGCCAGAATTCGTCGATCATGTCCTGATCGGCTTCGAACCGAATACGGACACTTTTTGCCCCCGGAAATTTGCGTTCGCAAATGGTATCAGGAATCACCACCTCGCCCGGACCGGCGTTGTTGGACTTGAAGCTCAGAATCTCGGTCTCGACATGCCGTCTGTTGCTCAGCACCGAGGTCGGAAGGGCGATACGGTTCGCTCCTTCGGTGACTGGCGTTGCCACGAAAAAGGTCAGGTGACGACCGTAGCATCCCACGGCATCGGGCACATGGTCTGATGCGGCCGGTTCGACATCTGCGTCCCGAGGCGATGGCGAACCCGCCATATGCGGCAGTGCTTGCGTCGGGTTCAGCATGGATTTGCAGGCGGAGATGTCTTCGGGCGGCAACTCGATCACGCGTTTTTTGAGGCGTGGCCGTTTCGGCATCTGCGGGCCCGATGCGCCTTTTGCGCCCAACCCTTGTTTGCGTAGAAAATCATAGGCAGTCTTGGCGCGCGAAAAGTCTTCGCAATCCCCCGGCATGTGGTCCGGATGCGCCCGGAAGGCAATATTGCGCCAAGCTTCGCGGATTTCGTCGGAACTGGCAGAGGGCGACAACCCTAGGTCCGCCAGCGCGCTGTTTCGCGCTGCGATCTTATCGACAGGTTTCATACTCAAAAACACTCACTAACATACACGAGACCAGTTTGAATACGGTCACGATTTTGTCAAATTCTTCTCAGGATTGAACTAGTTGCGGGGGACAATGATCTGGCCGTGCAGACATTGTTCCAGCGGCAAAGCAAAATGCCCGCGTTTTCGGATGGCGCGGGCATTTCGTCTTTTTCCACAGGGATCAGGCGACGTTCTGCAGTTCAGCCTTCGGTGTGATCCCAAGTGCGAAACACACGTCGCGGGTCAGCTCGGGCCGGTTCAGGGTGTAGAAGTGCAGCTTGTCCACACCGCCCTCCAGCAGGTCCGAACACAGCTCGGTGCACAGTGCCGTGGCCAGCAGATCCTCGCGATCATCGCGCAGGGCTTTTTCAAAGGCGTGATCGACCCAGTCGGGTATCCGTGTGCCGCAGCGCTGGGCAAAGGCGCGCGCGCCTTTCCAGTTTTCGATCGGCAGGATGCCCGGTACGATCGGCTTATCGATCCCGGCTTTGACACAGGCATCACGGAACCTGAAGAAGGTCTCGGCCTCGAAGAAGAACTGCGTCAGTGCTTCATCGGCGCCCGCGTCCAGCTTGGCCTTTAGCCAGTCGATATCGGCCCGCGTATCCCGTGCTTCGGGATGAATGTCGGGATAGGCGCCAACCCGAATGCTGAACATCTCGGTTTCTGCGAGGGCCTCGATCAATTCAACAGAGTTGGCAAAACCTTCGGGGTGAGGGACAAACCTGTCCTGACCCTTTGGCGGATCGCCCCGCAATGCGACGATGTTCTCTACACCGGCACGGGCGAAGGTGTCTGCAATCTCTAACGTTTCCTGACGCGAGGCATCGACGCAGGTCAAATGCGCCGCAACCGGCAGTCCCGATGACTTGTGTAAAGTCGCGACTGCATCCCGCGTTAGCTCGCGCGTGGTGCCGCCAGCGCCATAGGTGACCGAAACGAACCTGGGCTCCAGAGGGGCCAGCGTCTGCACCGTATCCCACAGCCGGAATGAGGCCTCCAGCGTTTTGGGTGGAAAAAACTCGAATGAGATTTCAGGTTTGGTCATCGCAGCCTCTCAGGATCAACTGAGGGTCTTGTCGCACGGTACGCATTGTGAGACAAACTCATATTCCTCAAGAACAACATGAGTCTCACTTCACATGCATATCGAATTCCGGCACCTGCGCACCATCAAGGCGATCCATGACTGTGGCGGCCTTGCGCGCGCCGCCGATCAGCTGAACATCACCCAATCGGCGCTGAGCCACCAGATCAAAGGGCTGGAGGATCAAGCCGGGGTCGAATTGTTCCTGCGTCGGTCCAAGCCGATGAAGCTGTCGGCGGCGGGTCTGCGTCTGTTGCGGCTGGCCGAGCAGATTCTGCCTCAGGTCGAGGCCGCGCAGCATGAGTTCTCATCCCTGCGCGATGGCCGTACGGGTCGGATGCATATCGCGATCGAATGCCACGCCTGTTTCGAATGGCTATTTCCAGTGTTGGAGTCCTTCCGCAAGTCCTGGGGCGATGTCGACGTGGATATTCGCCCCGGTTTGGCCTTTGACGCGCTGCCTGCCTTGCAAAAGGAAGAGGTTGATCTGGTCGTATCCTCCGACCCCGAAGACCTGCCAGGTGTCGAGTTCGTAGAATTGTTCGACTATAACCCGGTATTCGTCGCGGCATCTTCCCATCCGCTGGCCGAGAAAGACTTCATTGAGGCCGAGGATTTTCGCGGTCAGACCCTGATCACCTATCCGGTCGAGCGCACGCGATTGGACGTGTTCAGCCAGTTGCTGATCCCGGCGCGGGTTGAACCGGCTAGCATCCGTCAGGTCGAACTAACCGCCGTGATCTTGCTGCTTGTCGCCTCAAATCGAGGGATTTCTGTCTTGCCGGATTGGGTCGTGCGTGAGGTCAAGTACAACTCGGACTACGTCACCCGCCCGCTGACAAAAGAAGGGATCACCCGTCGTCTCTACGCAGCTGTTCGCACTGAGGATCTGGAAAAACCCTTTGTGCAAGAGCTGGTCAAACTGGCGCGGGACGAGGCGCGGAAGTTGCAGGCGCAGTAACGGCGTTTCGCTTGGGTCTGCTATGCGCATCATTCCTCTTGGCAAGGGCGCATTGCATCAGTATACGCGCGGTTTGACCGGACAGGAGCCTTTTCACAATGGTTGGCAGTGCAAATCTCAACATCATGATCAAAGCCGCGCGCAAGGCGGGGCGGTCTCTGGTCAAGGATTTCCGTGAAGTCGAGAACCTGCAGGTGTCGATGAAAGGCGCGGGCGATTTCGTGTCCAAGGCCGATATCGCCGCCGAAGCCATCCTGAAAGAGGAACTGCTGGGCGCACGCCCGACCTATGGCTGGCTGGCCGAAGAGGGCGGCGCGATTGACGGCGAGGATCCGACGCGCCGCTGGATTGTCGATCCGCTGGACGGCACAACCAACTTCTTGCACGGGTTGCCGCATTGGGCGATTTCGATCGCGCTGGAACACAAAGGCAAGATCGTCGCCGGTGTGATCTACGACGCCGCCAAGGACGAGATGTTCTTCGCCGAAAAAGGCGAGGGTGCCTGGATGAACGATATGCGCATCCGTGTCTCGGGCCGTCACCGCATGATCGAGTCTGTTTTCTCGACCGGTTTGCCCTTCGGTGGTCGCTCGGATTTGCCTGCCACGCTGCAAGATTTGGCGCGCCTGATGCCCACATGTGCCGGCGTACGCCGCTGGGGCGCAGCCGCGCTCGACATGGCTTATGTGGCGGCGGGTCGCTACGAGGGCTTTTGGGAACGCCGCCTGAACGCTTGGGATCTGGCCGCCGGGATCATCATCGTGAAAGAGGCCGGTGGTCTGGTTCAGCCGCTGAACCCCGAAGGCAGCATTCTGGCAGACGGCGAGGTCATCTGCGCCAACGAGCCGATCTTTGACAGCTTTGCCAAGGTCATCCGGGGCTAAACGCCTTTACCTGCGCGGCACGCGCGGGATGCGGGATTGCGACAGCTTGTATTTCGTCTCGGGGTGAGGCGGGTGACCGTGCGTGCGGTCCCAGTAGGCTGGCCCTCCGCGTTTCAGCCAGAGCGGGATACACAGGATCAGCCCCACGAAGAACCCACCGGTATGCGCCCAATAGGCAACTCCGCCCTCGTCGGGGTTGCTTGAGAGACTGCCAAAAAACTGAAGTGCCAGCCAAACCCCGAGCATCACGAAGGCCGGGATGCTAAAGACTCGGAAATAGACGATCAGTATCAGCAGAATATCCACTCGGGCTTTGGGAAAAAGCAATAGATACCCGCCCATCACGCCAGCAATCGCCCCTGATGCGCCGATTGTGGGCACCACCGAGCCGGGTGCGGTTATCACGTGGACTAGTCCAGCTCCGATCCCGGCGACAAGGTAGAACAGCAGAAAGGGCAAGTGGCCCATTTCGTCTTCCAGATTATCGCCGAAAATCCAAAGAAACAGCATGTTGCCCGCCAGATGCATCCAGCCGCCATGCAGGAACATCGAGGTCACGAAGGTCTCGAGTGCGACCCCTTCGGCGCTACGGGCGGGAATGATTGCGTAGTCGAAATAGAACTGCCGAAGCACCCGTGCGTTATCCATGATCCCGACATAGCTGATGAAGATCAGGATATTCGCGGCCAGCAGGGCGTAGACAACATAGGGCGTGCGCCCCGAGGGGTTGTGATCTCGGATCGGAAACATGGCGCGACGCTGGGCTTTTCCGCGCCCAGCGTCAAGGTCAGGTTATGCCGCACCACCCAACAGCGCCGCATTGCCGCCCGCCGCCGTCGTGTCGACGCAGACATGGCGTTCCGCCAATACCCGCGTGCGATCCGGCATGCCGGGGATCATGGGCAGGATCGGCCCGTCGCGCCGCGCCAGGTGATGTTCGATCTGAAGGGCAGTTTCCTCGTCACCCCACCACAGAACGCCCGCAAAGCCGGTCAGGTTTTCCAGTCGATGCAGGTCGAGCATGCCCGTCGCCTCAATCGCCGTTCCACCCAAAGCCAGAACCGCATCTGCCTGAGCGCGCGCAGCGCTCTCGCCGGGGCCAAGACACAACAGCGGAGGCCGGGCAAATTCAGACAACCGGTTTGATTCCCCCGTAGGTCCGGGCAGGGTTTGGGTTCGAACCGGGGCCGGTTGCCCTTTCGGCGCGGGCAATTCCGCAGTTGCCTGCCATGTCTCTGAGGTGCTCTGACGATCCGGAGCGCAGTACCGGGCCATGTAGTTCGGTCCGCCCGCCTTGGGGCCAGTGCCCGAAAGCCCCTCGCCTCCGAAGGGCTGAGATCCCACGATGGCGCCGATCTGGTTGCGGTTCACATAGACATTGCCCGCGTGGATCGCCTCGGTCACGTGCTGAACCCTGTCGTCGATGCGGGTGTGCAGGCCGAAGGTCAGCCCATAGCCAGTGGCGTTGATGTCGTGGATCACCGCATCGATCTCTTGAGCCTTAAACCGGGCGACATGCAGAACCGGGCCGAAAATTTCACGCTCAAGATCGGCGATGCGACCGATTTCGATCAGGGTGGGGGCAATGAACGTCCCCTCGGGCGGCGTGTTGAGCTCTTTCAGAACGCGCCCTTCTGCACGGGCTTTCGCGACATGGTCCGCGATTCCCTGACGCGCGGCCTTGTCAATGACCGGCCCGCAATCGGTTGAGATCAGCCACGGATCGCCCACTTGCAGCGCGTCCATCGCGCCTTTGAGCATGGTCAGCACATCCTCGGCGATATCCTCTTGCAGATAGAGGCAGCGCAGGGCCGAACAGCGCTGACCAGCTGATTGAAACGCGCTTTCGATGATGGACTGCACCGCCTGTTCCGGCAGCGCCGTACTGTCCACGATCATCGCGTTCAAACCGCCCGTCTCGGCGATGAGAGGTGTGCCGGGCCGCATGTTTTGCGCCATGGCCGAGCGGATTTTCAATGCTGTCGCCGTCGATCCGGTGAACGCCACGCCCGAGACGCGCGCATCCGAGGTGAGCGCGGCCCCGACCTCTGGCCCGCCCGGCAGTAATTGCAACACATCTCGGGGAACTCCGGCTTCGTGCAACAACTGAACCGCGCGATGCGCGATCAGAGGCGTCTGCGGCGCGGGTTTGGCGAGGACGGCGTTGCCGGTTGCCAAAGCCGCCGAAATCTGTCCGGTGAAGATCGCCAGGGGGAAGTTCCACGGGCTGATACAGGTGAAGACCCCAGCCGGTTTGGCATCGGGGATGTTCGCCGCGTAGTAGCGCAGGAAATCCACCGCTTCGCGCAGCTCGGCAACGGCATCGGGCAGGGATTTCCCCGCCTCGCGTGCCAGAACGGCGAAGAGTTCTCCGAAATGGGCCTCATACAGGTCGGCGGCTGCGTTCAGAGCTTTGGCGCGTTGCTCTGCCAGGGCTTGCCATGGGCTGGCCGAGGCCAGGGCAAGCTCCACATCCGCAATACTGGTCGACGCAACTGTGCCGGGCTTGTCCTGGGGTTTGGCCGGGTTAATCACCGGCTCTTCAGCCATGGGTTTCGCGTCCTCGGACAGCAAAGGCTCCGCGCGCCAATCAGTTGCTTGGAACCGATCCCGCGCTGCGTCGATCTGGTCCAGCGTCGGCGTGTGGTGCAGATCAAAGCCCTTGGAGTTGGGGCGCTCGGGCAAAAACAGCTCTGGCCCGGTGGGTAGAGGCGCGGGCGGTGTCTCAATCGCGGTGAACGGATCAGTGGCGACCTCTTCCGGTGGGACGGCCTCATCTACAATCTGGTTCACGAAGGATGAGTTCGCGCCGTTCTCCAGCAGACGCCGGACCAGATAGGCCAGCAAATCGCGATGCGCGCCGACCGGCGCGTAGATGCGGCAACGGGTTTTGTGCTTGTCCAGAACCAGCCCGTGTAGCGTTTCGCCCATCCCGTGCAGGCGCTGAAACTCGAACGGCTGCCCCTCGGCCATGTGCAGGATCGCGCTGACGGTATGCGCGTTATGCGTGGCAAATTGCGGATAGATCCGGTCGGTCATGCCCAGCAGTTTGCGGGCGTTCGCGATATACGAGACATCGGTCGCGGGCTTGTGTGTGAAAACGGGGAAGCCATCGACCCCTTCGACCTGCGCGCGCTTGATCTCCGTATCCCAATAGGCGCCTTTGACCAGCCGCACCATCAGCTTGCGATCATGGCGCCCGGCCATTTCGTAGAGCGTATCCAGAACGAGCCCGGCGCGCGGGCCGTAAGCTTGCACGACGATGCCGAACCCATCCCAACCGGCCAAGGCAGGCTCGGCCATGACCTCCTCGATCACTTGCAGGGACAGGGACAGCCGGTCGGCCTCCTCGGCGTCCACATTCAGGCCCATGCCGGCAGCCTTGGCCAGCAGGGCCAGCGCGCGCAGGCGGGGGACAAGTTCGTCCATGACACGCGCCTCCTGCGCCAGTTCATAACGCGGATGCAGGGCGGACAGCTTGACCGAGATGCCGGGATTGGCGCGGATGTCGTCATGGGTACACGCCTCGGCAATGGCGGCGATGGCGCGCGAATAGGACAGGTGATAGCGGGCGGCGTCGGCTTCGGTCCGGGCCGCTTCGCCCAGCATGTCGTAGGAGTAGGTGTAGCCCTTGGCCTCCATCCCGCTGGCGCGATCCATGGCCGATTGAATGGTCTCGCCCAGAACGAACTGACGCCCCATTTCCTTCATCGCGCGTCCAACGGCGGTGCGGATGACCGGCTCACCCAGCCGCTTGATCGCCCCGCGCAGGGCACCGACGGGCGAGGCCTTCCCCTCATCCAATACCTTGCCGGTCAGCATCAAGGCCCAGGTCGAGGCGTTGACCAGCGAGGATGAGGACTGTCCCAAATGTTTGCCCCAGTCCGAGGGCGCGATCTTGTCTTCGATCAGCGCATCAATCGTATCCGCATCGGGTACTCGCAGCAGCGCCTCGGCCAGGCACATCAGCGCCACGCCTTCGTCGGTGGACAGGCCGTATTCGGCCAGAAACACTTCCATCATGCCGGGCGAAGTGCTGGAGCGGATATCGCGAACCAACTGAGCGGCGGCGTCGCAGATGGCGTGACGGTCCGCCTCGGAGAGGGCGGCCTGATCGGTCAATGCCTGCAGAACGGTCGTTTGATCGGCATAGGTATGGGTGTCGATGGATGTGCGCAGGCTGTGGGACATAGTTCCTCCGGGCGTTTTTATCAGTATACGCGCATTTTCTCGGGACAACGGACCAAGTTTTGTCATACACCGGTCAAATGAACTGATTTATGACGGTATATCGATGCAAAAGGACTTTCCTGACCTCGACCGTTTTGACCGTGCGATTCTGCAGGCTCTGGCGGAAGATGGACGCGTCTCGGTCGCGGATCTGGCGCGGCGGATCGGGTTGTCGAAATCGCCGACTCAGGCGCGGTTGAAGCGGCTTGAGGCCGACGGCGTGATTACAGGATACCGGGCAATGTTGGATCCGATCCGTTTGGGGCTGGATCACGTGGCCTTTGTCGAGGTGCGCATGACTGACACGCGGGAAAAAGCGTTGGCCGAGTTCAATGCCGCGGTCCGCAAGATCGCGGAGATCGAGCAAGCCCATATGATCGCGTCGAATTTCGACTATCTGCTGAAGGTGCGCACCGGGTCGATGTCGGAATACCGCGCGGTGCTGGCCGAGAAGATCTCGTCTCTGCCGCATGTCGCCAATACCTCGACCTTTGTTGCGATGGAAGCGGTGAAAGAAACCGGTTTGCTGGGTGGCATCGACCGCGAAACTTGACCAAAGCGGATTGTGCGTCACACTTGGTCTATGATCCGCACGTTCATAGCACCTGTCTTTGCCCTTTGGCTTACAACTCCCGCTTTGGCGCAATCCTGCCCGTCTGCACCGGACCATTCGGAAGGAATGGGGGCGCTGATTGCACAAATTCAACAGGCCGAGTCGCAGTCTGAGGCGCGCGGGATTTCCAACCAGATGTGGGAGCTGTGGACCGATGCGCCCGATCTGCGCGCTCAGACACTTTTGGATCGCGGCATGGCGCGGCGCGAGGCATCGGATCTTTTGGGCGCTTTGCAGGAGCTGGACGCGCTGGTGGTCTACTGCCCGGACTACGCCGAAGGGTACAACCAACGTGCTTTCGTCAATTTCCTGCGGCAAGACTTCCCTTCAGCTTTGGTTGATCTGGATCGGGCGCTGGAGCTATCCCCAAATCACATCGCGGCCATGAGTGGCCGGGCCCTAACGTTGCTGGGTCTGCGGAGATTGGATGAGGCCCGTTCTGCCCTGACTGCGGCCCTTGAGCTGAACCCATGGCTGTCCGAGCGGGCCTTGCTGGAACCGGGCGGCGCGCTAGAGCCGCCGGGCGAGGATATCTGACAGACCCACTGCCCCAAGGAAATGCACGCCCGGCGTGATTTCGGTTCTTGACGCCCCCAGATGCTTGGATCACTCAAACCAAACGCTGAGCGGGTATAGCTTAGTGGTAAAGCCCCTCCCTTCCAAGCAATGAAGACTAGTTTCACTGAGTATTGTGTAGCTTATATACCTTTGATTTAGTACAATAATGTGTTGCATTTCGTACTAGGTCGTAGCGTCTTCTATCATGCCTTTTCCGACAAAAGGCCGATAAAAGACCAAAGCTCACAGAGACATTCGCGCGCGAGGTTCCGCAGACAAAAAAACGGTACCGCCAAGCATTGGGACAACGAGATCAGGGGGCTTGTTCTCTTCGTGGGGAAACAGTCGAAAACCTGGTACTTCCAGAAAGACATTGGGGGCCAAACGCGGCGTGTTTTGATCGGGCGCTACCCACTGATTTCTGCGGACGTCGCACGACAAACTGCTTTGGGTTTCGCGTTGGACTGGGGCAGGGGAGCAGGCAGGCAGCTGCAGATTGGAGCACCAACTCTTGAGACGGCCATGGAAACCTATTTGGCACGTCCCAAGCTACGGTCTGAGGCCCACCGATCCGGAGTGCGGCACCAGTTCGAGCTTCATTTGAAAGATTGGCTGCGCCTGCCTTTGGACGAGATCACCAAATCCATGGTTGTCGATCGTCACAGGTCCATGGCGGCGACACCGTCCTCGGCAAATCACATTTTGAAGTATTTTCGGACCGTCTGGAACCACGCCCGGCGGGTCCATGATCTGCCGGAATGCCCAACGATGGCTATCGAGTGGCATGAGGAATAACCGGACGGTTCGATCATCGAGGACTTGAGCGCATGGCGCTAATCAGTGGACGATCTGTACAACCCCATTCACAAGGTGTTCTACTAGTTGCTTTTGTTCACAGGTTTTCGCAAATCCGAGGCGCTGACGTTGGAATGGAAGCATATGGCCACAAAAATTTAACAACAAATGTGCGATACATGAACTGATCCTCCGTGTCTCCAGCGTAAGATGATGAAAGAACAGATCAATTCAATACTTTGCCTAAGTCTGTTTAGTTCTCAGAGCGGTCATTCGTCTCAACTCTTTCCAATGTCTGCTTCGTGGACTTTCCCACTATTCGCCCGAATGATGCGAATGACTGCTTTCCACTCAAGGCACTTAGGTATCTTCGGCGGAGCGCAACTTGAGCCATGCCACAACGTTGGCCACTGCCTCATGGTTTTTAGTGGCTCGCGACATGAGGACATAGAAGTCATTTCTGCCCACGTCCCAGGCTGCGCCAACCTCGACTAAGCGTCCGGCTTCAATGTCTTGAGCCACTAGAAACCGGCTAACCAAGGCCACGCCTTGCCCAGCGATGGCTGCGTCGACCGCAAGCGACGTTTGGCTCAAGCGGAGGTCACGGGGAGACTGGTCCTCGACGCCTAATTGCGCAAGGTAGCTGGGCCATAGATCATGGGTGTCATGGATCTTCGGCTGTTTGGTGAGGGTTTCTGGCTCAAGGAGACTACCGTCCTTGGCCGCGAATTTTGGCGCGGCTACCGCGATGAGCGATCGCTTGAACAAAAGCGTCACGTCCAGTGAAGCGCCGAAGGGTGGCGACCCTTGGCGCACTGCGAGGTCTATCCCGTCGCTATGAAAGCTCGAGATTTTCTCAGTGGCCATGATCCGCAAATCAATATTCGGGTATGCTGCCGAAAAGTCCGGTAAGTTGGGGATCAGCCATTTTGCTGCGAAAGTCGGGGTGACGCTGATAAGGACTTTGTTCGGCTCTGGCTTCAACTCTGCCGTTGCGGATCGAAGGTCAGCGAACACGTTAGCTATCCGGTTGTGAAAGCTGCGTCCGACCGATGTAAACCGTAGGCCCTTCGGCACCCGTTCAAACAAGGCCACATCAAGATGCGCTTCGAGCTGGCGCACTTGTTGCGCCACGGCCCCTTGCGTGACGCCCAATTCATCAGCGGCGCCCCGGAAACTAAGCCGGCGGCCTGCTGCATCGAAAGCACGCAAACTATTGAGCGGGGGAAGGTCAGTCATTTAACGATAGTATTTCTACCGTCATGTAACATCAATTCTCAATCGTACTTTTTCATTGAGCCATCCATATATAGTCCAATCATGAAAGGGTATTAGATATGTCAGTAGAAAAAGTAGCTCTGATCACAGCGGGCGGCAGCGGTATGGGAGCGGATGCAGCCCGCAAATTGGCGGAAGATGGGTTCAAGGTCGGCATCCTGTCCTCGTCCGGCAAAGGTGAGGCGCTCGGCGGCGAACTCGGCGGCTTTGGCGTGACCGGCTCTAACCTTGACGGAGAAGCACTGAACGCTTTGGTCGAGGGTGCGAAGGAACGTTGGGGCCGTATTAATGTCTTGGTGAACTCTGCTGGCCACGGACCGAAGGGTCCGGTTCTCGAAATCAGCGACGACGAATGGCAAAAAGGGATGGAAGTCTACCTGATGAACGTGATCCGCCCGACACGGCTTGTCACACCCACAATGCAGGCGCAGGGCGGCGGAGCAATCATCAACATCTCAACCTTTGCGGCATTCGAACCCGACCCTCTTTTTCCAACGTCGGGGGTATTCCGGGCCGGGCTTGCTGCATTCACGAAGCTTTACTCGGACAAATATGCGTCAGGCAACATTCGTATGAACAACGTCCTTCCAGGCTTTATCGACAGCCTGCCCGAAACCGAAGACCGCAAAGCGCGTATTCCCATGGGGCGTTACGGGTTGGCGTCGGAGGTGTCTTCTCTTATTTCGTGGCTCGCCTCGGAAGATGGTGGCTATATGACGGGACAAAACCTGCGTATCGACGGAGGCTTGACCCGTGCAGTCTGATGCTTTGGTCCTTGGATCGCCGCGCGAGCGCCTTGTCTTCGCGGTCAAGTGGGGCGCATCCGCCGTTCAGATCATGGGATATACTGCAACGGGGTTTGGTTGGGCACCTTGGAACCTATACATGTTTCTTGTCGGTGTCGTTGGTTGGTTCGCCGTTGGCGCATTGTGGAATGACAAGGCGCTCATGCTTGTCCACCTTGTCGCGCTAGGCGCAATGATTGCTGGTATGGTTAGCGGCAGATGAGAGAGAACAACCATATGGCGCTGGGAAGCATTAGGGAGGTGTGGGCTTGGAGCGGTCATTCGCCGAAACTTCCCGAGCGACCGCTTTGCGGAAGAAACAGACTTTCGACTTTTCACCGTGATCCGGTATCTTCACGACATCTTCAGTTCAAATGCTGGTACCTGACACATGGATCCGTTCCTCACTGAAAGGCT
>NZ_JBQFTE010000010.1:0-243633 GCF_056538485.1 Ruegeria sp. BG3 | reverse complement strand
GCGTCCCCGCCGCTTCCGCAGCGCCCCAGCGCCTCAGCAGCGCCGGTGAAGGGGGTTCTAAGGTTTACCCCACAAAGCCGCAAGCGGAAAATTACATATCGGCGCATTTTTTTGCGAATTCTAATTTATAAGTTTAAAATCAAAGATTTAATGAATGCCTTCAAGCGCCAAGACAGCCAGATTCAGGTACGTCATCCAAGGAACACCATAGCCCGACCAGAACCCCATAATGTCAAACCACAACATCTTGGGCAAAGTTGACCCACGGATACAATAAAGCCCGACTCACGCCCGCGAGTCGAATCCGGTGATAGGCTTCAAAAACTCCGTTTTGCGCGTCGGTGTGTATCACTCTTTCCTCTACTTGCGCATTTCATTGGGATGCGGTCTGGTTCCCGAATGACAAGACACGATCCAATCTCGGCCCACCTATGACTGAAGGTCTTTCCTACCCACTGGTACGCACTGTCGGGCTCGACGGGGCTTTGGTGACTTTTTCAGACAAGATGGATGAGGCCGCAAACCGGGCGGCCCTGGCGTTTCGTGCGCAAGTGGACAGCTTAGCGCTGCATGGGCTTATAGAGACATCGGCCTCTCTGGGGTCTGCATATGTTCGCTTTGACCCTCAAGTGGTTTCACATCTCGAGATCACAAGCCAACTGCAGCAGATTCTGAACCAACAAAACTGGTATTCTGCCCCTCTGCCACACGGTCGAAGACTGTGGCGGGTGCCAACCGTATATGGCACAGACCTTGCCCCACAACTGGAGGACGCCGCGCGTGTTGCTGGGCTGGACCCGGCCGAGGTTGTCCGGCGGCTTAGTCAGACACAAGTGCGTGTGCTGACCATCGGTTTTGCGCCGGGGCAACCCTATCTCGGGCCGCTGGGGCCCGAGTTCAATATACCGCGCCTGCAGGAGCTGACGCCCATGGTGCCAGAGGGCGCTCTCGTACTGGCCATCTCGCAGTTTGTTCTGTTCTCCGGCCCGACCCCGACCGGGTGGAGGCATGTTGGCCAAACGGCGTTCCGGTGCTTTCAGCCCGATAAGGACCAAACATTTACCCTGCGGCCCGGTGATGAACTTCAGTTCACCTCTGTGTCGCGTGATGAGCTTGAGGCAATCCGCGCCTATAACGGTGACGGCCTAGGTGGCGCAACCTATCAGGAGATCGCCTGATGACTCTGATGGTTCATCGCATTGGTCCGGCTTGTACGGTTCAGGATCAGGGGCGTATCGGCTATTTGGATCAGGGTCTCTCTCGTTCCGGAGCAGCAGATATTCTGGCGCTGCATGAGGGTGCAGCCTTGCTGGGACAAAGCCCCGATCTAGCCGCGCTGGAAATTGCAGGCATGGGTGGCACGTTCGAAGCGACGCAACGCACGCGGATCGCTCTGACCGGTGCCACGATGCAGGCAAGTGTCGACGGATCCCCGATCGTCTGGAACGCGTCCCATGTTCTTGAGCAAGGGCAAACGCTAACGATCGGTGCGACCGTTCAGGGCAACTACGGCTACCTGCATTTGGAGGGCGGCATTGAGGCCGAACCGTTCCTCGGCTCGCGTGCGACGCATCTGACGGCAAAGATCGGTCGCGCCGTTGCGGTGGGTGATGTGTTGCCCGCCGGGAAGGCTGCGGGCGATGGTGGAATGAAGCTGTCCCCTTCGGGCCGGTTCAACGGCGGCACTCTTCGCGTCGTCGCCAGCTTTCAAACCGCGTTGTTCGATGATGAAACGCTGGATCGCTTTGCGCAGACAGAGTTCACGCGCGGCGCGCGGGCCAACCGTATGGGGGTGCAGCTGGAAAGTGACGGACCGGGCTTTGCGGCCAAAGATCAGCTCAATATCCTGTCCGAGGTGATAACGCCCGGAGACATTCAGATGACCGGCACAGGCAACCCTTTCATTCTGCTGCCCGAATGCCAGACGACCGGAGGCTACCCCCGGATTGCAAACGTCTTGCCCTGCGACATGCCAAAGGCGGCGCAGACCCCGGCGGGCGGGACGGTTCGGTTTGAATTCGTGACTCTTGAACAGGCTGTCGAAATTGATGCTGCGTTTCGCGCGGATCTTGCGCGCCTTCCTGGCCGCGTGGAGCCTCTGGTCCGCGACCCTCATGACATCCCGGACCTGTTGTCCTACCAATTGATCGGCGGAGTGATCTCTGCCACCGACTAAGGAGACTATCTGATGCCGCGCGTGGATCTGAACGCCGATATGGGCGAGAGCTTTGGCCCCTGGAAGATGGGCGATGACGAAAGCCTGCTGAAGATCATTACATCCGCCAATATCGCCTGCGGGTTTCATGCCGGCGACTGGGATGTAATGGCCAAGACCATGACACTGGCCGCCGAGAATAATGTGGGTATCGGCGCGCATCCCGGCTTTCCTGACCTACAGGGATTTGGGCGGCGGAATATGAAAGTGCCCCATGACAGCCTGCGCAATCTGGTGCGCTATCAGCTAGGCGCGGCTTTGGGTATGGCCGCAGCCACTGGCACAAAGGTGCGGCATCTGAAACTGCACGGCGCTTTGGCCAATATGTGCTCGGTCGACCTCGATATGGCGCGCGCCTGTTACCAAGGTGCGCTGGATGTCGATCCGGATATCATCATCATGGTACTAGCGGTCACCAAGCAGGAAGACGCCGTACGAGAGCTTGGCTGCAAATGGGTGGGCGAGATCTTCGCCGACCGAGCCTACAACGACGATGGCACTTTGGTGGATCGCAGCGTGCCCGGCGCGGTGATCCACGACCCTGAAATCGCCGGCCCGCGCATCCTGAACATGGTGCGCGAAGGGGCCATCATCACCGAATCCGGCAAGCGGCTGGAGACGTCCATCGACACGATCTGTCTTCATGGGGACGGCCCGACTGCCGTACAGATCGCCCGGTCGGTGCGGGAAAACCTGATCAAGGGCGGGGTCGAGGTGACAAAGTTCACCCGATAGACATCTGCCTGTAATCCTGGGTCCCTATCCTATCGCTGTTGCCTGAATTCGGTTGAGCGCATAGCATGTCCGCAAGTGCATGTTCTGAATACCGTATTTCTAGCAACGCTATTGGCCGGCCCCGCGCTCGCCGCCAGATGCCCGGCAAGGAGGCGCACATGTCTTTCGATCTGATGTCTTACACCCCCCGAGGTGACAAGAAGAACTCGGACTTCTTTCACGAATACCTTCCGATGATCTACGAGCGCAGGACCAGCTCGGGCGTCGCGGATCAGGTCGGGCCGATGCGGGCGATTGTCATCCAGGTCGAATCCACAGCGCTGTTCGATACGATGGTCGAGCTTTATGTGATGACGCCCTACCGCCACTCGGCCAGTTACCTAGGACAGACACACAAGTTCGCGGTCCTGCATTCGCATCCCGACTACCCAGCGCTGATCCTGATGGCCCCGCTGAGCGACAGTTTCGAGGACTTCATCCCGCGCATTAACCGGATGTATCCTCTGGCCCGCCCGACCCCGCAAACGCGGTATGTGGGTGAGGTTTTTGCCGCCTGCGATCTGAAAGAGCTAAGCAAAACTCTCGAAGAGCAGAACATCCGGTTTGAATATTCAGGTGATACGGAAAACCCGTTCTACACGCTGGATGGATTTCGCTTTACCACACCGTCGGATTTCACCTGCAACCGCGTTGGCTATTCCACCCTGGATTTCAACGACCCCGACAGCCTTGGCCTTGGCGATCGCGTTTTGCTGAGTGATACCGAGAAAGCTCGATTGGAAGAGGCTGCAACCTTCGGCACGGATTCGAAAATTGCGCCGCTGATGTTGGGGATCGACCACCTTGCCACCCGGGTGCTGGCAGGCGAGCGGGAAGATGCGATCCTCGAGTTTCTGACGATGGTGCCCTATTACTTCTGGGGGGCGTACAACATCTTCGACATGAACTCGTCGACCAATGTGAACCGCAACGCCAATGTGGATGACGACAAGAAATCCCCGGCCAAGGTGTTTACGGCAAACAACACGCCCTCCTTCGTGAACTCATTTGCCAAACTGCCAATGCCGACCGAGGATTTCGTGCGCAATTTCGGCCGCCGCCTGCATCATATGGCGGTTGAGATTCAGGATGGCGACCATGGGGCGGGCGAAAAGAACGTGGATTTCGTCGTCAATACGCTCAAAAACAAGGGCGTGCCGTTCCTGGCCCATGTGGTGGGGGAATGCAAAGACGATCCCAACTTGAAACAGATCTTTTCAAAGCACTCAAAGAACACGCTGCTGATCACCGAGTACATCGAACGGTGCCACCAGTACGACGGGTTCTTCACCAAGGACAATGTCGCGGCGCTGACCGCCGCCGCCGGGCAGGATGAACAATACGAGCACGGTCATGTGTTCGACTGAACAGGTTTCAAAAAAAAGGGCTGCGAGGTTTCGCAGCCCAGACCCATCAGGAGAGTATATGTCGGGTCTTATGATGGCCCGATCATGAAACAGGTGACATTGCGCGCCTGAAGGCGGCGGCATGCCAGATCGGCCTGTTCACGGGTCATGCCCTGGAACGTGGCCTCGAACCCTTTAGAGCTTTGATTGACCTTGCGCAGCGTGCCGTCCAGCGCTGTCATCTCGGAAAGGGCAGTTTTCAGCAGCACCTTCTCGGCCTCATAGCGCGTGGTGTAGCGGCCAACATTCACGCCCCACAGATGCCCGCCCGAGGTGGACAGCCGTGTGACGACCTCTTGTTCCGGCTCCGGCTGCTCGGCCGGTTGGGTCGAGGCCAGCACCAGATTGTCGGGCCGCAAGGCCGGGCGTGTATCCGAGCTTTCGACCGGAGGTGCAGTCGGCGCGATATCCGCCTGTGCAATGGCAGCCGCGATCCCGTCCTTAATGCGGTCGCGGTTTTCATCGGCAGCATCAACAACAGCACTGGCCACCTGCGTCGCCGCTGTCGGACGCATCGCCGGTCGCAGGCTGGTCTTGGGTGCGCCGGTCAAACGAGCAACTTGCGTGCCGCCCAAACCGGCATTGCCTGCATAAGCGGGGCGCGCAGGGCGACGGATCGGGGCGCGCGACGGGGCGCGGCGGAACCCGAGATCCAACAGCTCAGCCACTTTGGCGTTTCGCGAGGCCCCAGATTTTCCACCAAAGACCGTTGCGATGATACGCTCATCCTTGCGCTTGGCCGAGGCCACAAGGTTGAACCCCGCCGCACGGGTATAGCCCGTCTTGATCCCATCCGCGCCTTTATACGCGGCCAACAGGCGGCGGTTTGTGTTGGGAACCGTCTTGATCCCGGCATTGGTCGATTGGCGCGAGAACAGGTTGTAATACTGCGGGTAATCATACAGCAGATGCCGCCCCAGCGTGGTCATGTCACGCGCGGTCGACATGTGCCCCGACTCCGTCAGGCCATGCGCGTTCTTGAAGGTCGTGCGGCTCATCCCCATCGCCTTGGCCGTGCGCGTCATGCGGCGGGCAAAGGCGGCTTCGGACCCGCTGATCGCAATCCCGATAGCCGTTGCGGCATCATTGGCCGATTTCACCGCTGCCGCGCGGATCAGGTAGCGGAACGCAATCGTCTGGCCCGAGCGCAAGCCCAGCTTCGACGGAGGCTCGGCCGCTGCCGCCCGCGTGATGCGAACCTGAGTATCCAGCGTGATCTCTCCGTTCCGAACTGCCTCGAACGCGATATAGAGGGTCATCATCTTGGTAAGTGAGGCCGGGTGCAGGCGGGTATCGGCATTGCGCGAGTGCAAGACCTCCCCCGTTCGCGCGTCGATCACCATCGCCGCGTAAGGCGCGGCCAAAGCTTTGAGCGGCGCGAAAGAAAGCACCAAAATAAACGCTGTGAGGAATACGCCCATCCGGGCCGGGACTGTCCACCGACTCTGCACGATCTTTGCCTCTGTCTGCCTCGTTCCGCCGGGTTTTCCCGGTCGGATGAAATTTATTGATTATCGATAAGGCTAACACAGGACCCAGGCAAAATAAACCAAAAGCTGGGGTTTTCCTCGCATCGTGAGAGGGCCGAACCCCTTCTATATATAGGTGAAGCCCCTGTACCGACCTACCAGATGAGCGATGATGACGGGAACAAGGCAAAGGGTGCGTGGTTTTTTCCGGAACTGAGGCCGAACGGCAACATCAGCCTAGAGCGCGCACCAGATCCGAAAGTTCGCCAAGATCCGACAGCTCTCGGAATCGGGGATGGTCAGAGGGTGTTTCGGCGTGCTCGACCTCCCACACCAGCCCGTGCGGGACATGAACGCCCCAGCACCCGGCGGCAATCGGCTCCACCACATCCGACCGCATTGAGTTGCCCACCATCATTGCGGTCGAGGGGCCCTCGCCATGCTGTTCGAAGATCGTCCTATAGGTCTCGGCCGTCTTTTCCGAAACGATCTCGACCCCGTCGAACAAATCCCCCAACCCCGATTGGGCCAGCTTGCGCTCCTGATCAATCAGGTCACCCTTGGTGATCAGAATAACGCGATGGGTCTCGGCCGCGCCCTCAACCGCCTCGCGCGCATGGGGCAGGAGTTCGATGGGATGGGCCAGCATCTCTTGCCCCGTGTCAATCAATTGGCGGATGACCGACGCTGGAACGCGATCTTCCGTCACCTCGATCGCCGTTTCGATCATCGACAGGACAAAGCCTTTGATTCCATAGCCATAGTGCTGGATATTCCGCTTTTCGGCGGCCAACAGACGCTCCATCAGGTGGTCGCGTTCGGCGTGGTCTGCCAGCAATTGGGCGAAATGGGCCTGTGTCAGTTGGAAAAAACGCTCGTTGTGCCACAGCGTATCGTCCGCATCGAAGGCGATTGTGGTCAGTTTATTGTCCATTCCGAAAGGGTCCGCTGCCTCTTTATTCTGACGGCGTCAACGTTATATAAGCCCTCAGATAAACCCAATGCCTAAATCGGACAGTTGCGCGCGATGCTGGAAAACCCCTGGATGATGTCTGACAAATCGGATGACGACGGCGACTCGTCCGTCCTGCTGCAGACGCGACCCAAAACCAAGCGCCCTCCGCTGTATAAAGTGCTGTTGCTGAACGATGACTACACCCCGATGGAGTTTGTCGTTCACGTGTTGGAGCGCTTCTTCGGCATGACCCACGCGCAGGCGTTCGAGATCATGCTGACCGTGCACAAGAAAGGCGTCGCGGTGGTGGGTGTGTTCAGCCACGAGATCGCCGAGACCAAGGTGGGTCAGGTGATGGATTTCGCGCGTCGGCATCAGCATCCGCTGCAATGCACGATGGAACGCGAAGAATAACGCAGGCCGGGCCGCCCGGAATTTATCATGTCCCCTCGTCTTGATCTTGCCCTGAACAGCGGTTTGACCCTGTCGCAACCGCTGGTGGTGATCGGCCCGTCCCCCGAAGAGGATCTGTCAGCCTTGTCGCGTGAGGCTCAGGTGATTCAGCCGTTCAAGCCTTTCCACGATCATTTCGCGGGTCAAGGCTTTGCCACCAAACCGATGCTTGACGCGGCATGCAGCGATGCTCTGGTGTTCTTGCCGCGCGCCAAGGCGCTGGCTCGGTCGCTGGTGCAGCAGGCGTGCAGCCATGCCAGCGGAACAATCGTGGTTGATGGCGCCAAGACCAACGGTGTCGACAGTATTCTGAAAGACATCCGCAAGCGTGTTGCCGTCGAAGGCCCTATTTCAAAGGCCCATGGCAAGATCTTCTGGTTTCAGGCCGACGCCGAGGCCTTCGCCGATTGGGCAGCCCCCGAGACGCAAAGCGTGGATGGCTACGTGACCGCTCCGGGTGTGTTTTCCGCCGATGGGATCGACCCGGCCTCGGCCCTTTTGGCACAGTCCTTGCCGGACAAGATCGGCCCGCGCGTGGCTGATCTGGGCGCAGGTTGGGGGTATCTGTCGGCGGGTCTGCTGCGGAACGAGCGCCTCAAAGCCCTTCATCTGGTTGAGGCTGATCACGCCGCGCTGACATGCGCGCAAGCAAACGTCCCCGATGCGCGCGCTCAGTTTCACTGGGCGGATGCGGTGACCTGGACCGCGCCCGAGCCTATCGACACCGTCATCATGAACCCGCCCTTTCACACCTCGCGCAGTGCCGATCCGGCGTTGGGGCAAGGCTTCATCAAGTCCGCCGCGAAGAACCTGACCCGCAACGGCACCCTGTGGATGGTTGCCAATCGCCACCTGCCCTATGAGGCAACACTGGCCGAATCCTTCGCCCAGGTTCAGGAAGTCGCCGGTGACAATCGGTTCAAGGTGTTCCAAGCCTCTCGCCCCCGGGCCTAAGCCCGGCTAACCTGCCCCAAATCAGGAGGATTCGGATGTCCTTTTCCATAGCTGGCAAGACAGCGATTGTAACCGGCGCGGCCAACGGCATTGGGTTGGCCATCGGGCGGCATTTTGCAGATGCCGGGGCCAATGTCGTCTTTGCGGATATGGATGAAAAACGGCTGGCCGAGGAATTGGGCGAGCAGGCCGATGACGGCAACATCCGCTATTTCGCCGGTGATTTGCGCGAAAAACTGACCATCGCCAACCTGCTGTCGGCCACGCTGGATGCGTTCGATCAGGTCGACATTCTGATCAACGGCGCGCGTCAGGTGATCCCGTCCGATCCGCTGGACCCCGATGACGACTCGGTCCGCACCTTGCTGAACCAGAACCTGATGCCCGCCCTGCGCCTCAGCCAATTGGTGGCCAAGCGGATGATCAAACAATCCGGCGAGGAGGATGAAAACCCGGCGGGCTCCATCATCAACCTGTCCTCAATCGCAGCGCGGCGCACCCATCCGGACCTGATGGCCTATTCCGTCTCGACCGCCGCACTGGATCAAATGACCCGCTCGCTGGCGGTTGCATTGGCCCCCAACCGTATCCGCGTGAACTCGATCGCGCTGGGGTCGGTGATGAGCGCATCGCTGCAATCAACGCTGAAAGAAAACCGCGATTTCCGCGACGATATCGAGAAACACACCCCTCTGGCCCGGATCGCCGCCCCGACCGAGCTGACAGAAACAGCGCAGTTTCTGGCCTCGGACGCGGCAGGCTTCATCACTGGCCAGATCCTGACAATTGACGGCGGCCGCACCCTGCTGGACCCTGTCGCAGCCCCGGCGCATTGACCATGTTTGATACCGAAAAGACCACCGCCTCAGCCTGGTTCCGCCAATTGCGCGACGATATCGTTGCCGCTTTTGAGGCGCTGGAGGACAGCCACGATAGCGGCCCCTTTGCCGACGCCCAACCCGGGCGGTTCGAAGTAAAAGAAACCAAACGCCAGTCCGAGGACGGCTCGGACGCGGGCGGCGGGTTGATGTCGGTGATGCGGGGCGGGCGCGTGTTCGAAAAGGTCGGCGTCAATGTCTCAACCGTCTACGGCACTTTGGGCGAACGCGCACAACAGGCCATGGCCGCGCGTAAAGGCATTCCCGGCATGACCGAGGACCCACGTTTCTGGGCCTCCGGCATTTCGCTGGTGGCCCATATGCAAAACCCGCATGCCCCCGCCGTTCACATGAACACGCGCATGTTCTGGACACCGCATGCCTGGTGGTTCGGCGGCGGGTCGGACCTGAATCCCTGCATCGAATATGACGACGATACCGCCCATTTCCACGCGACCCAGAAGGCACATCTGGACCCGCACGGGCCAAGCCACTATCCGCGCCTGAAGGACTGGGCGGATGAGTATTTCTACATCCCCCACCGCAAACGCGCGCGCGGCGTTGGGGGTATCTTCATGGATGACTATTGCACCAACGACTGGCAGGCGGATTTCGCCCTGACGCAGGATATCGGCAAAGCCTTCCTGCCCGCTTTCCTGCCGCTGGTCGAAAAACGCCGGGTTCAGAGCTTCTCGGACGCGGACAAAGACACCCAGCTGGTGCATCGGGGCCTCTACGCAGAGTATAATCTTGTCTATGACCGCGGCACCAAGTTCGGGCTTGAGACAGGCCACGATCCGGACGCAGTGCTGATGAGCCTGCCGCCCATGGCGAAATGGGTCTGAGGCTCAGAACCCAAAATCCATGAAGTTGTCAAAGCAATAGGCCTGCGCCGAGGTCGCCGACATATTCTCTCCGACCTTTCTGACCGTGATCGAATAGCCCGGATCGGTATCTGCGCCCGGAGGCGGCGTCAGCGAGAATTGCACCGTGCGCACGCCCGGTTCATAGGCGCGATAGATATAAATGCGCGTCGGGCCGGGTACACCCAGCGTACGTATTGCGAAATCGCCGATCCCGCACCAGTAGTTCACTGGCGCCGATGATCCGATAGCCTTGACCTCATAGATGCCGCCCTCCAGCGGGGTGATCTGGGTCCGGTTTTGTGGCCCTACCCTGACACCAAAACCGACAGCCTGTGCAAGCTGGGGTGCTAAAATTAACGCCGAGGCTGCAATGAGTTTGGCAACACGCATCATCTGAACATCCTGAAATAAACTCTGTTCCATGAGAGTAACACAATTGGAGGTTGGGTCGAGAGGGGGCTCGGCAACGGACCAAAAACACATCAAAATATCTATATGCAACTGACACGGCGGCCCGTATCATCATGATATTTATTACAAGTCTGGTGTCCCTGTGAGCCAAACATTTCCAAAAGACTGGTTTGATCTCTCGCCCGAGAAATACGCCGACTTCGGGGCGATGTTCTACTTGGCGGGCCTGACCCCAACGCATCAGAAACGCAGTTTGGCACAGGTTCTCTATGCCTTTGAAACGCCGTTGCGGCTGGGGCAATACCACATCTTCCGCCAGAACGGCTTTCCCCGAGGGTTCGTAACCTTTGCTGGCCTCAGCCGTGAGGCTGAAAACAGGTATGCCATTCAGGAAAAGCCCCTAAAGGATGCGGATTTCACCAGCGGGTCCTCGTTCTGGATCGTCGATCTGGTTGCACCGTTCGGACAGACCAATGAAATTGTCGACATTCTCAAGGCAGAAATACCACACCCTCGCGTCCGAACGAATCGTCTGGTTGGTGACATGGGCCAGAACCGGATCGTAGAATGGAGCCGGGATGCCGCGGGCGAGGTCCATATGAAACTCTATCGTAAGAAGGATTTCAAACGCCTGCTGGAACAGAGCGAGGGCTAGCATGGTCTCGGTTCCGGTCACGGGTGATTTGACAGGGGATGTCACGGGCTCACCACCAAACGTGGCCAGCGGTCAGGTCATTCTTGGCACCACCCCGGGAACGTTTGATGTCGACAATTGGGAAATCGCGACCCCTCCGGCCAATGGGACGGCTACGATTGACGCGGATACCGGCGAATGGACCTACACGGTCGATCCCACCTTTTTTGACAGCCTCGACTTCAACCAGATCGCGACCGACACGTTCGTCATTCAGGGGTCTGACGGGTTCTTCTTTGGTCAGGCGACTATCACCATTTCCATTCAAGGCGTCTGCTTCACCGCTGGGACGCTGATCGAAACCGAAACCGGACCAGAGCTCGTCGAGGCCCTGACAATCGGCGATCTGGTCCAGACCAAAGATCACGGGCTGCAGCCTATTCGGTGGATCGAGGCCAGCCCGATCCCACCCGAGCGATTGCGTCGTGACCCTGATCTGCGGCCCGTGCGTATCCTGCGTGGCAGCCTTGGGCCCGACACACCCTCGCGCGATCTTCTGGTGTCGCAGCAACATCGCGTCGTGATTCAGGGTCCGAAAGTCGAGTTGCTGTTTGGCGCCGCCGAGGTTCTGGTCGCCGCAAAACACTTGTGCTCATGGCCGGGTATCTTCGTCGACACCTCAGACCAGCCGGTCGAATACCTGCATATCCTGCTGGATCAGCATGAGATTCTGACCGCCGAGGGCGCATTGGCAGAGAGCCTGTTTCTGGGCGACGAGGCGCTGCATTCCCTGTCCTCGGACGGGCTGCAGGAGCTGGCCTCGATCTTCCCAGACCATACCCCGGATAAATCCACCGGCTTCGGACGCGCTGCTCGCATGATCCTGCGCGAGCATGAGGCCCGTGCCTTGGCCTGACTCTAACCTGTCGGGCCGATCCGCCCACCCACATCCTGCGGCGCCAATGCAACCGTCTTGATCACCGCGTAGCATCGCACGCCCGGTTGCAAACCAAGCCCCGCGACGGAACGGCGGGTGATCCGTGCCAACACGATACCTGCCGAAGTATCCATCGAGATAATCGCACCTGGCCCGTCCCCGGCGCGGATCGTCTCGACCGTGCCTGCCAGAACGTTCAGCGCCGACAGCCCTGCTGGAGGCTGGTTGGACAAGATCACCTCTTGTGCGGGGATACGAATGCGAAGCTCTGCGCCGATCTGATGCGGGATACGCGGCAGAAACAGAGATTCTCCCCCCGCATCCAACTCGGTCAAACCATCCACGTGATGCGCCCGCACACGCACCTGCAGCACCGCGCCGACAGCGCGCACACCCGCAGGGGTCACGGACGGATCGGCCAGAACCTCAGAGGCCGGGCCATGGCGCGCAACCTTGCCATCCTGCAGCGCAACAACCGAGGTCGCCAATCGCGCGACCTCGGCCGCGGAATGCGTGACATAGAGGATTGGAACCGAGACCTCATCCCGAAGACGCTCAAAGTATGGCAGGATCTCGGCCTTGCGGCCTTCGTCCAACGCAGCCAGAGGTTCGTCAGCCAGAATGAGGCGTGGGCTGGCCAGCAAGGCGCGCCCGATCGCGACCCGCTGCTTCTCGCCCCCGGACAAACCGGCCGGACGGCGGTCGAGCAGATGACCGATGCCCAGCATCTCAATCACTTTGTCCGGGTCCTCACGCTTTGCAGACCGCGGTGCAAACCAGCGCCCGAAAGACAGGTTCTGTCGCACGGTCAGGTGGGGGAACAGACGTCCTTCCTGAAAGATATAGCCGAGCCTGCGTTTGTGAGGTGGCAGCCAAAGCCTGGTGTCCGTGTCGAACAGGACCCAATCATCCACGGCGACGCGCCCGGCCTTGGGTCGCAACAGACCCGCCACGGCATTCACCACCGTAGTCTTGCCCGACCCCGAACGTCCGAACAGAACCGTCACGCCCGGCGGAGCCTCAAAGTTGAGGTCCAGATCCAGCCCCGAAAGGCTGTGACGCAGGCGAACAGACAGGCTCATGACCCGGCCACCCGCGCCGCCGCTCGGCGCCCGACGTATTCTGACAACAATAATGCCCCCATCGCGATGATGATCGAGATGACGACCAATCGGGTCGCCGCTGCCTCGCCCCCCGGCACCTGCAGAAAGGCGTAGACGGCTGATGGCAGCGTTTGGGTCTGACCCGGAATGTTCGAGACAAAGGTGATCGTGGCCCCAAACTCGCCCATCGCCTTGGCAAAGGCCAGAATGGCCCCCGCGATGACCCCCGGCAGGATCATCGGCAACGTCACCGTTGCAAACACCCAAGGGCGCGAGGCCCCCAGCGTAGCCCCCGCCTGTTCAAGTCGAGGGTCAACGGCCTCGATCGACAGACGGATGGCCCGCACCATCAAAGGGAACGCCATAATCCCCGCCGCCATTGCAGCGCCCGTCCACCGGAAAGCAACAACGATTCCGAACTCGGCCAATATGCGCCCGATAGGGCCCTGAACACCAAAGGTCAGCAGCAGCAGGTAGCCGGTGACCACGGGAGGTAGGATCAGGGGCAAATGCACGAGACCATTCAACACCTGCCGTCCCGGAAAGCGCCAGCGCGCCAAAGCATAAGCTACGAATATCCCAAAGGGCAAAGTCGCCAGCGTTGCCCAGAACGACACCCGCAGGGACAATTTCAACGCCTCAATCTCAGCAGGACCCAACCAATCCATAAGGCTCACCGTTCAGGCAGAGAAAACCCCTGCCCCTTGAACACACCTGACGCGAATTCGCTTTGGAGAAAGGTCAGAAAATCCTGCGCCTCTGGCTTGGCAAAAGATGTCTCGGCAACCGGGTAAATGATAGGCGGGTGACTGTCCTCTGGGAAGCTGCCAACAACACCAACCCGCGCGTCAGCCTGAGCGTCCGTCCGGTAGACAATGCCCATCGGTGCCGCCCCGGTCGCGACCAAAGCCAGTGCCGCGCGCACATTGTCGGTTTGCGCGACCTGACGCTGCACCGCGTCCCACAGGCCAAGACTCTGCAAAGCAGCCTTACCGTAGATTCCTGCGGGGACGGCATCGACCAACGCCATGGCAAGAAAGCCGCCCTCAAGTTGTTCGGACAGATCATAGGCCGCCGAGACCTCGTCAATATAAGTCTGAGGCGCGGCTCCGATCAGTACCAATCCATTGCCCAAGAGGGCGACTCGGGTTTCGGGCTTGACCACGTCATCCTTCTGCAACACATCCATCCAATCCTCATTCGCGGAAATGAACAGATCAGCCGGAGCGCCTTGCTGCAACTGACGCGCAAGAACCGAGGACGCGGCATATGAAATCGTGACCTCGTTGCCGGTTTCGCGCTGATACGCGGTCGACACCTCATCCAAAGCGGTTTTCAGACTGGCCGCCGCAAACACTAAAATCCCGTCTGCCCCGGCCCGAAGCGGAGCAAGCAAAAACGCGCCAAGCACCAGCGCTGCCAAAAGAAAACGGCGAGGGGAGTGTCGAGCCATGTCCTCTCCGGCCTGAGGGGTTTCGGTACCTTTTGGGGATATCGGAGGCAACAGGCCCCGCGCAAGCGCCTTTCCGTCTTTATCCGCAAACAGCTTGGCCGTGATGCATTTGGTGGTACAGCCGGCTGTCGCCTATGCACCACCTGAAGAAAGGTAAGAAATTCACGCAAACCCTCTTGCACCCGCCCTCAGGCTTGGCTACATGCACCGTCACGGGTGATTAGCTCAGTTGGTAGAGCGCTTCGTTTACACCGAAGATGTCGGGAGTTCGAGTCTCTCATCACCCACCATCCCACCCCTTCCGCAAAAAACAAGAGCCATGGTGTCGAAGGCGTTGATACGCTTCTTGGTCATAGCTTCGGATACGAAATGTGCTCTCGCAACTGGTGGAATTCCTCATCTTGTTGCCCTTTCCTGACTGTAACATGCACGTATTTTAGTTCCGCGAGACCTGTAGGGAATCATCGAGAACCAAACGATCGCTCCAGACGTATCAGTACATGTTCAGAGAGAAGACGCCGCTCAAGAAGGCCAGAACCAAATAGGAAGTCGTCGGATCGAGGAGTTGGCGGTGTTTCGATTGCGCGACTTCACACGTGAATCATCTCTGTAGCCGCAGCTAGACGCGCTGTCGGTCGTAAATAGAAGTGCGCGAGCAATAGCCAACGGTCTTCACCCAATCGGTACGCGGTAGAATAGCGCCTATAAAAATCAAAAGCCGCTTGTGCGCTCTATGAGCCAATACATCGAAACTGAACCGATACCATAAGCGGCAATCACCGTTGCCCTATGACTGACCGGAGCCGCAATGAACCGCCAGATTGCTCCAAGAAGTGCCAAGAAGCCGATAAAGCTTAGCTGTCCGACCTCAACACCAAGGTTGAACGCCAGTAAGGCCGCTGGAATGTCGTTCGAGGGCAGTCCAATTTCAGCCAAGGCTCCCGCAAAACCAAGGCCATGTAATAGCCCAAATCCAAAACAAACGATCCAGGGCTTCTGTTTTGAAAGCCGGAAACGACCTTCTTCACTTTTCACAATCTCCATAGCTAGAAAAACGATGGACAAGGCGATGACGGCCTCGACGGGCGGACCAGGTACATTCAAGACTCCAAACGTCGCCAACGCCAGAGTGATGGAATGTGCGAGTGTAAAGGCCGTTACAGCACCGACCAATCTCCAAGGTTCGCGGACTAAAATGAAAAGCGCAAAAACGAACAGAAGGTGATCCCAGCCTTCCAGAATGTGCTCAAAACCCAATAGGGCATAAGCGGTAAAAACTGACCACGTCGTTTGCTCAGAAGGTATGGTTTGGACGGCTGTCTCAGGCGTGAAACGTAGCGTAGTCGGCTCAATTTCGAGAGGGTGTAGACGGACCAATACATCGTTCTTTTGAGCCTGAAGCCCGTCGATTGCGATCGGCCGCCCTGCGATATCCGCGTGACACTCGACGATCCAAGATGAAACCCATGCTCGACCGTCGGTGGTTGGAGATGGACCGCGCATCGGCGTACAAACTTCCGGCAACACAGCGTCAATTGCCATAGGTTGGCCATTCACATCAGGCTTCCGCCAGTGGACGCTCCAGGTATCAGGGGAGATTTGACGTATCCCCAGGTATCCCGGATCAAGTGCGTGTGCGTTGGCCTTGACCGCAGGCCAAGTGCACAGCGCAAAAAACAAAAGGCAAAACAGCCATCTCATTCGGCTAAACCTGAGAAATCGGGGCTTACAATCTCGTAGTTTTTGACCAAGCTATCGTATTGCGCTTGGGCCAGATCTTCGCTCGCGGCGCGACGCCAGTCGCGCAAAACATCACTGTGAATTTCGGACAAGGGCGGTGTCCGGCCAGGCTCAAAGGTGAGCACTTGAACTAGATGTACACCGTAGCCCGATTGGACCGGTCCCACCCAAGGACCTGTTTCAACCTCTATGAGTCTTTTTGAAAAGCCCATGCCGAAAACCGAGTCGACTACTCGTGTCGCGGTTAACGGCATTGAAGCAGGAAGCAATGTTGAAGCGCCAGAAACGAGAGGCTCTTGCCCTCCTCTCAGTGCCGACAGTGCTGCCTCAATTTGTGCCTCGCTGAGGTCTTCACCCAGAAATATCTGGGTAAACGCCACCCTATCAGGAGTTGCGTACCGTGCGGGATTTTGATTGAGAAACGCCTCTAGCTCTTCGTCGTCCGGAACCACTGACGTGGCTATTGCTTCTGTCAGAAAGTCCATTTTCTGGCTCAGCCGAGACCTGATCACTGTATCTCCGCGATCCAGGCCAAGTCTTCTTGCTTCTCTGACCAGAACCTCTTCACGAATTGACGCATTGACCAATGCTTCTAGCTCAGCATCGCTTGGTCGACGGCTCCATCTGGCTTCAAACTGGTCTGCCAAACGCGCGACATCGTCTTCTTCTATCGTGATGATTTCCAGATTTTCGACCGTCTCGGTCGCCGGCGCAACAATATGGAACCAAATGAAAATAGCCGCCCCAATCAAAAAGAAATGGAACAGAGGTTCTTTCAATATTCTCATTGGGGCTCCTGCAAGACCTGGGCTTGAGCTCTCTTTTCAATTGTTTTTTGCAAAGGATCCCACGCCACGCAAGCTTCATGCCTAAGGTGAATACCCCAAGGGGCGTTCACCGTCTCGCTGTCTAAATCATGCTACTCCGCCGGAGTGTACCAAATCGGTGAGGAATACGCACGCTCCTGGTGAGTTAGAACTGCATTTTGGGGCAACTCTGCACCGAACCTCAGCTTGTCATAGAGAATCCAACGAGGAGTTGGGATTTCGATTGCCCGAACGTAATAAAACGCCCTGGCATTTGGGTCGAAATCCGGGTCGGACCAAACCTGCACCAACTCGGCGGTACCGATTGTGTTGGTCCAACTTGCTGTCTCCAGGTCTACGGTGTTTCCTACGGCTGGAAGCTTGCCATTTTCGTCAGCCACGCGGTCATCAGACCATGCGACATCGTAAACTTTTTCCTGCAAGCCACCGTCTGAGTCGAGCCATCCCTTCACAACCTGAACGCGGTCCAGATTTGCCCCAACCGGGTCGCGCAGGGCAGCTATCAGGAAGGACGGTGCCCCATCACCTTCGCGGGGGCGCAAATCCGACCCCATGGGAACACCTTTGGTATAACCAACATCTGCAAGGAACCGGGTCTCTACGTCGGCATCGCTAAAGTCCCATCCACCAAAGAATCTCAACCCGATCCGAGGACCGGTCGTCGCGTAGGTTTCGCGCCGCTTGAATGCGTCGAAAATCGCCGCGCGAGTGTTCTCGGTCGCCCAAACAGCTGTGTATCCTGAAGCGACCAAAAGATCGCCGGGAATCTCACCAAGATCGTTGGCGATGAATGGGTGCTTAATACGAGAGGCCGATGGTTCAACGCTGACCGACTTCCCAAAAAAGTTGTCCTCTTCAGCCGTCGCTAACGATGTATGGCTGTCTGTAGCGCCACCCATGCCGAACTTGTATGGGTTCACGCCGAATTTTTCTTCCAACATCAAACCGCGCTTCAGCGCTTCTCGGGCATATTCTCCAGCTAGCATATCCTCTGTCTTAAGCTCGGTGATATCGAGATTGCCGACGTCCCAGTTTTCGTAGTCGGCGAATTCATCATCCGGGCTCAAGAAAGGGTGCGCTTCGCCGTCGCCCTTGATCTGTGTGACTTCATAGTGCGGCTCCCATTTCGCACGCGCAGCTACGTATTCTTCGTCAACCGTTCCGCCGTGGTATGTGTCTTCGGTCGGAAACATCCATCCATTTGACAAGTTTCCGTTGTGGGCAAAGGCGACAGCACGACCTCCGGTCTTCTCCTGATACTCTTCAAGCCAAGCATAGAGCGATTTTGGGTCTGTGTCGCCGTAAGGCGGTTGCGTGACTGGCGGGACCATCTGAAGCGCTCTGATCGGCCCATCCCGCAACATAACGTTCCGGTGAAGGTTGAACCCCTTCGGGACAGAGGTCCACTCGAACCCGATGAAGGCTGTAAAGTTCCCAGGGTCGTTGTGCCGTTCGGCGGCGAGAACAATGTGTTCCCAGGTAAACGCAAAGGCGTCCGCACCAGGGCTGTAGGACTCAAGCAGGATTTCCGGCAGGGTCATTTGAGAGAAATTTGTAATGATATCAAAGGCGGTCTTCCCAGCCTCTTCACCACCAGCTTTATACCCTTCGTACCATTCCAGGCCTTTTGGGTCGGAAATAACGCCCGGCTTGCCTGCTTGCAGATCCGGAGCGAACCCCATCAAGTCAGTGTGATCCGTTAAGACCATCCAGTCCAATGGTCGCCCAAGTCTGACAGGTTGGCCTGTCGAGGAGATGACCTGCTCACCCTTTGCAAAGCGCCATGCATCGTCTGGAAGTAACGTGTTTCCAAAAGCGCCCGCGTCCAGAGAAAGTCCCGTGTGGAGATGGGTATCACCCCATAGCGGCCGCTCTGGGAAACTGCGTTGTGCGTAAGGGGAATAGGGTCGTTCCAGAAATAAACCTTCAGCGGCCTCTTCACTTGGCACGGCGTCAGAAAAAGCAGAAGCTGGCGACAGCACCAGCGCCAAGACGAAAGCGGAAACCCGGTACATATTGACCTCCCAAATCAACAACACGGTTCGAAACAGGACTCTTTTCGGTCCATTAATATTCGATTTTATGTATATCATATGGTGTCGATTTCTGTAAAAAATTTTCTCCGGCCATAGTCTTTTCGGCCATCATGGAGCGTAACTCCCTGATAAAAAATCATTTCTCCGGCTTACGCCAGACCCCATCGCCGTCAAAAGAGTTGATTGGTCATCTTGAGCAAGGTTCCGAAACTAAGCCCCTCCCATCGGGGCGTAGCGTGGCAAGACATGTCCCAACCTAACTCACTCGGATGTAGCATTTTCCTGCAGAACTATATTTAGGAAAAACTGCGTTGCGGGGTCCGTTTCTTCGAGCGCAGCCAAGGCTTCAAATTTTTGGTGCAGCGCAGTTTCGCCCCAATTTCGGGTTGCAACAGCGATTTGCAGGGTCAATTCTGGGTCGCTATCAAGGACACCCGCAAAAACGTGTACAATCTTATCCAGGAACTGCGTTTGTGACGATCCCGCGTCGGACAATGCCCGAACCAGGGCCTTTTTGTCATACAGCGTCTTCCTGCGGTCTTTGAGCGCGAGACCAATTGCGTTGATCGCATGTACCCCGTCCGCCTCTATGCCGGCAAGTGCCCACTCATGGGAATGCAAACCGCCAGACTTCAAGGATTTGGCAAAACGCGAGCGGACAATCGAACGTGCCTGTGGATCGGTTTGTAGTCCCAACAATCGAATAGCAACGGGCCAGTAGGCAAAACGGTTTAAGTTATTCAATTCTTCCAAGATCTGGCTGGTTGAAAATCCGTCGCCCTTCGGACGCACAAGTGCATAGTCTGCCCGCGCGATTTCCACCATCGCCATGTCATGCAGGGCTTGATCCGGGTGCCACAAATAGTCAGAAAAGAACGAAACGCGTGCGGCGTTGTCAGTTTCACCCAAACGCCAAAGCCCGCTATTTCTTTGAAGTTTTTCAAGAAACTCGCTTCTATCCGGATTCATTACAAAGATGCGCCGCCAAGCCCGCGAAAAATTGCGCCCAGCCTTGTCGTTGAATTCTGGTCCATATGCCAGAAGAACCGTTGTCGTTGGATCAGTGCGGATAGCCCGCCGCGTAGCGCTATCTATGAGAAATGGAATACTGGGTGCACTACTAAGTTTTTCATCGCTCCCCTTAAAGACGCGTCGAGCCGAATACTCAAAAGGGTTTTCTGGAGTTGACCCCGCAAATACAACAACATCTGCCGCTAGTATTTGATCAGAAATGGTTGCTTCTGGCAGTTCGGTACAAACGGCGCAAGCGAGCAAAGCATGCGGTGTCGCAAAACCGAGTAAGCATATAACAACTCCAAAAAAACTTCGCATAGTTGGCTCACAGCCCAGATCTTCTATTCGCAAACGCTGCTGGTGCTTTTAAAGTAGCAAGAAATCGCTGTTGTGCGAAATCGCGTTGAAACTTGACGGTTTCTGGTCGGCTCTGAGGCTTGGAAAACAAGCCTGAAAATGAGGTGAACAACCGATGTACAAACTACCAAGTCATTACGCTTTGTGGCTTTGAGACCGAAACTTGTAGTGCGGCGAGTTCGAAGTTTATCGCGCAGTTGCAAGCCCGATTGCATCCGCAGTGTCGTCGCCCTGTGAATGAATTGGCGGTCCCTATTCTCCGCATTGAACATCAATGACCAGTTTCCCCGCCGCGCAACAGCAGTGTGCCGACACCGTACGCGTCGATGGCTTAAACAGTCCCTACGTAGTCGCGAGGCCCCGGAGGACGTTTAGCTAAATTGCGCAGCAGAATTACTACGCTTCCAGCAATAAAGGTTCCTCACCTCAAAAAGCTGGAGGGAACACTTTTCAGGATCCGGTCGGCGAAGCCCGTATTGACCGTGAGAAATTGATAGAACTGGTGGGTGGCGGACAAAAGTTCGAGTCGGGTTTCTTCAAAACTCGTCCAAAGCCGTTGGAGCTGTATCGACTCTGGCTGCGCGGCTACACAAAAATGACTTTGCTGGTTGCAGTTCCGGCCACGGTTGAAGAAAAGTGTATTAAGCCTTTGATCGGAGCATTGGTGCATTGACCGATGTTTACAACTCTATCGCTCCAATCCCGATCTACAAAAGATCGCTTCTCAAGAGGGCACAACGCTCCTCCTGGCTCGATATTCCTGTGGCATTGTTGCAACCGGTTGCAGCAATGCGGTCTTGGTGCATAATACAGTCACCATGACACTGCCCAGCGCCCTCCCCGCCCAATTGCCTGCAAGGCACCTGCAATGAGCGTCACCCTCAAAGATGTTGCCGCGTTGGCGGGTGTGTCACGATCAGCCGTTTCGCGCACCTTTACCGAAGGCGCCTCGGTCTCGGCCAAAACCCGCAGTAAGGTAGAAAAAGCCGCGAAAGAGCTGGGATATAGCCCCAATGCACTGGCCTCGTCGCTGACAACGGGGCGGACCAAGCTGATCGGGCTGATCTCGAACAACTTCCACAACCCGATCTTTTTGGAGGTATTCGACCAGTTCACCCGCGCTCTGCAAGAACGAGGACTGCGTCCTTTGATCGTGAACCTGACCGACGAGACCGAGCCTGCCAATTCAGTCCGGATGTTGCGGCAATACTCGGTCGATGCGGCCATCGTCGCCTCATCGACATTGCCCCCCAGTTTTGCCAAGGCGTTCCACGACGCTGGGGTTCCCGTCGTGCATACATTTGGCCGCTCGGCCACCTCGCCCGAGGTACATGTGGTTGGCATCGACAACGTGGAATGCGGGCGTATGGCCGCACGAGAGCTAGTGGCCCGGGGGTACAAACGTGTCGGGTATCTTGGGGGGCCGAAGGATGCGACCTCGTCAATGGACCGTTATCGCGGGTTCATCGAGGAAGCCGCGCAATATACGAACCTCGAAGTGTCCTATTCCTTCGCGCAGAACTACTCGTTCGATGCCGGGCGGGCCGAGATGCTGCGGCTGTTGGACGACACCCCTGCCGAGGGGTATTTCTGCGGCGATGACATCCTGTCGATTGGCGCGCTATCGGCCCTCAAGGATCATGGGCTGACGCCGGGGCGCGACATCGGTATCATCGGCCTGAACGATATGGAAATGTCCCGTTGGGAGAGTGTTGACCTGACCACCATTCACCAGCCGATCAAGCAGATTATCAACGCCTCGGTGGATCTGGTCGAGGAGATGCTGAAAGAGCCTCAGAGATACCCTGAGGCCCGTATTTTCCCCTGCCGGGTGATCGAGAGGGGCACGCTGCGCCCCCGACCGTGATTACTGGAACATTGGCGGACGAGCGTCTTTCCACGCACCGTCCTCTTTGCCCGAAGCGACGGCGGCATGAACGGCGGCGATAGAACGCACACCGTCTGAGGCGCTGGGCAGACCGTCGCGGGACTCACCCCGGATCGCATCGGCCAGATCGCAATAGATATTGGCCACGGCCAGCGGAAAGCCCTCGGGGTGGGCGACGGCTACGCGAGACAGGCGCTGAACCTCGTCATGCAGACCACCCTCGCCCTTTTCGATGATCTGGGTGCGCCCTCCGACTGGAGTGTAGATCAGCTGGTTGGGCTGTTCGGACGCCCAGCGCAGACCGCCGGTTTCACCAAACACCTGAATGTCGAACCCGTGTTGCCGCCCGATCGCCACGGACGACGTCCACAGACGCCCAACCGTGCCGCCTTCGGTGCGGAAATTGACCATCGCGTCATCCTCCAGCTCGCGGCTGGAAATGGTCGAGGCCATATCGGCGGACAGGGATTTCACCTGATCATCACAGACGAAACTGGCCATATGCAGCGCATGAATACCACAATCGGCGAATTGGCCCGAGACGCCCGCCATCGCAGGATCATAGCGCCAGCGGACCCGAGGGTTGTCGGCGTCCGTCGCATCGCCGTGATGGCCGTGGCTGAAATTGGTCACCACCAGCCGCACCTTTCCGATATCGCCTGCCCGCACCATCGCGCGGGCCTGCCGGATCATCGGATAGGCCGAGTAGCAGTAGTTCACCGCGCAGATCTTGCCCGAGGTCTCGGCCACGCGCACGATCTCTTCGCCTTCTTCGACCGTCATGGTCATGGGCTTTTCGCACAGGACGTTGAAACCGGCTTCGAGAAGCGCCTTGGCGATTTCGAAATGGGTGGAGTTCGGCGTGGCAATCGTGACTAGATCAACCCGGTCGGGACGGTCTTTTTCGCCTGCCAACATGTCCTGCCAGCTGCCATAGGCGCGGTCGGCGCTGATGCCCAACCGCTGAGCATATTCGCGGCCTACCTCGGGCCGATGATCCAGAGCGCCGGCCGCGAACTCGAACATCCCGTCCGCCTGTGCGCCCAACCGATGGGCAGGTCCGATCTGGCTTCCTTCACCGCCACCAATCATGCCCCATTTCAGCTTTGCCATGGTCTTTGTCTCTCTTCAATTTTACCGAGCTAGAGCGATCAAAAGTCGCTGATATCTTTCCACTGACGCTGGTTCGACGAGGCCAGCGCAGCCGCCAGCACCCGGTTGACCTCATGCCCGTCGCGGAAGGTCGGCCAGATCGGATTGCCGGTGTGAATGGCCTGCAGGAAATCCTTGGCCTCGATGATGATCTGGTCCTGGTAGCCTGTTCCATGGCCGGGGCCCTGGCAAAACGGCTCATAGTCCGGATGGGCGGGGCCTGTCAGGATTTTGGTGAAGCCACGCTGCCCTTCCGGACCCTCGCGGCGATAGAGCCAGAGGGCGTTCTGATCTTCCTGATCGAACCGGATTGCGCCCTTGGTGCCCGAGATCTCATAGGCATAACCCATCTTGCGGCCTGTCGCGACACGGCTGAAATAGAGATTGCCCATCACACCGTTTTCAAAGCGGCACATCATCTGGGCGTGATCGTCATTCGTGACCTCTCCGCCCGGGCGTGTGCGATGAACGGTTTCGACATCGGCCATCACCTGCGCAATCGGGCCGATCAGCGCCAGCGCGCCGTTCACCATATGTGGGGCCAAATCTCCGATCGTGCCGTTGGCCATGCCGGTCGTGCGCCACGTGGCAGGGGCGTCGGGGTCGGCATAGAAATCCTCGGTATGCTCACCGCGAAACCAGGTGACGTCGCCGATCTCACCATCGGCAATCAGTTTGCGCGCATATTGGCTGGCAGGGGTGCGGATATAGTTGAAACCCACCATGTTGACGACGCAAGCATTCTCGGCCGCACGCGTCATCGCCTGACTGTCCTCAAGTGATGCGCCCAAGGGTTTTTCGCACAGAACCGGCTTGCCCAAGGCAAAGGCCGCCTCAGCGATTTGGCGGTGCGTTTCCTGAGGCGACGCGATGACAATCGCGTCGACCTTCGGATCCTCGACCAAAGCGCGCCAATCGTCGGTCGCACGCTGGAACCCATAGGCCGCACGGTATCGTTCGGCACTGTCAGGGGACGAGGCGCAAATCACCTCGAGTCGCGGACGCAGAGCAGTGTTGAACACGGCGCCTACGGCGGACATAGCAACAGAATGCGCCTTGCCCATATAGCCGCCACCAACAATTCCAATTCCGATTTCAGGCATCTGTCGCGGCTCCGAACATACTATTTGCAACCGGTTGCAAAATCAGTATCGTGTGAATCGATTCAACGCAAGGTCCAAACTTTGCCGACGACGCTACGCCGGAGGAACATCACGTGAGCGCTTTGATCGAGGGCATCAAAGGAAATCGGTTTGCGGTTTTCGGTCGTGCCGGAATGGATATGTTTGCCGATCCAATCGGCGTCAAAAGCGAGGATGCCGACACGTTCCATGCCGATCTCGGCGGGTCCTCGGCCAATATTTGCGCGGGTCTGGTCAAGCTCGGCAGTCAGGCATCATTGGTTACCTCGGTCTCGGACGATGCAGTTGGTCGATTCTGTCTGAACCGCCTGCAGCACTACGGTGTCGACACCTCTTACATCCGCGTTGTCGGCGGTGAGTTCCGCATATCCCTGGCGATCTATGAAAGCCGGGTCGAGAATTTTCAGAACGTCATCTACCGCAATGGGGCAGTCGATTTCCAAGTCACCGAAGAGGACATGGACCGGATCGATTTTTCGGCATTCTCAGCTGTGATATCCGCCGGAACTGTCTTTGCAGCGGAGCCGTCACGAAGCGCCACGTTTCGGGCTTTTGACAATGCCCGCGCCGCAGGTTTGCCAATAATTTTCGATATCGACTATCGCCCTTATAGCTGGCCGTCCCCCGAAGTAGCGGCCGACGTCCTGTCCCGGGCCGGAGAGGCCAGCGACCTGATTGTCGGCAACGACGAGGAATTCGGTTTCATGGCCGGCGGTATCGAAAAAGGGTTCGCAAAGGCCAAGGAATTGGCCGAAAAGCCGGGCCGCATCGTCATATACAAGATGGGTGAAAAAGGTGCCGTTACGATGATGGACGGCCATGAGATTCACACGGGCATCTACCCGGTTACCGCAGTCAAACCTAACGGAGCAGGGGATAGCTTTATGGCAGGTTTGCTGGCCTCAGTCGCCGCAGGCTATTCGCTAGAAGAAGCCGTCATGCGCGGATCGGCTTGCGCCTCCATCGTGGTTTCGAAACCCGGATGCGCCCCCGCCATGCCCACAACGCCCGAGCTGGATGCGTTTCTGGCCGACCACCCCGGCCCGACCACATAGGAGGCCCCCATGCACATCGCGCCCCATGACAACCAGAACAAAGCCATCGTCGACGTCGACGATCCGCTGGTCCCGCTAAACTATTTCAACATCGTCAAACTCAAGCGCGGCGAGGCGTTCGAATACCAGGTGCCGGGCTATGAAACCTGCATCGCCCCCGCCACCGGCTCCGTGGATGTAGACGTCGAAGGCGTGCAATTCGCCAAACTGGGCAACCGGGGCGAGGACGTGTGGGATGGCGAACCAGAGGGCGTCTATGTCCCGGTTGGCGCCAAAACGCAGCTGGTCTGCGTGTCGGATGAGGCCGAGGTTTTCATCGCCGGCGCCAAGTATGACAAGGTTCTGGACCCGTTCGATGTGCGCGAGCATGACCTTGTGCAGTACGGCAGCGACGACACAAAAACGCATCGCAAGATCAAACATATCCTGGGGCAAAAACAACAGGACAAGGTCGGTCGCCTGTTGGTGAGTGAGCTGTTCACCGTTGGTCAGGGCGGCTGGTCGGGCTTTCCCAGCCACAAACACGACACCAACCGCCTGCCGGATGAGACGCGCCACGACGAGACCTATAACTTCCGCTTCAAACCCAATTGGGGCTCGGGCCTGCAGATGTTGCAGCGCGAAGACAATGAACCGGGCGATGCCTATCATATCGTCGATGGCTCAACCGTTTGTATCGACAAGGGCTATCATCCCTGCTGCGTATTACCGGGATATGAGATGTACTATTTCACCATCCTCGGCGGACTGACGCAGCGCTCATTGGTGCAGTATTTCCAACCCACCCATGCCTATCAGGTCGAGACGATTCCGGGCATCAAAGACATGATCGCGAAGTTTAAATGACCCTCGTCACCCTGAAAGACGTCCTGCAGCCGGCTTATGAACAGGGCTATGCCGTCGGCGGTTTGGTAACCCTCGGCTGGGAGGACATGCGCGCCTATGTGGCCGCTGCCGAGGCCGAAAACGCACCGGTCATCCTGCAAGCCGGTCCCAGTTGTCGCGAACACACGCCCCTGCCGATCCTTGGTAAAATGTTCCGCCATCTGGCCGAGGGGGCCTCGGTCCCCGTAGTGGCACATCTGGACCATGGTTACACATATGAGGACTGCAAGATCGCGTTGGACAGTGGTTTTACGTCGCTGATGTTCGACGGGTCGCGCAAACCTTTGCAACAGAATATCGACGAGACCGCCGCCATCGCTGAAATGGCCCACGCGGCCGGGATTTCCTGTGAAGGTGAGATCGGGTTTGTCGGCTATTCCGGCGGCGAAGGCTCAAACGGAACAGACCCCGAGGAAGCCGCCCAATTCGCTCGTGAAACAGGCGTGGATGCGATGGCGATCTCGGTTGGGAATGTCCACCTGCAGCGGAACAAGGAAGGCGGTCTGGACGAAGACCGCATCGCCCGGATCGACGCGCTGACCGAGGTTCCGCTGGTCATCCACGGAGGCTCGGGAGTGCCGGTCGAGCAGCGCACGCGCTTGGCCCAAGGCACCTCGATCTGCAAATTCAACATCGGGACGGAACTGCGTATGGCCTTCGGCAACGCCCTGCGCGACGCCGTGAATAGCGACCCCGAACGGTTCGACCGCGTGACTATCTTGAAAGAGACCCAAGACCCGGTCGAAGCCGCCGCCCGCACCGTGATCCGCGCCTTCGGAGCGCCACCTCAACGGTAGGCGCCTACTAGGTCAGAAGGTGAATGCGGCCCGGAACGCCTCAAGGGCTGTTTCCGGTTCGCCCGAAGCAAATGCCTCCATCCCCACGGGACCGCCATAGTCGAGTTCGAAAAGCGCCTTGGCAACCCTGTTGTAGTTGATCTCGCCCGATCCGGGCTCGCAACGGCCCGGATTGTCCGCCACCTGTATCTCTCCGATCCAAGGTAGGCACTTTTCGCACCACCGGATCAGATCCCCCTCACCGATCTGCGTATGATAGAGGTCAAGGTTGATGCGCAATTGAGGGCGGTCAACAGAAGACACCAGCGCCAACACATCTGCTGTAGACCCAAACGGGCAGCCGGGGTGGTCCAGTTGGTTGAGGTTTTCAAGCGAAAATACGACGCCTTCCTCCTCGGCCAGATCGCAGATCCGGTTCAGGGTATCGCGTGCCTTGAGCCACATGGCTCCGCTCACAACATCATGTTGCCAGTTCGGAATGCCGCCATCACCAAGCCCGGTGCCATGCAAATTCAACCTATCTACATTCAGTCGTTTGCCGATCTGAGCTGTTTCTCGCGCTGATCGAAGCAGCATCTCGGCCCCTTCATCATCCGCCAGGCGCCCTTCGAGATATCCGTTCATGATCGTGAAATTGGCACCTACAACTTCGAGCTTGGCAAGATCCAGATCGGGCCAGTTCCATAGCCCAACACCAAAACCCATCTCGGTCAGACGGGCAGCACGCCAATCCATGGGCTTGTCCAACCAGAGCATTTCGGCGCACGCTGCCAGTTGAAAAGGTTGGGACATCCAAGCTCTCCGATGTTCTAAGATGTGGCGATTCTAGATCGAGCCACCCTCGACCATGAAATTCCCGGCGCTGCACATGGCGGCGTCGTCTGAGGCCAGAAACACCACCATCCGCGCCACATAGACCGGGTCGATCGGGTCCGGCAGACATTGGCGGTCAACCTGTTTTGCCAACGCCTCGGGCGTGACCCACAGGTCTTTCTGCCGTTGGGTCATGATCCAACCGGGGACAACAGTGTTCACGCGGATCCGGTGATCCCCCAGCTCGCGCGCCATGGTTCGGGTCAGGCCATGCACGGCGGATTTGGCGGTGGCATAAGCGGGGAAACCTGCGCCCGCCTCCCACCAGGAATTCGACCCCAGATTGACGATGGAGCCTGCGCCCCGTTCGATCATCGCGGGGGCAACCGCCTGAATGGCAAAGAACATATGGCGGATATTGGTCGCCATACGTTCATCCCAATAGTCTGGGGTGACCTCGCGCCAGTCATGTCGGTCATCTTGCGCCGCGTTGTTGACCAGAACATGCGCGGGGGCCAGTTCCTCGGTCAGTTGCTCCAGCGCATCGCGCAGCGCATCGATGTCGCGCAGATCGCATTGGGCGAAGGCATGCTCGCCCTCCAGCTCCGCCAACAGCTCATGGCCTGCATCCGCGTTGAGGTCCAGAAACCCCACCTTAGCTCCCTGTGCAGCGAATGCCCGAACCGTTTCCGCTCCGATCCCTCCAGCTCCGCCGGTGATGAAAACGGTCTTGCCGTTCAGACTGGGATAGGTGGCAAATTCTGGGGTCATCCGTCACGCTCCATGATCCACTCGACCTCGGGGGCCGCAACAAAGCGCCATTTCCGCAAGGGCCCGGCCATGACGTTCAGATAATACATCTCAAAGCCATAGGGTGCTCCGCAAGGGTGATGGCCGCGCGGAACGGTCACAACATCGCCATCCGAGACCGCCATCGTTTCATCCAGCTGGCCGTCATCTGTGTAGACGCGCTGAATCCCAAACCCGTTCGCCGGGTTGAGGCGGTGGTAGTACGTTTCCTCAAGATAGGTGATGCGCGGGAAGTCATCCTCATCATGGCGGTGGCTGGGGTATGAGGACCAATGACCGTTTGGGGTGAAGACCTCGGTCACCAGCAGGCTATCGGCGTAGTCTTCATTTTCCATCGCGATATTGTTGATATGGCGCGTGTTCACGCCCTTGCCGCGTTCGGTCAGAGTGATGCCATCCGGCCCAATCCGCCGGGCCTGATGCCCGCCTTTGCCGGGGGCCGAGCAGACGGCGATGACGCAATCGGTTTCGGCCACGGCCTCCCATTCGGTGCCGTTGGGCAGATAGAGGCAATGAGGCGGTAATTTCTCGAACACATTCATCCGGTCGCCCAGAACGCCCCAATCCTGCCCGGCGCCGGAGATCTGCGCCTTGCCTTCGACCATGACCAGAATGACCTCACGATCTCCAGTGACCTCGGTCGCCTTGTCGCCCGCGCGCAGGTGGTAGAGGCCGAAGCCGACATAACGCCACCCGGCGCTGGCCGGAGTAATGTCGTGGACCTTGCCACGGGTGCCGAATGGTTTCTTGAGCAAATCTGCCATATTGGTCTCCGGTATTGGGCGGCCCTTAAGACCGCCCGGTTCTTATTTCAGGCGGATTGCCGTGTGGTCAGCGCCGAAAGCGCATTCAATAGCTGCGCCTCAGACCACACCTCTGCCACAGCGCGGCGCAGGATATCCGCCTGACTGTCCGGCGCATTCCCCCCGACCGGAGGGTCTGTGTCGAGATTGGTTGGGAAAGGATAGCCTTCGGCGGTGGCGGCGATTGCAGCCTCTAGCTGTGCAGCAGTTAGATCACCCCGTTGTTTCAAGGCGATGAGCGATGGAAACACCGCCTCGGAAATCGCGCGGCGATCCACGGCCTCCATCGCCCGACCAAAGGCCGAGGACACCTGAAGCAGGTTTGCCATGCGATGAATATCCGCACTGCAGTTTTCGCCTGCCGCATGGAACAGCGCAGGATTGAAGAACACGGCATCCCCCTTTTGCAACGGCAGCTGCACGTAGTTCTCTTCGAAATGCGCGCGGTGATCCGTGTCGTGGAAGGCAAGATATCCGGGCGCATAAAGCTGCGAGAACGGAAGCAGCTTGGTCGGTCCAGACTCCACCGGCATATCGCAATGAGCGACAGCGCCCTGCAATGTCAGAGCTGCCGTTAGAAAATGCGCATGCGCGGGGTATCGCGCAGCGCTGTCTGCCGTTTGAAAGCCAAGGTGATAGTCACGGTGCGCTTGCTGTGCCTGCCCGCCGGGGCGCACCTGGTTGATCTGCGCCGTGACCTGATAGTTCGGACCAAGCCAAGCCTCACACGCGGCGGCAATCGAGGTGTTTCCGAAATAGAGCGCAAAGCCCTCGGGATCGCGCAGGCACTGTTTCTGCAACGCGTTCCAGATCCGGTCATTGGCCCCAGAGGCCGCAAAGTGGTCGCCCTCACCCCCGCCGCCCTGACGTTCGTCTTCGATGATCTGGCGGAACACATCTGTGGCCCGGTCGATCACACTTGTATCCGGATACGCCTGTTTCAGGGCGATGACGCCTGCAGATTTGGCAAGAACCCAAGCCCATTCGGACAGCAAGGCCTGCCGCTTGTCTGCTTGCTCTAGTAGCGGACGCAAAGCCTGCATGTCATAGACGGGCACATTGTTTTCCACAGACGCAGCAAACGACACCGCGTCCGCCGAAAGGGCCTGTGAGGTCAACACCTTGAATTCATCCAGATCACAGGATTCCCGGTCAAAATAGCCGACATATCCGAGTTCTTGATTTACCATGACTTTCTCCTTTCTCATGGCTTCGGTGTTGCCCCTTGGGGCGGTGTGCTAAGCGGTGATCTCCAATCCTGCCTTGCCGCAGACGTCAACGATATGGTCGTAGCCTTTTTTGGAGTACTCATAGGGCGGCGCTTTGGCTGGGTCCTGTTCTGCCTCAACGACGATCCAACCGTCATAATCCATCGCTTTCAGCGCATTTGCGACCGCCTGAAAATCAATGCAGCCGTCACTTGGCACCGTGAACGCGCCTGCAATCACGGCGTCCAGGAAACTGCGGTTGTTTTCCCGCACGTCCTGCACGACGGCGGGGCGGATATCCTTGAAATGGACGTGATGCACGCGGTCGCCCCAACGGTTCAGGGTCGCCATCACGTCGCCACCGCCAAACAGCAGGTGGCCGGTGTCAAAGCACAGCTTCACCTCGGGGCCTGAGCCTTCCATGAGCCAGTTCACGTCATCTTCGCTTTCGATGATCGTGCCCATGTGGTGGTGATAGGCCATCGGCATGCCCTGATCACCCATCCATTTTGCCAGTTCTGTGATCTTGGCCGCGTAGGTCAGCACCTCATCCTTTGACAGTTTCGGACGGTCATTGACCGGCGTCCCGATCTGGCCCTGAACGGTGTTGGAGCATTCGGCGTAAACGATGCACGGGCTGTTCAGCGCTACGAACTGGGCGACCTGTTCCTGCACGGCGTCTCGTTCCGCCGCGAAGTCATTCACCAGAGATGCACCGGAACACCACCCGCCACAAAGCGCGATATCGTTGCCCTCAAGGTAGGCGCGCAGCCCCTCGGTATCGCTGGGCATACGCTGGCCCCGTTCGACGCCGGTGTAGCCAATCTGACGCGACTCCTGCAGCGCTTGTTCCATGGTGTATGCGGCGGTCAGGTCCGGCAGATCGTCATTCTGCCACGCGATCGGAGAGATCCCGATTTTCACGCTCATTTCGTGTTTCTTTCTTTGATGGCAACCTCATAGGCCGCGCGTTTTTCATTCACTTCGGGGCGGGTGCTGACCTCGGGCACCGCGACTTCCCACCATGTGCCGCCATATTCGGTCGAGGGGTAAGGATCGGTGTCGATGACCACCACGTAGGGCCCTGTGATGTCGCCGCGTTTGGCCAGCGCGTTCTCAAGCTCGGCAATCGAGCTGACCTTGACCGAGGTCGCCCCCATCGCCGCCGCATGTGCCGCGAAATCGATGTTCGAGGCGGTTTCGTGGACAGTGTGATCCAGCAGGTTGTTAAACTCGGCCCCGCCAGTGCCCATTTGCAGGCGGTTGATACAGCCGAAGCCCCGGTTGTCGGTGATCACAACGGTGAAGGACACGCCCATCATCGCCGCCGTCGCCATTTCCGAGTTCGCCATCATGTAGGTGCCGTCGCCCGTAAAGCAGATCACGTCGCGATCCGGTTGGGCCATCTTGATGCCCATGGCGCCTGCGATCTCATAGCCCATGCAGCTGAACCCGTATTCCATGTGATAGGCTCCGGGTCGCGGTGCTTTCCACAGCTTGTGCAGCTCGCCCGGCATTGTGCCAGCGGCGCACATCACCACCGTATCGTCATGCGAGGCGCGCTGAACTGCACCCACCACCTGCATATCAGTGGGCAGAGCGTTCCCGTCACCCGGCGCGTCGGTCAGCGCGTCAACCTTGCCAAACCAATCCGCTTTGAGAGTGTCCGCCACAGGATCAGCATTGTAGCCCTGCAACGCCGCGCCCAGCTCCTGCAGGCCAACGCGAGCATCGGATTGCAACGGCATCGCGCCGTGTTTCTCGGCATCATAGGCGGCGGTGTTAAGGCAAATCATCTCGCGCGCGGGGTTTGAAAACAGGCCCCATGAGCCGGTCGTGAAATCCTGCAGGCGCGTGCCAACGGCCAGCACCAGATCGGCCTCGGCGCAGATGTCATTGGCAGGCTCGCCGCCCGTCACACCGATTGGACCCAGGTTCAGGGGATGATCCCAGGCCAAAGCGGATTTGCCGGCCTGCGTTTCTGTGATCGGGATATTGTGTGACTCAACAAAGCTCTGCAGCGCATCCGTTGCGTCCGAGTAATGCACCCCACCACCTGCAACGATAACCGGACGTTTGGCTGCTGAAATCGCGGCCACAGCGCGCGCCAGCTCGCCTTCGTCCGGGCGAATACGGCGCTGGAACCACACGCGCGGTTCAAAGAAGCTTTCTGGGTAATCATAGGCCTCGGCCTGCACGTCCTGACAGAAGGCCAAAGTGACTGGCCCGCAATCCGCCGGATCGGTCATCGTGCGGAAAGCACGCGGCAGAGCAGTCAGCAGATGCTCAGGGCGCGAGATACGGTCATAGTAGCGGCTAACCGGGCGGAAACAGTCATTGGCACTGACAGTGCCATCACCAAAACTCTCGATCTGTTGCAATACAGGGTCCGGCCCGCGCGAGGCGAAGACGTCGCCCGGTAGCAGAAGAACCGGCAGGCGGTTCACATGGGCCAGCGCGGCAGCGGTGACCATATTGGTCGCGCCCGGCCCGATGGATGACGTCACCGCCATCGCCCGCGTGCGCCGCATCTGTTTAGCATAGGCAATCGCGCAATGCGCCATCGTCTGTTCATTGTGGCCGCGATAGGTGGGCAGCGTATCTTTGACGCCATGCAGCGCCTCACCCAGCCCGGCCACATTGCCATGGCCAAAAATGGCCCAGACTCCTCCAATAAAAGGCTCTCCGGCCTCATTCATCTGCGCGCCCAGATAGCGCACCAAAGCTTGCGCTGCGGTCAGTCGGACGGTTTTGCCCATTGTGATCCCTTTCAACACAAGGCCAATTTGGCCAATTCTGCGATTTCGTTGGATGTCGGACCGAATGGTCCCGTTTTGGGCAAACGGCGTTAAACCGTTCCGCCCAGTGACCCTTCCAATTGGGCCAATTCCTGACCTCCTGCCATCAGGTCCTGTAGTTCTTCTGGTGTGATCTCACCGCGTTTTGCGGTGCCCAGCGTTTTGCCCCGGTTCAGCACTGTAAAACGGTCGCCGACGGCCAGCGCGTGGCGCACGTTGTGGCTGATGAAAACCACTCCGACGCCTTGGCTGCGCACCTTGTCGATAGTCGCCAGCACGTTCGAAGTTTGCCGCACCCCAAGGGCCGAGGTTGGCTCGTCCAAAATCAGGATCTTGGCGCCGAAATGAACCGCGCGCGCGATCGCAACCGTCTGGCGTTCCCCTCCAGACAGGGTGCCCACAGCCTGATCCGGGCCACGCAGGTTGATGCCCATCTTGCGCATCTCTTCCATAGTGATTTCGTCAGCCAGCTTCTTATCGAAGAAGCTGATACCAGCCACTTTGCGCGTAGGTTCATTACCCATAAAGAAATTGCGGCTGACACTCATCAGAGGGATCATGGCCAAATGCTGATGCACTGTTGCGATCCCCGCTGAAATAGCATCGCGCGGGTCTTCAAAATGCATCGGTTTGTCTTCGAAGAAAATCTCGCCCGAAGTTGGTTTGTGAACGCCCGACATCGTCTTAATAAAGGTCGACTTGCCTGCACCATTGTCGCCTAGAAGACAGTGGCATTCCCCCGGTTTAAGATCAAAGCTGACGCCTGCCAGCGCAATCACCGAGCCGAAGTGTTTCTGGATGTCGACCATACGAATGATCGGCTTGCTATCCTGCACGTCCCCATGGTGGAACTTGGTATCGTCAGTCATCTCAGTGTTCTCCTGTGATGATGCGGCGGATATAGGTGTTCAGGATTACGGCACCCAACAGGATGATCCCCAAGAAGACCCTAAACAATGAGCTTTCTACGCCGGCAAAGAACAGCCCCTGCTGTACCACGCCAAAAATCAAAGCGCCTAAAGCAGCCCCCAGAACCGAGCCATATCCACCGGTCAGCAGCGCGCCGCCAATTACAACTGCAATAATCGCTTCAAACTCCTTAAGCAAACCACGGTCCGCGCCAGCCGAGCCGAACTCCATAACCTGACAAGTTGCGAAGACCGTGGCGCAGAAGGCGGTGAACATGAACATCAGTATTTTGACTTTGTTCACTGGCACGCCTGAATTCCGCGCTGCCTCGGCGTCGCCACCCGCTGCAAAAATCCAGTTACCAAACTTGGTTTTGGTAAGCAGCACGTGACCAAAAATAATGATACCAATGGCCCAGACAATCAGCATGGGAATACCGTCAACAACAGGCTGACCCGCGCGCGTTCCACGCTCGAACGTTTCGATCAAGCCGTTTTCGCCAAGCCAACTGAAGAACCCTTGTCCGACTTTGCCACCGAAGATCGATGCCAGCCAGTCACCTTCCGCGACATCTTTGATGCCGCCAATGATCGTCTTCCGCTCAATGGTTTGCGGCAGATAAATGGTGAAGCCGCGCAGGATAAACAGAAAGGCCAAAGTCACGATAAAGCTGGGCAGGCCAGTTCGCACCACGATAAAACCGTTCAAGGCCCCAATCGACACACAGAGCGCAAACGTCACAATGATAGCCATCCACACTGGCCAGCTGAGTGTGACTGAGAAGATCGCGATCATCATCCCGGCAAAGCCGATCATCGAACCGACCGATAAGTCAAATTCGCCTGCGATCATGAGCAGGCACGCCCCTACGGCAATGATCATGAACTGCGCCGAAACGATCGACCAGTTCAGCACACCCTGACTGGTGAACATGCCACTATCGAATGCAAACAACAGAAAAAACGTAAATACGGCGACGGTGCCGACAATTCCACCCAGCTCAGGGCGGATCAGAGCACGGCGCAGCGGCGAGATCTCTTTGATCCGTTCGTCTTCAACTGCTGTGGATTGAGCTGACTCAGACATTGTGGTCCTCCCCTCGCGGGTGATCCAGAAAATTTGGAAGTAGGATTGAGCGGGCGTCCTAACACGCCCGCTCAGCTAGGAAGATCAGCGGTATTCACCCGCGAATTCTTCGATTTTCTCCAGGCCATCAGCGGTTACGAAACCGGGGCCAGAGTTGATGTTGTTGCCAGGCAGAACGCCATAACGGTGGTAGTTGGTCAGTACAACAACCGGCAGGTAGGCCTGCAGGAACGGCTGCTGGTCGATTCCCCACTGAATGGTACCGTCCTTGATGGCTTTGACAATCTCGCCACCCAGATCGAACGTGCCGAAATAAATGTCACCGGCCATGCCATTCTCTTGAAGCGCCAAGATGGTTGGATCGGCGGAGGTCGGGCCAAGCGTCAAAACAGCGTCCGTCTCTGGGTTAGCCGACAGGTAGGCCAGAACGCGGTTCTTAATCTCCGCCGGGTCCTGTCCCGCGTCGATCATCTGTTCACCAAGTTCAATACCCAGGCCGTCCGCGAAGCCCTGGCAACGCTCTTGGCTGGATGGCTGGACGATATAGTGGTTGACACAAAGGAAAGAGCCGATGCCGTCACCTTTCGCCCGAAGACCAGCCGCGTAGCCGGCGTCGTATTCGGGCTGCCCGACATACATCAGGGCGCCAACTTCGCGCGCCTTATCGGGCGTCCCAGTGTTCATAATGATCACGTCGATCCCGGAATCTACAGCAGCTTTGATTGGGCCTTCGAGAATATCCGGATCAGCCAACGTGGTGATGATACCGTTGGGGCCAGAGGCTGCAGCCTGATCGATGATGCGCGCCATATCCGCAAGGTCACCTGTAGGCGGGTTGCGATATTCCACCTCGACACCCATCTGCTCACCGGCCAAAGCGATACCGTTCTTGATCGTGTTCCACCAGCTGTCACTGTCAGGGGCATGGCTGACCAGGATGTACTTTTCGCCTTCAGCCGCGGCACCGCTCGCGGCCGCCACCGCGACAGCACTGGCCATCAGTACTCGTTTCACAAACTTGTTCATTTGGTTTCCTCCCATAAAACCGTCTGTTTTCGTCCTAGGCTATCAGCCCCATTTAATCGGTTGGGCCGAATCTGTATTGCCCGGGTCTGTATCCGAGCTGTTTTCAGTTTGAAGAAATTCAATCATTTTGCAACCGGTTTCAAAACTTCAGCCAGATGAACCGGCCTACCGGACTGCGCCGACAGCGTTGCTGCCTCGGCCATTGCGAGGGCTGCAACCCCATCCTCCAGCGACACAGGAACCTGCGCGCCCGACGCCGCTGCCTCCACAAAAGCGGCCCATTCCGCCTGGTAGGCGGGCATGTAGCGTTCCAGAAAGAAATAGGTGGGTTTGGCGCCGACAACACCGGCAGAGGTCGATTTGACAACCGTATTTTCCAGCATGTTCTGCGCCTGCAGAAGACCTTCGGAACCCAGTAGCTCAACCCGCTGATCATAGCCATAGGCCGCCCGGCGTGAATTCTTGATGGCCGCGATACGACCATCGGCGTAAGTCATTGTGACAACAGCAGTATCCACGTCACCGGCCGCGCCGATTTTCGGGTCGACGATCGACGAGCCGACAGCAGAAATCGTCTTCGGGACCTCTCCCATCAGGAAATTCGCCATGTCGAAATCGTGGATCATCATGTCCCGGAACAAGCCACCCGAAACCTTGACATAGCTCACCGGTGGCGGGGCGGGATCGAACGAGGTGATGGACAACAGTTCAGCCTTGCCGATCTCGCCTGCATTCACAGCCGCTTTCAATGCCGAAAAGCTGGGATCAAACCGACGGTTGAAACCGATCATCACGGGTCGACCATGGGCGACAACCGACTGCTGGCAGGAAATGGCCCGCTGGAGGTCCAGATCGACGGGTTTTTCGCACAAAACCGCTTTACCCGCCGCTGTTGCGGCTTCGATCAGGTCCGAATGCGTGTCGGTCGGCGTCGCGATCAGCACAGCTTCAATTTCTGGGTCCGCTATGATCTGGTCCGAGGTTCGAACCTCAGCGCCGTGGTCACTGGCCAGATCCTCTGCCGCCTGAGCCATGGCATCCGAGACCGCGCATAGCACACTGCCCGGATGGGCTGATATCGCCCGCGCATGCACCCGCCCGATCCGTCCGGCGCCCAGCAATCCAACCTTCAACATCCAAACCCTCGAATCCTGTTCTGTGGCGTAACAATGGATTTTTTTGCAACCGGTTGCAATAGTTTTATCATCGGTCCTCCGATCAAGGTCTGCGGGCGATGCAGTCGTCACCTCAACAACAATTGAATACGCGAAGCCTAAATAAGCCTGACGCTCAAGATGACGTGAATTGGTCGGGGTCGAGAACCACCCTAGGGTGCGCCGCAAATGGTCTGTTCAGGCCGTTCAAAACAACAGCAACCATGACGGATATTAGATGGTTTTACGTAGTTTCTTTTCGATCGACAGCGAGAACATGTTGGTCACGTCCAGCCCCAGCACTGGAATAGTAGGCACACCGATCCGCAACAACTCGGACACACCGAACGGAACCGTTTTCCAATATTCTTCGGGCGGGGGAACCATGATCACCGTGGATGACACCTCGGGCACTCCGGATGTGTTCGAAGATGATCAGGCCTTTGGTCACACCGTCACCGATGGCGGCGGTATCGTGGCCAATGGTACCCCTGTGGAATCCGAATCCTTCATCGATATTCGGCAGCTTGACGAAAACGGTCTGGAAACCGGCCCTGTCATCAGGCTGTATGTCTTTTCGCAAAACGGCGTGACCTCGGATGTCTGGGGCTTTGCGGCCTCGGAGCGGCTGATAGACGGGGCCTCCTACGTCAAGGTTGCGGGATCTAATGCAGGATCATCGCTGTATTCGGACTATGTGGCTTGCTTTTCTGACGGTACATTGATCGAAACAGCCGACGGCCCGGTTCCCGTGCAGCAGATCCACGTGGGTCAGCAGGTCTGGACACGGGACAACGGCCTGCAGCCCGTTCTGTGGGTCGGGAGCACATCCGTCCCGGCAACCGGGCGCTTTGCCCCTGTGGTCTTTGCCCCCAATACGCTGGGGAACCCGCGCGAACTTGTCGTCTCGCAGCAGCACAGGGTGATGATCGACACAAGTGTAGCCGAGCTTCTGTTTGGCGCGCCACGCGCATTGGTGGCGGCCAAATTCCTATGCGGCATGGAGGGCGTATCGATTCGCGAAGGCGGGCATGTCAGCTATTGGCATATCATGTTCGATCAGCATCAGATCGTCAGATCTGAGGGCGTTCTCAGCGAGAGTTTTTTAGTAACCCCGACCTCGATCGGAGCGCTGAATCACCCGCAGCGTACTGAAATACTGTCACTTTTCCCTGAGCTGCGCGGAAATCCCAACGCTTATGGGCCGACGGCTGCACCCATTCTGAAGCCACATGAAGCGGCTGTTCTCAGGTCCCATCTATCCCGTTTGAACACCACAGGATCCTGCGTAGCGGCACAGTAACTACGGGAATCCCCCAATTTCGCGCGCTGTACGCATTTGTTAATCATTGGTTACTGATTTACCTACCACTCAGTAACCCTCTAAAGAAGGGCTGGCGCGACCCCCTCAGCCAGCCCTTCTGAACCTTCCCCGCCAAAGCGAAGAACGGATCGGACAAGCCGCGTGTTTTTCTTGGGTGAAATGGCGATCCCTGAAGGACTCGAACCCTCAACCTGCTGATTAGAAGTCAGCTGCTCTATCCAGTTGAGCTAAGGGACCGCTGCGCCCTTCTTGCTGGTTTTAAGGGCGGGGTTCAAGGGCCAAGCGCATGAAGGCGCTGTTTGGATCGTCTTCATACCCATAGATCGGGCCGCAATAGGAATAACCCAGCGCCTCATAGAGCTTACGGGCAGCTGCATAATCTGGCAGATGCGCCGCACCCGTTTCGAGCACAAGTGCCTTTGTGCCCTCATTGGCTGCCAGATCGGCAAGGTATGCCATCATCACCCGCGCGAGACCGCGCCCGCGTGCGGCTTCGACAACGTGCACCGATTTCACTTCGGCCGTACCATCGGGTAGCGTCTTCAACGCGCCGCAGCCCAGGGCGCGGCCCTCTTCGAAAAGACCCCAGAAGCGGATGCCGTCACCCAACAAGGCCTCGGACCCCATGGTATGATTGCTTTCCGCTGGACCCGCTTGTTCGCTATGGGCAAAATGCGCCTCAATCACAGGGCGCATGGCGTCCGACGTGGGGTCGGCCATTCGAATTTTGATCATTTAGTGCGTCCAGGGACTGCGACGGTCCGTTGCAAAGTTCTCGCCATACCCGCGCGGACGCAGGTTGGGCTTGCGCTTGTGCGGTTCACTGACCTGTACGTCGATACCATTGTCCTTGGCGTAATCCAGCGCCTCCTCCTTGGTATCAAATTTCAGGCGCACCTGGGTCTGGGTATCATCGGATGAGGTCCAGCCCATCAGCGGATCAACTTCACGCGTGGACGCAGGCGCATATTCCAAAACCCACTTGCGGGTCTTGGCCATGCCCGAGGTCATCGCATTCCGCGAAGGCTGGTAAATCCGTGCGCGCATCTCGCCCCTCCGTACTCAATTGGCTGGCTTTGTTTATGCGCCACAGCATCCATTCGGACAAGTCCGCAATTGTCGCAATTGCGTTCAAAGGAAATGCCCCCTTGAACCGGAACAAAAACAGATCAAAATCAGGCGCGAAAGGAATCCCCCCTCTATGGCCTATGCTCATTCCGACAAGACCCAGCTGACCTCAGAAGACGTCCGCGCTCGCCTCAAGCTTGAGGGCGGTAAGGCGTTTGTCATGCACACCGATTTTGCGCCTGCCGGGGACCAGCCTACGGCCATCAAAGAGTTGGCGGGCGGTGTTCTAGACGGCGAGCGCGATCAGGTTCTGCTTGGCGCGACCGGCACGGGCAAGACCTTCACCATGGCTAAGGTGATCGAGGAAACGCAGCGCCCCGCCATCATCCTTGCACCCAACAAGACACTGGCCGCGCAGCTGTACGGCGAGTTCAAAGGCTTCTTCCCCGAAAACTCGGTCGAATATTTCGTATCCTACTACGACTACTACCAGCCCGAGGCCTACGTGCCGCGCTCGGACACGTATATCGAGAAAGAATCCCAGATCAACGAACAGATCGACCGGATGCGCCACTCGGCCACGCGGGCGCTGCTAGAGCGCGATGACGTGATCATCGTCGCCTCGGTGTCCTGCATCTACGGTATCGGCTCGGTCGAGACCTACGGGGCGATGACACAGGATCTTAAGGTCGGCAGTGAGTACGACCAGCGTCAGGTCATGGCCGATCTCGTCGCTCAGCAATATCGCCGTAACGATCAGGCCTTTCAGCGCGGTTCCTTCCGAGTTCGGGGTGACTCGCTTGAGATCTGGCCCGCCCACCTCGAAGACCGCGCCTGGAAGCTGTCCTTCTTTGGCGAGGAACTGGAACAGATCACCGAATTCGACCCGCTAACAGGCGAACGTGCGGCCACGATGGAGCAGGTACGGGTCTACGCAAACTCGCACTACGTGACGCCGAAACCGACGATGCAGCAGGCGATCATCGGGATCAAAAAAGAACTCCGCATCCGGCTGGATCAGTTGGTTGGCGAAGGCAAATTGCTGGAGGCCCAGCGCCTAGAACAGCGCACCAACTTCGATCTAGAGATGTTAGAGGCCACCGGCGTCTGCAACGGGATCGAGAACTACTCGCGCTATCTGACCGGTCGTGCGCCGGGCGAGCCGCCCCCGACCCTGTTCGAATTCATCCCCGACAACGCCATTGTCTTTGCTGACGAATCCCACGTCTCCGTCCCGCAGATCGGCGGCATGTACAGGGGCGACTATCGCCGTAAATTCACCCTGGCCGAACACGGGTTCCGCCTGCCATCGTGCATGGACAACCGACCCCTCAAGTTCGAGGAATGGGACGCCATGCGCCCGCAATCCGTCTTCGTCTCGGCCACCCCGGCGAAGTGGGAGATCGAACAGACCGGTGGCGTCTTCACCGAACAGGTCATCCGCCCCACCGGTCTTCTGGACCCTGAGGTCGAAATCCGCCCCGTGTCGATGCAGGTGGACGACCTGCTGGACGAGGTGCGCAAAGTCTCTGCCAATGGCTTCCGCACGCTGGTCACGACTCTGACCAAGCGCATGGCCGAGGACCTGACTGAATACCTGCACGAACAGGGCATCAAAGTCCGCTACATGCACTCGGATATCGACACGCTGGAACGGATCGAAATCCTGCGTGACCTGCGGTTGGGGGCGTTCGACGTGCTGGTCGGCATCAACCTTCTGCGCGAAGGCCTCGATATTCCCGAATGTGGGCTGGTCGCCATTCTTGACGCGGACAAAGAGGGCTTCCTGCGATCCGAGACCTCTCTGGTCCAGACCATCGGCCGCGCTGCGCGGAACGCCGAGGGCCGGGTGATCATGTATGCCGACAAGATCACCGGCTCGATGGAGCGCGCGCTGAACGAGACCAACCGCCGCCGCGCCAAGCAGATCGCCTATAACGAGGAACACGGCATCACGCCCGAGACGGTGAAGAAAAACGTCGAGGACGTTTTGGCCGGTCTCTACGAAGGCGATGTCGACATGAACCGCGTCACCGCCACCATCGACAAACCGATGCACGGCGCCAACCTCGAGGCCCATCTGGACGGGTTACGCGAGAAGATGCGCAAAGCCGCCGAGAACCTGGAATTCGAAGAGGCTGCCAACATCCGCGATGAGATCAAACGTCTGGAAGCGGTCGATCTGGCCGTCGCCGATGACCCTATGGCGCGCCAATGGGCGGTCGAGAAGGCCTCGGAAGACGCGGTGAAATCGCGCGGACGATCAACGGCTGGTAGGCCGGGGCAACGGGGTGGGAATGTGAAGCGGAGGAAGCGGTGAATTCGCTACCAAGCACATTGCTTGGCTTCGTCTTTGCTGGTCGCCCAATCAACACAGTCTTTCAGTTCAGATAACTCGTTTGTAGTATCCTTAGCGTCGCGTAACAGGTCGTTATAGTCATCTACCAATTCGTTATATTTGAACTGAAGACTCTCGTATTCTTCCACGCATTAGGACACATTTGATTTGCACGTGAAGCCTTCGAAATCGCATTGGTAGCTGTCAAAACAAACAGCATTAGTGCTCACGCATTTGCCCGCACTTGAGCATACTTTGTCCCCATAATCGAGACAAGCAGGTTGGGCTCCGTACTGGCATGAGAAAGATTGCGCAATCATTTCAGTGGCAAATACCGTTGCAGAGAAGCAGACAGAAATCGCCAAATACATATTTACTAGTTTCATTTTCCCATTCATTTTATTTGTTCGCGTCGCACGAAATCCTTCTGCGATGAGCCAAAACAACTGCATTGCCCCATTCACTTCAATCGCGCGCGCGCTTCTATTTCTTCGGATTTTTCGATGGTTTGGGAGTCGGTTTTGGATTAGGTCTTGGCGCGGGCTTTGTCCCATCATTACGTTGCGATGAAGCATTTCCGAGACGACCACGTGTCGGTGGAGGCGCAGGTCTCTTTGCCATTTACTACCTTTAGGAGAAGTTTTGACGTATAATAATCGTCTTGATATCGCAGTAGAAGCCCTTCGGCAAACGGAACTGAGGCTAGAAGACTACAATCAGTTGGCATCTAGTGCGGACCAAAGAGCAATGGCGCTTGCTGGAACGATGACGGCAGTTGCCGCTTTGCTTGGTGCTTTGGGGGCAAACACCCCTGCTCCACTGCTGACTTATTTTTGCTGCTCGGTTTTCGTCTTGTCTGGCATTTTGGCTGCGGCATCATGCCTTCCCCGAAGCTCCCATGTGAGAGGGCACTATTGGCGAGTTTGGAAAGGCCATCTCGATGAAGACGATGATTTTTTTGAAGTTATTGCTTCTCAAGCTGCAGAAAACGATGACAGGTTAGATCAGAACGACAAAGCTTTAGAAAAAGCTGCGAGACTAACGAAATTCTCATTCGTTTTGTCGCTTTGGACGTTTTGCTTTTTTGTTTCCGCTCAATTAGGAGCATTGTTCATTCAATGAACTATGTGCTTGCAGTGCTTTGGTTTTCATTCTTGGTACCCCACACTCCACCCTTGCACCCCGCCCCACCCTCCTCCACGTTTGAAATCACAAATTGTGATTCCAAACGGTTGCCATGACGAACACCCTGCCCAGCACGCATGAGGTCCAAAGCGCCATTCACCGGGTGCGTGGCACCCGTGTGGTGCTGGCCGAGGATCTGGCGCAGTTCTATGGAAAGTCGGTCAGCGCCTTCAATCAGGCCGTCTCGCGCAACAAGGACCTGTTCGAGGGCTACCGCTTTCAGCTGTCCGACGCCGAGGTCGCCGATTTGCAATCACAGAATGTGATCTCAAAACCCAAAGGCCGCGGCGGGCGGCGGGTCAATCCGTGGGTCTATACGGATTACGGCGTGGCCATCGCTTCGGCCCTGTTCAAGGACCCGCGCGCGATCAGGATCACCCGGATGATCACCGAGGCCTTTGTCGACGGTGCAAATGCGCTGGCCGAGACCCCGCGCAGCGTACCGGAAATCCTGCTGCCAAAGGACGACCCCGTCCCACTGCTGCCCAATGGCGCGCAACTGCGTGATCTGGCCGAGAACATCCTCGATTCCGGTAAGCAGAGCCTTGTTGACTATATCGCCAGCCCCAGCACCAATCGCAAACAGGCCGTGGCGGCGATCATGAAGACGCTGGCCGAAACCGCCAGCGAAGATGTCCGCACCCAGCAGGAACGCCTGCGCCTGAGCATTGCCCAGCGCTTGGCCACCGGTGACTATGCTGACGATGATGACCGAAAGCGGCTGCTGGACTTGTTGAATGCAATGAAAGGCTAGCCCGTCTCACACTTGCCAAAGGGCAATCTGCGGCTAGCTTCCTTGCCATGCGCTTTGTCCTGCTCTCACTGCTGCTCGGCAGCCCCGCCTATGCGTGGAACGCCACGATTGGCGAGATCTGCACGTTGACACACGAGACCGAAGCAGAGGAGATCCGGCTCACCTACGATCCAGTGCAGCCGCTCTATACGCTCGAAATCACGCGCCGCGCCGAAGGTTGGACGCAAACGCCTTGGTTTGCCATGCGGTTCGAAGGCTCAAACCCGATTGAGATCGGTACGCCACGACACAAGCTGTCGGACGATGCGATGTCTTTGTTCGTCTCAGACACCGGCTTCGGCAACGTCTTGGATGGCCTTGAGTTCAACCAAAAAGCCTATGCCTTCACGCAAGACCACCTGAGTGAATTCTCACTGGAAGGTGCAGCGCCAGAGGTGCGCAAGTTTCGCACCTGTGCAGCGTCGCTGCTCTCGTAGCACTGCCTGGAGTGGCGCGGATCGGCCTGTGGTCAAACGTGCGTTCAGCCTTTGTCCCAATGGGCAATCACGTCAAAACCTGCTGGGGTTGGCGGCGCTTCCATGAACTCGGCGAAATGCCCCCAAAGCTCGGCCACCTTTGGGGCGTTTGCGTTTGAGATATCCTCGCTTTCGACCACCGAGATCACGTATCCGGTGCCGTCCTCGTTCATTACATTGGTAAAACAGTGCATGCCTGGCATGCCCATGATTTCAGATTTCAATTCGTTCATCTTCGCCGTGGCCGCCTCGCGCGTGCCGGGCTTCATTTTAAATTGAGTTACGCGTGCAAACATCTTTGTCCTCCCAAACTGGGCGAAATTGCCCGATGGAGGCACCAAACTGGTACCAACGCGGGGCATCATAGCATGAACTGGCAGATTCCCGCAGCGTCACAGGCCAAGCGGTAGCGGAAGTAATAGGCCTCAACCCACGGGTTTTAGGGCTTGATGAACTTGGCGTTGCCCAAGGACCTTTGGTTGGCGGTTGTTTGACGGGGCGTGGTCGTACTTGGCGAGGGGGCCGTTTGACGCTGCGCCACATCCGGTCCACAGGCCACTCCATCACCGTCGGGATCGTTGCGCGGATGATAGCCCGCATAGCCTTCGTAAAACGTCCCAAACCCCACGGCCCGAGAGGCATCGCAACCGGCTAGAGCGATCAGATGGACCATAGCTTCATCCCGACCATAGTCTGAAAGGCGTACGAACATGTTAAAAGAGATCAGCGCGACGGTCAGCGGCAGGCACAGCACCATAAGCAGAATACGCACCGGAGAGAGTGCGCGTCGCCGGGCGGCTTCGGCCCGGCGCTGACGTTTGGTCGGCAAGGGTTCGTCCAACTTGGATTTGCGAAACATCATGCCATCGCGATACAGGGGATTTGTGGCGAAGCCGAGGCAGAACACGGCTTACCCACAAAGATCACCGCGGATAGGATTACCCTCACGCTTACCGATGCGAGGCAAAATGCCAACAAAAGACCCCTACCAACAGCTGGACGACACCGCCCGGGGCCTGATCCGCGAATTGATGGATGAGGCGACCCATGCTGCGCTCGCCGTTTTGAGGCCAGGCACCGTTGTGCCATCCGTATCGCGGATTGCTATAGCAACAGATGCCGAGGGGCAGCCGATCTCGCTGATTTCAAGCCTGTCGGACCATAGCCGGTCGCTACAGAACAACCCTGCCTGTGCCTTGCTGATCGGAAATCCCGGCGCTAAGGGAGACCCCCTCACGCATCCTCGGCTGACCTTGCACGCGACGGCTCGTTTAGTTGTGCGGGGAACTGAGGATCATGACGATCTCCGCCAGAGGTATCTGTCATTGCGCCCGAAGGCTAAACTCTATGCAGATTTCGCCGATTTCAGCTTTGTCCGCTTTGAGATTGAAGATGGGCTGTTGAACGGCGGTTTTGGCAAAGCTTACCGCGTCGAAGCTACAGACATCTGACCCCAATGCACGGGACCTGCGTCAATTGAATGTCTCAGCCACGTCATACATGACCGGCTCAAAACTCTTGCACAGTTCATTGATCTTGCGGTTGCGGTCACGCATTTCCGGGGTGCGCAGCATGGCAAGAAAATCCTCGCGCCGTTCCCATTGCGAATAATTGGCAATACGGGTCTGGGCGTCGTTGACATGCAGGCCGGCCGATACAAAACCGGGCTGTTTTGAGATGAAGTCGGAATAAGCATCCGTCAGCGCCTCTAGCAGGTCCTGACAGGTGCCGGGTGTCATCTCAAATGTCGTGATAACGGTCTGAACGCTGGCGGTTTTGGCTATGGTCGGCATCTGAGTCCTCCTTTGGCTTACTCTCAGCCTAGCACAGGATTCCCAAACGTCTTGTCTTTCCTGTCACCCGAAGCGAAGCCGCCCTGGCAAAGGGGCGACTTGCAGGTATCGTTACTCCTCGAGGCGCATCTGCACCGAGACATCGCCACTCAAGCTTTCGGCCCAGCGCAGTTGGACGGCATCGCCATTGCTGCCCTGTTCCACATCGGCATAGGGAAAGGAATAGCGCACCGACCCCAGCGCCGTTCTGAGCGGCCCCAGAACCGCCACCGCATCGCAACTGCGCGCCTTGGAGCTAAACGGCAACCGACCGTCCGAGTCGATGGTCCAGACCTGCGAGGCCGAGTTCTGGCTGTGTCGCACACGCAGCGGGTTTTCGACCTTGGCGTCAATACCGTGATAGGTGTTGTTGCTGAACGTGACGTTGATGTGCTGATCCGCATCCAGATCCGCAAAGGACGTATCCACCCGGTCGGCGCGCTCTAGGTCCGTCCCGTTTGAGCGGAACTTGTTGCCGGTCACCGCCAGCCCGTTCAGAAAATGTCCCGGACCGTGCGGACGGATCACGATATAGCTGAACCAGGGCGGCGCCTCGCTGGAATAGAAGATATTGTCGGTGATGCTCATGGCGCTGAAGGAATAGCCCGATACATAGGCGGGCGTCGTGTCACGCTCGTTCGTCCACTGCACAAAGCAATTGTCCACGTAATTCTCGGCGATGGTCGAGCTGTTATAGGTGCCGATCATGATCAGCCCTGCGGTCCGCACGCCTTGCGGGATACTGTCGCCCTGGAAGAAGTGGTTACCAAGGATCATGTTGTTGTCCCCGCCGACAACCGCAAAATGCTTGAAGCGCACCGCCCGGTTGTGGCGGATCTTCACATCGTTCGAGGTGGTGTTCAGCGCGATCGACTTGCGATCCGGTACAATGAACGACTCTTCCGAGGACAGGAACTGGCAATTGTCGATCAGCATCCCCTTACAGCCCGTCCCAATCGAGGTGATGCCGCGATCCAGCGGGCGGCTGATGAAACAATCCGACAATGAGAATGTGCTGCCCGCAGGTGCCAGACGGATGGCGCTGCAGCGGCCGTTGCACTGGAATTCGATCTGTTCCATTCCGAACTTGCGCAGCACTCCGAAATTGCTGAAATCCAGCAGGTATTTGAAGGACACGAAGGTGAAGGTCTGGGTTCCTGCCGCGTCATACATCGGTGCGTTCAACGTCAGCTCTCCGGCGCTTTCATCTTTGCCGCGCACGTAGATCTCGCGCCCCACGCCGCTGCCCTCAACCAGCGAACCGATGGGGATATTCGCGACGTTGGCCACATTTGTCAGACGGGTCGAATCCGCCGGATCATAGGTCGCGACCGAGGTGAAGGTCTCGGTATCCCAGGCCGAGCTGCTTTTGACATCGAATTGACCGTTTCGGATGACCCGACGGGTCGAAAACCCTGGCTTGTTGGGAACGGCAGCAAACATATCGATAGGGGCTGTCACTTCGATTTTGCGCCCACCCAGATCCAGCGATTCATGGTCCGAGTTGTTCAACAACGCCTGAAACGCCTTCTTGAAGGCCAGCTCTTCATTCCCGAACGCAGAGATATAGGCGGGCAGGTCATAGCTTTTCAGCAGTAAAAGCATCTTGTCGTCAGGCATCGTGACCGTGCCCTCAAACTCGACCTCCGAGGACAGGGTGGTGTTCTCGGCCAGGCGATAGGTACCTTGGGGCACAAAAATGCGACGACCATCGGCGGCCTGATCCGCCGCCTCGAATGCAGCCGAGTCGTCGGCAATGCCGTCGCCCACCGCGCCGTAGTCGCGTACATCCACGCGGCTGATGATCTCACGTAGGAACACGCCAGTGACATCCGTGATCTCCAGATCATCGACGCGGATGACGGCCCCGTTGGCGCCCTCAATATCAATGCCGAAATGACCATAGAGCGCACTGACACCCCAAGCCATGTCCACGCCTGGACGTCGCCCGGTGCCCACAATGGCGGTGATCTCGGTCACTGCGCCGTAACTTGTCAGCTGAGTGGCTGGGCCTTGCTCGATGACCCCCGTCAGATGGGTGTCGCCTGCTGCACCGGCCCAGGCGGCGATCCGCACCTCGGGCAGAGGGCCACTGATCGCCTTAACCCGCGCCTTGATCTGCAAATAGCACCCCGGCAGGATCTGGGTCTGGCCCATGTATCGCAGTTGTTGCGGGCTGTTGATCTTCAGGATCTCAAGACAGCCGCCAAAATCCGCATCCGATGGCACAAACGCCCCGGTGCCCGAGCCATCATAGGTCGGTGAGCCCGGCGTACCATCGCCCGCAGACCACACGCCCAGACCGTTTTCGAAAGCAGGCGGCATGAACACAATGCCGTCGGTGATTGCCTTGTTCATAGAAATCCCTTTCCTCGTCGCGCGGCCCAATGGCTGCACGTTCAAACGCCGTGTTCAGGTCCATCCCGAACGCGACGATCTGAGTATCTAAAAGGGATTAACCGCCACTCATGCGACCGTGACGGTGGTGTTGCATCAGGCCGCGGGGTCGGCGCGCCCAAGTAGCTGCACGCCGTTGATCTTCCAGCCATTCTCCTGCTGGATCATCTGATAGTCGAGAATGTGAGCTGCGCCATCACCATCGGTGATCATGACCTTCTGCCACAGCGCGCCTGCGACCTCGCGCAGTTCCAGAAACCGCACATCAGAGGGACGCCAGACCATGGGATAGCCATTGCGTACCATCGCTCCGAAATTGTCCGGGTTTCCGAAAAGACGCTGAATGTTGGGGCTGGCAAAGGTAAAGGCCGTGGCGAAATCATCCGCCTTGAAGGCCTGAATCTGGGCCGCGATATTGGCCTCGATCTCGGCGCTCTGGGCAAACGCACCCGACGCCAGACCGGCGCTCAGGGACAGGGCAAGCAATAAACGACGCATGGGGTACCTCCTGTGGGAACGGTAGCCCCATGCGGGATCAGGTCAAATCAGACCAGCTCTCCGGCCAAGGCCTTGTCGATCAGCGCGATCGTTTCCGGCACGCCGTAGAGGGCAATAAAGCCACCAAAACGCGGGCCTTGCGAGGCCCCCAACAGCACCTCGTAGAGGGCGGTGAACCAGCCACGCATCGGATCAAACCGCTCGCGCCCGATGGAATAGACCACCGATTGCAGCGCCTCATCTTCGGCCGGGCCGTCATAGGCCTCAAGCGCGGCCTTGAGCGCCTCCAGCGCTTCGCGCTCTTGATCCGTCGGGGCGCGGTGCTTGCGTGTTGGTTTGACGAAATCGTTGAAGTAGCGCACAGCAAAACCCGCCGCCTGATCCAGATCGGGGTGGCTTTCTGCAGTCGCCTCAGGCGCGTAACGGCGAATGAAGCCCCAAAGCGCCTCTTTGTCCTCGGCCCCGGAAACCGACGCAAGGTTCAGCAACATGGCAAACGGTACGATCAGGGTCGAATCCGGAACATCACCGCCATGAATATGCCAAACCGGGTTGTTCAGCTGAGCCTTCAGCTCCTGCCCCGGATAGGCCCGCAACTGCTGATGGTATTCATCATAGGCTTTGGGGATGACGTCGAAATGCATCCGTTTGGCCGTTTTGGGCTTTTGATACATGAAATACGACAGGCTTTCTGTAGGCGCATAAGTCAGCCATTCGTCAATCGAAACGCCATTGCCGGACGATTTCGAGATCTTCTGGCCGTTTTCATCCAAAAACAGCTCATACGAGAAATGCTCGGGCGCACGACCGCCCAAAGCACGGCAGATCGCGTCATAGATCTTTTCGTTGGTGGCGTGCTCCTTGCCGTACATTTCGAAATCGACGCCCAGCGCAGCCCAGCGCGCGCCAAAGTCCGGCTTCCACTGCAGCTTTACATTGCCGCCGGTCACGGGAACGGTCCATTCCTTGCCCGTCTCATCATCAAAGGTCACGGTGTAGGTCTCGGCACAGACCTTTTTCATCGGCACATACATCACCCGCCCACTTTCTGGATGCAGAGGCAGGAAGATCGAATAAGTTTGCTGCCGTTCTTCGCGGAGACTTTTCAGCATGATCGCCATGATCTCATCGTAGCGTTCGACAGCACGCTTTAGGATCTCGTCAAACTGTCCGGACTCGTAGAATTCCTTGGCCGAATAGAACTCATACTCGAACCCAAAGGTGTCGAGGAATCGGCGTAGCATAGCGTTGTTGTGCGCCCCAAAGCTCTCGTACTCACCGAATGGATCGGGCACCGATGTCAGCGGACGCTGCAGGTGCTGCTCCAGAATCTCTGGGTTCGGCACGTTGCTGGGCACTTTTCGCATACCGTCCAGATCGTCCGAGAAGCAGATCAGCTTGGTTGGGATATCCGACAGCGCTTCAAACGCGCGCTTGACCATCGTGGTTCGCGCGACCTCCCCAAAGGTACCGATATGTGGCAGGCCCGAGGGACCATAGCCGGTCTCGAACAACACAAACCCCTTCTCCGGAGCGTTCTTCTGATAGCGTTTGAGCAACCGGCGCGCCTCTTCGAAAGGCCAGGCCTTGGACGACATTGCGGTTTCACGCAGTTCAGACATCAGATTTGCTCCATCGGGAAAAACAGCGCCGATCGCCCTTTGCAACCGACCGGCCCCTCCTATTGTGCCGGTGCAGCATGAGTCAATAAAAGCACGGGGTTTTTCTAGCGCCGCCCCCTGCAAATAAGCATAAACTCAGTGTGCAGAACCATTTTGAAATCCCGGGCAACGCGGTAACCTTCCGAAAAGATACACTGTACAAGCACGAGGTGCCTGATGAACCGCCCAGATATCTTTGCTTTTTTGCTCATCCTAGCGGTTAGCATCGCATCAGGACCCAGATCGGCGACGTCGCAGCCAAGCGAAGATGTACAGACTTGGCCGAGAGGGGCGCTGCGGTTGGAAACTCCTATTCCCGACCTAAGTGCATTGAACCACCGGCCTGCGGGACGTCACGGTAAGATACAGGCCGTTGGCGATGAGCTCTTCTTCGCGGATGGTACCCCGGCCCGATTTTGGGGGGCGAACCTTCAAGCCTATGCCCTGTTCACGACCGAACCTCGTTTCATGCGGGCCCACGCCCAACGCCTTTCTCGGTTGGGCTTCAATCTGGTGCGCATCCACCACCACGACTCGCATTGGGTGCAGCCCAACATCTTTGGCAGCGAAGCGCAGACAACCCGCAAGCTCGATGCCTTCTCATTGAAAAAACTGGACCAATGGATCGCGGCACTAAAGGCCGAGGGCCTTTACATCTGGCTCGACCTTCATGTCGGTCGCAGCTTTACACCCGAAGACGGGGTCGAGGATTTCGAAGAGATCGCCAAGGGTGAGACCTCGATTCGCGTCAAGGGATTCAGCTACATTTCACCAAGCATCGAAGCGCTGATGCTTGAATTTCAGGACAAGTATCTACGACACATCAACAAGATAACTGGGCTATCCTACGCAGAAGATCCTGCGGTCATTGCCGTTATGATCACGAACGAAAATGATCTGACACATCACTTCGGAAATGCGCTGCTGCCAGACAAGAACGTCCCCCTGCATAACGCTGTCTATATGGAGGCCGCGCACGAATTTGCCGTGGAACACGGCCTTGATCCGGAGCTCACCTGGCGATCCTGGCTGCACGGGCCGTCCAAGCTGTTCCTGAACGAACTTGAACGCCGCTTCAATGACCGAATGATCGAGAATATTGAAGCGACCGGGTTTGAGGGTCTGATCACCACAACCAGCCTGTGGGGGGGGATGTCGGTCGCCGGGCTGCCCTCTCTCACGCGCGGCTCCATGGTTGACGGGCATAGCTATGGAAGCTCAAGCGAAGTTTATTACGACCCAAGAACGCAGTCCGGCTTTCTGGATTGGCTGTCTATTGGACAGGTGGTCGGAATGCCGTTCAGCATTTCCGAGTGGAACATCGGAGAATTTCCCGGCGACGACAGGTTTATTGCACCACTCAATGTCGCCGTGCGTGCCGCCCATCAGGGATGGGATGCCCCTATCGTCTATGGTTATGCGCAGCAGCCCTTGAATGGCCCGCTTCGCCCCACCAACTGGAGCATGGCCGAAGACCCCGCGATGATGGCCATGATGCCTGCGGCTGCTCTTCTCTATCGGCAGGGCCATGTGCGCCTTGCGGAAAAGACTTATGCCCTTTGCCCCGATCACGAGGCCTTTTTTGGCAGTTCGATAACGCCGGCATCCTCGGTCGGGATACGAACAATCGTCGAGCAAAGCAGATTGGTCACCTGTATGCCGGACACGCCGGCACTGCCTTGGCTGCAAGCCTCGGTCCTGGAGGGGCAGCCATATGAAATACTCGATACCGAGCGCTCTTACCTTAAACCGGACGCTCAAACCGTTGCGGCGGATACCGGTGATTTTTATAGGGCGTTCAACGATGGCCTGATTGTCATCGACACGGCCAAGACACAGGCTGCCGCAGGACAGCTTTCGGACAAAACGGTTGCCACCACGAATGTGGCTTTCGAGGTCGAGAACCCAACAGCAGCCGTTGTTGTCCAAAGCCTTGATGATGAAGAGATCACAACTTCAGGACGCATTCTGGTCTCACTGGCCGCCCGCGCAGTTCCGGAAGAACTCTCCTTTCGGATCGAGCCCTTAGTCGGACGGCTTCAGATTAAAGCACAGCCTGAGCTGACGCTTCGCTTCCCCGACCAGAGAAAAGCCGCCGTGGGAGCACACAGTTTTCAGGACGGTATGCATGTCATTGACCTTGAAAAATTGGGCCCAGGGAACTGGTTTTATCTCGAATAGAAATCCGGGGGCAGCATGAACCCCGCGCGTAGTCACATTCCAGTTGAACCTCCCCGCGCGCCCTCCCGTCGTTCCGGTGCAGCATGAGTCAAAAAAGCACGGGGTTTTTCCGAAGGCAAAGGCCGATTTAACCGGTCAACTGGTCCAGTTTCGCCGCCCAGATAAAGTCATTCTCGCTGAGTCCGCCGATTTCATGAGTTGTCAGCCTGACATCCACATAGCCCCAGCCGAACGAGATATCGGGATGGTGGCCCTGCTGATCCGCCAGCCATGCACAGAGATTGGCCAGATATGTCGCCTTAGCGAAACCCTTGAACGCGAAGTGGCGGCTAAGCTCGGTCGACCCGACATTCAGTGCCCATTCCGATGACAGCTCGCCCATATGAGCATTCGCCTCGTCTGCCGTCAGGGCTGGAATGCCGCCGGAACAAGGTACGCACGTACGGTCTGACAAGTTGCAGGTTTGTCCTGTTGTGGTCATTTTCGATCACTCCGCTGCTGTTGCTTTGGGTGGGAACTTGTTGGGCAATAGACCGAGCGACTGCGCCTGTCTTACATCTGCCAACAGGTCCCTGTCGGCCGCGGCGAACAGCGCCTCGGGGTCTTGCAGAACAAAGTAGCCCATTTGGTGCATGTCGATCCGGTATGGAGTACGCAGGATCGTCAGCACGTCGAACGGGTCCCGGTCCGGCATATCACTTTCGACCGCATAGACAAGTTCAGTGGGCGAGGACGCCAGTCCCGATCCCAGCGCTTTGATCTCACCGTCTTGCCACCTTAACCCGAACTCGACCGAAAACCAATAAAGCCGGATCAGCCAGGCATAGTCCTTCGGCCCAGCCTGCACCCCGGCCTTGCCGATGGCCTGACTGAACGCCGCAAATCTGGGATCGCTGAGCAAGGGCGTATGCCCAAAGATCTCGTGAAAGATGTCCGGCTCTTCAATATAGTCGAAATCCTCGCGTGAGCGGATAAAGGACGCTGCCGGAAACACCCTGTCGGCCAGCATCCCGAAGAAGGTTTCGAACCCAATCAGCGCTGGCACGGGCTGAACCCGCCATCCGGTCAGGTCCAACAAACGTTCCGAGATATCCTTGCAAGAGGGCACACGGGTCTTCGGCAACTCCAACCGTTTCAGGCCGTCGAGATAGTCGCGCGCCATGTATTTCTGCACGTTGTCCTGCTGCGCCGAGTAGAGATCAGCCCAAACGGCGTCCTCTTCAGCCGTATACGCGATATGACCCTTCGCATCGGCGATTTTAGCGCGGTATTTCGTTGATTTCGGCATCTTCTCCTCCCCTTCACAAATATTCTATTCAAGGGCGGTGGCGAATTCAGTTTCTATAAATGGGAAAATCGCTTATTGTTGAACGGATCATTTTGCATTGAGGTCAAAATTGGCACAAACGTTTCATCCTGCTGATCTGGCCATCCTGCAACAGCTGCAAACCGATGGCCGGTTGTCGATGCAGGAACTTGCAGACCGCACAGGCCTGTCGGCCTCGCAATGCTGGCGTCGGGTGCGGGATCTTGAGGCATCGGGCGTTATATCGGGCTACACCGCGCAGGTCCGTGCCAAATCCGTCGGGCTGAACGCAATTGCCTATATTCACGTCGCGTTGCAGAGCCATCAGGAAGACAGCATCAACGCCTTCCTCCGTCTGGTTGAGACCGAGCCTCAGATCGTGGAATGCGCGTCGATTACCGGAGATCATGACTTCCTCCTCAAGGTCTACGCCAAATCGCCCGAAGATCTTGAGCTTTTCATAATGCAGCGCCTTCTGAAGTCAGGTCTGGTCCGTGACACCCGCAGCAACTTCGTGCTGCGTCAGACCAAAACGCGGGGACCACTGCCAATTCTCTGACACGCGCCCGCAAAAGCCGTTGAACCTGCCCGCCAGCCCTCCTATCGTGCGACGGCAGCAAATGACTCAGGACGACCCAATGACCGACCAAGTACCACACCCGATGTCTCCGCAAGATTGCCTTGTGGCGATCATGGTCGCGATCTCGGCGTCGGATGAGACGATCCGCACCGCCGAACTGGTCAAGATCGAAGGCGCGGTGAACATGCTGCCTGTTTTTGCGGGCTATGACATCGACCGCACCCGCCGGGTTTCGCAAATCGTGTTCGACCTGTTCGAGCAGGAAGATGGGTTGGATGCTCTCTTCGGCCTGATCCGAGACAACTTGCCCGAGCGCCTGAACGAAACGGCTTATGCGCTGGCCTGTGACGTGGCCGCCGCAGACGGCTCGCTAGCCGAGACCGAGCTGCGTTTGTTGGAAGAAATCCGCTATGAATTGAACATCGACCGCCTGCACGCTGCCGCCATCGAACGCGGTGCCCGCGCGCGCCACGCAGTTTAGGCTCAACTGCCGTAGAGAGACCCCCAGCGTTCAATCAGCGCCCGCTGAAGCTTGCGCGACCGGCGGTTCCAACTGCGGGCACCTTCTGGTCGCTCGCGTTGCTCGCGCGGGATCGTGGCGCGGTGGTCCACATCTGCCGTAAAGATCGCAAAGGCCAGTTCGGACCCGTCGGCCGTGGTTAGAAAGCCGCCAAGACCCGAGACGAAGTTCAGCGTTCCGGTTTTTGCATTCACCTTGATGGGGTGATCCTTGACCGCCCGACCCTGACTATCGGTCAGCGTGAAAGGTTTGAGCAGGGGCCGCAGCGCCCCGGTTTTGCGCGCCGCGACAAGCGCTTTCACCAGATCACCCGGAGGCATGCGAGACATATCACCGAGGCCCGAATGGTCCACCATGGCGATTTGGCTGGCCCCATAGGTCTCATCCGCCCAGCGGTTCATCTCAGCCGCCGAGTCTGCCAGATCACGCGGCCTGACCCCGCGTGCTTTAGTAGCCGCCATACCTACCATTTCTGCCGTCAGATTGGTCGAGTATTTCAGCATCCCGCGCAGGATGCTCTCTAACCGGTCACTCTGATGCACAACCAACGCAGTGCCTTTTAGAGTTTCCTGAGTGACTTGCACCCGACCCAGAACAACCCCGTTTGAGCGGGCAAGCGTGCGGAACACATCGCCCGCATAAAGCGCAGGTTTTCGAACGGGTAACCAACGTGCGCCGCCTTTGCCCAGCGCGCCTTTGGCCACGGTCCAGCGGTCCTGACGCGCGCTGGGTTGGTAGGTGTAGATCGGCAGGCTGCGCGGTTCGACCCGCATAACAGCCATATCGACATCCGGACGGTACTTGGCGCTGCGCGCATCCATCGTGACGTTGTAATTCGTCCCGGCCCGCTTCCATTCGAAATGAACGCGGTTGAAGTTCAAAGAAATTCCACTGATCGCCGGGCTATAGCCCAGATGATCTGGCTGCCCTGGGTCGATGCTGAACACGTAGGGCAAGGCTCCGTCATAAACTTTGAACGCCCCGCGAACTTCGGTCACCCCAGACTCGCGCAGATTGGCTGCCATGCTTGCCAATGCATCAGTGTCCAATAAAGGGTCGCCGCCACCGACAAGGATCAAGTCGCCTTTAAGAATGCCATTCTCAATTGGCCCATCCGCCAGAAGCTTGGTCTCAAAGCGATGATCTGGACCCAGTACGTCCAACGCATAGAGCGCGGTCAGCGCCTTGCCCACACTCGCCGGGGGCAACCCGGCCTCACCCCCCAGCGCCTCAAGCTGAGTGCCTGTCTCAACATCTGCCACAGCAAAGATCACATCGCCCCGCAGCCCGGCTGCGCGCACGAACCGCTCGGCCCCGGTCAGCTGAGGTCCACGGGCCTGAGGCCGCAAGGATACCAAAGGCGCCTGCGCCATGGCAGCCGCAGGGATCGCAGATGCGCTCAACCCTGCCAGAAACAATCGGCGTGAAATACGATCAACCATGGGTCAATTAAAATCCCAGAGATGAAATTTGGACAACCATTGCATGAGAATATGCAGGCAATGTGGCTATTCGGGCAACACTCCGTTTGCCCAGATGCCGCGATTGCGAAGATCAGTTGAACTGAGATTGACCATCGGCACGTTCACGAAACACCATGCCGGAGCATGCGCGCGCCCCAATAAATGCCGAGCCTGCCCGTCAATTCTGTAGGGTGCGTAGACCCGCGCCGCTGGCGACATCCGCGCGGAAATTCGATCCCCCGGTCGCGCCACAACACCCACGGGGACGTTGTCCATGATCAGCCGCCAGTCCTTCCATTGGTGAAACTGCGCCAGATTGTCAGCCCCCATGATCCAGACGAACCGAACTGGAGGATAAAGCCGCCGGAGGGCCACCAGAGTATCCGCCGTCGCCCGCGTACCCGTCAGCGCTTCGATATCCGTAACGTCCACCCGAGGGTGCTGCATCACCGCCCGCGCGGCCTCTAACCGACGCGGCAAAGGCGCAGGCCCTTGCTGTTTCAGAGGGTTACCCGGAGAAACCAGCCACCACACACGATCCAAACCGAACGCCTTCATCGCCTCAAGCGTGACATGCACATGACCTTGATGCGGAGGATCAAAGGACCCTCCGAACAGCCCAATGACCTGTCCGGGTCGAGCATATGGTATCTGGCTGCGCAACATCCCTTGCTGATGTTCAGAACTGAAGCAGCTTGTCAATCAATCGGTTGCACCGTATCGCCCACCCGAACGCGTCCAGGGCGCACCACTTCGGCACACCACCCGCCATGCCCACGCACGGCGGAATAGCCGCCTTTTCCCAGCGCTTGCTCCATCCGACTGCAGGGCGCACAGATCACGGTAAAGCGCAAAATCGCCTCACCCACCTGCACTTCGCGCCCTTTGAGCGCCGCGAGGTTAATTCCCGAAACCACCAAATTGCGCCGCAATATCTCTGGCGCAATCGGCCCTTGTCCAAGATACGAGCCAATCGCCGCCAAATGTTCCTGCTGGATCAAGGTCACCGCCCTTTTGCCCGCTCGACTGCGATCTCCGTCCAAACCATCGGCGGAAATCATAGCGTCGCCCAAGGTGACGATCTCCGCCCGTCGGGCTGGACGCAAACCAATCCTATCGACCCGACCGGGCTTAGCCCACCCAGCAATCAATTCCGCAAATTCTGACATCTCACGCGCCTCTCAAACCGAACCCACTCTAGCCCGCCCAAGGTCTAAGCAAAAATCACGAAACCACCAGCTTGCCCCGCCCGCTCCGCTTGGATATCAAGCGTTTCAACCCAATTTCCCCGACCCAGAGGACGCGACATGGCCGCCTATCAATATGTCTACCACATGCAGGGTGTCTCAAAGACCTATCCCGGTGGCAAGAAGTGCTTTGAAAACATCCACCTGAGCTTTCTGCCCGGCGTGAAAATCGGTGTCGTCGGCGTCAATGGCGCGGGTAAATCGACACTTATGAAGATCATGGCGGGCCTCGATACCGACTTCACTGGTGAGGCATGGGCCGCAGAAGGTGCAAAGGTCGGCTATCTGCCGCAGGAACCGCAGTTGGATGAATCGCTGACCGTCCGCGAAAACGTCATGCTGGGCGTGGCCGCGAAAAAGGCCAAGGTCGACCGGTTCAACGAAATCGCCATGGAGATCGCTGAGAACTACTCGGACGAGCTGATGGAGGAAATGACCACCCTGCAGGACGCGATCGACGCCGAAAACCTGTGGGACCTCGACAGCCAGATCGACGTCTCGATGGAGGCGCTGCGCTGCCCGCCGGACGATGCCAACATCGCCAACCTCTCGGGGGGTGAGAAACGCCGCGTGGCGCTGTGCAAACTGCTGCTGGAAGCGCCCGACATGCTGCTGCTGGACGAACCGACCAACCATCTGGACGCCGAGACCATCGCCTGGCTGCAACAGCACCTGATCGACTACAAGGGCACCATCCTGATCGTCACCCACGACCGTTACTTCCTGGATGACATCACTGGCTGGATTCTCGAACTCGACCGCGGCCGTGGCATCCCTTACGAAGGCAACTACTCCGCATGGCTGGAACAAAAAGCCAAACGGCTGGAGCAGGAAGCCCGCGAAGACAAGTCCAAGCAGAAGACCCTTCAGCGCGAGTTGGAGTGGATGCGTCAGGGCCAGAAGGCTCGTCAGGCTAAATCCAAGGCCCGGATCAACGCCTATAACGAGCTGGCCGAACAGTCCGAACGCGAAAAGCTGACCCGCGCCCAGATCGTCATCCCCAACGGCCAGCGCCTCGGCGGCAAGGTGATCGAGGTCGAGGGCCTGTCGAAACACATGGGCGACAAGCAATTGATCGAGGGACTGGATTTCGCCCTGCCCCCCGGCGGCATCGTCGGCGTTATCGGTCCTAACGGTGCTGGTAAGTCGACGCTCTTCAAGATGCTCACTGGGCAAGAACAACCCGACAGCGGCACCATCACGCTGGGCGACACAGTCGAGCTGTCCTATGTCGACCAGTCCCGCGACGACCTTGCTGACAACGACACCGTGTGGGAGGCAATCACCGGCGGCGCCGAGATCATCCAACTGGGCGACGCGCAGGTCAATTCCCGCGCCTATTGCTCGTCGTTTAATTTCAAGGGCGGCGACCAGCAGAAAAAGGTCTCCTTGCTGTCAGGCGGTGAGCGCAACCGCGTCCACATGGCCCGCCTGCTAAAAGAGGGCGGCAATGTCCTCCTGCTCGACGAACCGACCAACGACCTCGACGTCGAAACCCTGCGCGCGCTGGAAGACGCTCTGGTCGATTTCGCCGGTTGCGCTGTGGTCATTTCGCACGACCGCTTTTTCCTTGACCGGATTTGTACGCATATTCTGGCGTTTGAGGGCGACGCGCATGTTGAGTGGTTCGAGGGCAACTTCGAGGATTACGAAGAGGACAAAAAGCGCCGTCTGGGACCGGATGCGCTGGAGCCCAAGCGGTTGAAGCATAAGAAGTTTGCGCGGTAGCACCAAAAAGCGATGCCGGAGCTCTGTGTTCCGGCATCACCGCCACAAGATCCGGCCATCCTTAGCAGAAAAATCTTGATACTGGTTTTGCAGAGTACTAGCACCAGACAGTGGTTTTCTATCAGTAAGTGCGCGGAAACAGATCAAAATGCAGCAAAACGGTTTTGGCACATTTTGGTCCGGCCCGAATTTGGGCGAAGTCGAACATGCCTGCCTGTCGTCCTTTCCCCGCGCCGGTCAAACGCTCTATCTTTTTTCGTACGACACAACGTCTTTACAAGTACCAGACGGCATTGTCCTGCGTGATGCGTCTGACATCCTCCCCCTGACACCAGAACTCAGCGAGGTTCTCGGGCAGTATCCTGCGCGTTTTTCGGATTTCTTCCGGCTGAAAATGATGCAGCAAATGGGGCTGATTTGGGTCGATTGCGACGTCTATTTTCTAAAGCCGGTGACATGCAACGGCAGCCTCCTGACCGTTGGTCGCGAATATCGCGGAGGGGCGCGGCACATCTGGAACGGAGTGATGTATCTTGATCCGGAATCCGACCTTTTTGCCGACTATCTGGGAATGTTCACCTGCAACCAAATAGAGTTCCGAGACTCATGGAATGCAAAAATAGCGCATAAAGGCCGCGACGAGTCTGCAGTGGCCGTATTTGATCGCGTCAAAGACGTTCATTTCTTTTCCAACGATCTTCCCCGGAGCTTCTTCGGCCCTATCCTGTTGTCATTGCTTGCTCTGGACCACCCCGAGGTGACACTCACGCCCCCTCCGGTGCACTATCCTTACGGTGCCCCAAAGATTCGAAAAAACACATTCAAGCCGCAGATCTATCCATTGGAAAAACCGCGGGACAGTGAAACGCTGCATTTTTACGGATCAATGGCCCGCAAGGTCAGCGAAGGCTACAGGTCGGCCCAAAACGACGGCAGAATAAATCTTCCGCCCGGAAGTCTGCTGGCACAGGCTTTTGCGGGCACATTGTAGGCAGGCGCTTTTGCCAGCCAGAAAATCTTTGGCTTGCAACCACGGAGCAAATTCCCCCCCTTGCCACACCGCCACCCCAATGCCATATCCAAAGAGCTAACGTTTTTCTATTTCGACCCACTGTCTCCTTCTACGGCGCTCAGTCATTCGATCCAGACCGACGACGCCAGGCTGCCGCATCCACGTGGGCAGCACTAAACAGGAGACACGGATATGCCTGCAGGCACCGTAAAATGGTTCAACACCACCAAAGGCTACGGCTTCATCGCACCCGAAGATGGCGGCAAAGACATCTTCGTTCACATCTCGGCTGTCGAGCGTTCGGGCCTGACCGGTCTGGCCGACAACCAGAAAGTCACCTACGAGCTGCGCTCGGGTCGTGACGGTCGCGAAAGCGCGGACAATATCGAGCTGGCATAAGCCACTCAGACGGGCGGGGGTAAACCTCGCCCTTTTTTGTGGCCGTAAGGCCTCAGATCACGATTTCGTAATATCTGCCCCATAATTGACCAATTAAGATATCATTCTGGAATTCGAGTGATGATTTTTCAGGTCAATTCAAGAGGCGCACATGTTTACACGTCGTGTTTTTCTGGCCGGAACGGCCCTGAGCCTTCTCCCCGGTATCGCCGTCGCCAAGAAGGCTACCGAGTACGATCCCACACCGCAATTTGTCCGGATCAAAAAGCAGTTTCAGCCGGGGCAGCTGCTGGTCGTGCCGCGATCATTCTACCTGTATTACGTGACCGAACCGCGCAAGGCGGTCCGCTATGGTTGTGGGGTCGGTAAAGCCGGGTTGGAGTTTACCGGCACTGCGACCATCGACGTGAAGAAGGAATGGCCCACCTGGCGGCCCACGCAAGAAATGATTGAGCGTGACCCGGTGGCCTATGCCCGTTTCAAGGATAACGACTATGTTCAGCCCGGCGGGGGCGACAATCCGTTGGGCGCGCGGGCGCTCTATCTGTTCCAGAACGGCGTCGACACCTATTTCCGCATCCACGGCACAACGCAGCCGCAGACGATTGGACGGGCCGCGTCGAACGGATGTATCCGTATGATGAACGAACATGTGGTGGATCTCTACAACCGTGTGCCAATCGGAACGGTCGTCACAGTGGTCTAACGACCCCTAGCCCTCATCACCCGACATCTTGACCAGTTCCAGCACGGATGGGCCAAGCGCCTCAACAATCCGCGCGACGCCTTGGGCATTCGGGTGAATCCTATCAGGCTGCATGTATTGGCTGACTGCGTTCGGATCACCACTCGAGGCGAGACCGTCAAAGAAACTCTCGGCGTAGAGGACATCAAACTGTTCAGCCAAATCCGGGTAGATCGTGTCGAACGCCTGTTTGTAGTCCGGACCATAGTTGCCGGGGGCCTGCATGCCGATCAGCAAAACGTCGACATCGCTTGTTTCAGCCGCGCTCAGGATTGTGGTCAAGTTGGCGCGCGACAGATCGGGGTCGAGGCCCCGCAGCAAGTCGTTGCCACCCAGCGCAACGATCATCGCGTCCACATCCGGCGTCAAAGTCCACTCGACCCGCGCCGCGCCGCCCGCCGTTGTGTCCCCCGAGACACCTGCGTTGATCAAACGAACCTCGGCCCCGTTCGCCTGCAGCCAGCGTTCCAGCTGTGGGACAAACCCATCCTGTTCGACCAGCCCATAGCCTTGGGTTAGCGAATCCCCCAATGCGGCAATCACCACGGGCTCGGCTGTTGCAGTATAGCCCCAACTGACAAACAGCCCTGAAACCAGAACCTTGCGCAGAGCTACAAACGCTCCATATCCCAATTGACTGCCCTCCGATGGAAAGACCAATGACTTCAGCTGTTCTTACGCTCCAAAATGCCTCTTTGTCTCTAGATGGCAATGCCGGGCGGGTCGATATCCTGCATGAAATCTCTCTGTCCGTGACGAAGGGTGAGAGTCTGGGGCTGATCGGGCCATCCGGGTCGGGCAAATCTTCGCTGCTGATGCTGATGGGCGGGTTGGAGCAAGCGACCGGCGGTCGCGTCTCGGCTTTGGGTCAGGACCTGACGACAATGGATGAAGATACGCTGGCCCGCTTTCGGCGCGACACGATGGGTATCGTGTTCCAGAACTTCCATCTGATCCCCACTATGACAGCACTGGAAAACGTCGCCACCCCGTTGGAGCTGGCCGGCCACAAGGACGCATTCACCCGCGCAGAGGCAGAACTCGACACCGTCGGCCTGTCCCATCGACGCGACCACTATCCGGCGCAATTGTCCGGAGGTGAGCAGCAGCGTGTTGCCCTGGCCCGCGCCTCGGCCCCGCGCCCTCAGATCCTTCTGGCGGATGAGCCTACGGGCAATCTGGATGAAACCAACGGTGCGGCAATCGTCGATCTGCTGTTCGGTCTGCGTGACAAGCACGGCGCGACCTTGGTGTTGGTTACGCACAGCCCTTCTCTGGCGGCGCGCTGCGACCGCGTTGTGCGCCTGCGCGATGGCCGCATCTCGGATGAGACCAAGCAAGAGGCCGCAGAATGAGCCTGCGACTGGCCGGACGGCTGGCACGTCGTGAACTGCGCGGAGGCCTGCGCGGCTTTCGTATCTTACTCGCCTGTCTCGCCCTTGGGGTTGCGGCCATTGCTGCGGTCGGCTCGGTCCGCTCGGCCATCCAGACAGGGTTGACGCAGGAAGGGGCTGCCTTGCTGGGCGGGGACGCGCAGCTTGAGTTCACCTATCGCTTTGCCAGCGACGAAGAACGGCGCTGGATGGACGAGACCGCGCAACAAGTGTCCGAGGTTGTCGATTTTCGGTCGATGGCTGTCGCCGCGCAAGACACCGGAACCGAGCGGGCCCTGACACAAGTCAAAGCGGTGGATGGCACTTACCCTTTGGTTGGGGCCGTTACTCTGGTCCCGGACATACCTCTGGACAACGCTTTTGCAGGCGCAGACGGCCTGCCTGGTGCCGTCATGGCCCCCGCTTTGATCGACCGGATGGGGCTGGCGGTCGGAGACCGTTTTGCCTTGGGCACGCAGGAGTTTGTTCTGATGGCGGCCCTGCGTCATGAGCCGGACGGTGCGGCGGACGGATTCGCCCTTGGGCCAAGAACACTGGTCCTAACCGAGGACTTACAGGCCTCCGGCCTATTGGCCCCTGGCACGCTGTTTTCGACCAAATACCGCCTCGATCTGCCCAGAGGTACTGATCTTGCAGACCTCTCCCAGCAGGCCAAGGAGGCATTCGACGGCACCGGCATGCGCTGGACCGACGCCCGCAACGGGGCACCGGGCATCACGGAATTCGTCAACCGCCTCAGCGCGTTTCTGGTTCTGGTCGGCCTTTCGGGGCTGGCAGTCGGAGGCATAGGCGTATCCGCAGCCGTCCGCGCGTACCTGTCGCAGAAGACCGAAACCATCGCCACCTTGCGCACCTTGGGGGCCAACCGCGCGACGATCTTCCAGACCTATATGATCCAGATCGGGCTCTTGTCGGGCATCGGAATAGCCATCGGCGTAACATTGGGCGGGGTCTTACCGCTGGCCTTGGCTCCAATGATCCAAAGCCTGCTGCCGATCCCGGCGGTGTTCGCCGTCTACCCGCAAGCGTTGGCCGAGGCTGCGATCTACGGCATACTGACCGCTTTCCTGTTTACCCTGTGGCCACTGGCCCGAACTGAGGAAGTGCGCGCCGCCACTCTGTTCCGTGATGCGCTGACCACGGCCCGCACCCTCCCCCGACCCATCTATGTCATGGCCACCGGTTTCGGGCTGGTTCTGCTGATTGCAATCGCCGCGTGGTTCAGCGGCTCGGCCAGACTGACGCTTTGGACCAGCGCTGGCTTGGTCGGCGCGCTCATCCTGCTGTCCCTATCGGCCATCGCCATCGGCCGCATCGCCCGCGCGGGCAAACCCGCAGCACGTGGCCGCCCTGCCCTGCGATGGGCGCTCTCGGCTATTTCCGACCCACGTGAGGGCGCGGCATCGGTGGTCCTGTCCCTCGGTCTCGGCCTGTCTGTTCTGGCCGCCGTTGGGCAGATCGATGGGACCTTGCGCAACGCGATCTCGGGCAACCTGCCGGATGTTGCGCCGTCCTATTTCTTTGTCGACATCCAAAAGGACCAGATGCCAGGGTTCACCGAGCGTCTTGAGACCGACCCATCCGTCAGTCGCATCGAAAGCGCACCGATGCTGCGCGGCATCGTCACCCAGATCAACGGACGCCCCGCGCGCGACGTTGCCGGGGACCATTGGGTTCTGGAAGGCGACCGAGGTATCACATACTCGACCCGCCCGCCCGAAAACGCCCGCGTCACAGCAGGCGATTGGTGGGCCGAAGACTATTCCGGAGAACCGCAGGTCAGCTTCGCCGCGGAAGAGGCCGCAGAGATGGGGCTGGCCCTTGGGGATGAACTGACGGTTAACATCTTGGGCCGAGATATCACGGCCCGCCTGACCTCATTGCGCGAGGTTGACTTTTCGACGGCAGGCATGGGCTTCATAATGTCGATGAACCCCTCGGCGCTGGCCGGTGCACCACACAGTTTCATCGCCACCGTTTATGCCGAGGAACAGGCCGAAACCGCGATCCTGCGCGATCTGGCCAACCAGTACCCCAATATCACCGCGATCCGGGTGCGGGACGCGATTGACCGGGTGTCGGGCCTGCTGGCCGGGTTGGCGGCGGCAACCTCCTACGGGGCAGGTGTCTCGCTTTTGACCGGGTTTCTGGTCCTGATCGGCGCAGCCGCCGCCGGAGAGCCTGCGCGACGCTACGAAGCTGCGGTGCTGAAAACACTCGGGGCGAACCGGCAGCGCATCCTGGGAAGCTTTGCTCTGCGTGCTGTCTTGCTGGGAGCAGCCGCTGGGGGAGTCGCCCTTCTGGTCGGAATTCTGGGGGGCTGGGCCGTCGCCACCTATATTTTCGACACCGGCTATACGGTTATCTGGCCTTCAGCCGTTGGCATCGTATTGGCCGGAATGGTCGTGACACTGGGTGCAGGGCTTGCATTCGCTCTACGTCCGCTATCGGTAAGACCAGCCCGCATCCTGCGCGCCAGCGATTGACCCTTTAGCGCACGCAGGCGACGGGTTGCAGGATTTTCAATAAAGGATCGTTGTCACAAACCAACGCGTCCAATGTGATTTCGTCAAGTGAGGCGTAAAATACCTCAGCCGCGTCCTTCAGCGCCAGCTTCAATCGACACGCATCGGTCAGAGGGCAGGTGTTGTCGGCATCCGCAAAACACTCGGCAATCGGCAATGCGCCTTCGACATCCCGGAACACCGCCCCCACTCGGATCTCATCGGCCGAGCGCGCCAGCGACATGCCCCCATTGCGACCCCGTTGGGTGCTGAGATAGTTCAACTGGCTCAACTGGTTGATCACCTGAGCCAGATGGTTTTCGGAGATGTTGCAAACCTCGGCAATCTCGGCCTTGGTCACCAACCTTTCGGGATGCGCCGCGCAATACATCAACAGGCGCACGGCGATATTCGTCCGTTTGGTAATCCGCATAAGGGCCTCCCTAAATCAATGATGTGATCTTATTGCATGTCCGGCAAAAAAGCGGTTTGACATACATCAATCAACCCAAAGGACATCCCGCGCTAATGGCAGATCCCTATTTCTTTGGCTATGGCAGCCTCGTGAACCTGGCCACACATGACTTTCCCGATCCCCGGCCTGCAAAGCTCAAAGGTTGGCGGCGGGCATGGAAGCACACCGACTTGCGGTCGGTCGCGTTCCTGACGGCGGTCCCTGATCCGGATTCCGAGATCGAAGGTATGATCGCCCATGTGCCCAAAAACGATTGGGCCGCGCTGGATGAGCGTGAGTGGGCTTATGACCGAATTCCCGCCACGCAGTCGGTCGCGCACCCTCTTAAGCAGGATGTGGAAATCGCTGTTTATGCGGTGCCGAAGGACCGGCACAATGCGCCGACAGATCATCATCCGCTGCTGCTGAGCTACATAGACGTCGTCGTGCAAGGGTATCTGCGTATTTTTGGACCGGACGGGGCCGATCGGTTCTTCGCAACAACGGATGGCTGGGACGCGCCCGTCTTGAATGACAGGGCCGAGCCAAGATACCCGCGCCACCAACAGCTCAAACCTGACGAGACAGATTTTGTTGACGATCGCTTGCGCCGGGCGTCGGTGCGGGTCATTCAACCGCACCAACAAAAAGAGGCAGACGAACTGCCTGCCTCTTTCAAGTTCTAAGGTCTGACAATCAGCCTCGCGCGCGGATCACTTGCAACAGTGGCAAGAGTGCCGCCATCTCAGGCCCGCGCTCCATCCCTGTCAACGCCTTGCGCAGCGGCATGAACAGGCCCTTGCCCTTACGGCCCGTGGCCTCTTTGACGGCCTTGGTCCAAGTGCCCCACGTGTCGCCATCAAACGGACCTTCCGGCAATAGCGCAATTGCCTCAACGATGAAGTCACGATCCTCATCTGCGATCAGAGGCTCGGCCCCGTCCCGGCAAAGCTCCCACCAACCCTTTAGATCGGCCAGAGTGGTGATGTTCTCGCGCGCCATGGCCCAAAACGGCTCGGCCAGGTCAGCAGGAACGCCCGCCTCGGCAACGGCGTCTGCAACATCGGCCAGCGGAAGCGATTGCAGGTGCTTCGCCGTCAGCGGGAACAGGTCCTGCACATCGAACTTGGTCGGAGCCGCGCCAAAGCGGTTGATATCGAACCCATCGATCAGCTCGGCCATCTCGGACCGCAGCTCAACCGGGTCAGACGAGCCCAGACGCGCCATCAAGCTCAGCAGAGCCATCGGCTGCACGCCTTGCTCCCGCAGATCACGCAGGGCCAGCGTGCCCAGACGTTTCGACAGCGCCTCACCCTGCGGACCGGTCAGCAGCGAATGGTGCGCAAAACGGGGGCAGTTGCCGCCCAGCGCCTCGATGATCTGAATCTGCGTTGCTGTGTTGGTGACGTGGTCCGAGCCGCGTACCACATCGGTCACGCCCATCTCGGTATCGTCCACGACAGACGCAATCGTATAGAGCACCTGACCGTCACCCCGGATCAGCACCGGATCGGAAACCGAGGCCGCATCGATCGAGATGTCGCCCAGAATGCCGTCATTCCACTCGATGCGCTCGTGATCCAGCTTGAACCGCCAGACGCCATTGCCACGCTCGGCGCGCAGCGCGTCTTTCTCGGCATCGCTCAGGTTCAGCGCAGCACGGTCATAGACCGGCGGCTTGCCCATGTTCAGCTGCTTCTTGCGCTTGAGGTCCAGCTCGGTCGGCGTCTCAAACGCTTCGTAAAACCGGCCCATCTCGCGCAGCTTGTCAGCGGCTTCGGCGTAGCGGTCCAGACGCTCGGACTGACGCTCAACCCGATCCCAGTGCAGACCCAGCCACTCAAGATCCTGTTTGATCGCGTCGACATATTCCTCTTTCGAGCGCTCAGGATCGGTATCGTCGATGCGCAGGATGAAGGTGCCGCCTGCTTTGCGGGCGATCAGGTAGTTCATCAGGGCGGTGCGCAGGTTGCCCACATGGATGTAACCGGTGGGCGACGGGGCGAAACGGGTGGTTGTCATGGGTGTCTCCTGTTGGCGCGGCTCTTGTCACAAAGGCGCGTTTTTGTCCAGCAGGCGTTTCGGACTACCCAAGCGCCTCAGGCACCCCGGATCGCAAGATGAACAAATATTAACACGCAATGTTCATCCACGCAGACTAAGTACCGGTGTATAAAGTGGCACGCGACCCGAAGCGAACTACCTTTTTCGCTGGCGTTCTGACAGGGAGACTAAGAAATGGCCATCAATTTAACACGCAGAGCGGCCCTGGGCGCCGCAGCAGCCCTTCCATTTGCATCCGCAGCGACCCCTCTTTTGGCGGCCGGAGCCGAGACAAAGGCGAACTCGACTATCGCAAGATCATTCCAGCTGGGCGACTTCACGGTCACGACCCTGCTTGATGGCAGCCTGCCGCGCGACGGCGCGCAGGAAATCTTTGGTGGCGGCGCCTCGGATGAGGAATTCGCCAAAGTTTCAGCCGAAAACTTCATCTCGCCTGACGTGGCACAGTTCTTTTTCACGCCGACTCTGGTGAACACAGGCTCGGAGCTGATCTTGTTCGACACCGGACTTGGTCAGGGCGGCATTCAGGCCGCTTTGGCAGATGCAGGTGTCACGCCTGATCAGATTAACGTGGTCGTGCTGACCCATATGCACCCGGACCATATCGGCGGCATGACCACCAATGACGCGCCGACATTCCCCAATGCCCGCTATGTCACTGCGGCACCCGAATATGATTTCTGGTCCGCTCAGGAAGCCGGGAACCGGGTCGGCGATCTGGTTGCTGCCAAGGTCACCCCCCTGGCCGAGAAGATGAGTTTTATCGAGGATGGCGGAGACGTGGCCTCGGGCGTGACCGCGATGGCGACCTTTGGGCATACCCCCGGTCACATGGTCTATCACCTGGAAAGCAACGGCCAGCGTCTTATTCTGACAGCGGATCTTGCCAATCACTATGTCTGGTCCTTTGCGCACCCCGAATGGGAAGTTCGGTTCGACATGGACAAAGCTGCGGCAACGGACTCACGCCGCAAGATTTTGGGCCTGCTGGCCGCCGACAAGGTGCCGATGATCGGCTATCACATGCCCTTCCCCGGCGCTGGCTATGTCGAGACCCGAGGCGACGGCTTCCGCTTTGTGCCCGTCAGCTATCAAATGATGGGTTAAGCCTTCAATACCCAGGGTCCGGCCGAACCTTTGAGCCATCGGTAAACCGAGACAGGCGAAACGCGGCCGGATCCACACAGGGCGTTCTGTGCATGACCAGATCTGCCATCAGCAGGCCCGCACCGGGGCCGATGCCGAAGCCGTGGCCAGAAAACCCGGTGGCAATGAACAGACCCGGCAGATCATCGACCGACGACAGAACCGGGATCGCGTCCGGTGTCACGTCAATCATCCCCGCCCAGCTTTGGACGATCTCGGCTTTCTCCAGCGCCGGATAGCTCTTGCGCGCATTTGCCCACGCGCCACGGATAACCTTTTGCGACGGCTCCGGATCTAGCACGCGGCAATGTTCGAACGGAGTCACATCGGTGGGCAGCCAGCGCCGATCCTCGCGCGCCTCGGTCGCCCAGCGGCCTGACAGGCGAAAGCGCAGCGATCTCCATTCCTGCACGAATGCTGGCAGGAACTTGAGTGCCAGCCGGAAACTGTCGGGTACGATATCCACCGTGTTTTCATGGCCCGAGGCGATGGTATAGCCGCCATCCGCCCGCTTTCGGATTGCAAACCAATCCGACCACAACGCGACCTCTGGCCCCTCGACCACCGGCGACACGCGCATGACTGTGTTCAGCACTTTCAGTTGAGGCAGGTCGATCCCTGCATTTCCCGCAAACAATCGCGACCAAGCCCCTCCGGCCAAAACAACCCCGTCACACGCCACGCGGCCCCGTTCGGTGAACACTCCGGCAACGCGACCTGCTTGCATGTCGACATTACGGACGGCGCAATTGGTCATGACGATTGCCCCGCGATCACGCGCGGCCTCGGCGATGGCGGGGGCGGCCCATTGCGGCTCGGCCCGACCGTCTTGCGGCATGTAGAGACCGCTTGAGATATCCGACTGCGCCCCGGGCATCAGCTCGGCCAGTTCCGCACCAGCGACGATCCGCGCGCCAGTGTCCAACCCGTCGACATGGCGCATCCAACGTTCAAGATTTCGCGCATCCCGCTGGCCTGAGGCCCCGAACAGAATCCCTGACTGCGTATAGCCGGTCTGACGTCCGATCCGGTCATCCATCCCGCGCCAAAGCCGCAGCGAATCTTGCATCAGAGGGATCTCCCTCGGGTCGCGCATCCCAAGACGCACCCATCCCCAATTGCGAGAGCTCTGCTCACCCGCGATCTGACCCTTTTCACATAGCAGAACGGAAACGCCCCGCTCGGCCAGTTCCAAAGCCGTGGATACTCCAATGATACCGCCGCCAATCACAACGACATCGGTTTGTTTCGGCAATGAAAGATCGGAGTCGAAGACAGTAGGCTTGGGACCGGGCATCAAAAGCTCATGGACAATCGCATGGACCGCCATGGAGACCGACCACTGCGCCACTGGCAACCGGTTTTTTGAGGTTCACAACAGGATTGTGTGGACCTGTGGCGCGCACGCCAAAGGTGCCGCGAAATACGCCGCACCTTCTTCGACTTTAGCTTGGCGATTTACGCCGCGCCTGACAGCTCAGCCCATTTCTGACGCAGATTAGCCGAGAACCCGGTAGCCTCGGGCTTTGATCCCGCCTTGACCTCTTCCTGAGGGACAAGATCAGGGAATTCAGGCCGCTTCATCGGCGCGACATTCTGCTGACCCGCTTCTTCCCTCAGCATGTCCGCAATGGCCGCATCCAGTTTCTCCTCATCCAATTCTTGAGGAGGAGATTCCATCGTATTCAGCGCCCACGGCGCGTGAAGCGATTTATCATATTGCTCATTCATCGTAACACCACACTGTTCACTCAGACATCCCACCCGGATGTGGCGTTGTCAGGCTAAAAAAGGTTTGCCATGACTCTGCGCCCCTCGCAGCAATACGTCACACCCGCCTCACATGAGGCAATATCTAAGCGTAAATGTGGCGGAAAAATGTCGTAAAAACAAGGACAGCCTGCGGATAACCCCGGAAAATGAACGGGGCACGCGCTCCATCGGAAACAATACGGGAAATCAGGGAGGCACTACACCATAAACGGGAAACAATGTGCCTTATTTACTCCTGATCACGCCAACGATTCACGATCGGATAGCGACGATCCAACCAGAAGGCCCGGCTGGTCAGGCGCGTGCCGGGGGCGGATTGGAACCGTTTATACTCGCTGATGTAAATCAAATGCTCGACCCGTTTGGCATCGGCCTCATCGAAACCGGCCGCAACACAATCGGCGATCGAGCCGTCCTGATCGACCAGGATATCCAGAATGCCATCCAGAACCGGATAGTCCGGCAGGCTGTCGCTGTCTTTCTGATCTTCGCGCAGTTCGGCGCTTGGGGGCTTGTCGATGACCGAGGGGCGGATGACCTCGCCCTCAGGCCCCATCATCCAGTCGCGATGATTGGCGTTGCGCCAGCGGCAGGTCTCGAACACGCGGGTTTTGTAGAGGTCTTTGATCGGGTTGTAGCCCCCGTTCATGTCGCCATAGATGGTGGCATAGCCCACGGCGACCTCGGATTTGTTGCCGGTGGTCAAAAGCATCTCACCAAATTTGTTCGAGATCGCCATCAGCAACACGCCGCGCAGGCGGGACTGGATGTTCTCTTCGGTCAGATCGGCATCGCGACCGGTGAACAGAGGGGCCAGAGTCTCGGTCACCGCCGCGCGGCTGTCCGAGATTGGCACATAGTCGTAGTGAACACCCAGTGCCTTTGCGACCGCCTCGGCATCGTCCAGCGAGGCTTGGCTGGTGTATTCCGATGGCAGCATCACGCAGCGCACATTGTCAGCGCCAATCGCGTCAACGGCAATGGCCGCAACCAGGGCTGAATCGACCCCGCCTGAAAGCCCAAGAACCGCCTTTTTGAAACCGGTCTTACCCATGTAGTCGCGCAAGGATTGGACCATGGCACGGTAGTCCTGCTCCCACACATCCGGTTGGGGCACGATCTCGGCCGGAACGATGCGCCAGCCGTCATCACCACGCTCAAGATCTACATGGCGTATCGCTTCGTCGAATACGGGCATGCGGAAGACAAGCTCACCACCCGGGTTCAGACCGAAAGTTGCTCCATCAAAAACCTGATCGTCCTGCCCGCCGACCATGTTCAGATAGATCAGCGGCAGGCCGGTCTCGACCACGCGGGCCACCATGTGGTTTAGACGCACATCGTATTTGTCCCGGAAATAGGGCGAGCCATTGGGGATCAGCAGAAACTCTGCCCCGGTTTCCTCCAGCGTCTCAGCCACATCCGGATGCCAGCCATCTTCACAAATAGGGCTGCCGATGCGGAAATTGCCCACCGAGTACGGTCCACCCAGCGGGCCGGAATCATACAGACGCACCTCATCAAAGACCGTTTCGTTCGGGAGATGGTGTTTCAAGGACTTGCTGGTGATTCGGCCACCATTCAGGATCAGATACGCATTGTAGAGGCTTTCATCTTCGACCCACGGCCCGCCGATGGCAATGGCAGGACCCTCCGCACAATCCGCAGCGAAATCCTGAACTGCGGCCATAGCAGCGCGGTGAAACACGGGCTTCATCACAAGGTCCTGCGTGTTGTAGCCGGTGATGAACATCTCGGGGAAGGCCACCATATCGGCCCCGGCCTCGCGGGCCTCGTGCCACGCTGCGTGTGCTTTGGCGGCATTGCCGGAAATATCCCCCACGGTGGGGTTAAGCTGCGCCAGAGTGATGCGGAAACGGTCGGCCATGCTGCCCTCTTGCCTTCGTCAGTCCATTTGCATTTAGCAGATCACCGCGCGAGTGAAAGGGCCATGCGGCAAAAGCCGTTGCTCTGCCCGTTACGGTCCCTTAGTTTTGCGCCGAAGAAAGCAAGCAATGATGACCGGGCAGGCAGGAACAACAATGGATGTGATCCGCAATTCGATTGCTGCGGGGGCCATGACCCTGATCGCAGCGGCAGCCTTTGCACAGGACGGAACCGTCATCGTCAAGGATGACGAGGTCGGAGGTGTCTATGAAGGCACCTTCCTGAACGGCTTGCGGCACGGGACCGGGTCGTATCGGCTACCCAACGGCTTCGAGTATTCGGGCGAATGGATCGAGGGCAAGATTCAGGGGCAAGGCACGGCGCGTTTTGCGAATGGCGCGATCTATGAAGGTTCCTTCGCCGATGGCCAGCCGGACGGCCAGGGCAAGATCACCTATCCCGATGGCGGCACCTATGAGGGGACGTGGTCCAACGGGGCCATCAACGGAACCGGCGTGGCCCAATATGCCAATGGCCTGCGATATGAAGGCGAGTTCAAAGACGCGCGCCATCACGGCAAGGGAACTCTGTCCGACCCCAACGGCTATTCCTACGAAGGTGACTGGGTCGACGGTGAAAAGCAAGGCATGGGCAAGATCACCTCGGCCGATGGCTCGGTCTATGAAGGTGAGATCGAACAGGGCCAGCGCCATGGTCAAGGTCGTCTGGTTCAGTCGGACGGCGTTGAATATGACGGTCAGTGGCAGAACAACGTGATGACAGGCACCGGGCGGCTGACGCTGGCCAACGGGGATGTCTACGAGGGCGCCTTGCTGGACGGGCGCCGTCAGGGCAAAGGCAAAGAAACCTATGCCAACGGCAACGTCTATGAGGGCGACTACGAAGACGATCAGCGCCACGGCAAAGGCACCTTCACCGGAACGGATGGCTACAGCTATACAGGCGACTGGTCCCGTGGTCAGATCGAGGGTTTTGGCGAGATCACCTATCCCGACGGCTCAACTTATATCGGCGAACTCAGCGCAGACCTGCCACATGGCAAGGGCCAGAACACATATCCCGACGGCACAGTTTACGATGGTGAGTGGGTTGCGGGTGTCTTCGAGGGCCGAGGCAAGGCCACATACCCAAACGGCGTCGTCTATACCGGCGAGTTCCGGAATGCGGTCAGCCATGGCACCGGCGTCGTCACCTTTGCCAATGGCTACCGTTATGAGGGCGAATGGGTCGATGGCGCGCGGCAGGGCAAAGGCAAAGCCAGCTACGCCGACGGCACGATCTATGACGGAGATTTCCTGAACGGCAAGCGCCACGGAAAAGGCACGATCATAACGCCCAGCACCTTCACCTACACGGGCGATTGGGTTGACGGCAAAATCAGCGGCGTCGGCGTTGCGACCTACAGCACGGGCGATGTGTACGAAGGCGGTTTCCTCGACAACAAACGCCACGGCGAAGGCACCATGCGCTATGCCAACGGGCAAGAGGAGACAGGCGTGTGGGACAATGACGCTCTGCCTGCGCAAAGCGCAGCGGAGGAAGCGCCCGCGCAAGAGGACCAACCCGCTCAGGCCGAAAACGCAGAGGAACCAACCGAGGCGGAACCCTCCGACGGTTAACTCGCTACCACGGGACGGGTTTTCCGGCCCAGTCGAAAAACCCACCCGTGTCATCGGTCGTCAGACCGTTGACCACGTTCAACAGGTTCATTGCGGCCTCTTCAGGCTCAACCGCCGGATGCCGCCCAAGGTATTTCTGCGTGAAGGCCGTTTTGACGGTACCGGGATGCAAAGACACGCAGATCGCCTGTTTGTGCGTGCGCGCCAGCTCAATAGCCGAGGTATGGACGATCTGATTCACCGCAGCTTTCGCTGCCCGGTAGCTGATCCAACCACCAATCCGGTTGTCTCCGATCGACCCCACACGCGCCGACAGAACACCAAAAACAGATCGCCTGTCGCGCGGTAGCAATCTGTGCGCACGGCTGAGGACCAAGGCCGGACCAACCGAATTCAACGCAAACTGATCCATCATTGTCTTTGCCGATACAGCGCGGATCGTCTTTTCCGGCACTGCCCCGTTGATCTCCAACGCGCCGGAGACGACCAGAACCAGATCGAACGGGTCAGGTAGATCATCCAGCATTTGCGACGCCTGCTCCGGTTGGGTCAGATCAAACCCGTCAACAGACCGGGACAGGCTCGTAGCCTGCGTACCCTGCCCCTCAAGACGCGTGCAAAGCGCCGAACCAATTCCGCCAGAGGCGCCTATGACCAAAGCTGTTTTCATGTCTCACGACCTAGCGGCGGCGACGGTTGGATCAATGATAGGTCCTCAAGAATTCGCACAGAAAGGACCAAGCCCTCATTTTGGTTCTTTTCATTCCGCGCAAGCTGGGTATAACCTCATCCTCATGATCAACCGCGCAGATATCCTTGTTGCCGACACCGCCCTTCGCGGTGCGTCGCTGCGTGGCCTACTGATCCTAATCCGCCTCTGAGCGTGCCATCCGGCGCGCCCGCTCAGAGGAGGACGCCAGCGCGCCAAGAGGCTTTAGGACAGAAGAAGAAAGAGAACCCCATGACCAACGTGACCGACCAAGACCGCGTCTTGATCTTCGATACCACTTTGCGCGACGGCGAGCAGAGCCCCGGCGCAACCATGACCCACGACGAAAAGCTCGAGATTGCCGAGCTGCTGGACGAAATGGGCGTCGACATTATCGAAGCCGGTTTCCCCATCGCATCCGAGGGCGACTTCAAGGCCGTATCCGAGATCGCGCAACGGTCGAAAAACAGCCGTATCTGCGGTCTGGCCCGCGCGAACTTCGCGGATATCGACCGCTGCTGGGAGGCTGTAAAACACGCCGAGAAGAACCGTATTCACACCTTCATCGGCACCTCCCCCCTGCACCGCGCCATTCCGAACCTGACGATGGACGAGATGGCCGAGAAGATCCACGAAACCGTCAGCCATGCGCGCAACCTGTGTGAAAACGTTCAGTGGTCACCGATGGATGCGACCCGGACCGAGTGGGACTACCTCTGCCGTGTGATCGAGATTGCGATCAAAGCGGGCGCAACCACGATTAACATCCCTGACACGGTGGGCTATACCGCCCCAGTGGAGTCGGCCGACCTGATCAAGCGTCTGATCGAGACCGTACCGGGCGCTGATGAGGTGATCTTTGCCACCCATTGCCACAACGACCTTGGCATGGCGACTGCGAACTCTCTGGCCGCTGTTGCAGGCGGTGCGCGTCAGATAGAATGCACCATCAACGGTCTGGGCGAACGCGCGGGCAACACGGCTTTGGAAGAGGTCGTAATGGCGCTGCGCACCCGCAACGACATCATGCCTTGGCACACAGGCATCGACACCACCAAGATCATGCACATCTCGCGCCGCGTGGCGACTGTGTCCGGCTTCAACGTGCAGTTCAACAAGGCCATCGTTGGCAAGAACGCCTTCGCGCATGAAAGCGGCATCCATCAGGATGGGATGCTGAAGAACCGCGAAAACTTCGAGATCATGCGCCCCGAGGACATCGGCCTCTCCGGCACCTCTCTGCCCTTGGGCAAGCACTCGGGCCGCGCCGCGCTGCGCGACAAGCTCGAGACGTTGGGTTTTGATGTGGGCGATAACCAGCTCAAGGACATCTTCGTTCGGTTCAAGGATCTGGCCGACCGCAAGAAAGAGGTGTTCGACGACGACCTGATCGCGCTCATGACCATGGATGAGCATGACGACTATCTTCAGCTCGTCTCGATGAAAGTGACCTGCGGCACCGGCGGTCAGGCCGAAGCAACCGTTGAGCTCGAGATGGACGGCAAGGACATCGTCGCCACCGAACATGGCGACGGGCCTGTGGATGCAACATTCAAAGCGATCCGCGCGATCTATCCCAACACGGCCCGGTTGCAACTCTATCAGGTTCACGCAGTGACAGAAGGCACCGACGCGCAAGCCACCGTCTCGGTCCGCCTGAGCGAAGACGGCATGATCGCAACCGGCCAATCGGCCAACACAGACACGGTCGTTGCGTCAGCCAAGGCCTACATCCACGCGCTGAACCGCCTGATTGTTCGTCGCGAGAAAACAGGCCCCGGCGCAGACATGCGTGAGATCAGCTACAAAGACCTAACCTAGAAACCGCAAAGGGCTCCCGCACCCGCGGCGGCCCTGCTTCGTCGACCCACCTTGGGTTTTGGGCCCGGCAGCGCGCTGCCGGGCCCAACGCGTTTGGCAGCATCTTTGATGCAGGCAAACGGGACGGGAGCTTTGCTTGCTCCTCTCCAAGACCTCAGAGTTGTTTGAACAACGCGGACAGTCTGCGGGTTTCCTGATCCAAACCAAAAGGCGCGTTGATCACGAACATTCCCGATCCGACCATCCCATACCCTTTGCGCGCTGCGGGGAATGTCACCTCGTGTTTCAACACCTTCGGAAAATCCTGAGACGTCAGTGCATCCACCATCGGCTTTTGACGGCCATCTTTTAGGATCGGATACCACAAGGCGATCACACCGACATTCCATTTGCGATGCAGCTTGGCGATGACCCCCGGCAGGCGGTCATATTCCGCCTTCACCTCGTAGCTGGGATCAATCAACAGCATGCCCCGTCTGGGCATTGGTGGAAGTAGGGACTGCGCCAGTTCATACCCGTCCTGCTTGTAGACGCGCGAATTGCCCCCCGGCACCGCCAGTGACAACGCCGCGTATTCCTGCGGATGCAATTCGGCGAGGTGGAGACTGTCCTGCGACCTCAACAGACTAGCGGCAATCAGGGGCGACCCGGGGTAGCTGGCCTCTCCAAAACGCGCTCGGGTCATCTCGATCGCTTGCGCCAGTGGATGATTATCGCCAAACCAAGCGCCTCGCTGCACCCGCTCGATCCCGGCGGCTGCTTCTCCGGTCTTGCGGGCCTCGTCTGAATCCAGATGGTAAAGCCCGCGCCCCGAATGGGTTTCGACATAGGTCAGCGGTTTGTCCTTTTGGGTAAGATAGGACAGCGTCCACGCCAATAAAGCGTGCTTTTGCACATCAGCCAGATTCCCGGCGTGGTAAATATGTTGATATGAGAGCATATTGCCTTCTACAGTCCCTGCAAATGAGGCGAAAAGGTGCTGATTGCCGCGGAATCAGCCCTTTTACCGGGCGAGTTGGCACCCTATAAGTCATCCGTCCCGGAACCGTCGAGTCGCGGGCAGTAGAAAAACCGACATACAGGATCAGGGGAAACATGGGGATCTTTGGCAATCTGGGCGGCCTGTTCACAGCGGACATGGCTATCGACCTTGGAACGGCAAACACGCTGGTCTACGTCAAGGGGCGTGGTGTGATCCTGTCTGAACCCTCGGTTGTGGCCTATCACGTCAAGGACGGCGTGAAAAAGGTTCTGGCGGTTGGCGAAGACGCCAAGCTGATGCTGGGTCGGACGCCGGGTTCGATTGAAGCCATTCGCCCAATGCGCGAAGGCGTGATCGCCGACTTCGACACCGCCGAGGAAATGATCAAGCATTTCATCCGCAAGGTGCATAAGCGTTCGACCTTCTCGAAACCAAAGATCATCGTCTGCGTCCCGCATGGCGCGACCCCGGTTGAAAAACGCGCGATCCGTCAGTCGGTTCTCTCCGCAGGCGCGCGCCGCGCGGGTCTGATTGCCGAACCGATTGCCGCGGCGATTGGTGCAGGCATGCCAATCACCGATCCGACCGGAAACATGGTCGTCGACATCGGCGGCGGCACCACCGAGGTTGCAGTTCTTTCGCTGGGCGATATCGTTTACGCCCGCTCGGTCCGCGTGGGTGGAGACCGTATGGACGAGGCCATCATCTCATATCTGCGTCGTCAGCAAAACCTTCTGGTCGGCGAATCCACCGCTGAGCGCATCAAGACCACCATCGGCACCGCCCGCATGCCCGACGATGGCCGTGGCCAGTCGATGCATATCCGCGGTCGCGACCTGCTGAACGGCGTGCCGAAAGAAATCGAGATCAGTCAGGCTCAGGTCGCCGAGGCGCTGTCAGAACCCGTCCAACAGATTTGCGAGGCTGTGATGACGGCGCTGGAGACCACTCCGCCCGATCTGGCCGCAGATATCGTGGATCGCGGCGTAATGCTGACCGGTGGCGGAGCGCTGCTGGGGGATCTGGATCTTGCTCTGCGCGAACAGACAGGTCTGGCCGTGTCGATTGCCGATGAAAGCCTGAATTGTGTGGCTTTGGGCACCGGCAAGGCGCTAGAATACGAAAAACAGCTGCGCCACGCGATTGACTACGAAAGCTAAGGCGCGCACCCTTTAGAAAATAGGGTAAATTCGGCCCGAGCAGCACGGGAAGGTAACCTGTGGCAAAAGACCGATCACAGCGCGATGACTACACGGCCCCACTGCGCCGTCTTCTTCTGGGGATTGTCGTGCTGTGCCTGCTGGGCATCTTCATTGTCTGGCGGATCGATAGCCCTCGGGTTGAACGGTTCCGCGCGCAGGTTGTGGATGCTGTTGTGCCGTCAATGGATTGGGCCATGGTTCCGGTCACCGCAACCGTCAACCTGTTCCGTGATTTCCAAAGCTATCAGAGCCTGAGCGAGCAGAACCGCGAGCTGCGCTCGGAACTGCGGCTGATGCGCGCCTGGAAAGAGGCCGCGTTGCAGCTGGAACAGGAAAACGCGCGGCTTCTGGATTTGAACAATGTGCGGCTTGATCCTCGCCTGACCTATGTCACCGGTGTTGTGATGGCCGATAGCGGCTCACCCTTCCGGCAGTCGGTGCTATTGAATGTGGGGGAGCGGGACGGGATCGTTGATGGCTGGGCCACGATGGACGGGATCGGCCTGGTTGGCCGTATCTCGGGCGTTGGGCCGGATACGGCGCGCGTTATTCTGATGACTGACGCCTCAAGCGTCATTCCCGCAACCATCCAGCCCTCTGGCCAGACCGCTTTGATCACGGGCGACAATACCCCTGCCCCATCCGTCGAGTTTCTGGAAAACCGTGAGCTTGTGCGCCCCGGCGACCGTGTCGTGACCTCGGGTGATGGCGGCGTGTTTCCCGCCGGTCTGCTGATCGGCCAGATCGCCGCAGACCCCGGAGGTCGCCTGCGCGTGCGCCTCTCCGCCGATTTCGAACGGTTGGAGTTCCTGCGCGTTCTTCGCTACAACTCGGCCCCCACGATCCGCGATCCGGGTCAGATCGTTGGCCCCTCGCGCCCCGCTGCTTCGTTGTCGTCTGAGGAAGCTGGTGATGGATAAACCGGCCTCTCACAAATGGGCGATGCGCAGTCTCTATGGGGGGCTAGCGGTGTTTGTTCTGTTCCTACATCTACTGCCACTGGATACGCAGCCGGATCGCTGGCCTTTTCCGGACTTTCTGATCGTCCTGACCTTTGCATGGGTGCTCAGGCGGCCGGACTATGTGCCCACCGTTTTGGTCGCTTTGGTCATGTTGCTGGCCGATTTGCTGCTGCAACGCCCGCCAGGTCTGATGGCCGCTTTGGTGGTGCTTGGCGCGGCTTACTTGCGGTCTGCGGCACCCGGGATGCGAGATGCGGGCTTTGTGGCTGAATGGATGTCCGTCAGCGCCGTCGTTGCTGGCGTGTTTCTGGGCAACCGGGTCATCCTTGCGATCCTATCTGTTGACCAGGCGGCTTTGTTACCGGTTATGATCCAGCTTGTGCTGACAATTCTGGCCTATCCGGTCATTGTGCTGCTGTCTCAGAGTGTATTCGGCGTGCGCCGCGTCTCGGCCGCGGATGCCAGTGCTGCAGGGGCGCGTGTATGAAACAACGCAAGATCAAAAGCGAAGGTGTCGCCTATAAACGTCTGCCCCGGCGGGCCCTGCTGCTGGGCGGTTTGCAGGCGGTTTTCATTGGCGGGCTGGCCGCGCGTATGCGGTATATGCAGGTCGACCAAGCAGATGAATATCGTCTTCTGGCCGAAGAAAACCGCATCAACATCCGCCTGATCCCGCCGACGCGTGGGCGCATCTATGACCGCAACGGGCAGGTTATCGGGCAGAACTCACCGTCCTACCGCATCGTCATTGTGCGCGAGGATGCCGGTGACATCGACAAGGTGATCGCCAAACTCTCGGACCTGATCCCGCTGAACGAGGATGAGATTGAGCGCGCACGCACGGAAATGCGCCGCTCGGCCCCGTTCCTGCCGGTCACATTGGTCGATCAGGTGACGTGGGAGGATATCTCGAAAGTCGCGGTGAACGCCCCGGCCCTGCCCGGTGTCACGCCTGAGGTCGGCCAGACCCGACAATACCCGCGCTACGAGGATTTCGCCCATATCGTCGGCTATGTCGGCCCGGTCAGCGACTATGACCTCAGCCAAATCGAAGACCCAGAGCCGGTGCTGCGCATTCCCCGGTTCCAGATCGGCAAGGTCGGCCTTGAGGCCAAGCAAGAGATCGACCTGCGCGGCAAGGCAGGCTCCAAGCGGGTTGAGGTGAACGCCACCGGCCGCGTCATGCGCGAGTTGGACCGGCAGGAAGGCCAACCGGGTGCTGATCTGCAACTCTCGGTCGACGCGGACCTGCAGCAATACGCTCAGGCACGGCTTGCCGGAGAAAGCGCCGCCGCCGTTGTCATTGATTGCGAAACCGGAGATCTGCGGGCGATGGCCTCGGCCCCCAGCTTCGATCCCAACCTGTTTGTGCGTGGCATCTCGGTCGCGGATTACCAGATCCTCACGCAGGACAAATACCGCCCCCTGGCCAACAAGACGGTTCAGGGCACTTATCCGCCTGGATCGACCTTCAAAATGGTCACCGCCTTGGCCGCGCTTGAGGCCGGTGTCGTTGGCCCCGGTAACACCGTTTACTGCCCCGGCCACCTCAAGGTCGGCAGCCGCCGCTTCCACTGCTGGAAACGCGGGGGACACGGTATGGTGGACCTCAATACATCGCTCAAGCGCAGCTGCGATGTCTACTACTACGACGTGGCGATCAAGGTCGGCATCGACAAAATCTCAGAGATGGCGCGGACCCTCGGGCTGGGCATCAAGCACGACATTCCCATGTCCGCTGTGCGTGCCGGTCTGGCGCCCAATCAGGAATGGAAGCAACGCACTCATGGCGAGGACTGGCTGATCGGTGATACGGCCAATGCCTCGATCGGGCAGGGATTCATGCTGGCGTCACCGATGCAGCTGGCCGTGATGACCGCGCGGATCGCCACGGGGCGGGCGGTGACACCGCGTCTGGTCCGCTCGATTGATGGGGTCGAACAGCCAACCGGCGCAGGTGAGCCGCTTGGGATCAGCCCAGCCAATCTGAACTACATCCGCGAGGCGATGTGGTCAGTCTCAAACGACCGGCGTGGCACGGCCTATCGCAGCCGGATCATCGCCGATGACCTCCGCATGGCGGGTAAAACCGGTACCAGCCAGGTACGCAACATCACCAAAGCGGAACGTGCCGCAGGTGTGATTCGCAACGAGGACCTGCCATGGGAACGGCGCGACCATGCGCTGTTCGTCAGCTTCGCCCCCTACGACAAACCCAAGTACGCCATTGCGGTTGTGGTCGAACATGGCGGAGGCGGGTCCAAGGCGGCGGCCCCGGTCGCGCGCGACATCATGCTTCAGGCGCTTTACAACGGCACCCCGCCGCTTGAGGCTTACCCGGCCGGAGATCGAGAGCGCATCAAGGAACAACAAAAACGGCTCGAGGGCGATCGCCGCCCCAAAGCGCGCCCCAGCGAGAAGGACCGCGCATGAGCTATCTTGAATATGCGGTCAAATCCACGCCATCGGGGTTCCGTAAATTCCTGTATATGAATTGGCCTCTGACACTGTTGCTGATCAGCACGGCCAGTGCCGGGTTCCTGATGCTGTACTCGGTGGCGGGTGGCTCGTGGATGCCCTGGGCCGAGCCTCAGATCGAGCGTTTCGGGCTGGGCCTGACGGTGATGTTCATCGTCGCGCTGGTGCCGATCTGGTTTTGGCGCAACATGTCGGTATTGGCTTATCTGGCTTCGATCGCGCTGCTGGTATTTGTGGAGCTGTTCGGCACAATCGGCATGGGCGCACAGCGCTGGATCGACCTTGGGTTCATGCGTTTGCAACCATCCGAAGTGATGAAGGTCGCGCTGGTGATGCTGTTGGCGGCCTATTACGACTGGCTGCCCTCGCACAAAACCTCACGCCCACTTTGGGTTCTGATCCCTGTCGTGCTAATCCTGATCCCTACCTTCATGGTACTGCGCCAGCCGGACCTTGGGACCTCGATCCTGCTGCTGGCTGCGGGCGGAGGGCTGATGTTTCTGGCTGGTGTCCACTGGGCCTATTTCGCCGCCGTGATCGCGGCGGTCGTTGGACTGATTGCGGCCGTCTTCAATAGCCGGGGGACCGAGTGGCAGTTGCTGAAAGACTACCAGTTCCGCCGGATTGACACATTTCTTGACCCGTCTACTGACCCGCTGGGCGCGGGCTATCACATCACCCAGTCCAAGATCGCATTGGGATCGGGTGGATGGAATGGGCGCGGCTTCATGCAGGGCACGCAATCACGGCTGAACTTCCTGCCGGAAAAACACACCGATTTCATCTTCACCACATTGGCCGAAGAGTTCGGCTTTGTCGGCGGCATCACCCTATTGCTGCTCTACGCGCTGATCCTGATCTTCTGCATGGTCACGGCGCTGTCGACCAAAGACAGGTTCTCGTCGCTGGTCACCATGGGGATCGCGCTGAACTTCTTCCTGTTCTTTGCGGTAAATATGTCGATGGTGATGGGGCTGGCTCCGGTTGTCGGGGTGCCTCTGCCCATGGTCAGCTATGGCGGGTCGGCCATGCTGGTTCTGATGGCCGCCTTCGGTGTCGTGCAAAGCGCCCATATCCACCGCCCCCGCTGATCGGAAAGCCCCTCGATGCCTGTCAATATCCTGTTCTCCGCACGTCCTGAGCTTTGGCCGGTGTACCAGCCACTTCTGACCGAGGGGCTGCAAGAGGCAGGCGTCGCCTTCAATCTGGCAACCGAATTCCCCGAGGATGAGGTGGACTACATCGTCTACGCCCCAAGCGGCGGGCTGCTGGATTTCACGCCCTATACCCAGCTGAAAGCGGTTCTGAGCCTCTGGGCCGGGGTCGAGAAGATCGCAGGGAACAAGACGCTGACCGTGCCACTGGCGCGGATGGTGGATCACGGTCTGACCCAAGGCATGACCGAATGGGTCGTGGGGCATGTGCTACGCTATCATCTGGGGATGGACCAGCACATCAAAGTGCAAGATGCTCTGTGGTCGCCTGACGCGCCGCCATTGGCGAACGAACGTCATGTCTGCATTCTGGGCCTTGGCGCATTGGGGCATGAGGCTGCCCAAGCGCTGGCCGCATTGAATTTCAACGTCACCGGATGGAGTCGCACCCCCAAAGACGTCCCCGGAGTAACCTGCCTGAGCGGCGAAGACGGGTTGCGAGAGGCTCTGTCAAAGGCCGAGATCGCCGTCCTCTTGTTGCCCGATACACCCGCGACCGAGAACACTCTGAGCACCGAAACACTTGCGCTGATGCCTATAGGCGCGCGGATCATCAATCCGGGGCGTGGGCCTCTGATCGACGATGACGCGCTATTGAAGGCGTTGAATAAAGGCCAGATCGGACATGCCACTCTTGATGTGTTCCGGGTGGAGCCTCTGCCCGCCGATCATCCCTACTGGGCGCATCCGAACGTAACGGTGACGCCGCATATCGCCTCGGAAACTAGGCCGGTCACAGCGGCGCAGGTGATCGTCGAGAATATCCGGCGCGGGGAAGCTGGCGAGCCGTTCGTGCATCTGGTGGATCGCCAGCTGGGGTATTGATCCCTCGATCCAAGGGCTGGAAGAGAACGGTTTAAGCTGCGATCAGGCCGCGCCCTTTCAGCAAGGCTTCGACACCTGGCATCCGGCCCCGGAAGGCCAGATACAGCTCCTCAGCCTCGCGCGAGCCGCCAGTGGACAGGATATTGTCTTCCAGAGCTTTGGCGCGTTCCGGATCAAATGCCCCTCCGGCCTCTTCAAAGGCCTCGAACGCGTCGGCATCCATCACTTCGGACCACATGTAGCTGTAGTAGCCCGAGCTATAGCCATCGCCCGCGAAAACATGCGCGAAATGCGGGGTCGCGTGGCGCATGCCGATGGCTGCGGGCATACCGATGCCGTCAAGGACCTCGGCCTGTTTTGCCATCGGGTCCGCCGGGGCCGCGCCTTCATGGAAAGCCAAGTCAACCAAAGCCGAGGCGACATATTCCACCGTCTGGAACCCCTGATCAAAATTCGCGGCTTTCAGCACTTTCTCGAGCATTTCCTGCGGCATTGCCTCGCCGGTGTCCGCGTGGGTGGCGAACTCGGCCAGAACCTCGGGGACCTCCAGCCAATGTTCGTAAAGCTGGCTTGGTAGCTCGACAAAGTCTCGCGCCACGGACGTGCCCGAGATGCTTTCATAGGTCACGTTCGACAACATCTGATGCAGGGCATGGCCGAACTCATGGAACAGTGTGCGCGCGTCGTCATAGGACAACAGAGCCGGATCGCCTTTGGCGAAGTTGCACACGTTGATCACGACCGGAGCCTGTTCTTTGGGGAACTTCGCCTGCCCCCGCATTGCGCTGCACCATGCGCCCGACCGTTTGGACCCACGTGCGAAATAGTCACCAATGAAGACCGCTATATGCTTACCCTCTCGCGTCACCTCCCACGCCCGGCAATCGGAGTGGTAGAGCGGCACGTCCAGCGGTTTGAACTCCAACCCGAACAGACGGTTGGCACAGGCGAACGAGGCCTCGATCATCCGGTCCAGTTGCAGGTAGGGTTTCAGCGCGGCCTCATCCAGATCATGCTCGGCCTTGCGGCGTTTCTCGGCGTAGTAGCGCCAATCCCACGCCGCCAGAGGGCCGTTCACGCCATCCTCCTGCATCATCGCAGTCAGCACCTCGGCATCTGCGTCGGCGCGCGCCTTCGCGGGCTCCCACACTTGCATCAGCAGGTCGCGGACGCGGTCGGGCGAGCGGGCCATTTCGGTTTCCAGCTTGTAGTCGGCAAAGCTATCATAGCCCAACAGCTTGGCGCGTTCTTCGCGCAGGCTAAGGATTTCGGCGGCGATGTCGCGGTTGTCGGTCTCACCACCGTTTGCTCCGCGCGCGGTCCATGCGCGATAGGCTTTTTCCCGCAGGTCGCGACGGGGTGAGAATTGAAGGAACGGCACAATGATCGACCGGGACAGGGTGACTACTGGACCAACAGCGCCCTTTTCCTGACCCGCCGCGCGTGCGGCATCGACAACGAAATCCGGCAGGCCCCGCAGGTCATCCTCGGACAGATCCATGAACCAGTCGCGCTCATCCGCCAGCAGGTTTTGGGTAAAGGATGTTCCCAGTGACGCCAGCCGCGCCTTGATCTCTTGCATCCGGGCGTCCTGCTCGCCTTCCAACGCAGCACCAGCCCGGACAAAACCGCGATGAGACAGCATCAACACGCGGGCCTGTTCGTCACTCAGGCCCAGATCATCGCGCCTCGCCCACAGGTCCGCCACACGTTTGAACAGCACCTTGTTCGAGGATATACCCGAGAAATGCGCGGCCAGCTTTGGCGAAAACTCTCGCTGTAGCTGTTCGCGTTTCGGATTGCTGTCCGCGCCCGCTACTGTGAAGAAAACCGACAGCACTTTGTCCAGCTGCTCACCCGCGGCCTCGAGCGCTTCGATCGTGTTGGCGAAACTCGGGGTTTCAGCGTTTGCGGCGATCGCGTCGATCTGCGCGTTATGCGCCTGCAGCGCCTCATCCAAAGCGGGGGCGAAATCGTCGTCCGAAATCTTGGCAAAAGGGGCGAGTTCGAACGGAGTGGTCCAGTCGGACAGGATCGGGTTGGTCATTCAGATCTCCTTTGCCCACAACCTAGGAAGGGCCGGTCAGATGATCCAGAGCAACATGGCGTTTATTCATCACCCGCGCCGCAAATCGGGCAGTCAGAGCGTTTGGACAGGGTGATTTTGCGGCTTTCCCCATAAAGCGCGTCATAGATCAGCATCTCGCCGCGCAGCGCCTGACCGGCCCCGGTGATCACCTTGATCGCCTCAACCGCCATCATGGATCCAACCACGCCCGGCAAGGGGCCGATCACGCCCGCCTCGGAACAGGACGGGGCCAGACCGGCTGCGGGGGCTTCGGGGAAAATACACTGGTAGCAGGGGGTACCCTTGGCCGGATCGAAGACGCTCAGCTGTCCTTCCCATTGAGACAGTGCGCCCGAGATCAGCGGTTTGCCCAACGCGACGGCCGTGTGATTGGCCAAATAGCGGGTTTCGAAATTGTCGGTACCATCCAGGATCAGGTCGAAATCACCAAACAGGTCTGACGCGATTTCCTCGCTTAGACGCCGATTGTAGGGCAGAACGGAGACGTTGGGGTTCTGCGCCTCCATGGCCTGCTGGGCCGAGAACACTTTGGCCATTCCGATATCGGCGTCGCGGTGAATGACCTGACGCTGGAGATTGGCGTTTTCGACCACGTCGTCGTCGATCACTCCGATCGTGCCCACACCCGCTGCAGCCAGATACTGCAAGGCTGGTGCGCCGAGACCCCCGGCCCCAATCACCAACACGCGCGCCTTTTTCAACCGTTTCTGCCCCGGTCCACCCAGTTCGCGCAGAACGATATGGCGGGCATAGCGGTCCAGCTCTGTTTCAGTGAACCGGTCCGAGGGTTTGGCCTCGGTCTTGTCCGCTTCGGGCTGCGCCCGATTTCGCAGCGCTTTCAGCCCCTTGCCATAGACCATGACCAGAGCAGCCGCTCCGGCCAGCATCAGCCACAGCGCAGCTGATCCTCCCGTCGCTTCGCGCAGCGGATGACCGCTCGGCAAAACCATATGCGACAGGATCACCCCGGCCATAAGCACACTGACCGAGGTCACACGCGCCGTGCGGGACACGCCCGCGATATAGCCGACGCCCCAAAGACCCGCGGCAAGGACCAGAACCAGCAGCATCAGCCGCGCCCGGTTGAGCCGAACCCGCCCGACCCACGCGCGGTATCGCCAAGGGTTTCGGTCAGTTCAAACGTGGCCTGCACTACAGGCGCGATGATCAGCTGCGCGATGCGTTCTCCGTGGGTGACCTCGAACCGGTCTTGCCCTGCGTTCATGACGATCACACCCAGCGGGCCGCGATAGTCGCTGTCGATGGTCCCCGGCGTATTGGGCAGGGTGATGCCGTGCTTCAATGCTAAGCCGGACCGCGGGCGGACCTGCACCTCATACCCCGCCGGGATTTCGATTCGCAGGCCGGTGGGGACAAGGGCGCGCTGCCCCGGATCCAGGAAAATCGACGCACCTCCGGGAAGGTTGGCGCGCACATCAGCCCCGGCCGCGCCTGAGGTCTCATATGAAGGCAGTGGAACAGAGGCGTCTGCCCCTTCTTCCCGGATTACGCGGATAGCTACCATCTGTATTCCTTCTGTCTTATCCGGCCAGCGCGTCGGCGATCTTTTGTGCCAGACGCGCGGCGACCATGCCTTTGCCCATGCGCGGCCAGCTCTCGGCCCCTTGTTCCGAAATAAGGACGACTGCATTTTCCGAACCACCCATGATGCCGGTTGCCGGGCTGACGTCATTTGCCACGATCCAATCGCATCCCTTGCGGGCCCGCTTTGCAGTTGCGTTGTCGATCACATCGTCGGTTTCCGCTGCAAAGCCCACAACCAGATCAGGGCGACCCTCGCCCATCTGCGAGACGCGTTTCAGGATGTCGGGATTCTCGGCGAACTCCAGCGAGGGCAGACCATCTCGGCTTTTCTTCAGTTTCCGATCCGAGGCGGTGGCCACTTTCCAGTCGGCGACTGCTGCGGCAAACACACCTGCATTCACAGGGAGCGCCGCATCCACTGCGTCCGACATCTGCTGTGCTGTCTCAACCTCCACGACCTGCACGCCTTGGGGCGGCGGAACTTCTGCAGGACCAGTGACAAATACCACCTCAGCCCCAAGCGCCGCCAAGGCGCGGGCAACGGCAGTCCCCTGCGCCCCGGATGAGCGGTTGGCGATGTAGCGCACCGGATCAATGGGTTCATGCGTCGGGCCGGAGGTCACAAGGATGCGTTTACCCTTCAACGGCCCATCAGCCAGGTGCGCCTCGACGGCGGCAACGATCTCTAGCGGTTCAGACATCCGGCCCGGACCGTATTCGCCGCAGGCCATGTCGCCCTCGTTGGGTCCTACAAAGCGGATGCCGTCCTGCTGCAACAGTTTCAGATTGCGCTGAGTCGCCGGGTGGTCCCACATACGCACATTCATGGCAGGCGCACACAGAACGGGCGTGTCAGTGGCCATCAGAAGGGTCGAGGCCAGATCGTTGGCCAATCCCGCCGCCATCTTGCCCATCAAATCAGCGGTAGCGGGGGCAACCACGATCAGGTCAGCCGAGCGTGACAGCTGGATATGCCCCATCTCGGCCTCATCGGTCAGGTCGAAGAGATCGCGATAAGCTTTCTGTCCGGCAAGCGCAGAGACTGACAGTGGCGTCACGAACTCCTCGGCGGCGCGGGTCAAAACGGGAGTGACTTGCGCACCGCGCTCTTGCAGCCGTCGGATAAGATCGAGCGACTTATAGGCCGCAATGCCACCGCCGATGATCAGCAGAATGCGTTTGGATGCCAGCATGTTCAGCCCTTCCCGTCCCGGTCGGTCCCGACATTAGGCAAGGCCACCGGGTAGTTCCAGCGGTTAATTCTGCGTCTCAAACGCTTTGCAAGGGTCTTCACGCTCAATTTCCGGGCTGTCGATCACCGCATCAAAGGTCCCGTCGATTGCGCCGCCTTCGGACTGGCCTAGCACAAAGACCTTCAGCCCCGGCTTCAGGCGCGACAGAAAGGTCGGGATGCCCCGGTCGGTTCTCGCGTGGCCATTGCCGGTGATCACGGCAATCGGACCATCGGTTTCCTCTTCCGCGCGCAGGATCGCTCGGGTCAGCACCGCGTCTCGCAGGCGTTGGATCGAGACCATTTGCGGCAACATCTCGACAGGCAGAGCATCGCAATGGGCGGCCAGTTGATCCGCCTCGCGTGCGGCTTGATCTTCCGGCGACAGCGGAACGGTCAGACCATAGCGGGCAGCGTCTGCACCAAGGGCCGTGGCCGCGCCCTTTTCCATCGCGGCGCGCGCGGCTGTGCGTGGAACCATGGCGCCATAGACCGGCGCGTCCGAGGCCTGAAAGACTGGGTAATACATACTCAGTGGGGGCCAACCCGATTCCGCCCAGCGCAGGATCCGAGATAATTCCTCGGGGTTGGAGGCGGCGGTCTGCGCCAGACGCTGCGCGCCTTCTTCGGTGACCATTTCCCACACCACCGCGGACGGAGAGATCGCGCCTAACGCCTCAGTCTGTACAAGGTGGTGACGCGGATTGTCGTGGATTTCGCCAAGGATCACCACATCTGCGTCCTGCATGGCTGCCAGGACATCCTCGGGGATCAACTCACCGGCTTGGACCGGGCGCACCGCACTGGCTGTAAACGCCAGCACACACAGCAGAATCGCAAATCTTATCATGCGATGAAGTGTTGCACCTCACGCGATTGGGCTTCAAGGTTCTTGCGCATCTTGGTGAAGGCCGCGGCCTCAAGCTGGCGTACACGTTCCTTCGATAGACCCAGCTCATTCCCCAAGCTTTCAAGGGTCCGGGCCGGTTCGCGCAGCTTACGTTCACGCACGATAAATCTTTCGCGGTCATTGAGGGATTGCATCGCCATCAGTAACCATTCGCGCAGCTGCTCGGTGTCGTGGCGATGTTCAACCGCCTCGGCGGCCTGCTCACGATCATCTTCCAGCGCATCAATCCACTCACGCCCATCTTCATCCGCTGACTGCACCGCGTTGAGCGAAAAATCCGAGCCGGACAGACGCCCTTCCATCATCTCGACATCGCGCAAGGGCACACCGATTTCCGTGGCAATCATCTGGTGCAGCTGATGCCGATCCAACTCCTGCCCCTCGGTGGCGGCTTCACGTTCCAACCGTGCCTGAACGCGGCGCATGTTGAAGAACAGAGATTTCTGAGATGAGGTCGAACCGGTCCGCACCATCGACCAGTTACGCATCACGTAATCCTGGATGCTGGCTTTGATCCACCACACCGCATAGGTCGAGAACCGCACACCGCGATCAGGGTCAAACTTGTCGGCGGCTTTCATCAATCCAAGACCGGCCTCTTGGATCAGATCATTCATCGGCGCACCGTAGCGCTTGAACTTGGCCGCCATTGAAATAGCTAGACGCATGTAGGCGGTGATCAGTCGGTGCAGTGCTTGTTCGTCGCGATTGTCGCGCCACGCATAGGCCAGTTGCAATTCGGTTTCCGCGTCCAGCAGTTCGGCCTTCATCGCTTTGCGGGACATCGAGAAATCGGATGCGTTGTCCAGTGCCATGAAACTCTCCCTTTTTGCAGGCATCAGCCGGGCTTGCCTTGCCGACTTAGGGTCGATACGCAGATCATCACCAAGTGGATCACCAGAAAGGTAAGAATTGTGACCGCCAATTTAACCTTTGTGCTGGGTGGGGCTTCATCAGGCAAGTCGGCCTACGCCGAACAACTGATTGTAACTTCAGGGAAAAGCCGGATCTATCTTGCGACATCACAAGTGTTTGATGGCGAGATGCAGCGAAAGGTCGATCGCCACGTCGAACAACGCGGGTCCGGCTGGGAAACAATCGAGGCACCGCTAGACCTTGCCCCGGTTTTGGCGGAACTTAGTCCTGACCAAGCCTGCCTGATTGACTGCGCCACGATGTGGTTGACCAATCACCTGCTGGCCGAGAACGATCTGGATCAGGCCCAAGCCCAACTGCTGAGCACCCTGCGCAGCTGCCCGGCGCAGCTTGTGATCGTTTCGAATGAGGTTGGTCACGGCATCGTACCCGAAAACGCCCTCGCCCGGCGGTTCCGCGAAGCACAGGGCCGGCTGAACATCGCGCTAGCAGCACAGGCCGACCTGATGGTTCAGGTCACGGCAGGGCTGCCCATGGTCTTGAAGGGACAGTTGCCATGACGCGGCTTCATCTGGTCCGCCACGGCCCCACCCATGCCAAAACGATGGTCGGCTGGTCCGATCTGCCCGCCGATCTGAGCGATCAGGCCGCGCTGCAGCGATTGCATGATCACATCCCTGTGGACGCGGTTGTTGTCTCATCCGACCTGTCGCGCGCGGCGGATACGGCAACGGCGATCCAAGGCCAGCGCCTCCGCCTGCCCCACCACCCTGACCTGCGCGAGATCAACTTCGGCACATGGGAACTGCGCGGTTTCGCCGAGATCGAAGCCGAAGACCCCGAGCTTGCCTTTGCATATTGGGACAATCCCGGCGAAGTGCGCCCTCCAAACGGAGAAAGCTGGAACGACGTCCGTGCGCGGGTCGACAAAACCGTCGATGCGCTGATGGCCACACATGCGGGCGCGGATCTGGTCATTGTTGCCCATTTCGGAGTGATCCTGACGCAAGTACAGCGCGCTTTGAATATTGAGGCGCAACAAGCGTTTTCGCACCGGATCGACAACCTGTCGGTTACCCAGATCGCCTATAACGCGGGCGAATGGTCCGTCGGTGCCATCAATCATCTGCCGTGATCCGGCAGGTCACAAATCACTGATTTACGAGCGCTTCCGGCTCCGTCATCCTTTGATCATGACCTATGATCTCTTTATCGGTGACCGCCTGTTTTCCAGCTGGTCCATGCGCGGCTGGTTGATGCTCGAGAAGTTCGGCCTGCCCTATCGCAGCCACTTGGTTGGCCTCTATTCCGGCACCATGGCCGCGGATATGGAATCCCTTGCCCCAGCCCGTCTGGTTCCCGCCCTGCGTCTGCCCGATGGTACGGTTGTGGGCGAAAGCCTCGCGATGGCCGAGACATTGGCTGAACGGCACCCCGAAGCTGGTCTTTGGCCGTCAGACCCAGCCGCGCGCGCAACGGCCCGTTGGCTGTGCGCCGAAATGGTCGCGGGTTTTACCGCACTACGTGGGGAATGCCCGATGCAGTTGGCGCATGTTTGGAAAGGGTTCCAACCGTCAGCGGACACTTTGAATGACCTCGCCCGGATTGAGACGCTTTGGGCGCATGCTCGGGCGATCTCGGGCGCGTCGAAGGGTCCGTTTTTCGGAGCCTACTCGCTGGCCGATGTCTTCTACACCCCAGTCGCGGCTCGGATCATTGGGTATGATCTGCCGGTCTCAGCCGAAAGTCGCGACTATTGCCTAAGCTTGCTGTCGGATACATCGGTCCGACAATGGCGCGCGATGGGGCTGACCGTGCAATACGATCCGTACCCCTACCCGGAATATTCACCCTCGGCTCTTTGGCCTGTTGGAGAACCGTCCGCGGCACGACCCGCCAACGAAGGCCCCTCAGTCAACGCGCACTGCCCATATTCCGGCGACCCGGTCACCGATTTCCTCGACCTCGACGGCCAGCGCTGGGGGTTCTGCAACACGTTCTGCCGCGACAAAACAGTCGCAGATCCGGACGCCTGGCCCAAATTTACTGCGATGCGCGCAGCCGTTAACCATTCCTAAACCGCCGCCATGGCAGCAACGTCCTGTTAACCAAGAACAGGATTGCCATGGTTGCCCGCGCTCATACGGTTGCGTTTCAAGGGGTTGATGCCCGCCCGGTCGAGGTGCAATGCGCCGTCTCTCCGGGCCTACCTGCCTTTTCCATCGTCGGTCTGCCGGATAAGGCAGTGTCCGAGGCGCGAGATCGGGTGCGCAGCGCGCTCAGCGCCATGGCTATCGCCTTGCCGTCAAAACGCATCACCATAAACCTGTCCCCCGCCGACCTGCCCAAAGAGGGTAGCCATTTCGACCTTCCCATCGCTGTCGCCCTCCTGTCCGCTTTGGAGATCATCCCGGCAGACGCGGCCGAGGGCACTGTTGCGCTAGGCGAATTATCCTTGGACGGGTCGCTGGTTCCGGTCGTGGGCGCTTTGCCCGCCGCGATGACGGCGGCGGCCGAGGATCGCGCCCTGCTCTGCCCCCGCGCCTCAAGCGCCGAGGCTGCATGGGTGGACGCCACTCAGGTCATCGGAGCCGGTTCGCTGGGCGATGTAGTGCGCCATTTTTCGGGTCAGGCCCCATTGGCAGCGGCCAAACCGGGCGAGGTTAGCCTGTCCTCCAACACCCGCGATCTGCGAGACGTCAAAGGACAGGAACGCGCCAAACGCGCGCTAGAGATCGCTGCTGCGGGACGGCACCACCTGATCATGATCGGCACGCCGGGCTCGGGCAAATCCATGCTCGCCGCGCGCCTGCCCGGCATCCTGCCACCTTTGACCCCGGTCGAGGCGCTGGAAACATCGATGATCCAATCCCTATGCGGGTTGTTGGACGAAGGCGGCATCAACCGGACGCGGCCCTTTCGCGAACCGCATCACACCGCCTCGATGGCGGCAATTGTCGGCGGCGGACGCGGTGCAAAACCCGGAGAAATCTCTCTGGCCCATAACGGGGTGTTGTTCATGGACGAGTTCCCCGAATTCCCTCGCACCGTTTTGGAAACCCTGCGCCAACCGATCGAAACCGGAGAGGTCATGGTCGCCCGCGCCAACGCCCATGTGAAGTACCCCTGCCGTTTCATGCTGGTCGCGGCAGCCAACCCGTGCAAATGCGGGTACCTGACCGATCCGTCCCGCGCTTGTTCCCGCGCACCGGGCTGTGGCGAAGACTACCTGAACCGCATCTCCGGCCCTTTGATGGACAGGTTCGATATGCGCATCGAAGTGCCTCCGGTAGCGTTCACCGACCTTGATCTGCCGCCGTCTGGCGACAGTTCGGCCACCGTGGCCGCGCGTGTGGAGCAGGCCCGCGCCGTTCAGAGCGCTCGGTTTGACGGTCACGAGGGCGTACGTCAAAACGCTGATATCGAAGGTAAATTGCTGGAGGAGGTCGCCGCCCCAGATGACGAGGGCAAAGAGCTGCTGCTCAAGGCCGCCGACCGGTTCGGCCTGTCGGCGCGTGCATTCCACCGCATCCTACGGGTCGCGCGAACCATAGCCGACCTGGATAGTTCCGCTGATATCCGGCGACCGCACGTGGCCGAAGCGCTAAGTTTTCGGATCAGCGCACGGGCCATGGCTTAAATGTTCGCCCACAGTATTTTGCTAGGCCGAATGGGATACAATCTACAGCGGAACCGATCATTGCCGTCGTCCTAGACAAGTCCGGTAGCTTACCGCTTGCGCCATGTTCAAGCGAGGAACTCGACCTTCAGTGCGACCGTGCATTCCAATGAACGGACCGCATCGAACACCTAAGCGCCGCCCAACGCCTGTAGCGCTTAGACTTTGGCCTCGATTGCCTGCCAGATCTTTTCGGCGATGTTCTCACCGTTGAAACGCTCAAGCTCTTGAATACCGGTGGGGGAGGTGACGTTGATCTCGGTCAGGTAGTCTCCGATCACGTCAATCCCGACAAAAATCTGGCCTTTTTCCTTTAGTAGAGGGCCTATGGCCGCGCAGATTTCGAGATCCCGCTCGGTCAAACCGATCTTTTCGGGTCGCCCGCCAACATGCATATTGGAACGCGTCTCACCTTCGGCCGGGACGCGGTTGATGGCACCCACAGGCTCTCCATCCACGAGAATCACGCGTTTGTCGCCGTTCTTCACATCTGGCAGGAATTTCTGAACGATCAACGGCTCGCGCGAGAATCCGGTGAACAGCTCATACAGCGAGGTCAGGTTGCGGTCATTGGCATCCAACCGGAACACCCCAGCCCCTCCATTTCCATAAAGAGGTTTAAGGATGATGTCCTGATGCTTGTCTTTGAAGGCCTTGATGGTCTGCATGTCCCGCGCAATCGTGGTCGGAGGGGTCAATTCGGGGAAATCCAGAACCAGTAGTTTCTCGGGGTAATTGCGTACCCAAAACGGGTCATTGACCACCAAAGTTTGCCCCTTCAACCGATCCAGCAGATGCGTTGAGGTGATGTAATGCATGTCGAACGGCGGGTCCTGACGTAGCCACACCACGTCAAACTCAGCCAGATCAACTTCACGCTCGGGACCGAGGACCGCGGGGTCTCCGGCAACGCGCTGAACCTGCATGTCTTGTCCTCGCGCGGTGATCCGCCCCTCCTGATAGGCCAATTGATCCGGCCCGTAGAAGAACAGCTCATGCCCGCGGGCCTGTGCCTCTTCCGCGAGGCGGAAAGAGCTGTCGGCGTTGATATCCACGGCCCCGATCGGGTCCATTTGAAAGGCGATTTTCATGGCATGTCCCTCAACTTCACGCCAGATACATGGCGCAGCAGGCCGAGGGGTTCAATGGGGCTTAGGTCGGTCCGAAGGCGTTTTCGATGATTTGAACAGCGCCCGTGCCATCGACCAGCGCCGCGTCGAACCGAACATTCGTCAATTGCCCGCCGGGTTCATTTTCAAGAAACTGCGCCGCTGATGCGCAGATACGCTGGGTCTGCCGTGGGGTGATCCGAGCCGCGGCCATATCAAAACTGGCGCTTTTCTTGACCTCAATGAAAACGAGCCCTTCGTCACCCCGCGCAATCAGGTCAATTTCACCCCCGGCACCGCGCCAGCGTCTGTGAGCGATCGAGAATCCGCGGCGTTCATAGTCGGCTGCAACCCGCAATTCCGCAGATTGCCCTGCATGATAAGATACCGACCCCCGCACCGCACGCTGCGTCATGTCATCCCTTTCCCAGTTTGAGAGCCTGCTGGTAAATGGGACGTCTGGGAAGTTCATACATCTTTGACACCAAATCCGCCGCATCCCGAACCGAATGGGTTTGCAAGGCCTGTTTCAATGCCTCTTCTACGTCAGATTCGTTAACGCTTGGCGAATGGCTGCGATCCACGAGCAGAACGACCTCACCCTTGGGTGTTTGGTCTTGGTAGGCCTCTGCCAGGTCTTGCAAAGAGCCACGTCGGACTTCCTCGAACTTCTTCGTCAGTTCGCGGCACAAAGCCGCCTGCCGGTCGGAGCCGAGGATGTCGGACAGATCGGACAAGCATCCAGCGACGCGCTTGGGTGATTCGTAGAACACCAGTGTTCCGGGAATATCCCGCAACGCCTCGATTCGGCTGCGACGAGCGCCAGACGCATTCGGCAAAAAACCCGCGAAAAAGAACGCATCCGTTGGCAGGCCCGCCAGCGTCAGCGCCGTCAGCGCGGCGGAAGGGCCCGGTGCGCAAGTAACGGTGTGCCCGGCCTCGGCCGCCTGCCGCCCTAAATCGTAGCCCGGGTCGGCGATTAGCGGCATACCGGCCTCGGACGCATAGGCAACGGATTGCCCTGCGGCCAAAGCATCCATGATCTTGCCGCGTGCGCCCGCTCCGCTGTGGTCGTGATAGGCCTGAATGCGTCGCCCGCCCAAGGGGATACCGTGGATTTCCATCAACCGGCGTAGGCTGCGGGTGTCTTCTGCCGCGATCATGTCGGCCGAGGCCAGCACATCCAACGCTCTGAGCGTAATATCGCGCGCCGTACCGATCGGAGTGGCAACAAAATACAGGCCAGCAGCCAAACTTATGTTTTGGAAATTCAAAGCTGGACCCTCACAGCGTGACGTTTATTATCGCGGCTCGATAGAACAGCAGCGTCGCAAGCCGCCGGATCAGGGAGTTTTCTTTTAGATGTTTACCGTTTGCAAGTCCGTAAGCAAGTTGGCCAAAACCACAATTGCCCTGACCACCGCCGTTTTTCTGGCAGCCTGTGAAACCACTGGCGTCGGCGGAGGCCCCTCGATCAACACCTCGGAACCGGTGCCCGTTGCGCTTCTGGTTCCGCGCGGATCGGGCCAGTCCGGCGACGCGGCGCTCGCGCAAAGCCTTGAGAATGCAGCACGTCTGGCGATGTCGGACCTGCCGAACGTTACAATCGACCTGCGTGTCTATGATACGGCAGGCAATGCCGGTACGGCCTCGGGCGTGGCGCAACAGGCGGTGGCGGACGGTGCCAAGATCATCATTGGACCGGTCTATGCACAGGCCGCCAACGCGGCCGGCCTTGCGGTGCTGAACAACAACGTGAACGTCCTGTCCTTCTCGAACAACACCAGCATCGCGGGTGGAAATGTATATGTACTGGGGCCGACATTCCAGAACACGGCCAATCGACTGGCCAATTATGGCGGAAGACAGGGCAAGACCGGAGCAATCGTCGTACACAGCAATGACGCCGCCGGAGAAGCTGGCCGCTCAGCCATTGCCAATGCGCTCGCCAGCAGCAGTATGAACAACGCTGGCAGCGTCGGTTACGATCGGTCGCAGCAGGGCGTGATCAACGCGGTGCCCAATATCAAATCCGCCATGGATTCCACCGGAGCGGACTCGGTCTTCTTGACTGCAACCACCGCAGGGGCGCTGCCTCTGTTCTCGCAGCTTCTACCTGAAGCGGGGGTTTCGCCGTCGACCTCTCAGTATATCGGTCTGACACGGTGGGACATTCCGGCCCAAACGCTGGAACTGCCCGGCGTTCAGGGCGGTTGGTTTGCCCTGCCTGATCCCGCAAAGGCGCAGGCCTATCGTCAGCGCTATAATGCGACCTATGGCGAAGCGCCGCATCCGATCAGCGGGTTGGCCTATGACGGGATCGCCGCCATCGGGGCGCTTGTCAGCCAAGGCAAATCGAATGCTCTGACCGGGGCAGCGCTGACTCAGAGCGCCGGTTTCCAGGGTGTTGGCGGCATCTTCCGCCTGCGCTCGGACGGTACCAATGAACGCGGTCTGGCGGTTGCCACGATCCAGAACAAACAGGTGGTTGTGATTGACCCTGCCCCGCAAAGCTTCTCAGGGGCCGGTTTCTGACCAGCCTCACCTGACCGCAGTGCCTGAAAACTCACTTATCTGCCCGCCAGAGGATATTTTCGACAGTGCCCGCGTTGACGCTCAGCTTGCTGCGGCGTTCCAGGCAGGTGCTGACAATTCCGCGTTACGTGCTGAAACCGTGCGCATTCTGCGTGAGGCACAAAAATCCGGGCGCGCCGCCATTGCCGAGGCCTTTGCTGCCCGCCCATTTGACGCGCGCCCTCTAACCCGGTCCTATACCTACCTCACGGATTGTCTGGTCGGTACCGCGATGCGGGTCGCCAGCGAGAATCTGCACCCTCTGGCCACCCCGACGCAGGGGGAACGCATCGCTGTTCTGGCGGTCGGCGGTTATGGGCGCGGTGAGATGGCACCCGCGTCGGATGTCGATCTGCTGTTCCTGACGCCCTACAAGATCACCGCCTGGGCCGAGAGTGTGATTGAATCCATGCTCTATATCCTGTGGGATCTGCGCCTGAAGGTCGGCCATTCCTCACGCACGATCAAAGATTGCCTGCGTTTGGGGACCGAAGATTTCACCATCCGCACCGCGATGCTGGAGCAGCGCTACCTGGCTGGTGATACGAATCTCGCCAAGGAACTGGACCAACGCCTCAAGGCCGATCTCTTCAAAGGTACCGAGCGCGAGTTCATCGAGGCCAAGCTTCAGGAGCGCGACGAGCGCCACTTGAAACAGGGGCAGCGCTACGTAGTCGAACCCAATGTGAAAGAGGGCAAAGGCGGGCTGCGCGATCTACAGTCGCTCTACTGGATCGCGAAATACATCTACGGCGTACAAGACGTGGCCGAGCTGGTCCCGCTGGGCCTGTTCACACCGGATGAATTCAAGACCTTTGCCGAGGCCGAAAACTTCCTCTGGGCCGTACGCTCGCACCTGCATCTGGTCACGGGGCGCCCGACCGAGCAGCTGACCTTCGACATGCAGGTCGAGGTTGCGGCGCGCATGGGCTATGAAGATCGGGCCGGGCGGCGGGCCGTCGAAGTGTTCATGCAACGCTATTTCCGCCATGCCACCAGCGTTGGGGAGTTGACGCGGATCTTCCTGACCAAGCTGGAAGCCCTGCATATGAAAGGCGCTCCGCTGCTGGAGCGGATTTTCCGCCGCCGCCCTCGGGTCAAACCCGGGTACAGCATGGTTCACGGGCGTCTGGATATTGCCGATCCGGATACATTCCTGACCGACAAGCTGAACATGTTGCGCCTGTTCGAGGAAGGCCTGCGTACAGGCATGTTGATCCATCCGGATGCTATGCGGCTGGTCACGGCCAATCTGCACCTGATAGACGACGATATGCGCAACGACAAAGAAGCCCAGCGCATCTTCCTCGACCTGATGCTGAAACACGGCAATCCGGAACGCGCCCTGCGCCGGATGAACGAACTTGGGGTGCTTTCAGCCTTCATACCCGAATTCGAACCCATCGTAGCGATGATGCAGTTCAATATGTATCACAGCTACACGGTGGACGAGCATATCATCCAGTGCATCGTCAACCTCGCCCAGATCGAACGCGGAGAGCTGGTTGAATCGCTGCCGCTGGCGTCCTCGATCCTTGAAGGGGGCGTAAACCGCAAGGTCCTCTATGTTGCGCTTCTGTTGCACGATATCGCCAAGGGCCGGCCCGAAGATCACTCTATCCTCGGGGCACAAATCGCGCGGAAAGTGGCACCCAGGCTGGGACTGAACAAATCCGATGCCGAGACGGTCGAATGGCTGGTGCGTTATCACCTGCTCATGTCGGATATGGCGCAGAAGCGCGATATCTCGGACCCTCGGACCGTGCGGGATTTTGCCAAGGCTGTGCAAACGGTCAAACGGCTGGATCTGCTGACCGTGCTAACCGTCTGTGACATTCGCGGTGTCGGGCCTAATACCTGGAACAACTGGAAGGCCACGTTGCTGCGCGCGCTGCATGCGGAAACCAAACGTGCCTTGGAAACGGGCATGGAGGATCTGAACCGTGCCAATCGCGGGGCCGAGGCCAAGAAACTGCTGCGCGCCGAACTGGCCGAATGGTCCAAGGCCGATCTGAAGACGGAAACCGGGCGGCACTATGCCCCGTACTGGCAGGGCCTGAACGTCTCGACCCACTTGGAATTTGCCGAGATGCTACGGACGCTGGAGCACAGCGGCGATCCCGGCGCGATGGAGATCCGCCTGCATCCGGACGAGGATCGCGACGCCACCCGCGCCTGCTTTACCATGGGTGATCACCCCGGTATCTTTGCGCGGATCGCCGGGGCCTTGGCCTTGGTCGGTGCCAACGTCGTGGATGCCCGCAGCTACACCACCAAGGATGGCTACGTAACGGATGCGTTCTGGATACAGGATGCCGAAGGCCACCCGTTCGAAGCCAGCCGTCTGCCGCGTCTGACCCAGATGATCCACAAAACGCTGAAGGGCGAGGTCGTGGCCCGCGAGGCGTTGAAATCGCGCGATAAGATCAAGAAACGCGAACGCGCTTTCAACGTACCGACCCATATCACCTTCGACAATGACGGCTCTGAAATCTACACGATCATCGAGGTTGATACCCGCGACCGCCCCGGTCTGCTCTATGACCTGACGCGCACGCTGGCAGCGGCCAATGTCTATATCGCCAACGCCGTAATCGCGACCTATGGCGAGCAGGTGGTGGATACGTTCTACGTCAAGGACATGTTCGGGCTGAAATACCACTCGGAAAGCAAACAGCGCGGGCTTGAGACCAAACTGCGCAAAGCCATTACCGAGGGCGCCGAGCGCGCGGCGTCATGAAGCAAATCCGGCTGTTTTCGGGCTTCTTCACGGTCGGCTTCTGGACGTTGGCCAGTCGCATTCTGGGCTTTCTTCGTGAAATCCTGCTGACCGCGTTCATCGGCCCCGGCCCGGTGATGGACGCCTTCGTCGCGGCTTTCCGTCTGCCCAACATGTTCCGCCGCTTCTTTGCCGAAGGCGCATTCAACGCAGCTTTCGTGCCGATGTTTTCCAAGCGGCTAGAAGGCGGAGAGAACGCGCAAGGGTTCGCGCAAGACGCCTTCAACCTTTTGGTCGCCGCGGTATTGGCCCTGGTCGGGCTGGCAATGGTCTTCATGCCGGGCCTCGTCTGGCTGACGGCCGAAGGGTTTTACGGCGATGAACGCTTTGATCTGGCCGTCGACTATGGCTATGTCGTCTTCCCCTACATTCTTTTCATGTCACTGGCGGCGCTGTTTTCGGGCGTTCTGAACGCGACCGGGCGGTTTGCTGCCGCCGCCGCAGCGCCGGTTCTTCTAAACATCTTCGCCTGCACCGCCCTGATCGCTGGCGCGATATCCGGAGGCGAGGTCATTCGCTGGCTCATCGCCGTGATCCCTTTGGCAGGTGTGGCGCAGTTGGCGTTGGTCTGGTTTGCCACCGAACGCGCCGGTATCCGCATACGTTTTGGGTTGCCGCGTCTGACGCCCGAGATGCGGAATATGGTCCGCATCGCCGTACCCGCCGCCTTGGCCATGGGGGTTACGCAGGTCAATCTGGTCGTAGGGCAACTTGTGGCCTCAAAAACCGAGAAAGCCGTCAGCTGGTTATTTGCAGCAGATCGTCTGTATCAGCTGCCTCTGGGTGTTGTCGGGATCGCCATCGGAATCGTTCTGCTGCCCGACCTGTCTCGCCGCTTGCGGGCGGATGACAAAGCGGGCGCGCGCAATGCGTTTTCGCGGGCCGGAGAATTCATGTTGCTGCTCACCCTGCCTTCGACCGTAGCCTTCCTGATCATCCCGAACCCGCTGGTGTCAGTCCTGTTTCAGCGGGGCCAGTTCACCGCTGAGGACACAGCCGCCACAGCCCTGGCCGTTGCGATCTATGGCATCGGCCTGCCCGCATTCATGCTGCAGAAGCTGCTGCAACCGCTGTATTTCGCGCGTGAGAACACGCGGTCTCCGTTCCACTATGCTTTGGTGGCAATGATCATCAACGCGGTGCTCGCCTTCGGTCTCTACCCGATTGTCGGCTGGATCGCCCCGGCCATCGCCGCCTCTGCCGCTGGCTGGGCCATGGTGGCCCTGCTGGCTTTCGGCGCGCGCGACATGGGGGATGAGGCGCGGTTCGACGACCGTTTTCGACGCCGCGCCGGGCGGATCATCTTGGCCTCGATCGGGATGGGCGTGGTGTTGTTTGCCGCTATTCAACTGTTCGGCTGGACGCTTGATGTGCCCGGGTGGCGCTATTTGGCTCTGCTTGCGCTGATCATGGTTGCAGCGGTCAGCTACTTCGCATTCGGCCACCTGTTGGGGGCATTTAGACTGTCCGAGTTCAAAACGGCCCTGCGCCGGTCTTGATCACTCACGCCGGATGCGACCCTTGATCCGCGCCCAACCACCCGGTGCCAGAAAGAAGGACAGGCCGAACCCGGTGGCAAAACCGCCCAGATCGGCCACCCAATCACCTGTGCCGCCAAAGATCAGGCCAAACAGCAGCTGAATGCCCATCAGCACCGCAATCAACTGAAATGCCCGCGCCTGATTGGCCCCAACCAAAGAAAGTTTGCGCCACAGCAACCAGGTAAATGCCCCGATCAACCCGTAGACCGGTGGGAACCCTCCGACCAGCGGATAAGACGGGTCCAGAAACAGCGCATAGGCGAGCGCGCCACCAACACCCGACAGCACGAAAATCAGCAGCATCGGAAAGCCACCAAAGACCTCACCCACCATCTTGCCCATGGCCAGCACGAAGACGCAGACAAAAACCGCCTGCGTAAAACTGCCCGAAACGAAGGGATAGGTCACAAAGCGGATGACATGCTCGAACGGCCAGCGCCCGTTTTGCACCATCCAATCGAAGATATCGGCCGAGAACGCGTAGCTCTGCAGCGCATCTAGCCGCCATCCAACCGCGCCCGGCCCTCCGACCAGACCACGGGCGCCCAGCGTAAACGCCAGCTCGATCCCCATGATGAACAGAACCAAGGCCACCACGACGGGCGGCAGAGGGTTCACGGCGGGTGTATAATGCTCACTGCTCATTGGGCTGGCCTTTCGCGGCTGTTGACGTCCCTTGGCCTCATGGGTAAGCGACGAGGGCTGATTTTTCCAGACGGGAGTTCCCTTCGATGACCCAGACCCAATTCACGCCGCGCGTGTTTTCCGGCATCCAGCCTTCGGGCGGGCTGACCTTGGGCAACTATCTGGGCGCGATGAAGCGCTTTGTGGATATGCAAGGGCCAGAGTTCGAAACCATCTATTGCATGGTCGACCTGCATGCGATCACCGTCTGGCAGGACCCCGCTGCATTGTCACACAACACACTTGAACTGTGCGCGGGCTATATCGCGGCGGGCATCGACCCGGAGCAATCCATACTGTTCAACCAAAGCCAGGTGCCCGAACACGCGCAACTGGCGTGGATCTTCAACTGCGTCGCTCGGATGGGCTGGATGCAGCGCATGACCCAGTGGAAGGACAAGGCGGGCAAGAACACGCAAAACGCCTCGCTAGGTCTTTTTGCCTATCCGGCGCTGATGGCTGCGGACATTCTGATCTATCACGCAACCCATGTGCCGGTCGGGGAAGACCAGAAACAGCATCTGGAGCTGACGCGCGACATCGCGATCAAGTTCAACAACGATTTCGGCGTCGACTTCTTCCCGGTCACAGAACCTGTGATCGAAGGGGCGGCCACCCGGGTTATGAGCCTTCGTGACGGCTCCAAGAAGATGTCTAAGTCTGATCCGTCAGACATGAGCCGGATCAACATGACCGACGATGCCGACACGATCGCCAAGAAAATCCGCAAGGCCAAGACTGATCCGGACGCCCTGCCATCAGAAGTCGACGGTTTGGAAGATCGCCCAGAGGCGCGCAATCTGGTCAATATCTACGCCGCGCTCAGCGACAGCTCGGCCGCTCAGGTGTTGGCCGAGGTTGGCGGCAAGCAGTTCGGTGAGTTCAAACCGATGCTCGCGGAACTGGCGGTCGAAAAACTGTCCCCGATCTCGTCCGAGATGGCCCGCCTGATGGGCGAACAGTCCGAGATTGACCAGATCCTGGCCCGTGGTGCGGAAAAGGCGCGTGCGATTGCCGCCCCGATCCTGAAGCAAACCTACGAAATTGTGGGCATGGTCGGCGCAGCCTCGCGCTGATTGCTCTGGACCTTCGTCCGACGCCCTCCTAGGTTTGCCGAAAGTTTTGAGAGGGCGCTATGGCAGTCGGCAAGAATATTCGTACCTATTTTGAAGGCCAATGGCATGAAGGGGACGCACCTATCATGCGAGCGGCGGATCATGGATCGTGGCTAGGGTCCTCGGTCTTTGATGGCGCGCGCTACTTTGACGGCCTGGCCCCAGACCTGCTGGCCCATTGCGCCCGCGTGAACCGATCCGCCGAAGCGCTGATGCTGACCCCGACCGTAACGCCGGAACAAATGGTTGATCTGGTGCGCGAGGGGCTGCAATCCTATGGCCCGGATCAGGCTGTCTATATCCGCCCGATGTATTGGGGCATCCACGGAGACGTCACGGCCATCGTGCCCCAGAAAGACAGTACCGGTTTCGCCATCTGTCTCGAAGAGATCCCAATGGCGCCCGAGACGGCCTCGGTCACGTTGACCACCACCCGGTTCCGCCGTCCTGTACTGGAATCCGCCGTGGTGAATGCCAAGGCCGGGTGTCTCTACCCGAACAACGCCCGGATGCTGACTGAGGCGCGCTCCAAAGGGTTCTCGAACGCGCTGGTCGCCGACGCGATGGGCAATGTGGCCGAGACCGCCACTGCCAATATCTTCATGGCCAAAGACGGTGAGGTCTTTACCCCCATGCCCAACGGCACCTTTCTGGCCGGGATCACCCGCGCACGGCACATCAAAAACCTGCGCGCCGATGGTGTCACCGTACATGAGTCCGTCCTCAGCTTTGATGATTTCCATGCAGCGGATGAGGTGTTCATGTCCGGCAACATGAGCAAGGTGACGCCTGTGACCGCTCTGGACGACATACAATATCAGGTTGGCCCTATCGCCCGTCGCGCCCGCGCGCTGTATTGGGATTGGGCAGCAAGCGAGCGCTAGGGATTCACCCGAGTTGCCAGCACGCTATCGGTCGGGCATGATCCCAGAAAATCAAGAGGACCCAAATGCGCAAGTTTCTCGTCATTCTGGATGACAGCCGCGAATGCCTGAACGCCATGCGTTTTGCCGCGATGCGGGCCGCGCATACCGGCGGCGGCGTGACAATCCTGTCCGTCATCCCACCGGATGAATTCAATCACTGGATCGGTGTGGCCGAAACCATGCGCGAAGAGGCCCGCGAACGTATCCACGCCCATTTCGAAGTCTTCGCCAAATGGATGCGCGACAAGCAGAGCGTTGAACCTGAATTGGCCATTCGCGAAGGCGATCCGGTGGCACAGATCATCGAACACGTGCAATCCGACCCCGAGATTGGGGTTCTGGTTCTGGGCGCCGGCACCGACAAGAAAGGGCCGGGTCCGCTGGTGACTCAGCTGACCAAGAACTCGGGCAGCATGCCGATCCCGATCACCATCGTGCCAGGCGATCTGAGCAAGGAAAAACTGGAAGAGATCACCTGAGGCACCATGGCAGCACCCGTTCAGTTCTGGTTCGAATTCGCCTCAACCTATTCTTACCTCAGCGCGATGCGGATCGAGCAACTGGCCGCTGACAAGGGTGTTTCCATTGACTGGCAGCCCTTTCTTTTGGGGCCCATCTTTGCCGAACAGGGCTGGAATACCTCTCCATTCACGATCTACCCCGCCAAGGGCCGCTACATGTGGCGCGATATGGAGCGTTTATGCGCCGCCCGCGCATTGCCATTTCAACGCCCCGATCCGTTTCCGCAGAATTCCCTGACTGCTGCGCGTTTGGCTGTCGCCATCGGGGCCCAAGACCAGCGGGCCGCGTTTACCCGTGCCGTTTACACGGCCGAGTTCGGCGAGGGCCGCGATATCTCGGCCGCATCAACATTGACCGATTGCCTTGCAGCCGCAGGTCTGCCCGCCGATTTTATGGAGAGCGCGCAAGACCCAAAGGTAAAAGCGGCGCTCTTCGCGCAATCCAGCCGCGCCAAAGAACTCGACTTGTTCGGCGCACCCAGTTTTGTCGTCGGGGATGAGGTTTTCTGGGGTGATGACCGGTTGGTTGACGCAATAAACCACTCTCTCGCAATTTAGAACGGTTCCAAATCTTGACTTCCACGGCAGCTGCCCGCATATCAGACGCAACGAAAACGGAGCTGCCTCATGTTCATTCAGACCGAATCCACCCCGAACCCGGCAACCTTGAAGTTCCTGCCCGGCCAGACGGTGCTTGAAGCAGGCACAGCCGACTTCCCATCCGCAGAAGCGGCTGAAAAATCGCCGCTCGCCCAGCGCATCTTTTCGGTCAGTGGCGTGACCGGCGTGTTCTTTGGCAATGACTTTGTCACAGTGACCAAAGCGGATGACGTCGATTGGGACCACATCAAGCCAAGCATCCTCGGCGCGGTGATGGAGCATTACCAATCCGGCCAGCCCGTCATGGGAGCCGAGGCGGCACCCGCATCCGGCCATGCCGAGCATACCGGCGAGGATTCGGAAATCGTCGACCAGATCAAAGATCTGCTGGACAGTCGCGTGCGCCCTGCTGTGGCTCAGGACGGTGGCGACATCACCTTCCACGGCTTTGACCGCGGCGTGGTCTACCTGCATATGCAAGGGGCCTGCGCCGGCTGCCCGTCCTCGACCCTGACCCTGAAAATGGGGATCGAGAACCTGCTGCGCCACTACATCCCCGAAGTGACCGAGGTTCGCCCCGTTGCCGTCTGAACCGACGCTTCTGGCATTTGACACATCGGCCGCGCATTGCGCGGCCGCTTTGTTGCGTGGCTCTGAAATTGTCGTCACGCGAGCAGAAGCCATGTCACGCGGGCAGGCCGAACGCCTGATGCCTCTGCTGGAGGAGGTTCTGTCTGAGGCCGGTCTTGGCTGGAAAGACCTGGACGCCATCGGTGTTGGCATCGGCCCAGGAAACTTCACCGGCATTCGAATCTCGGTTTCAGCGGCGCGTGGGCTTGTATTGGGTCTGAACATCCCGGCCGTCGGCGTGTCAGGTTTTGACGCCTTGGCCGAGAACATGCCCGACGGTCACCTGCCGGCGATCTCAGCCCCACGCGATCAGGTCTATGTGCAGACCTCCGAAGGCCCACGCCTGATGCCTCGAGCCGAGGCCGAGGGGATTGGCCCCCTCTTCACTGCCACGGACCCAAACGCGCATGTTCAGGCCATCGCCCATGTCGCGGCGCGCCGATGCGGCACGGAAACGGCCCCACCAGCACCGCTTTACATTCGCCCCGCGGATGCGGCGCCGTCTCGCGACCTCCCTCCTGTGCTGCTGGACGAATGACCCCGGAAGTCATGGCCCTGACCCACGCTGCCGCCTTCACGCAAGCGCGCCCGTGGACGGCTGCAGAATTCGAAGACCTACTGCAAAACCTCTTCACCCATGTTGTCGGAGACCCCAACTCCTTTGCCCTTTTTCAGGTCATCGCGGGCGAGGCCGAGTTGCTGACCATCGCGACTCACCCACTGCATCAGCGTAAGGGCTTGGCTGCAGCCTGCATGAAAAACTGGCACGCCGTTGCTGCTGACCTCGGTGCAACGCGCGCGATTCTTGACGTGGCGGCAGACAATGGGGCCGCTATCGCACTCTATGAGGGCTTCGGTTACAGCCCCTGCGGGATGCGAAAAGGCTACTATGCACGCGATTCCGCCTCAAATTGCGACGCAATCGTGATGGAACGCCCCCTACCGTAGCCCCACACCCCACTTTTTAGACCAAGTGGTCAAAAATCAGTTGACCCTGCCTGTTGCATACGGCCTTAATTCCCGTCATCACAACGGTTATGCTCGCTATAGGTGGGTAAACGAGGCTAGTTTAACCTCGAACCGACAAAAACAACGGGAGTACCAAATGACCCTGATGAAATCCTTGATGGGCGCTGCCGCCGCCGTCGCTCTGACCGCTGGTGCCGCACTGGCCGAACCGGCCCTGATCTTTGACTTGGGTGGCAAGTTCGACAAGTCGTTCAACGAAGCCGCACACAACGGCGCGCAGCGTTGGGCCAACGAAACCGGCGGCACCTATCGCGAGATCGAGCTTCAGTCTGAAGCACAGCGTGAACAGGCCCTGCGCCGTTTCGCCGAGGCTGGCGCGAACCCGGTCATCACCATGGGCTTTGCCATGGCCGATCCGCTGTCTGCCGTTGCCGGCGACTATCCTGACACCAAGTTCGTCGCGGTTGACGTTACTTGGCTGGACGCACCGAACATCCGTCAGATCGGCTTTGCCGAGCACGAAGGCTCGTACCTCGTTGGTATGATGGCTGCGATGGCGTCGGAATCGGGCACTGTGGGCTTCATCGGTGGCATGGATATCCCGCTGATCCGCCACTTTGGTTGCGGCTACGCGCAAGGCGCCAAGGCTGTGAACCCTGACATCAACGTTGTTGCCAACATGACCGGCACAACCCCTGCCGCATGGAACGACCCGGTTAAAGGGTCCGAGCTGACCAAAGCGCAGATCAGCCAAGGCGCTGATGTGATCTATGCGGCCGCAGGCGGCACCGGTGTTGGTGTTCTGCAAACCGCGGCGGACGAAGGCATCCTGTCGATCGGCGTGGACAGCAACCAGAACCACCTGCACCCGGGCAAGGTCCTGACCTCGATGCTCAAGCGCGTGGACGTGGCCGTCTATGACGCGATGAAAGCGGGTGAAGATCTGGAAACCGGCGTGTTCGCCATGGGCCTGGCCGAGGACGGCGTTGGCGTTGCCATGGACGAGAACAACAAAGAGCTGGTCTCGGTTCGTATGAACGACGCCGTGGACGAAGCACGCAAAGCGATCATCAACGGCGACATCTCCGTTGTCAGCTACTACGAGAACGACAGCTGCCCGGCGCTGCAGTTCTGATATCGCACGGGGCGGGGGGTGACTTCCGCCTCGGTCCCACTCTGCCGCGAACCGCGCGGCCCTTCGGCAACCCAAGGACAAGACATGACAGTCCCCGCCATTGAGCTCAAAGGGATTTCCAAAGCCTTTGGGCCGGTTCAGGCCAATAAAGACATTTCCATCAGCGTCGCCCCCGGCACGATCCATGGGATCATCGGTGAAAACGGTGCGGGCAAATCCACGCTGATGAGCATTCTCTACGGCTTCTACAAAGCCGATAAAGGTGAGATTTGGATCAACGGCACCAAGACCGACATTCCAGACAGTCAGGCGGCCATCGCCTTGGGTATCGGGATGGTGTTCCAGCACTTCAAGCTGGTCGAAAACTTCACCGTTCTTGAAAACATTGTTCTGGGCGCCGAGGATGGTGGGCTGCTGGCCCCGTCTCTGGCCAAAGCCCGGAAAGAGCTGAAAGCGCTGGAAGAAGAATACGAGCTGTTCGTCGACCCTGACAAGCGCATCGATGAAATCGGCGTGGGCATGCAGCAACGGGTCGAGATCCTCAAGGCGCTGTATCGCAAGGCCGAGATCCTGATCCTCGACGAACCCACCGGCGTTTTGACCCCGGCCGAGGCAGACCAACTGTTCCGCATCCTCGATCGCCTTCGGGCTGAAGGGAAAACGATCATCGTGATCACGCACAAGCTGCGCGAGATCATGGAGAACACCGATACCGTCTCGGTCATGCGGCGCGGAGAGATGACCGCTACGGTCAAGACCTCCGAAACCAGCCCTGAGCATCTGGCCGAGCTGATGGTGGGCCGCAAGGTCCTGCTACAGGTCGACAAGGTGCCCGCGCAGCCCGGGAAACCCATTCTTGAGGTCCAAGACCTGCGCGTGTTCGATGCGGCAGGCGTTGAACGTGTCAAAGGCATCGACCTGACCGTCCGCGCCGGTGAGATCGTCGGTATCGCAGGCGTCGCGGGCAACGGCCAGTCGGAACTGTTGGAAGTTCTGGGTGGGATGCGCCCCGGTCAGGGCTCGATCAAGCTAAACGGTACGCCCTTGCCCCTCAGCGGGGCCGGGTCTGATGGTCAGGCGCGTCGCGCGCAGCACATCGCGCATGTGCCGGAAGACCGTCAGCGCGAAGGTCTGATCATGGACTTCCATGCCTGGGAAAACGTTGCCTTCGGATATCACCGTGACCCGGCCTACAAGCGCGGCCTGTTCATGGACAACGCCGCCCTGCGCGCGGACACCGAAGCCAAGATCGAGAAATTCGATGTGCGTCCCCCGAACGGCTGGCTGACCGCCAAAAGCTTTTCCGGAGGCAACCAGCAGAAAATCGTCGTCGCGCGCGAGATCGAGCGGAACCCAGACCTGTTGCTGGTTGGCCAACCGACCCGCGGCGTAGACATTGGCGCGATCGAATTCATTCACAAGCAGATCGTAGCCCTGCGCGACCAAGGCAAAGCGATCCTGCTGGTCTCGGTCGAGCTGGAGGAGATTTTCTCGCTCTCGGACCGGATCGCCGTGATGTTTGACGGACATATCATGGGTGAGCGTCTGCCCCATGAGACAGATGAAAAAGAACTGGGCCTGCTGATGGCCGGTGTTGCGGGAGAGGCCGCGTAAGATGGAAAAAATGCCCAAATGGGCCGACGTCGTGCTGATCCCCATCATCAGCCTGGTGTTGGCCACGATCCTGTCGGCGCTGGTGATCCTCGCCATCGGAGAGAACCCGGTTGAGGCCGTGAACTTGATGGTCACAGGCGCGCTGGGGTCAACCTATGGCTGGGGCTATACGCTCTATTACGCGACTAACTTCATGTTCACCGGACTCGCGGTGGCCGTGGCTTTTCACGCGCGGCTGTTTAACATCGGGGGCGAAGGTCAGGCGATGCTGGGCGGCCTTGGCGTTGCCATGGTGTGCCTCTACATCCCTTGGCCGCATTGGAGCATCGCTCTGATCGCCGCAGGTCTGGGGGCCGCTATATTCGGCGCGGCATGGGCCGCGATACCGGCTTACCTGCAGGCCAAACGCGGCAGCCACATCGTGATCACCACGATCATGTTCAACTTTATCGCAGCTGCCTTCCTGAACTACATGCTGGTCAATGTCATGCGCCCGCAAGGTTCGCAGGACCCGGCGACCGCGCGCTTCCCCGAGGCAGTACACCTGCCGACCTTCCAATCCATGTTCTCGACCGCTGAAAACGTGATGTTCCGCGGCGCACCGGCCAATATTTCGTTCTTCGTGGCGATCATCGCCTGTTTCGTGGTCTGGGCGCTGATCTGGCGCACCCGGTTGGGATATGAAATTCGGGCCTATGGTCATTCGGAAACCGGTGCCGTCTATGCCGGGATCTCGCCGGTTCGCATCACCATCATCGCCATGCTGATCTCGGGCGGGCTGGCAGGTCTGATGGCCATCAACAACGTGATGGGTGAGGCCGAGCGTTTGGTTCTGAACTCGACCGAAGGCGCGGGTTTCATTGGGATCGCCGTGGCACTGATGGGCCGTTCGCACCCGTTCGGCGTGTTCCTCGCGGCGCTTCTGTTCGGCTTCCTCTATCAAGGAGGTGCCGAATTGGCCTTGTGGACATCCATCCCGCGCGAATTGATCGTCGTCATTCAGGCACTGGTGATTCTGTTTACCGGGGCGTTGGACAATATGGTGCGGATGCCACTTGAAAAGCTGTTCCTTGCCCTGCGGAAGGAGCCTCAGTAATGGAGTCGTTCGTAACACTGATCCAGGTTCTCGATTCCACCGTCCGTCTGGCGACGCCTTTGCTGCTGGCTTGTCTGGCAGGCCTCTATTCCGAACGTGCCGGGATTTTCGACATCGGGCTTGAGGGCAAAATGCTGATCTCGGCCTTCTTCTCGGCGGCTGTTGCTGCAGTGACCGGCTCGGTCTGGTTGGGATTGCTCGCGGGGATCGCGTCGTCTCTGGTCTTGTCGGCACTGCACGGCGTGGCATCGATCACGTTCCGGGGTAATCAGCTGATCTCTGGCGTGGCGATCAACTTCCTGGCCTCTGGCCTGACGGTTTTGATTGCTCAAAGCTGGTTCCAACAAGGCGGGCGCACCCCGTCGCTGTTCGGCCAAGGCCGGTTTGAGCCGATCAACTTCCCATTCGCCGAAGCGCTGAGCGACGTGCCCTTCATCGGCCCGATCTATTCCGAACTGCTGTCCGGCCATTCGATCCTTGTCTACATCGCCTTCCTGATGGTGCCTGCGACGTGGTGGATCCTCTATCGCACCCGGTTCGGGTTGCGGTTGCGCGCGGTGGGCGAAAACCCGGCTGCCGTGGATACTGCCGGTGTCTCGGTCGTCGGCCTGCGCTTTGCGGCTGTAGCCATCTGCGGCGTGCTTTGCGGTATCGCCGGGGCCTATCTTGCAACTGCGCTGCAGGCCGGGTTCGTTAAGGAAATGACCGCCGGACGCGGGTTCATCGCGCTGGCGGCGCTGATCTTTGCGAAATGGCGTCCATGGCACGCGATGTGGGCCTGTTTGCTGTTTGGCCTGCTTCAGGCCATCGCGCTGCGTTTCCAGAATATCGACCTGGGCGGCATCGTGATCCCTGTGCAGGTGATGGACGCCCTGCCCTATATCCTGACCGTGGTGATTCTTGCGGGCTTTGTCGGCAAGGCGGTTCCGCCCCGCGCCGGTGGCGAACCGTATGTGAAAGAACGCTGATAAGTCCAGTTCAGGGCCAATTCTGGGTCCTGTTCGCTGCAGAGCGGCATGCAGAGTTGATTTTGCATGCCGCAACCGCTCTAAGAGGGTATGTGCGTGTTTCCTCTGATAGAAAAGAGTGCAAACCTCCTCTCGTATTTGCCAAAGACGGGTGGTAGGCCTGTGACCGCAGCGCCCGATATTCAGGCTGCACGCATTTCCGATGCCGGCGGGTCCACCGCTTTGCACAGCCGAACTCAATACGACTAGAGCATGCCATGCAAATTTACCTTCCGATTGCCGAAGTCTCCGTAAACGCCTTTCTATTGCTAGGGCTCGGCGGCATGGTCGGCATTCTGTCGGGCATGTTTGGGGTCGGCGGTGGGTTCCTCATGACGCCGCTTCTGTTCTTTATCGGCATCCCTCCGGCCGTTGCCGTTGCGACCGAGGCCAACCAGATCGTGGCCTCGTCCTTCTCGGGCGTTCTGGCGCATTTCAGGCGAAGGACGGTCGATTTCAGGATGGGCACGGTTCTTTTGATCGGCGGCCTCATCGGGGCCGCGCTTGGCGTCGTCGTGTTCAACTACCTCAAGAGCTTGGGCCAGGTCGATCTGCTGGTAACCCTGTGCTACGTCGTCTTCCTTGGCGTGATCGGCAGCCTGATGTTCATCGAAAGCCTACGCGCCTTGCGCAAGGCCAAAAAAGGCGGGGCGGCACCTGCTAAGCGCCGTCAACGCGGCTGGGTCCATGCGATGCCCTTCAAGATGCGCTTTCGCACCTCGGGTCTGTATATCTCGGTCATCCCACCGGTTCTGGTCGGCCTCTGCGTAGGCGTTCTGTCCGCGATCATGGGCGTTGGCGGCGGCTTTATCATGGTGCCCGCGATGATCTATCTGCTGGGCATGCCCACCAAGGTTGTGGTCGGGACATCCCTGTTCCAGATCATCTTCGTCACCGCCTTCACGACAATGCTGCACGCCACCACGAACTACACCGTGGACGTGGTTCTGGCCGTGCTGCTCCTTGTCGGCGGCGTTATCGGAGCTCAGATCGGAACCGTGATCGGGGCCCGGATGCCAGCCGAGCAATTGCGGGTTTTGCTTGCCGCGCTTGTGTTGGTCGTTTGCGGCAAGCTGGCGCTTGATCTGCTTCTGGAACCGTCCGAGCTGTATTCGCTTGGCGCCAGCGGAGGGCACTGACTATGGTCCGCTCATTGATCGCCGCCCTGTGCCTGTTCTGCCTGCCCGCGGCTGCCGCGGAAGAGCAGGTGGTCCTGGGCCTCAGCCAGGACCGCGTTGCCATTACCGCAACGTTCGACGGGTCCGAGATTCTGATCTTCGGGGCCATCAAACGCGAAGCCCCGATCCCCGAAGGCCCTCCGCTTGAGGTGATCGTCACCGTCGCGGGCCCATCCGAGCCTCTGACCGTGCGCCGCAAAGAACGTAAACTGGGAATCTGGGTGAACTCCGACAGCGTCGAGGTCGATCTGGCCCCCAGCTTCTACGCGGTAGCCACCAGCGGGCCATTCAAAGAAATCCTTACCAATACCGAGGATCTGCGCTATCGGGTTTCCATCGAGCGGGCCATCCGCTCGGTCGGAGCGGCGATGCATATCGAGGCTGCTCAAGACTTTGCCGATGCCGTGATACGCATTCGCGAAAGCGAGAGCTTGTATTCGGTCCGCGAAAACACGGTTGCGGTGGACGAACAGACCCTGTTCCGCACGTCGATCGACATGCCTGCCGACCTGACCGAAGGAGACTACGCCGCACGCATCTTCCTGACGCGGGGCGGCAATGTGGTGTCGCAATACGAAACCACCATCGACGTGCGCAAAGTGGGGCTGGAGCGATTTCTCTACAACATGTCCCGCGAACAGCCCGTTTGGTACGGGCTGATGTCACTGGTCATCGCCATCGCCGCTGGGTGGGGTGCCTCAACAGCTTTCCGTCTGCTGCGCGAAAAGTAACGCTCAGCCCCGGCCGATATAGGGCATGGTCGTGGCCATCACGGTCATAAACTGCACATTGGCCTCGGGCGGTAGATTGGCCATGTGCAGCACCGACTTGGCCGCGTCTTCCACATCCATGGTCGGATCGGGCGTTCTACCATCGGCAATCGCAGTATCAACCAGCCCCTGCACCATCTGAGTGCGGGCGTTCCCGATATCGATCTGACCGCAGGCAATGCCAAAATCACGCCCGTCCAGCGACAGGCTGCGAGTCAGCCCGGTGATGGCATGTTTCGTTGCAGAATAGTGCACCGAGTTCGGGCGCGGTACATACGCCGCGATTGAGCCGTTGTTGATGATGCGCCCCCCTTGTGGGGTTTGATGACGCATGATCCGAAATGCCTCACGCGCGCTCAGGAACATGCCGTTAAGGTTAACGTTGACGCTTTGGTACCAGTCCTCCAACGCGATTTCATCAATCGTGCCGCCGGGTGCAAAGATGCCAGCGTTGTTAAACAGAACATCCAGCCGCTCGGCCCTGTTCGAGAAAGATCGGAAGGCGCGCGCAACAGCAACCGGATCGGTCACATCCGCAACCAGAGGGATCGCGTTGCGATGCCCTTCGGCCATTTCCACTAGTTTGTCTTCGCTGCGTGCCAGCAGGCCGACGGTCCAGCCCTCGGCCAGAAACAGCTCGGCCGTGGCTTTTCCGATCCCGGAACTTGCGCCAGTTATGAGGATGGATTTCATGTCTCTTCAGCCTCCAGTGTCAGGGTCGCCGCCGGTATGGCGCGCAGATCATCGACGCGCAGAGGATGGGTGGGTTTGGACAATCGATTGCGCACCACCCAGATCAACCGCTCCTGCGCACGGGTGATGGCAACATAGGCCAGTCGTTTCCACAAGGGCTGTCCGGCCTCGGTCCGACCCATGCGGGCCGCGGCGTAGATGTCGGGCGCAAACACCTGCACCGTATTCCATTGCGAACCCTGCGCCTTGTGGATCGTGACAGCCGCTCCATGCAAAAAGGTCGCGCCCATACGCGCTGCATAGGGGATGAACGGTTCCTCTTCATCCGGCTTTTCGATCTGCACAATCGACGCCGCACTGACCTGAGGGTCCTCGGCCCCCATAACATGCAGGCGAGAGAAACCGGGTTTTCGCCCCGGCCCCAGATAGACGACCTGCGCGCCTTTGATCAGGCCACGCGCCTCAAGATCCAGCCGTTTCTTGCGGTGTTTCAGAGGCAGCTCAATCCCGTCGCAGATCAGCGGCTCACCTTCCAGCAACTCCGTCTCGGGCGCGCCATGGACCTGCCGGAAGGCCTGGATCAGACGGATGCGCGTTGCGTTGCGCCAGACCAGAACCGGGCTGCGGGGCATCAGATCAACCTCGACCCGCTGCCCCCAGACCACCCGGTCATCGCGACGCGCGGTGTCTTCGACCAGACGCTCGAAATCCTCAAAGCCCATGGCAGGGTCAGCAAGCGCATGGGCCAAATCGAGAATGGGATTGTCGGCGTCCTGACGGTGTATACGATGCAGGGTCAGTTTGCGCGGCTCGGGCAGGGTTTCGAATACCATGCTACCGGATTGGTTAACTGGTGCCAGCTGCGCCGGATCGCCGAACAGCAGCAACGTCGGGAAGATCTCTTTCAGATCATCAAACTGACGGTCATCTAGCATCGAGGCTTCGTCGACAAAACCGATATCCAGCGGCTCTTCCCGGCGTTTCCAACCAGTGATGAAATCCGACCCGCGCAAACCGGCGGCGGCCAGAGCACCGGGGATCGACTTGTTGTTCTGATAGAAGGCAGCCGCTCGGTCCAACGCCTCATCCGTCAGGCCTTCGATTTCGGGCCGTTCGTCATTGCCCTCAAGCCATTCGGCGATGCGTTCATATTCCGGGTCATAGACGGGCGTATAGAGAATGCGGTGGATGGTCGTCGCGGGCACCCCGCGCAGGCGCAAAACGCTTGCGGCCTTGTTGGTGGGGGCCAGAATCGCCAGACTGCGTTTGTCGCGGGATTTTCGGCTTTCATAGTCGCCTGAAACGATGTGAACGCCTGTTTCGGCCAGCGCCTTGTACAGTTCCGCCAGCAAAAGGGTCTTGCCCGAACCGGCCTTGCCGATCACGGCCATAACACCCGATTCACCGTGTCCCGGCAGTTTCAGCAGGGCGTCATCTTCAAGGTCCACCCCGGCAGAGCGCAGCATCTCGGCGATGCTGTCATAGGCGGCAGCCTGATCTTCTGAGAAGGTCACATTGGGCAAAGACATGGCGCGACCCTACAGGGCCGCGCCACCCTTCACCAGATACGGATTTGGGTTTTCAAGACCCTAGGCCGACAGCGCAAACCGGTGCTGTTTGGCCGGGCCGAACGCGGTTCTGAACCACAGGCGCGAAAGCTCACGCGGAATGCCTGCCCGCTCGGCCACGCGGTTGCAATCATCCGCGGAATAGGGCCAAAGACCGACCGAGATTTGATCCCGCCCTTTCCCCTCGGACCCCAATACAATTGGGGACGACCCAATCAGGCGGTAGATCCGGATCATCCGCGCATCAAAGACGCCGGCGATATGGGTCAGACCGAAGCCCTCCATCATTTCGCCGCCGCTCAACATGATAGCCCCGGCCGTATGGGGGCTGGCCGTTCGCGACAGGCAAAAGCGCGTGACCTCCCAGATCAGAGGGCTGCAGATCGGCTCGCCCTCGTTGAGATGACCGAACACTTCGTTCACCATGACCGGGCCAGTGGTCGGCAGAACCCGCATTGAGCCGCCATGGCTGCCGTCCGACTCCTCCCAAATCACATAAAGCGGGTTGAGGTCATCGTATTGATCCCGCTCTTCCCCTTTTTCATTGACGTAAACGTCCCATCCCAGCCGGGTTTTGAACTGATCCGCGCGATCGCGAAACATCCCGTCGGCCAAAGCTGGAAATTTATGCAGCTCATCAGCATACAAATAACGCAACATGACTAATTCCCCTTGTCGTCCTGTGCAGGAACGAAAGGGGTACGAAGTCGTGGTTAATTTACTGTTCTAGGACCGTACGTTGCTTAAACGACTATTAACCCACGGCTGAGCGCGGTCACGATCGCGTGCGTCGTGTTTTGCGCGCCCAGTTTCGAGCGCGCGCTTTCAATATAGACCCTCAGCGTGTGTTCCGAGATCGACAGCGAGTGTGCAACCTGTGCGCGGCTGAAGCCCTGCGCAAGCAACGTCATCGCATCAATTTCACGCGGAGACAGACCTCGGGTCGCTTCAGGCTGCCTGTCCTTTTCAAACTCCAGTGCTTTTCGGTTGATGTAATGCGCCACGAGAATCAATTCGCGGCCAAAGGTCGAGATGAAATTCTGCCAGGTGTCGTCGTCACAACTGTGATTGACGGTGAACAGCGCAAACTGCCCATTTGGCCCTCGGATCGGGATCGAATACCCCTGATTGCCCACCCCATGTTCCAAGGCATCCTGAAGAAACGCTTTGGACACCCTGCCGGACCAGTCCAGCGATTTCCAATCAACCGGGTGAAATCTTTGGAAACACCCCAGTATCACGGGGTCGATGCGATGATAGTTTTTTTCGCGATACCGTTCATCCCAGGCATCGGAATAGGTGGTATAGCCGTACTGATCCCCGGCGGCATCCACCCAATGATATGTCAGATGTTCGACTTTCAGACAGTCGCGCAGGCGAGTGGCGACCGAGCCAAGCTCATCAAGCGTGCTGGTGTTTTCCAAATCCTTCAGGATCTGACCCAAATCGAGTTCTGTTCCCATCCGCGGGCGCCCGTGCCTTATCTGTCATGGACGCGATCTCGGCTGCGGCAATCAGCTTGGTGTCGTCCAGCTGTTCGGCCAAGGCAGTCAACCCATTCGCAACAGCGAACGCGTTGAGGTCCGACAATACGTCCAGTATCCACTCATTTTGCGCCATAAGGGTCTCTCTGAAACAGTTAACGAAGTGTTAACACAACCATAGCATGTGCGATCTTTTTGACCTATTCACCGGTTTCTACTCCCCAAAAATAGTGAGGGGCAAAATTCCAACCTGTTGAAACAAAAAAGGGCTTTCCCAGAAGGCGAAACACCCGCGTATCGAAGATCCGATTCGCGGGTGTTTTTGTCTATTTCAGGATGGGCTTATGGACGCGCGTCCAAAACCTCTTCCAAAGTGCGCATGCCGGTGCGCGGGGCCTGAACCAGGACCGACATGTTCCCTGGCTTGTGCTCGTTGCGCAGCATTTTCATATGCGCTTCGGGCAGATCGTTCCAGGCGAACACTTCCGACATGCAGGGGTCCAGACGGCGTTCGACCATCAGCTTGTTGGCGGCTGCCGCTTGCTTCAGATGCGCAAAGTGCGACCCTTGCAGGCGCTTCTGGTGCATCCACATGTAGCGCACGTCGAAGGTACAATTAAACCCGGTGGTCCCAGCACAAATCACGACCATGCCGCCCTTTTTCACCACGAAGGTCGACACTGGGAAGGTGCTTTCACCGGGGTGCTCGAACACCATATCAACGTTGTTGCCTTTACCGGTGATATCCCAGATCGCCTTGCCGAACTTGCGAGCCTCTTTGAACCACTCGGCGTATTCGGGCGTGTTGACCGTGGGCAGCTGACCCCAGCAGTTGAAGTCCTTGCGGTTCAGAACGCCTTTGGCGCCCAGCCCCATCACGAAATCCCGTTTGCTTTCGTCCGAGATCACACCAATCGCATTTGCACCGGCCGTGTTGATCAATTGGATCGCGTAAGAGCCCAAACCACCCGAGGCGCCCCAAACCAGAACGTTCTGACCGGGCTTCAGGTCATGAGGCTCGTGCCCGAACAGCATTCGGTAGGCCGTAGCGAGCGTCAGGGTATAGCACGCCGCCTGCTCCCAGGTCAGGTGCTTGGGACGCGGCATCAGCTGTTGCGCCTGCACGCGGGTGAATTGGCTGAACGACCCGTCTGGGGTCTCATAGCCCCAGATGCGCTGGCTGGGCGAGTACATCGGATCCCCGCCGTTGCATTCCTCGTCGTCGCCATCGTCTTGGTTGCAGTGGATCACCACCTCATCACCAACCTTCCAGCGCTTGACCTTGTCGCCAACGGCCCAAACGATGCCAGACGCATCCGAACCAGCTATATGGTAGGGGGCCTTGTGGCCATCAAACGGGCTGATCGGCTGGCCCAAAGCGGCCCAGACGCCGTTATAATTGACGCCCGCCGCCATCACGAGGACCAGAACCTCGTTGCTGTCCAACTCGGGAACATCAACCACTTCCTGCTGCATCGCAGTATTTGGTTCTCCGTGACGCTCTTTGCGGATCGCCCAGGCGTACATCTGCTTGGGCACAAACCCCATCGGAGGGATTTCCCCCATTTCATAGAGGTCCTTTTCGGGTGCCTCGTACGACGCGATACCGCTTTCGGTGTCCAAAGCCATGCTGGCCTCCTTTTCAATACCTTTGCCGCGGCGCAGAATCGCCGCCTCTCCTACAGAGGGATAGGAGGGGTTGCGCAACATTGCAACCATCTTTGGTCTATTTTTGTAATTTTATGACCCAGCGGGTGCAGAAACATCTTTCGCGAGCGCAGCATTGGCGGATTTCACCTGTTCGGGCACTGACTCTGCGTAGTATTGCATAAGATCCTCGCGCTGCCCGGACAGGTTCAAAGCCCCGTCTTGACGCGTCAGAATGCGCCGTTCGACCATTTGGTCCACCGCGCTTGTGATGGCACCCTCTGCCTCCGCGAGCGCAAGACCATCAGATTCCATGAGGGCACGGATTCGACTCCGCACCTCCTGTTCGGGCATTGGGCCATTCTCGCGCAGCAGCCAGCAGGCTGCCGGTCCCGGCACCAAGGGAATCGCCGCGCCAATCCGTTTCATCAACGCACGCGCGAGGTCAGTCATCACGTCATCCCCTGCCCGTGCCTCGAAGTCTTTCAGCGATATCGGCTCACCATACCTAACCGCGGCCAGTCCGAACCGCTTGTAGCGACCGATCAACCGACGCCAGATTTGCTTGAGAACCCAGCTTGTGATCACCCCGATCCGCGCACGAAAACGTCGATCAGTTCCAAGGGCGGCGCGCGTCAGAATCGTGTCCTCAAGTACGCGGTCATAGTTCAGCGCCACCGGCACAAACACCACATCGCGCCCCTCAGGCGAGGTGCCGTCGATAATATATTTCAACAAACCCAGCTTGGGGCGCCCTAAAGCGCCGGTCAGGCTGAGCCCGCCTTCGGGGAACATTGCCTGCGTTACACCCGCTTCGGTCGCGTGCCGGACATAGCTGGCCAGAACCTGGCGATACAGCTCGCTGCCTGATTTGCGACGGATGAAGTACGCGCCCATCGCGCGGATCAACCGGCTGAGCGGCCAAACCCGCGCCCATTCGCCCACGGCATAGGACAGGGCGGATTGCTGCGCCGCCAGATAGGTGACCAGAACATAGTCCATATTGCTGCGATGGTTCATCACAAAGACAACCGTCGCCTCGGGGTCGATATCCTTGATCGCGCTTTCATCCTTATAGCTGAGATGCACGTTGTAGAACGCGTTGCTCAGCAATCGGGACAGGCGAATGGCGAAGCTGAAATAGGCAAAAGCCGAAAAGGACGGCACGATCTCACGCGCGTATCGGCGGGCTTGTTCGAACGCAACGGCTTCGGGGATGCCTTCTTCATGGGCGTGCTGCTGCACCGCGTGCCCGACCTGAGGATCATAGATGAGCCGCTGGATCATGTCGTGCCGCCGCGCAAGTTTGAACGGCTGGATCGGCCTCTGCAGGCGTTGGTTCAACCGAGAGACCGCCCTCTCAAGCCTGCGGCGAAAGAACCAGCGGACGGAAGGGAACAGAAAATGCGAGGCAAAAGTGACCATGGCAAAGACCACGATCAACAGGAATAGCCACAGCGGAAGTTCCACGGTTCTCAACATCGGGCCACACTGCCACCAAACGAGGCGGCTCACAATCTAGACAATTCGCATATGCCGCAACGCAGCGAATTGACAATGCCTGAAAATTGCGATTTAGAACCCGTAGACGTAATTTTGTTACTCACCGAAACACGAGGCCCGCCCATGACGCAGATGCAGAAAGACCGCCCCTGGCTGATCCGAACCTATGCTGGTCATTCCACCGCCAAAGCCTCGAACGCGCTGTATCGCGGCAACCTCGCCAAAGGTCAGACTGGCCTGTCGGTGGCGTTCGATCTGCCGACTCAAACGGGCTATGACAGCGACCACACGCTGGCGCGGGGTGAGGTCGGCAAAGTGGGTGTGCCGATCTGCCATCTGGGCGACATGCGGGTGCTGTTCGATCAGATTCCGCTGGAGCAGATGAACACCTCGATGACAATCAACGCAACGGCCCCGTGGCTGCTGGCGCTTTACATCGCCGTGGCCGAGGAACAGGGCGCGGATGTCTCAAAGCTGCAGGGCACCGTTCAGAATGACCTGATCAAGGAATATCTCAGCCGCGGCACCTATGTCTGCCCGCCCAAGCCGTCGCTGAAGATGATCGCGGACGTGGCCGAGTATTGCTATACCAACGTGCCAAAATGGAACCCGATGAACGTGTGTTCCTACCACCTGCAAGAGGCCGGCGCGACCCCGGAACAGGAGCTGGCCTATGCGCTCGCCACCGCCATTGCGGTGCTAGATGAGCTACGCCCTCGTGTGCCTGTCGAGGACTTCCCTGCCCTATGTGGACGCATTTCCTTCTTCGTGAATGCTGGCATCCGCTTTGTTACCGAAATGTGTAAAATGCGGGCTTTCGTCGATCTTTGGGATGAAATCCTTCAACAACGCTATGGTGTTGAGAACCCCAAGTTCCGCAGATTCCGCTATGGTGTTCAGGTGAACTCGCTTGGGCTGACCGAACAGCAGCCGGAAAACAACGTCTACCGCATCCTGATCGAGATGCTAGCCGTCACACTGTCGAAAAAAGCGCGCGCTCGTGCCGTACAGCTGCCCGCTTGGAATGAGGCTTTGGGCCTGCCCCGCCCGTGGGACCAGCAGTGGTCGATGCGCATGCAGCAGATTCTGGCTTATGAGACGGACCTGCTGGAATACGGAGACCTGTTCGACGGGAACCCGGCGGTTGATGCCAAGGTCGAAGAACTCAAGGAAGGCGCGCGGGCCGAGTTGGCCAATCTCGACTCCATGGGCGGTGCCGTGGCCTCGATCGAATACATGAAGTCCCGACTGGTGGACTCCAATGCAGAACGCCTGAACCGCATCGAACGGAACGAGACCATTGTGGTCGGTGTGAACAAATGGGTCGACGGTGAGCCCTCGCCTCTGCAAACCGAGGATGGCGGTATCATGGTTGTGGACCCTGCGGTCGAGCAGGAGCAGATCAATCGTCTGAACGAATGGCGGGCCGAACGTGATGATGCAGCCGTAGCAGCGGCGCTGGCTGCTCTGCGCGAGGCGGCGCAAACTGGGGCGAATGTCATGGAACCCTCGATTGCTGCGGCCAAGGCCGGTGCAACCACGGGTGAATGGGCCGAGGAAATGCGCAAGGTCTACGGCACCTACCGTGGCCCAACCGGCGTGTCCGGCTCGGTCTCGAACAAGACCGAAGGGTTGGAGGACCTGCGCGCGTCGGTGGATGCAGTCAGTGACCGTTTGGGGCGTCGTTTGAAGTTTCTGGTCGGCAAGCCGGGTTTGGATGGTCATTCCAACGGCGCCGAGCAGATTGCCTTCCGCGCCCGTGATTGTGGTATGGATATCAGCTATGAGGGCATTCGCTTGACACCAGAAGAAATCGTCTCGGCCGCGTCCGAAGACGATGCCCATGTGATCGGTTTGTCGATCCTGTCTGGCAGTCATCTACCCCTGGTCGAAGACGTAATGACCCGCCTGAAACAGGCAGGCCTGTCGCACGTGCCTGTCATCGTCGGCGGGATTATTCCGGACGATGACGCAGACGCTTTGAAGAAAATGGGTGTCGCCAGAATCTACACGCCCAAGAATTTCGAGCTGAATGCCATTATGGGCGACATCGTCGCGTTGGTGGACCCGCAGGAAATCGCCGCTGAATAACACCCGTTTCGAAAAACTCTTGATGGCTATTCCCGAAATGACGGGAATAGCCTATATCGGCGCGTGGAAATACGGCTTGTATTTTTCAACCGTAACCACTCACTCCTAAAAGAGGAAAAATAATGGGACTTGAGCTTGAAAACATGTCGCGCAATGAACTTCTGCAATTGCGCAACGATATCGATAAAGCCCTGGTAAATGCCGAAAAGCGCGAGCGCAAAGCCGCTCTGGAAGCCGCCGAAAAAGCCGCAGCCGAATTCGGGTTTCCCCTGTCAGATCTTTTGGACGGCGCTTCGAAAGGCATCAAGCTTCAGAAATCAAAAGCGAAATACCGAAACCCAAACGCCCCAGATCAAACCTGGACCGGCCGTGGACGCAAGCCTCAATGGGTGCATGACGCGCTGAATTCCGGCACCGATATCGTCGAGTTGGAAATATGAATTTGAGGTCGTTTCAGAAATGACAATCCACATTGGCGCAGAAAAAGGCGACATTGCTGAAACCGTTCTTTTGCCCGGAGATCCCTATCGGGCGAAATGGGCAGCCGAAACGTTTTTGGATGACGTAAGGTTGGTCAATGATGTGCGCGGCATGCTCGGGTTTACCGGTACGTGGAAAGGGAACCCTGTCACCATTCAGGGCAGCGGCATGGGTATGCCCTCACTTTCCATTTACGTGAACGAATTGATCCGGGATTTCGGTGCGAAGACACTGATCCGCATCGGCTCCTGCGGTGGTATGCAGGACAGTGTCAATGTCCGCGATGTTATTCTGGCCATGGCGTCGACCACGCTCAGCACGCCGTCTCGGGGTATCATGAAGGAATTGAACTTCGCCCCCTGCGCCGATTGGGGTCTGTTGCAGGCCGCGGCCAATGCGGCGGCAGCCAAGGGAACACCGACCCATGTGGGCGGGATCTATTCCTCCGACGTGTTCTATGATGAGCGCCCCGATCTGAACGAACAGATGGTGCGTCACGGCATTCTGGGGGTCGAGATGGAAGCAGCCGAGCTGTATATCCTCGCCGCCAGACACAAATGCCGGGCGCTTGCGGTTCTGACCGTCTCGGACCACTTGCTGACGGGCGAGGCCCTGCCCTCATCTGAGCGGGAGCGCAGCTTTGGCGACATGGTCGAGATCGCACTGCAAGCGGCCTTCCCGGACGCAGCATAGAGTGAAACGGGCCGAGCATGTCTCGGCCCGATTTCTATTTGCCGATTGTTTGTCGCAGACATTTCGAAGGACGATCTGATCCGTCGGATCTCGCGCCGCAAAAGGCGCAGACCCACAGATCCTCGTCTCGATGCTGTCGCCAGCGACAATCGCGTGTCAGCGAAGACGTGCGGGACCGCCAGAAGAAATAGGCGAAAACCCCAGCGGCCAGAAGAAGCAGAAGAACAGGCATAGATCTGTTTGGCCCGCTCCGGCCGCAAATGGCAAGGCTGGTGTTAGGCTGCGTTTGCGTATTCGAACAGATCAGGCTCTCGCTGATCCTCGGCAACAACAGGTTCAGGCGTATAATACGCCCAAGCTTGCTCCAACAGGGTTAGAGCTTCCTTGGCGTCGGGTTTCGGTGTGTTTGCTTGTGTACTCATCGGAGTGATCCTGATTTCATCACTCCTCCCTTCTGCAAACATACGGCGTCAGTGGACCGACGACATCGGACGTTTTTGCAAAGGGGGCATGCGCTTGCCGCAGCACGGCAAGCGCATCGGTCGATCAGACAGAGCGTTCGACCATCATCTTCTTGATCTGCGCGATCGCTGCCGCCGGGTTCAGACCCTTCGGGCAGGTCTTTGCACAGTTCATGATCGTGTGGCAGCGATACAGCTTGAAGGGATCTTCCAGCTCATCCAGACGCTCACCGGTGGCTTCATCGCGGCTGTCGATGATCCAGCGATAGGCGTGCAGCAAAGCTGCGGGGCCAAGATAGCGGTCGCCGTTCCACCAATAGCTCGGGCACGAGGTCGAGCAGCTGGCGCACATCACGCATTCATACAGGCCATCCAGCTTCTTGCGGTCTTCGATCGATTGCTTCCACTCTTTCGCGGGGCGGTTGGTCTTGGTTTCCAGCCACGGCATGATGCTGGCGTGCTGCGCGTAGAAATGCGTCAGATCGGGGATCAGGTCCTTGACCACCGGCAAATGCGGCAGCGGATAGATCTTCACGTCGCCCTTGATCTCATCCATGCCGTAGATACAGGCCAGCGTGTTGATCCCGTCGATATTCATCGCGCAGGAGCCACAGATCCCCTCGCGGCACGAACGACGGAAGGTCAGGGTTGGATCAATCTCGTTCTTGATCTTGATCAGCGCGTCCAAAATCATCGGACCGCAGGTGTCCATATCGACGAAATACGTGTCGACACGCGGGTTCTGGCCGTCATCGGGGTTCCAGCGATAGATCTGGAACTTGCGCAGGTTCTTCGCGCCGTCCGGTTTGGGCCATGTCTTACCGGTGGTGATCCGGGAATTCTTGGGCAGGGTCAGTTGAACCATGTCAATTCTCCATTCAGCCTGTCCGGGCGCGGTCAGACGCGCCTCGATTGTAGTGCCCCCAATGGGCAATGTTCACGTCAAAATCCGCAGATAACCAGTCGGCAATCGCCTGAGGGTCATCGCGGTCGATATCAAAGAGCAGGAACCTCGGGTTCCCGTCGAAATGGGCCTGCACCTCGGCGTGGTGTACGTCATACATCCGGCGCCAGCCCTGTTTCACGTCGTCTGCGCTCGTCCCGTTGGCCTTGCAGCAGCGTTCGAGATAACCACCATTGCTGTGCAGCGCGCGTGAGGAGATCCAATCCTCGCGATCGCGCGTATTCAGTAGAAAATAGGCATCCGGATAAGCCGCATGCAACTCGCGGAAAAACCGTGTGCCATCCAGCATGAACCGGGCATTCACAAAAGCAATGTCTGTAAAGGCCCGGACCGAGCCGAACCCATCCAGCGGTTTCCGACCCATGGCGATATTCGTCACCATTTTTTGGGCCAGATTATCCCCCTGATTGTCCACCCAATGCACCGACGCGATGCCGCTGTTCTGAAACAGCTTGTGCAGCGACGTGGTGGCGCAGCGATTCAGACCGATCAGGATGATCTTGGGGTCTCGCGGACCCGAGGGTAGCCGTTCAACCGTCATGGCAAGCAACCCTCACCACGCCCGACATGGGCGTTTGTCGTGTTGGTGGGTATGTGGCGCTTGCACCGCATTGCCTGATGGTTGCTCCTACTTAGAACGTCCGCGCTTTGGGCGCGATTTTCTTGAGGCTGATGCCGCCTTGATCCTCGTTGGTCAGAGGATCAACGATCACCGGACGGTAGCTGAGTTCAACCTTGTTACCCTCGACCCGGCTGACGGTGTGGACACGCCAGTTCTCATCGTCGCGCTCTGCGAAATCCTCATGCGCATGTGCGCCACGGGACTCTTTGCGCGCTTCGGCCCCCACGATGGTAGCCAGAGCGCTTGGCATAAGGTTGGTCAGTTCCAGTGACTCCATCAGGTCACTGTTCCAGACCAGAGACCGATCCGAAACCTTCAGATCGTCCATCTTAGCCGCGATCGCTGTCATCTTTTCGACGCCTTCCGCCATGGTCTTGGCGGTCCGGAACACAGCCGCGTCCTGCTGCATGGTCTTTTGCATCTCAAGCCGCAGGTCAGCGGTTGGGACTGCGCCCGAGGCGTTCCGTACAGCGTCAAACCGATCAAATGCCTTGTCAACGGACGCCTGGTTCAGCACAGGGTTCGGCGCGTCTGCGTCCACTACTTTACCGGCCCGGATGGCCGCCGCGCGACCAAAGACGACCAAATCGATCAGAGAGTTAGATCCCAGACGGTTGGCGCCGTGGACCGAAGCACAGCCCGCTTCGCCCACTGCCATCAGACCGGGAACAACTGCGGTTGGGTTGTCGGCAGTGGGGCTGAGAACCTCACCCCAATAATTCGTCGGAATACCGCCCATATTGTAGTGTACGGTCGGCAGAACGGGGATTGGTTCCTTGGTAACGTCCACACCAGCAAAGACACGCGCAGATTCCGAGATTCCGGGCAGCCGTTCCGCCAGCGCCTCGGCTGGCAGGTGGCTGAGGTTCAGGTGGATGTGGTCGCCATCATCGCCGTGACCACGACCTTCGCGGATCTCCATCGTCATCGAACGCGAGACATAGTCGCGCGGCGCCAAGTCCTTATATTGGGGCGCATAGCGCTCCATGAATCGCTCACCTTCAGAGTTGGTCAGGTAACCGCCCTCACCCCGAGCACCCTCGGTGATCAGACAACCCGAGCCATAGATGCCAGTCGGGTGAAACTGAACGAACTCCATATCCTGAAGCGCCAGACCGGCACGGGCCACCATGCCGCCACCGTCGCCAGTGCAGGTATGGGCCGAGGTCGCGCTGAAATATGCACGACCGTAACCGCCGGTCGCCAGCACAACCATCTTGGCGTTGAAGACATGCATCGTGCCGTCGTCCAGCTTCCAGCAGACAACGCCTTGACACTGCCCGTCCTCGGACATGATCAGGTCGATAGCGAAATATTCGATGTAGAATTCAGCGTTGTTTTTCAGCGACTGACCGTAAAGCGTATGCAGGATTGCGTGACCGGTCCGGTCTGCGGCCGCGCAGGTACGCTGCACGGCGGGGCCTTCGCCAAACTCGGTGGTGTGACCGCCGAAGGGACGCTGATAGATTTTACCCTCTTCCGTACGGCTGAAGGGCACGCCGTAGTGTTCCAGCTCATATACAGCTTTGGGGGCTTCACGCGCGAGATATTCCATCGCATCGGTGTCACCCAGCCAGTCCGAGCCCTTAACGGTGTCGTACATGTGCCATTGCCAATGGTCAGGCCCCATGTTGGACAGGGACGCGGCAATACCACCTTGCGCGGCAACCGTGTGTGAGCGTGTCGGAAACACTTTGGTGACACAGGCTGTACGCAGCCCCTGCTCGGCCATGCCCAATGTTGCCCGCAGACCGGCCCCACCTGCACCTACGACGACCACGTCGTATTCGTGGGTTTCATATTCATATGCTGCTGTCATCGTTCTTGTTCCTTATCGCGCGTCACAGGGCCAGCTTGACCAGGGCAAACAGCCCCGCAGCCATCAGCGTGTAGCCAAGCGCCCACATCGCAACGAGAGAGATTTTCTCAAGAATGCCATGGATATAGTCTTCGATAGTTTCCTGCGCCTCATACATAAGCTGCTGCAGGCCCACGACCAGCGTCAGAGCGGTGACAATCGCAGGGAAGGGACGGCTGAAATAGGCCAGAACCTCTTCATACGTGCCGCCGAGGCCCATTCCGAAGGTGATGATAAATATGGGAACCAGCACGGTCAGGATCATCGCGCGCACCATGGTACGCCAATGGGTTTGTGTTCCCGATTTCCCTGCGCCCAGGCCCTGCGCGCGTTTGCGGTCGGTCAGATATCGCATCTCCGTCTCCTTAAACCACAAGCACGGTGAGAATGGTCAGGACTGTGGCCCCGATGAACATGCCCATCCCCAGTTTTTCCGAGGTATTCACGTCGAGGCAGTAGCCGAAGTCCCAGAAAACGTGACGCAGGCGGCCCAGCGTGTGATACCAAAGTGCCCAGGTCGCGACGATGAGGATCAGCTTGCCGAACCAGCTGGTCAGGAACCCGTCGATCAGCGCAAATGCACTTTCCGAAGTTGACGCTGCCAGCAGCCACCAGACGACCAGAATGGCAACGGCAAACACCCCGAGGCCGGAAAACCGAACCATGATGGATGACATGGAAGTCATCTGTGGGCGATAGATCATAATATGTGGCGAGAGCGGGCGGTTGCCCCGATTGACATCGGCCATGGCGGCTCCTCTTACTTTGGCTACCAGACTTTTTACTTGTTTTTGCGCTTCTGTCACGTGCTGCACCTGCAAAAACAGGTAAAATTGCCTCAAAAACGGTGATTTTGACCAATTGTGATCACGCACTTTAAAAGTGTGATCACAAAATACAATGCGATCATTCTATGTTAGCGTTTTCAACGCAGAAGCATTGTGATCACGAATCCCTACAGATCATCGAAAACCGGCAGATTGCTGCGTCACCTCGCGCAGCAACTTTTTTCGTATGCGCTCCGGGTAATCAGCAAAACCCGAAGCCGACACGACAAACGCCCCCTCTCCGAAAATGACATTTTCAAAGAAATAGGCCGTTAGGTCCGGTTCACTTTCTTCGATAGCTATGGCGTTTACTGTCACGCCTCGATCTTTCAGAAGGCCGTGAATCTGTGTTGGCTCAACACCTTCGTTGGAAACCCCATCGCCCGAGATATCAATCAGCAGTCGCCTGCACTCTGCCACGTCGTCAAACCGCAGCAGGGTGGCTTCCAAAGCCTCTCCGATCGCAGTCGAGAAATTGCGCCAGACCCTTGGGTCCTGTGCAACTTGATCAGCGAACTTCTCCAGAGCAATAAAGCTGTCGATTTTCGTCCACGGGATCGTCACACGCTGGCGGGATTCGCCCGTCCATTGCACCAACATCAACTGCGCCTGCCCGCGCACCAAGGCCTCGGACACGACCGGGTCACGCAACCCAGCGGCGAGGCCATCCATCTGAATGCGGTATTCGCTGCTGTCGACAGAGCCAGAGACATCCACCGCCAAGGCCAGCGCCAGATCACACGCCCAAGCGGGGCGTGTAAGGCACAGGAAAAGGGTGAGAAAACGCAGAAACATGACGCCACCCTAGCACGGATTGCGGGTCCTGTGTTCACATCACTGTAACCCGACTAGATCGGCATCAAGGCCCAATAATCGAGGTCCAGCAACACATTTGAGGTGTATTTTCCGTCTTCACCGCGCAGCTCAAACGGCGCGCCGCCTTTGGTCGCCACCAGACGCAGGCGGATCGCTCCGACCCCGGGCACGTCGGTTTCGGCCTTGTCCAAAACCTCGGACCACGCCTTGATCGTGTCTCCTGCGAAACAAGGGTTGGCATGTGCGCCGCCATTCAGACCCACGATCATCTGCGCATTGGCGAGGCCGTTGAACGACAAGGCCCGCGCCATCGAGATCACGTGGCCCCCATAGATCAGGCGGCCTTCAGGGCGGAAGGTCAGGTCGAAATGCACCTTGGCCGTGTTCTGCCATAGGCGTGTGGCCAACATATGCTCGGCCTCTTCCACCGTCACGCCGTCCACGTGATCAATGGTTTCGCCGATCTCATAGTCGCCCCAACGATGCGGCTCACCCGCCAGGGTGAAATCGTAATTCGAGAAATCAAGCCCCTCGGGGATGACTAAATCGTTTGGCTCCAGCACTTTCTTCAACTCGGGCACAACCGTTTCCGGTGCTGGAGCATCCGGGTTTGCCTTGCGCACCATCACCCAGCGGACGTACTCCATGACCACTTCGTCCAACTGGTTCAGACCGCGCGTCCGCACCCAGACCACACCGGTCTTGCCGTTCGAGTTCTGCTTGACCCCAATCACCTCGGACACCGACCGCAGCGTGTCGCCCGCATGAACCGGCAACAGCCAACGCCCCTCGGCATAGCCCAGATTGGCAACCGCGTTCAGCGAGATATCGGGCACCGTTTTGCCGAACACCACGTGGAAGGCCGCCAGATCATCAATCGGGCTTTCCTGCAAACCACAGGCCCGCGCGAACTCATCCGAGGAATACAGCGCATGACGCGCAGGGTAGAGCGCATGGTAGAGGCCGCGCTCTCCCTCCGTCACGGTGCGAGGGACGGCGTGCGGCAGCACCTGCCCGACGGAATAGTCCTCAAAAAAGCGGCCCGGATTGGTTTTTGCCATTATTGCTGTCCCAGTTTCATCTCAGGTGAATAGTCCGCGTCGACCTCTTTGGTCACAGCCTGCGCGCACCGCATGACGTTGTTGGCCTGATCGAAAGCGTAGGAGGGATCGCCATAGAGCTCCCACCCTTTTGCCAAGGCGTCCGACACTTTGTGACAGAAGGCCGAGGTGTCTTCCTCGGTCAGCAGGCGATAGAGTTTTGCCATTCTTTCAGGTCCTTATCATCCGAACGGAGACGGGCCGACCAGCCCGTGGATATAGCCGATCACACCAAGCAGCACGATCGAGGCAACAAAGAACATCGCGTCCATGCCATAGGTGCCGGGTTCGCCGGGGGTCCAGTCGGGTTCGGATTTGTTGATCACGATCACTTCGACCACGGCCCAGGCCAGCAACCCGCCGAACAGAATGATTGAGGCCAGATCGCCATTCACCAGCAGATGCGCAAAGGCCCACAGCTTGAACCCGCCCAGCATCGGATGGCGCAGCTTGTGCAGCAGACGGCCTTTCTTAGGGGCTGGGCTCATCATGTAGATCGCGATCAGCACCAACAGATTGTTGATATGGGTCATGAAGCTTGGCGGCGCCCAGACATAGATGAACTCGGTCATGCGGTAGCCGAAGATCATCAGCAAGATCGCAGCCACCAACGCCAGCGCCACAGCCCCTTTGCCGCCATCGCCCATAGCCGCGCGCTGCGCAGGCAGGATGCGTTTGAACAGGTGTGCGGCCCACCATAGCGCCACACCAAGGATCAGAAGAACAAAGCCCATGCTGGCTTACCCCGCTTGCAAAGCTGAAATCGCCTCCGCTTTTGCCAGAATTTCGCGGGCAGTTACAACATGCAGGTTTTCGACGATCTTACCGTCAACCACTGCAACGCCCTGCCCTTGCGCCTCGGTTTCCTCAAACGCGCTGATCTGGCGGCGGGCGAGGTCTATCTCGTCATCCGACGGGGCGAAGGCTACATTGGTGACCTCGATCTGCGCCGGGTGGATCAGCGTCTTGCCATCAAAGCCCATATCTCGGCCCTGTTCGCATTCCGCTGTCAAACCGTCTGTGTCCTTGAAGGCGTTGTAGACGCCATCAACGATGATCAGCCCTTCGGCCTTGGCCGCCAGCAGACATAGGCCGAGCGAGGTCATCAGCGGCAGACGGTCGGGACGGAACCGGGTTTGCAGGTCCTTAGCCAGATCGTTGGTCCCCATCACGAAACCCGCCATCAGAGGATGCGCTGCAATCTCAGCTGCGTTCAGCATACCGCGCGGGGTCTCCATCATGGCCCAGATCGGCAGGTCCCCTGTGATCGCGGCCAAAGCATCCACATCCGCCGCCGAGTTCACCTTGGGCAACAGAACAGCATCGGCGTCCATCTCGCGCACGGCCTTGGCGTCATCTGCACCCCACGGAGTATCCAGCCCGTTGATGCGCACGATCTTGACCCGAGGGCCGTATCCGCCAGCGGCCAGAGCTGCCTTCAGGGTCTCGCGTGCGTTGGGTTTTTCGTCGGCAGCCACCGCGTCTTCGAGATCGAAGATAATGGCATCAACCGGCAACGTGCGGGCCTTGTCCAAGGCCCGGTCACGCGAACCGGGGATGTAAAGAACCGAGCGATAAGGGCGCTGACGCGGGTGCATTGGCCTCTCCCGTTGAAATAATGTTGCGCAGAAAGGGGCATTTTTCTCAGGAAAGTTCAAGGCAAAAATCGCCGCAACGCAGCATTAGTGACGCAACGCTCTTTGCTTTAACGCAATATCGCCCTCTTGACCGCAGGCTTCAGGCGACTGGTGACAGATGGGGTCAGAGATGAAAAAGACAGTTTTGAAGATGACAATCGGACTGGGAATCATGGTCCTCGCGGCGCAACAGGTTCAGGCGCAGGCCCGCAACTGCGCCCATCGGGCCGATGTGTTGCAACGCCTTGCGGAAACCTATGGTGAAACGCGCCGGGGGATCGGCATTGCTCGTCAGGGTGCGGTGATGGAGCTGTTTGCCTCGGACCAATCTAGCAGCTGGACGATCACGGTGACCCTGCCGGACGGAATGACCTGCCTTGTGGCCTCGGGGCGGGCCTATGAGCAGATGGCCGATGTCCTGCCGCCAAACACCTAAGTCAGTGCGTCCCAGATCAGCTTGCCTCCGGTCAGGGTCAGCAACACATAGGCGATGCCAAAGAACAGGCGTTCGGACAGCATGAAATGCGCGCGGACGCCCAACCAGGCCCCCAATATAGCGAAAGGGGTCAGCAGAAGATCTGCCAGCGCCGTGTGCCATGTGAAAAGGCCGAGATAGGCGTAGGGCACGAATTTCGCCGCGTTGATCACCCAGAACACCAAAACGGTCGAGGCCTGAAACTCGGTCTTCGACAGGCGCTGGGACAACAGATAAACGGCAGCCGGGGGACCTCCGGCATGGCTGACAAAGCTGGTAAACCCGGCGACAAGCCCCGCGAACAGACCTGCAGAGGCAGGCAAGCGGCGGGTGAAACCGCGAATCCAGCCTTTGCTTTGGGCGACGTGCCAGATCACGAACCCGACCGAGATCCCTCCGATCAGCAACCTCAGCAGGTCGTCATCTGTTACGCGGTATAGCCAGGTGCCCAGCAGAACACCCGGAACCGCGCCCAGGATCAGCAGACGCGAATCCGGCCAGCTCCAGCGTTTCCAGTAGGGTCCCAGCGTGGCCACGTCGATCACCATTAGGATCGGCAGCATCAGCGCCAGCGCCTGCCCCGGTGTCAGTATCAGAGCCAGAATCGACGACGACGCAAAGGCCACGCCCGAGCCGAACCCACCCTTCGAGATGCCCGCAAAAATCACCGCCGGGATCGCGACTGCAAAAAACATCAGGTTCAATTCAAACATGCAGCGTCCCGGGAATTGGCTTGATTCACAGGCGGTTTAGCGCAACCGGATTGGGGATGGCAAACGGTATGCGGTGGCATGCCGCGCCGCAGGACCCTTGCGCAAAAGCCATTTAACGACTAGCAAACCCGCGATTTCAATACCGACCGGAGATATTCCAAATGGCCAGACCCAAGATTGCGCTGATCGGCGCTGGGAACATCGGCGGCACGCTTGCGCATCTTGCAGCTGTCAAAGAACTCGGTGACGTCGTCCTGTTTGACATCGCTGACGGACTGCCTCAGGGCAAGGCGCTCGACATCGCCGAGTCCGGCCCGTCCGAAGGCTTTGACGCCGCAATGTCGGGCAGCAGCGACTATGCGGACATCGCAGGCGCAGACGTGTGCATCGTCACCGCAGGCGTCGCCCGCAAACCGGGAATGAGCCGCGATGACCTGCTGGGCATCAACCTGAAAGTCATGAAATCGGTCGGCGAAGGCATCGCAGCCCACGCGCCCGATGCGTTCGTGATCTGCATCACCAACCCTCTGGACGCGATGGTCTGGGCTCTGCGTGAATTCTCGGGCCTGCCGCACAACAAAGTCTGCGGCATGGCGGGCGTTCTGGATTCGGCCCGTTTCGCACATTTCCTGTCGGAAGAGTTCAACGTCTCGATGCGCGACGTCACCGCCTTTGTTCTGGGCGGCCACGGCGACACCATGGTACCGTCAGTGCGCTATTCGACCGTCGCCGGCATCCCGCTGCCCGATCTGGTCGAGATGGGCTGGACTACGCAAGAGAAATTGGACGCCATCGTTCAGCGTACCCGAGACGGCGGCGCCGAGATCGTTGGCCTGCTGAAAACCGGCTCGGCCTTCTATGCGCCTGCGACCTCGGCGATCGAAATGGCTGAAGCCTACCTGAAAGATCAGAAGCGCGTTCTGCCTTGCGCGGCCTATTGCAACGGCGAGTTCGGCGTTGACGGCATGTATGTAGGCGTTCCGACCGTCATCGGTGCAGGCGGCATCGAGCGTATCGTCGACATCAAGTTGAACGAAGACGAACAAGCAGGCTTTGAAAACTCGGTCAACGCTGTGAAGGGCCTGATTGAGGCTTGCAAGGGCATCGACGGCTCTTTGAACAGCTAGGCTGAGTGTAATTGATGAGGTGGCCTCTAAAACTAAGGAGGCTGCCTCAAATCCGATAAAGACCTTTGACGCATAAGTCCTTGACACCAATGCCAAAGTGGCAGGATTATCTGTAGTGTCGACGCTGAAAGTGCCTTCTCAACCACACTACACAAATTCAAGAACTGCTTCACAAACAACGCGATGGTAGAAAAACGCCCTGATGTATCTCTGAAAATCCTTGGTGAACGGAACTCTGGAACTAATTTCCTTCGCAGTTTTATTGAAGCCAATTTCGATACCCACGTGTTCCCCAGTGAAGCGCAACTTAAGCGTTGGCAACGGCGCTATCTACATAAGTTCACGCAGCCTAAGCTTCGCCGTTCGTTTCGGGAAGCTATGATGGACGACAATCACTATCAGGCAATCTCCGAAAATGGCGGCTGGAAACATGCTGCCGCCACGGGCCCTTTTCTTGAGAATTTCGCAAAACCTAAGAACTGTCATGTCATTTGCTTGGTTCGACATCCGGTCAGCTGGCTCAATTCAATGCACCGAAACCCGTTTCATGCATTGGCACCTGTGCCAAGGGACTTTTCTGACTTTATTCGGTCACCATGGGTAGCACTCCCCAGAGACATGCTGTCCAACAGATTTTTGGAAAACCCAATCCAACTTCTGACTAAGAAGTTGGACAGCTACCACTGGCTGGCGTCACAATATGATAGAACCTACGTGTTGCGGTATGAAGATTTGGTTACTGACCTCCAAAAAACCGCAGACAAATTATCTGAATTCTTGCCGCGCAAAGGCGAAACGATCGAAGTTCTCAAGGAAAGCGCCCGTAGTTTTGGTGTCGGACATTCAACATTTGAAGACTATGCCACGAAAGCCAAGCAAGCATCTTTTAGCGTATTGTGTGACGATGATCGAAAACACGTGGAGGCACGATTTTCCAGTTGTTCTTTGAGGGAACTGTATCCGAAGTAGTTCAGAACGCACGAAGCTATCCTTTTTTGCGCTTCTGATAGTGATTCTTAGATTCTTTCATGTTGTGATCACACCCTAAAAAACTGTGATCACAAATAGGAAAAATCTTCACTAAAAATCGCCCTACGATCAAAAAAGCCTTTATAATTGCGTCCTAGACACCTCTATATCGGTGTAATCGTAGTCAGACGGGACAATTTCGATGAATATTCACGAATACCAAGCCAAGGCGCTTCTTCGCAGCTATGGCGCTCCGGTCTCCGACGGTCGCGCGGTTCTGCGCGCCGAGGAAGCCAAAACCGCAGCCGGTGAACTGGACGGCCCTCTGTGGGTTGTGAAGGCGCAGATCCACGCAGGTGGGCGCGGCAAGGGCAGCTTCAAAGAGGCCGACGCAGGTGAAAAGGGCGGTGTCCGTCTGACCAAGTCGGTGGAAGAAGCGGCCGAGGAAGCAAAGAAGATGCTGGGCCGCACTCTGGTCACTCACCAGACCGGCCCCGCGGGCAAGCAGGTCAACCGCATCTATATCGAAGCAGGTTCCGGCATCGAGAGTGAACTGTACCTGGCGCTCCTGGTAGATCGCCAGACCAGCCGCATCTCTTTTGTCTGCTCGACCGAAGGTGGCATGGATATCGAAGAAGTGGCCGCGTCCACGCCCGAAAAAATCCTCTCCTTCTCGGTGGACCCTGTGACCGGTTATCAGGCCTATCACGGCCGCCGCATCGCGTTCTCGCTGGGTCTGGAAGGCGCTCAGGTCAAGCAATGTGTGCGCCTGATGGGCATCCTCTACAAAGCCTTCGTCGAGAAGGACATGGAGATGCTGGAGATTAACCCGCTGATCGTCTCAGACAGCGGCGAGCTCAAAGTACTGGACGCCAAGCTGGGCTTTGACGGCAACGCGGTTTACCGCCACCCCGACATCGCGGAGCTGCGCGACGAGACCGAGGAAGACCCCAAGGAACTCGAAGCCTCCAAGTACGATCTGAACTACATCGCGCTGGACGGTGAGATCGGCTGCATGGTCAATGGTGCTGGTCTGGCGATGGCAACGATGGACATCATCAAGCTCTACGGTGCCGAGCCTGCCAACTTCCTCGACGTGGGCGGCGGTGCGACCAAAGAGAAAGTAACAGAGGCGTTCAAGATCATCACCTCGGACCCGAACGTCAAAGGCATTCTGGTCAACATCTTCGGCGGCATCATGCGCTGTGACGTCATCGCAGAGGGCGTTGTTGCCGCGGTGAAAGAGGTCGGCCTGCAGGTTCCGCTGGTCGTACGTCTGGAAGGCACCAATGTCGAGAAGGGCAAAGAGATCATCAACACCTCTGGCCTGGATGTAATCGCGGCAGACAACCTGAAAGACGGTGCCGAGAAGATCGTGAAAGCCGTGAAAGGCTAAGCCCAATTCCGTGGAGTGGGTTTCGCCCCACTTTTCCGAAGAATTCTGGCAGGCTTTGGCCCGCCTAAAATAGGAGAACGCCAGATGGCAGTCCTCATCGACGAAAATACCAAAGTGATCTGTCAGGGCTTTACTGGCTCGCAGGGCACATTCCACTCTGAACAGGCCATTGCTTATGGCACCAAGATGGTCGGCGGCGTGACCCCTGGCAAAGGCGGCATGGAGCATCTGGGCCTGCCCGTGTTCAACTCGGTCCACGAAGCCAAGCACGTGACCGAAGCCAATGCCTCGGTGATCTACGTGCCGCCGCCCTTCGCGGCTGACTCGATCCTCGAAGCAATTGACGCCGAGATGGAAGTGATCGTCTGCATCACCGAAGGCATTCCGGTTCTGGACATGATGAAGGTGAAGCGCGCACTGGAAGGCTCGAAATCGCGCCTCATCGGCCCGAACTGCCCCGGTGTCATCACACCTGACGCCTGCAAGATCGGCATCATGCCCGGCCACATCCACAAGCGCGGCTCGGTCGGCGTTGTGTCCCGCTCGGGAACTCTGACCTATGAGGCCGTTAAGCAGACCACCGATGTGGGTCTGGGCCAGTCCACCTGCGTTGGTATCGGCGGCGACCCGATCAAAGGCACCGAGCATATCGACGTGCTGGAATGGTTCCTGGCGGACGACGAGACCCATTCGATCATCATGATCGGAGAGATCGGTGGATCGGCCGAAGAAGAAGCTGCACAGTTCCTGGCGGATGAGGCCAAGAAGGGCCGCAAAAAGCCGGTTGCCGGTTTCATCGCAGGCCGCACCGCCCCTCCGGGCCGCCGAATGGGCCACGCGGGCGCGATCGTCGCCGGCGGCAAAGGCGGTGCCGAGGACAAGATCGAAGCCATGCGCTCGGCCGGTATCGTTGTGGCAGAAAGCCCGGCAACGCTGGGTGAGGCCGTGCTGGAAGCGATTGGGTAAATGATCAACTGCCGGGCATACGCTCTAAGGGCGGCGCCCGAAAAAAGGGTGGGCGCGTTGCGTCCATCCTTCTCATCTTTAGCTTGGCTGTGGTCTTTGTTCGCGACTGCGATGTTCGTATTTTCTACCGCTGGGCAAGCCAAAGCAATGGAATGCGAAGTTCGTATTGGCTGGTCCAGCGAGGGTCAGTTTATTCAGGACGAGGCTTGCGGCATACACAACGTTGCCAAGGCTAAAGGTTTTTTTGACCTCGAGCTCTCGGGCAGCAAAAAATACCAGTTCCGCTTTCGCGCAAACAAAGAATCCACCAAGGATGAAATAGTGCGGCGCGTTGGTTATGTTTGCGATTTGATAGGCAGCGAACGGGCCGTTTTCTCAGCCAATCGCGGAAGGGAGCGTGCGCTGATCGTTTCTTTTTCATGTGGCGACGCAAGGGGGTGAATTGACTGCCATGACCTTCTCTGACGCGATCCGCACTTGTTTCTCCAAATTCTTCACTTTCTCGGGTCGCGCCTCACGGCCCGAATACTGGTTTTTTTTCCTGTTCATCGTGATCTGGAGCATCATCGCCGGGATCATTGATGCGCAGTTCTTCACTCAGGTCTCCGTGACCGAGGGGGATGGCGTGAAATCCGTAACCGCCACGTCCCGTCAACCGGTGCAAAGCATCGTCAGCCTGATTGCGTTCTTCCCGCATCTGGCCGTCGCATGGCGGCGGATGCACGATTCCGGGCGCAGCGGGCTTTACGCTCTGTTGCCGATCCTGCTGATCCTCGGGGCCTTCGCGGTTCTGATCTTCGGCATCGGCCTTGCCTCGAGTTTCCAGCATGGCGGCAATCTGGACATTCTGTTCACACGTGCCACTCTGCTGATCGTCATTCCGACACTGCTTGTTTTGTTTGTGTCGCCCCTCCTGGTTCTGTGGTGGCTGACCCGCCCGTCTCAACCAGGCACCAACCAATACGGTCCCAACCCATATGAGGTAGCCCAATGACCGAACACACGCCCAATTCCGCGTTCCATGCCTCTAGCTTTATGCAAGGCCACAATGCCGAGTATCTGGAGCAGCTCTATGCCCAATACACGAAGAACCCCGGGGCGGTGGATGCCGCTTGGGACGAGTTTTTCAAGGCAATGGGTGACGCTTCTCCGGATGTTCAGCGCGAGGCCGAGGGGCCATCCTGGGCGCGGACCGACTGGCCGCCGATGCCTGCGGATGATCTGACCGGGGCGCTGACCGGTGAGTGGGCCGAGATCGATGCCAAGGCGGCGGGCAAGAAGATCGAGGAAAAGGCCGCAGACAAGGGCGTAGAGGTCAGCGATGACCAGATCAAGCGCGCCGTGCTGGACAGCTTGCGAGCGCTGATGCTGATCCGGGCCTACCGGATCCGGGGCCATCTGGCCGCCGATCTGGATCCGCTGGGTATGCGCGCGGCCAGCACACACCCGGAACTCGATCCGAAGACCTATGGCTTTACCGAGGCCGACATGGACCGGCCGATCTTTATCGACAATGTTCTGGGCCTGCAGATGGCCTCGATGCGGCAGATCGTCGAGATCGTGAAACGGACCTATTGCGGCACCTTCGCGCTGCAATACATGCATATCTCAGACCCGGAACAAGCCGCGTGGCTGAAGGAGCGGATCGAAGGTTACGGCAAGGAAATCGCCTTTACCAAGGAAGGCCGTAAGGCGATCCTGAACAAGATGGTCGAGGCCGAGGGTTTCGAGAAATTCCTGCATGTCAAATACATGGGGACCAAACGGTTCGGTCTGGATGGTGGTGAAAGCCTGATCCCGGCGATGGAGCAGATTATCAAACGCGGTGGTGCTCTGGGCGTCAGCGACATTGTCATCGGCATGCCGCACAGAGGCCGCCTGAATATTCTAGCCAACGTTATGGGCAAGCCCTACCGCGCGATTTTCAATGAGTTCCAGGGCGGCAGCTTTAAGCCTGAAGATGTGGATGGCTCTGGCGACGTGAAATATCATCTCGGTGCCTCCAGCGACCGTGAGTTTGACGGCAACAGCGTCCACCTGTCGCTTACTGCCAACCCCTCGCACCTAGAAGCGGTGAACCCGGTGGTTCTTGGGAAGGTCCGCGCCAAACAGGATCAGTTGAACGACACCGACCGCACCAAGGTTATGGGCATCCTGCTGCACGGTGACGCGGCCTTTGCCGGTCAGGGTGTGGTCGCCGAAGGGTTTGGTCTGTCCGGCCTCAAGGGCCACAAGACAGGCGGCACCATGCATATCGTCGTGAACAACCAGATCGGCTTCACAACGGCGCCGCACTTCTCGCGCTCCAGCCCGTATCCCACGGATATCGCGCTGATGGTCGAAGCGCCGATCTTCCACGTCAACGGCGACGACCCCGAGGCGGTTGTTCACGCCGCCAAGGTCGCGACCGAGTTCCGCCAGAAGTTCCACAAGGACGTGGTCATCGACATCTTCTGCTACCGCAGGTTTGGTCACAACGAGGGCGATGAGCCCATGTTCACCAACCCGATCATGTACAAGAAGATCAAGACGCATAAGACCACTCTGTCGCTCTACACCGAACGTCTGGTCAAAGATGGGCTTATCCCCGAAGGTGAGATCGAGGATATGAAAGCCGCCTTCCAGGCCCATCTGAATGATGAGTTCGAGGCCGGCAAAGACTATAAACCCAACAAGGCCGACTGGCTGGATGGGCGCTGGTCGCATCTGGACAAGAACAAAGAGGACTATGTGCGCGGCGAAACCGCCATCGCCCCGGCGACTCTGGCCGAGATCGGCAACGCGCTGACCCACGCCCCTGCGGATATTGCGGTACACAAAACCGTTGCGCGTCTGCTGGACCACAAAAAACAGATGTTCGACAGTGGCAAGGGCTTTGACTGGGCCACAGGTGAAGCGCTGGCCTTTGGCTCGTTGCTGACCGAGGGCTTTCCGGTTCGACTGTCCGGTCAGGACGCGACGCGCGGGACGTTCAGTCAACGTCACTCGGGCTTTGTCCATCAGGAAACGGAAGAGCGGTTTTATCCGCTGAACAACATCCGCGAGGGTCAGTCGCACTACGAAGTGATCGACTCGATGCTGTCTGAATATGCGGTTCTGGGTTTTGAATACGGCTACTCGCTGGCCGAACCCAACGCTCTGGTCCTGTGGGAAGCGCAGTTTGGTGACTTTGCCAACGGGGCGCAGATCATGTTCGACCAGTTCATCAGCTCGGGCGAAAGCAAATGGTTGCGGATGTCGGGTCTGGTGACGCTGCTGCCGCACGGGTTCGAGGGGCAAGGCCCCGAACACAGCTCAGCGCGTTTGGAGCGGTTCCTGCAGATGTGTGGTCAGGACAACTGGATCGTGGCGAACTGCACGACACCGGCGAACTATTTCCACATCCTGCGCCGCCAGCTGCACCGCACCTTCCGTAAACCGCTGATCCTGGTGACCCCGAAATCGCTGCTGCGCCACAAGCTGGCGGTCAGCACGGCCGAGGATTTTACCACTGGCTCCAGCTTCCACCGGGTGCTGTGGGACGATGCGCAACAGGGCAACTCGGACACCAAGCTGGCCGCGGACGACAAGATCAAGCGCGTGGTTCTGTGTTCCGGCAAGGTCTATTACGACCTGCTGGAGGAACGCGACGCCCGTGGTATCGACGACGTCTACCTGATGCGGATCGAACAGTATTACCCGTTCCCGGCGCACTCGCTGATCAACGAGCTTGAGCGTTTCAAAGGGGCTGAGATCGTCTGGTGCCAGGAAGAGCCTAAAAACCAAGGTGCCTGGACCTTCATTGAGCCAAATATCGAATGGGTGCTGACCCGTATCGGCGCCAAACATACACGGCCGCTCTATGTCGGCCGCGCAACCTCGGCCTCGCCTGCGACGGGTCTGGCCAGCCAACACAAAGCTCAACAAGAAGCGCTCGTGAACGAAGCGCTGAGCCTCGAAGGAAAGTAAACGATGACCATTGAAGTTCGTGTTCCCACGCTAGGCGAGTCTGTTACCGAAGCCACGGTTGCGACCTGGTTCAAGAAACCTGGTGATGCCGTCGCCGTGGATGAGATGCTCTGTGAGCTTGAAACCGATAAGGTGACGGTCGAAGTCCCCGCCCCCGCCGCTGGCGTTATGGGCGAGATCGTCGCCGCCGAAGGTGAAACCGTTGGCGTCGACGCCCTGCTGGCAACCATTGCCGCAGGCGAAGGCGCAGCCCCTGCTCCGGCCGTAGCAGCGCCCGCCCCTGCGGCCGCCCCGGCAGCGTCGGGTGGAAGTGTCGATGTGATGGTGCCCACGCTGGGTGAATCGGTCACCGAAGCCACCGTCTCGACGTGGTTCAAACAGGTTGGTGACGCGGTCGCGCAGGACGAGATGCTGTGTGAGCTGGAAACGGACAAGGTCTCGGTCGAAGTTCCCGCCCCTGCTGCTGGTGTTCTGGCGGAAATCGTTGCGCCCGAAGGCACAACCGTGGACGCCTCGGCCAAACTGGCCGTGATCTCGGGCTCCGGCGCGGCCGCAGCCCCTGCACCCGCCCCTGCCGCCGCCGCAGCCCCGGTCGCAGCAGCAACCGGCAAGGATGTCGCCAACGCTCCGTCGGCAGAGAAAGCCATGGCCGAGGCCGGTCTGTCCGCCGCTCAAGTCTCTGGCACCGGACGTGATGGCCGCATCATGAAAGAAGACGTGGCCCGCGCCGTGGCAACGGCTGCTGCACCTGCGCCCGCCGCCGCTCCGGCTCCGGCCCCTGCGCCGCGCGCACCTGTGGCTGCTGATGACGCCGCGCGCGAAGAGCGGGTCAAGATGACCCGCCTGCGCCAGACCATCGCCAAGCGACTGAAAGACAGCCAGAACACCGCCGCCATGCTGACCACCTATAACGAGGTGGACATGACCGAGGTGATGGCCCTGCGCAGCCAGTACAAGGACCAGTTCGAAAAGAAGCACGGCGTGCGTCTGGGCTTTATGTCCTTCTTCACCAAGGCCTGCTGCCATGCGCTGAAAGAAGTGCCCGAGGTGAATGCCGAGATCGACGGCACCGACATCGTCTACAAGAACTTCGTCCACATGGGTGTCGCCGCCGGTACACCCACAGGTCTGGTTGTTCCGGTCATCCGCGATGCAGACTCGATGTCTTTTGCAGCGATCGAAAAGGCCATCGCCGAGAAAGGCAAACGCGCCCGTGACGGCAAGCTGAGCATGGCCGAGATGCAAGGCGGCACCTTCACCATCTCGAACGGTGGCGTCTATGGCTCGCTGATGTCTTCGCCGATCCTGAACCCCCCGCAATCGGGTATTCTGGGCATGCACAAGATTCAGGACCGCCCGATGGCGATCAACGGTCAGGTTGTGATCCGTCCGATGATGTATCTGGCGCTGTCTTATGACCACCGGATCGTTGACGGCAAAGGCGCGGTGACCTTCCTTGTCCGCGTGAAAGAGGCGCTGGAAGACCCGCGCCGCCTACTGATGGATCTGTAATCATGGCAACGCATGTTCTGTGGCAAGCCGATGTTGCCGACTTTGATGCCTGGCTGAAGGTGTTTCGAGAAGACATCGCGATGCGCCAGGCAGCCGGTATTCACGACCTGTATGTCTGGCGTGACCCAGATCAAAAGGATCACGCCATCGCCATGTTCGAAGTGGATGACATACAAAAAGCCCGCGCTTTCTTCGATTCGGAAGAGCTGGCCATGCATCTAGAACGCGGTGGGGTCGCCCATATCCAGGTGAAACTTCTGGACCCGGTCTTACCGTAAAAACTCTGCTGTGTGCGGGGCCGCCCTGTACACAGCCCCGCAAATACACGTGAAGCGCGCCTGCTATTGATGTCAGAGAATGCTAACCGACAAACGGACTCTGGTTGAAAAAGGATACTCGTCATGTCTTCCGAACTTTCCATTCTTGCCCTGTACGGCCTTCTGATCGTCGTAGTGGTTTTGTTGAATGTGCTGACAGCCATGTCGCAGGTCGGGTTGATGACATTGGGTGGCGCACGGGACGACATGCCTGACCTGACCGGCGTTGCGGGCCGGGTCGAGCGGGCTCTGACCAATTCGGTCGTCGCCATGGCCCTGTTTGCCCCCGCCGTTCTGATACTGTCCGCCAAGGAGGCCTTCACCTCCGGATCGCTGCTGGCCGCGCAGATTTTTCTGATCGCGCGTGTGGTTTTCGTTCCGATCTACGCCTTCGCAATCCCGGTTCCCTTCCTGCGCACGATCGTGTGGATGGCTGGGTTTCTTGCGACGATCTATCTTTACCTGCTAGCCCTATAGCTTAGTACGCCGCACCAGGATGCGGCCAAGACACACCAAGGAGTGCCCTCAATGTCCAGCTATGACGTCATCGTAATCGGAGCCGGTCCCGGCGGCTATGTCTGTGCCATCCGCTGCGCCCAGCTGGGTCTGAAAACCGCCGTTGTCGAAGGGCGTGAGACGCTGGGAGGCACCTGCCTGAACGTGGGCTGCATCCCGTCGAAGGCGCTGTTGCATGCCTCTCATCAACTGCACGAGGCCGAGCATAACTTTGCCAAGATGGGCCTGAAGGGTAAATCTCCGTCCGTCGACTGGAAACAGATGCAGGCCTACAAGGAAGAGGTGATCGAGGGCAACACAAAGGGCATCGAGTTCCTCTTCAAGAAGAACAAGATCGACTGGCTGAAGGGCTGGGGGTCGATCCCCGCTGCCGGCAAGGTCAAGGTGGGTGATGAGGTTCATGACACCAAGAACATCATCATCGCATCGGGCTCCGAGCCTTCGGCCCTGCCGGGCGTTGAGGTTGACGAGAAGGTCGTTGTAACCTCAACCGGCGCGCTGTCGCTGGGCAAGATCCCGAAAAAGATGGTGGTGATTGGTGCCGGTGTGATCGGTCTGGAACTGGGCTCGGTCTACAGCCGTCTGGGTGCTGAAGTGACGGTGATCGAGTTCCTCAAGGAAATCACCCCGGGCATGGACCCCGAGGTGCAGAAGACCTTCCAGCGGATCCTCAAGAAGCAGGGTCTGAACTTCGTGATGGGTGCGGCGGTGCAAAAGACCGAAGCGTCAAAAACCAAAGCGAAAGTCACCTACAAGCTGCTCAAGGATGACAGTGAACATGTGATCGAAGCCGATACCGTCCTGGTCGCCACCGGTCGCAAGCCATACTCGGACGGATTGGGGCTGGATGCGATGGGTGTCGAGATGACGCCGCGCGGTCAGATCAAGGTCGGCGCGGACTGGCAGACCAACGTGCCGGGCATCTACGCGATTGGAGACGTCACCGAAGGCCCGATGCTGGCGCACAAGGCCGAAGACGAAGGTATGGCCGCCGCCGAGCAGGTGGCCGGCAAGCACGGCCACGTGAACTACGGCGTCATCCCAGGCGTGATCTACACCTGGCCCGAGGTTGCCAATGTGGGTGAAACAGAGGCGACCCTGAAAGAACAGGGCCGCGCCTACAAGGTCGGCAAGTTCATGTTCATGGGCAATGGCCGCGCCAAGGCCAACTTTGCCTCAGACGGATTCGTCAAGATCCTGGCCGATAAGGAAACCGACCGGATTCTGGGCGCGCATATCATTGGCCCCGCTGCTGGTGATCTGATCCACGAAGTTTGCGTCGCGATGGAATTCGGCGCGTCAGCCGAAGATCTGGCGCTGACCTGCCACGCCCACCCGACCTATTCGGAAGCCGTGCGCGAGGCCGCTCTGGCCTGTGGTGACGGCCCAATTCACAGCTAAAGCTCTCTGACTCCGGCAGCGATCAGCTTGCCGGGGTCAACCAGGCATTCAGGTAAGTTTCAAGCCTGTCGGTGAACGTTGTTGCCGAGTGCAACGCACAGAACCTGAGAGACATGGCCTGAATCGCAAAGGCCTGCACACCTTCGGCCAATAGTTCGGACGGCAAATCCTTGCGCATCTCGAATGCGTCCAACCACATCATCACCACCCGGAAATACCGCTCAAAGCAATAGGCGATCGGCCCAACATCCGCGATGGCGGTTGCGCCGGAATACCGGATCAGTAGATCAAAGACATACCGCTCGGACATCATGAAGCTGTGGACCGGTTCCAAAGCTGCGATGAGCTGCCTGACGGTTTTGGGTGATGGCCCTGCCTCGGCCTGATCCAGACACGCATTCAATCTGTCCGCGATCAGGATCTCCATTAACGCGTCCTTGTCGCGGAAATGCGCGAAGAAGGTGCCCTTGGCGACACCGGCCGTTTGCACCACCTCTTCCACCCGAAGGCCCTCATACCCGCTTTTCTGTATCAACTCTTCCGACACCGCCATCAGGCGGGCGCGGGTTTTCAACGTGCGTTTCTGGACTGTCTTTTGCATGAGGTCAGATTGCATGTTTTTTGACCGCGGTCAAATTTTATATTGACCATGGTCATTTTTATACCTAATAAACTGACCACGGTCATTTTTAGGAGACATCCCATGCACGCCAAGAAAATCCTGATCCTCGACGGGCACCCCGCCGAAAGCAGCCTGTCCCGTACTTTTGCGAAAACCTACGGCGACGCTGCGCGCCAGAACGGTCATGACGTCCGCCTGATCCATCTGAGCGACCTTCAGTTCGATCTCGATTTTGGGCAGGGCAACTATCACGAGTTCAAACCCCTCGAACCCGAGCTTGAGAAGCTGTTGCAAGATTTCGAATGGAGCGACCATCTCGTTATGACCGCGCCTATGTGGTGGGGTGGCCTGCCCGCAAAGCTTAAAGGCCTGATCGATCGCATGTTCATCCCGGGACGAACCTTCGATACCCGAAACACCACCAAGCTGGGCTTTCCGGCCCCGATGCTGACCGGCCGCACCGCACGCGTCATCCTGACCTCGGACACACCTGGCTGGTTCATGCGCCTGATCTACCGTCAAGCATTGATCCGGCAAGTCCGCGATCAGATACTCGGCTTCGTCGGCTTCAAGCCAACGCGGTTTACATATTTCGCAGGGGCCAGTGAGCCAAAGCCGGGAAGCGTCGATCGCTGGATATCAAAGGTCGCCAGAATTGGCGCAGAGGCTATCTAGGAGCCGTGCCTACCACATCGTCTTTGCGGCGCGCGCGCCCCATTGGGAGTCGTATTGCGCGCCGCCTTCCTCACCGGATGAGGCTTCTGCAAGGATCTCGCCAACCGTGGGCAATCCTTCGCTTTGATCGCCGCTGGTCCATGTACCAGCCCGCATCAAGGCCCGGGCGCATTGGGTGTAAATCTCGGCAATCTGGATAACAATCACGGTGGCCGGTTGCTTGCCTTGTTTTCCGAACCGGGCCCTCAACCCTTGATCCGCGGATACCCGTGCCGTCCCGTTCAGGCGGACCACAGTGTTGGAGCCAGGCACGATGAACATCAGCGAGACTCTCGGGTCACGAACAATGTTGCGCAACGAATCCAGACGATTGTTCCCCCGCCAATCCGGCATTGCCAGCGTGTTGGGATCAAGCTCCAAAACAACGGGCCCATCGTCCCCGCGCGGGCTGCCATCGACGCCTTCGGGGCCAACGGTACTTAGAATACATAGGCGCGAGGCCATGATCCATTGCCTGTAGAGCGGCTTCAGGCTGTGCGCGACCTTACGCAATGACGGCGCAGCGGGCGTGCCATAGAGTGCCTCTAGGCTCGGTATGTCTTCAATGAACTCCATCCGGATCAAACCCCACTTCTTTCATCAAAGCGTCTGAGCGTGTCTCGATCACATCTTCCAAACGGCTCAGAAACGCGTCCCGTTCGACACCCGGTTCTATCGGGTCGAGGAAATCGACAACCGCCAACCCGGGTTTGCGCAAGATACCACTGCGCGGCCAGAACACGCCGGCATTGGTTGCAACCGGCACACAGGGAAAGCCCAGCCCGTTGTACAGGATCGCCGTGCCAACCTTATAGGGCTTGGACAGACCGGGGGCGACGCGGGTGCCCTGAGGGTAAATCACCAGTTGGCCGGGTTCGGCGAATTCCTTGGCGACGTCTTTGACCATCTTGGCCACTGCCGCACCCTTCTTGCCGCGATTGACCGGGATGCAGCCCAAACGACGCGCATACATTCCGATGACTGGGGTCCAGAGAAGCTCTCGTTTCATGATGAATTTACCATGCGGGATGGCGTCGAAGATCATGATGATATCAAGGAAAGACTGGTGCTTGGCCCCGATGACGACCTCGCCGGTTGGTACCGTGCCACGCACCTCGCACCTTATGCCGACCATCCATCCTGCCAACCACATCGTGCTGCGCGCGTAAGTTTTGCATGCGCGCAATGCGCCCTGTTTCGTGAAGATCGCGTATGGCAGATAGGCGATTCCAAGGATCAACATCCAAACGTAAATCACAATCATGAAGATCAGGGAACGGATCCATTGAAAGCCCTGTGACATCAGGAAAGCTCCTTCAACTTGCGGCGGGCGGCGGTCCAGGTGGCGAAGAAGGCAACCACAGCGCCCAGAACGGGGATCAGCAAGGGCAACACCCAGCCAAGCCCCTGAAACCCTACTCCGGTCAGAAATCCGCCCTCGTCCGAGGGGTCGGGCAAGAGCAGAACACCTGTCATCCCCAATATCGTCCCGACAAATGCGCCGAAGAAGGCGCGGTAGGTAAAGCGGCGGACAAATGCGCCCGCGATGAACCGATCCCGCGCGCCCACCTGCCGCAGCACTGCGATGATACTGGCATTCGCAGCAAGCGAGGCATTGGCCGCCAGCGTGATCATCGCCGCAGTTGCACCACCGATCAGCAGGATCGAGACCCAGCCCAGCCGTCGCAGGGACATCGCCGCATCCACTAAGGGCTCGCGCCAGCGGGTGTGGTCATCCAGAACCGCTCCGGGTACTTCGGCGCCCAATCGCAGGCGGAGACCCGCCGTGTCCAGACCCGGCTCACCTTCAACAATTTCAATCAGTTGCGGGATAGGTAGCGTTTCAATCGGCAAGTCCGGCCCGAACCATGGTGACAGCAGCGCGGCTTGTTCCTCGGCCGTCAGCGCGCGGGCCGAGGCGACGCCGGGTGTCTGGCCAAGAACGGTCAGGGCGGTTTCCGTCTGTGCCGCCATCTGCTCGGCCGGGGCGTTGATGCGCAAGGTGGCAGCCCCCGCCAATTCCGAGGCCCAACGGTCTGCAATCCGGCCAGAGGCCAGCGAAAGCGCCAGTGCAAACACCGCCAGAAACGCCATTGCGCCCGAAACAAATAGGGTCAGATGCGCGGTGTACCCGGTCGGAGGGACAACGCGGTCCGCGCGCGTATCTCGGCGCAACAGGTTGCGGATGTCGCCATTGCTCATAGGTCCGCTCCGGCCAGATTCAGTTTGCGCTGCGAGATACGCAACACGCGGGCCTGAACCTGGCTTTTGGCCGCCCGGATCAAGCTCAGGTCGTGGGTAGCGATCAGGACGGTCTTGCCCATGCGGTTCAGCTCGATCAGAAGACGCAGCAGCCGTTGCGACATCTCCCAATCCACGTTGCCAGTGGGTTCATCTGCCAGCACTACGTCGGGCGACAGGATTACGGCTCGGGCCAAAGCCGCGCGCTGCCGTTCGCCGCCCGACAGTTCAGGCGGATGCGCGTCCAACCGTGCACCCAACCCGACCCAGGACAAAAGCTCAGTCAGGTTGTCCTGCTCTTCCGACTCGGCACGGCCCGACACCATCAGAGGCAGGGCTACGTTTTCAGCCAGTGTCATGTGATCCAGAAACTGGCAATCCTGATGCACAACACCGACCCGACGCCGCAGCAGGGCCATCTGATCCCGATCCAGACGCGCGATATCTTCGTCAAACACGCTCAGCCGACCCGAGGTCGGCAACAACGCGCCATAGCACAGCTTCAGCAACGTGGTTTTGCCTGCGCCCGAAGGTCCGGTCAGGAAATGGAACGAGCCGGGCTGCAATTTGACTGAGACATCGCTCAGCAATGCGCCGTCGCCATAGGTATAGCTGACATTTTCCAGCTCGATCACAGGTGTCCCCAGTTCTTTTGCCGATCTTCTTGCCCGAGCTTGCCTGCGGTTTCAATGCCTGCACCGGGTCCAATTGGCGACACTTGCCCCATGAAACCGAAAACGCCCTTTGCTGTTGGGTCTTAACGGAATATCATCCCTGAAAAAACTACTATCGGGCCGAACGTCAGGCCGGGGAGGCAGTATGAGACTTACATGTCCGAATTGCGGCGCTCAGTACGAAGTGCCGGACGAGGTGATCCCCGAAGAGGGGCGCGATGTGCAGTGCTCCGCCTGTGACCAGACGTGGTTTCAGCCCAAGCACCCCGAAGACGCAGCACCCGTTACTGAGGCGCCTGATGCCACCGCCGAGCCGGACGCTAAGCCAGAGCCGACCCCTGAACCCGACACAGAAGTCGAAGTTGTTGATGAGGCGCCGTCCGATACCGGCAAAACCGGCAATGTCGATCCGGCCGTTGCGAGCATTCTGAAGGAAGAGGCCGCGCGTGAGGCGGAGCTGCGCTCTCAAGAAGGCAGCAGCCTTGAGACGCAACCCGATCTGGCGCTAGAGGATTCTGTCGAACCCGAGTTTCAGATCAAGCGCCCGACTGCGACCGAGACCGCCGAGGATGCCGGCCAAAAGGATGCGCTTCCTGACGTTGAGACCATCAATTCAGGCATGTTGAGCGATGAGGGCGACGACACGCCCCCGGCCAAGCAATCCCGCGGCTTTGTGCGCGGCTTTGCCGTGATGCTGATCATCGGCGTGATCCTGTATCTGATCTATGGCAATGCGCAACAGATCAGTGAGGCCGTACCGCAAGCCGATCCGGTGCTGGACTCCTACGTCTCTTTGATTGATCAGGCCCGTATCTGGCTTGAGACGCAGGCCGGGGCAGGCGCGCCGCAGGAATAGAGCGTTTCGAGTTTTACCTTAGTCATCAAGTGACACGAATGTCCCGATAACGCTGAAAGCGTGACAGGGTATTCTTGTCTCAGGTTTAAGCCGAAACGATATAGCGGCTCAGAACCGTTCCAACAGACGCTTGAGGTATTCCAGCTCGATCTCGGGCCGGTCCGTTTCACCGGTCCGACGGCGGATTTCGTCCAGCAACTCACGCGCGCGGCGGTAAACGTCTTCACCCTGCAACAGGTTGTCATCGGTTGAAATCGACCCGGCCGCACCGGGATTGCGGCCAAGCGGATCACGGCTGTTGGCTTGCGCCTCACCTTCCTCGGTACCTTGTCCGGATTGGTTCTGTTGGTTCTGCGCCATGGCCTCACCCAAGGACCGCATGCCTTCGCGTAGGGCCTCCATCGCTTCGGACTGACGGTCGATCGCTTCGGCCAAATCATTGCCGCGCAGCGCCTCCTCCGCCTCTTCCATGGCACCTTCTGCGCGGCCCAACGCATCGCGCGCCGCGTCGCCTTCGGGGGTGCCTGCACCGGGCAAACCCTGTTGCTGTCGGTTCAGTTCTTGCCGCAGGGCCTGCTGCCGATCCGCCAAAGACCCCTCACCCGGTTGGCCTTCGCCCGCCTGATCCGAACCTTGACCCTGACCGCCTTGACCCTCGTGGCTTTCGCCGCGGCCCTGACCGCCATTTCGGCCTTCATTTCCTTGGTTCTCGCCTGCCTGAGCGCCGGGGTTGAACTGTTCCTGCAGATCGCGGAACGCCTGATCGCTCAGACCTTGCTGTTCACGCAGGGTCTCGGCCAAGCCTTCCATGGCCTGCTGCCCTTCGGATTGACCACCCTGCCCTTGGCCTTGGGTGACACGCATGTTCTCCATCATCTGTTGGAACTCTTCCAGCGCCTGCTGCGCCTCGGCCATGCGGCCCTGTTCCATCAATTCCTGAATGCGATCCATCATGGCCTGAAGATCGTCCTGCGTCATCTGCATGCTTTCGCCGTTCTGACCGGACTGGCGCTCATCACTGTCGCCGTTTTCCTGCGCAAGACGCTGCAACTGGTTCAGGTAGTCCTGCGTGGCCTCGCGCAGTTCCTGCATCAGCTCGGCGATTTCCTCATCGCTGGCCCCGTTTTGCATCGCCTCAGTGAGGCGCTCCTGCGCCCGGCGCATCCGCTCCAGCGCGTCTGCCAGAGTGCCGTCTTCGATCAAAACCGCCAGATCCCAAAGGGCCTGCGCGATCTCGGCCTGTTGCTTGTCCTTCAAACCGTAGTCGTTGAAGGTTTCCAACCGCCGCAGCGTGACCCGCAGCCGCAGATAGGCGGTGTCGGAGCGAAACAATTCCTCGGGCCGGTGTGAGATCGCCCGCAGCACCTGAGCCACTCGCGGTGCGTTGGTCCGCGACCAGAGCAGATCGCGGCGCTGTTCGATCACCGCAGCCGCCAAGGGATCAAAGAACCGGCGCGCAGGCAGATCGGTCAAATATGGCTCGGAGGTGCTTTCCTGATCCGAGGCGTCGCGCGCCATCAACGTGATACGAACCGGCAGATGCGCCCATGGGTGCTGCGAGAAATCCTCAATCAGATCCTCGGTGAAATCTGCACGGTCGCCGGTGATCGGCATTGGCAACTCGACCTCGATCACCTCGCGCGGTTCCGGGTCAGCCGTCAGACCATAGCGACGATCAACCGAGGTCATATCCAACTCGATCACCGCCGAACCGGAGACGATCCCGTAGTCATCCGAGGCCGCAAAGGGCAGCTTCATCTGCCCGCCTGCCTCGGCTTCGGCCTTATCAGCAACCGCAATGCTCGGCGGGGTGTCGGGAATGACGTCCACCATCCAATCCCGTCCTGCGGGGCCATCAATGCGCATCTGGCCTGAACGGGCGACGGTGAAATCCTGCTCAGTTTCGGTCGCGGCCTCGGCACCGAGGGGAGAGCTTGTTTCGGTCAGGCTATGCGCGCCGACCTCGCCATAGAAACGCAGGGTGACGCGACTGCCTTGCGGGATCGACAGCGTGGGGCCGGTCTGATCGGCCAGATAGAGCGTCGGCAGTCCGGTATAGCGTGGGGGTTCGACCCAGCCTTCCCATGTCGGCCCTTGCCCTGCCACCGCCGTTCCGGGCGCCATCTCGGCCACCGAGCCAATCCGCCAGAAAGAACCGAACAGGGCCGCGACCACCAACGCGAGCAAAGCCGCGTAGCGCAGGGCATAAGGATCACGCGACGCCAGTCGGAGGTCGGGTTTGGCAACGCGCGCTTGCGCCGCGCGGTCCGCCATCCGCGCCTTGTGCGCCTGCCAGAGGGCAACCGAATCCGCATCCCCCGCACCAATCGCCTGATCATCCATCAATGCCTGAATCGGACGCCCGGGCAGGGTTTCATCCAATCGGGCCAGCGCTTCGGCGCGTGAAGGCAGGTGGATTTGCCGAATCCCCCAGATCGCGCTGACCAGCAGCGCAATAGTAACCACGACAGCTACACCCCACACGATCTCAACCCGCACAAGATCATGCAGACCCAGCATCAATGCGGCCAAAACAGCCATCAAAACCGAGAAAAACGGCCAAAACGCGCGCAATACCTGCTCGGCCAGCAATCCGGCATGTGTCATCCACACGGACAGACGGGGAACGGGTAGGTTTGGTTTGTCGCTCAAAGCGGGCCTCCAGAGTTGGCCCGCGCGCCTACCGCGTCAGAGCCACTCAGGTATGGTATCGCGGTTTATGATTTCGTCAAAGCTTGGGCGTTCACGAATTACGGCAAATTGATCCCCATGCACCAAAACCTCGGGGATCAGGGGGCGCGTGTTGTATTCGCTGGCCATCACCGCGCCATAGGCCCCGGCGCTGCGGAAGGCGATCAGATCACCCGGTGCAAGCGGCGGCATGTTGCGCTGTTTGGCGAAAGTATCACCGGATTCGCAAACCGGGCCCACGATGTCATAGGGCTGTTGTTCGACCCCAGCTGCGGGTTCCTGTACCGCAACGATATCGTGATGCGCCTCATACATGGCCGGGCGGATCAGATCGTTCATCGCTCCGTCAAGGATGAGGAAATCACGCCCTTCGCCGGATTTCACATAGATCACCTTGCTGACCATCAGACCGGCATTGCCCGCGATCAGGCGACCGGGTTCGATTTCGATTTCACAGCCCAGATGACCCAGCGTTTTCTTGATCAGCGCACCATATTCCAACGGCAGAGGCGGCGCGTCGTTCGAGCGCGTGTAGGGAATGCCAAGCCCACCGCCCAGATCGAGGCGGCGGATGTTGTGGCCCTCTGCACGCAACTGCTCAGTCAGTTCGGCGACCTTGGTGTAGGCCAGCTCAAACGGCTCAAGCTCGGTCAGTTGCGAGCCGATATGGACGTCGATGCCGATCACCTCCAACCCCGGCAGAGCGGCCGCGTGCGCATAGACCTCGGACGCGCGCGAGATCGGGATGCCGAACTTGTTCTCGGACTTGCCGGTTGCGATTTTGGCATGGGTCTTGGCGTCCACATCCGGGTTCACCCGAACGGTGATCGGCGCAACCACACCTAGCTCCGTCGCCACCGCGTTGATCACTTCCATCTCGGGCTCGGATTCGACGTTGAACTGGCGGATGCCGCCGGTCAGCGCTGTGCGAATCTCATCCGCCGTCTTGCCAACGCCCGAAAAGACGATTTTGTCGCCCGGCACACCGGCGGCCTTAGCGCGCAGGTATTCCCCGCCCGAGACCACATCCATTCCAGCACCCGCCTGCGCCAGCGTTTTCAGGATCGCCTGATTGCTGGCGGCCTTCATCGCATAGCAGACAAGGTGATCAGTGCCTTCAAGCGCGTCATCGAACAGCTTGAAATGCCGCAACAGGGTCGCAGTCGAATAGACATAGAACGGGGTTCCGACCGCGGCTGCGATTTCGGAGATTGGGACATCCTCGGCGAAAAGCGCGCCGTCGCGGTAGAGAAAGTGATCCATAGAAGCGCGATTAGACCAAAACCGCCCTATGGATCAATGGATTCGCACTGAAACGATACGCTGCAGGGCGTTCAAAAATCGTTCGACACGCCGACACGCGCGTAGCCGGACACTGAGACTCCGGTTGAATTGGGCTCTTTTTGCGGCGCCGGCCGTTGGCTGGAGGTCGGCTCGCAAGCCGCAAGCGCGACGAGCGCCAGAAGAAATCCGAAAATTCGCATGAGATCAGTCTCTGAGTACTAGAAAGAAGGGCCGCGCCTTGGCGTGCCAGACCCTACTTGGGTGTTTTGCCCGGAATTACAACGAGATCAGCGATTAAACGCCCAGATAGAGGCCAAAGCCCCCGCGGCGGAAGCCGATACCTCCGCCCACATGCGTTCCGCTCGAGCCGACGCCAACACCCACGCTTGCCGTTGGCTGAACCGGCTCACCATCCGCGCCACATCCGGCCAGCGCGAACCCAGCCGCTACAATCACCGCTATGCGTAGAACTGTCATCACACCAGCGCCTTCCATCGCTCAACCTGCGCCCGCACCTGATCGGGGGCGGTGCCACCATAGGATTGGCGCGAGTTTACCGAGTTTTGGACAGTAAGAACAGAATAGACGTCATCGGTGATATCCGCATGGACCGACTGCATGTCTTCCAAGGTCAGATCAGGCAGGTCGCAGCCCTTGTTTTCAGCCATCGCCACCAGCGAACCGGTGACATGATGGGCATCGCGGAACGGCAGACCCAGAACCCGTACAAGCCAATCGGCCAAATCGGTCGCGGTTGAGAAACCCGACCCAGCCGCTGCGGCAAGGCTGTCGCGGTTGGCAGTCATGTCCTTGACCATGCCCTCCATCGCCGCCAGAGCCAGCATCCAGTTGTCGGCGGCGTCAAAGACCTGCTCTTTGTCTTCCTGCATGTCCTTGGAATAGGCCAGCGGCAGGCCTTTCATCACCATCATCAGCGCGGTGTTCGCGCCATAGATGCGGCCGGCTTTGGCGCGGATCAGCTCTGCCGCGTCTGGGTTTTTCTTCTGCGGCATGATCGAGGACCCGGTCGAGAACCGATCCGAGAGCGTCACAAACCGGAACTGGGCCGAGGACCAGATCACCAGCTCTTCGGCAAAGCGCGACAGGTGGACGGCGCAGATCGAGGCAGCGGACAGGAACTCCAACGCGAAGTCGCGGTCGCTGACGGCATCCAGTGAATTGGCAGAGGGGCGGTCAAAGCCCAGCGCCTCAGCCGTCATGTGCCGGTCGATGGGGAAGGATGTCCCGGCCAGCGCGGCGGCCCCGAGGGGGGATTCGTTCATGCGCGCGCGGGCATCGCGCACGCGGGACAGATCGCGGCCAAACATCTCGACATAAGCCATCATGTGATGGCCCCAGGTCACAGGCTGCGCGGTTTGCAGATGGGTAAAGCCGGGCATGACCCAATCCGCCCCGGCCTCGGCCTGCGCCAAAAGCGCGCGGATCAGGGCCAGAAGACCGGTTTCCGCCGCATCCAACTGGTCACGTACCCAAAGTTTGAAATCGGTCGCCACCTGATCATTACGCGACCGACCCGTGTGCAGACGGCCCGCGGGTTCACCGATCACCTCTTTCAGGCGCGCTTCGACATTCATGTGGATGTCTTCCAGCGCGGTCGAGAACTGAAATTCCCCGTTCTGGATTTCTGACAAGACTGTGAGCAGCCCTTCCCGAATGGCCTGCGCGTCACTATCACTAATAACGCCTGTCGCCGCCAGCATAGCGGCATGGGCGCGCGAGCCTGCGATGTCCTGGGCTGCCATCCGCTGATCGAACCCGATCGAGGCATTGATTGCCTCCATGATCGCGTCTGGACCGGCGGCAAAGCGGCCGCCCCACATCTGGTTCGAGGATTGATCGGTCATGTAAGAAAACCCGGAGTTGATATGCGCCTATTTCGTCTGATCCCCCTTTATATGGCCCTTGCGCTGGGTGCAAATGCCGCTTTGGCGACCGATGCCGAAACGCTGGGCCCCTTGCGCGAAGACAGCCTGAAACGGCTGATCCTGCATAAAGAACCCAAGCCGGTGACGCCGGTTGACTTCCAACTGGAAGATGATGGCGGCACGGCCTCACTTGCGGATTACAAGGGCAAATACGTCCTGCTTAACTTCTGGGCCACCTGGTGCGCGCCCTGCCGCAAGGAAATGCCCCAGATTGCCGAGCTGCAAGACGAGTTCGGAGGCGACAAGTTCGAGGTTCTAACCCTTGCAACCGGGCGAAACTCGCCTGCCGGGATCAAGAAGTTCTTCGAGGAAAACGGCATCGACAACCTGCCACGCCATCAGGACCCCTCACAAGCCGTGGCGCGTGAGATGGGTGTTATCGGTTTGCCGATCACGGTCATCATCGACCCCGACGGCAATGAAATCGCCCGCCTGATCGGCGATGCCGAATGGAACTCGGATAGCGCGAAGTCGATCATTGCGACTCTGGTCGAGGCCAACAGCTAAGCTGACGCAACGCCACCTTTGACAGCCCATCCTCCGATCCGCACTCTGTGCGCAGGAGGATGGAATGCCACTGGAAATTCTGTTGGTGCTTGTGGTCGGCGGGATCGCCGGGGTTACTCTGTTGCTGCATCTGACCGGCAGATCGCAGCGGCGCGTTCTGTCGCCTGAAACCGCGCGCGAACAATGGGTTCGGCACTTCCCGGAAGACACAGTTATTGACGTAACTGTTGCCCATGATCGCCATGCCGCGCTGGTGCGGACGGAAGAAGGGCCGGGTCTCCTCTGGTCCTTTGGCGCGGATACTGTAGCGCAGCATCTGCTGGACTATGACTTGCTGGACCGCACCGACGGGTTCGAGATTCTGTTCCACGATTTCGGCACACCCAAAGCCATCATTCATCTGGATGACCTCGAGCGCCCCCACTGGCGCAACTTGATGGAGGCCGCATGACCGATCAAATCACCTTTCCCGATGCCGTCCAATGGGCCGTCCCGTTCTTCATCGCCGCCATTCTGGCCGAATTCGTCTGGATCGCCGTCAAAGGCCGTGGTGGGCGGTATGAGACTCGCGATGCTGTGACCTCTCTGATCATGGGGGCAGGCAATATTGCGTCGGGGTTCCTTCTTGGCTTCATCGCCTATGGGTTCTTCATGTGGCTGTGGCGGATCACGCCGCTCGATCTGGGTACGTCGATCCCGATTATCATCCTGTGCTTTGTGCTGGATGACCTGCGGTATTACTGGGTTCATCGGTTCGGTCACCGTATCCGCTGGGTCTGGGCCAGCCATGTGAACCACCACAGTTCGCAGCACTACAACCTGACCACCGCGCTGCGGCAGACATGGACCTATACGTTTACCTTCATGATGGTGGTGCGCGCGCCGCTGATCCTGCTGGGCTTTCACCCGGCGATGGTGCTATTCGTGGGCGGGCTGAACCTGATCTACCAGTTTTGGATTCACACAGAAGCCATCGGCAAAATGCCCCGTTGGTTCGAAGCGGTGATGAACACTCCCAGCCATCACCGGGCGCATCACGGCCGCAACGCGCGCTATCTGGATTGCAACTATGCTGGCGTTTTCATCATCTGGGACAAGATGTTCGGCACTTTTGTCCCCGAGCAAGAGAACGACCGCGTAGACTACGGGCTGGTTCACAACATCGCCACCTTCAACCCGCTGCGCGTAGCCTTTCACGAATGGGTCGGCATATGGCACGATGCGACCCAACCGGGGCTGACGCTGAAACAACGCCTAGCCTATTGTTTTGCCCCGCCCGGCTATAGCCATGATGGAAGCCGGGACAGCTCAGAGCAGATCAAGGCAAAGCATCTGGCCCGCCACCCTGAAGATCTTGGAACGCCCGGATTCGAGCAGACTCGCGAAAACTTGCCTAATTCCGCAGCAAAACAGGCCTGATCCCGGCGCGACACCACGCCACTCTGGTTGAAATCCGGCCCGATCGGTCCATATGGAGCGTCAGGCGTGACGTAACCAGTGACCGGAGGCCGGAATGACCCGAGTAACAACCGTATCAACCACAGTCGGACTGCTGGGTGTGCTTCTGGCCATGTTCGCCGCCATCGCAACGGCAGCATCAGCGCTTGTCCTGATCGGGTTCTCCATGATGGTCCTTGGTGTATTGGGCGCGGTGTTCGGAGCAGCGGCCTCCCTCAGCCATGCGTGGCAATCTGCGCGCTAATCATCACCTGCATTAACCGCAGATTCATCTGTTTCCTGCGACACTGCGACCGGAGAGCCATTCGGGATCAGCGCGCATGCGGGACAAGACAGTTGCAGAGTCAGGGGAAGGGCCCGACAGCCCTTTGACCTCGGCAGTTTCCGGGCGGGATCAATCTGTATTGCAGATGGCCTCGGATGCGGTGCGGCACAAACAATGCAAACTGGCCTTTCAGCCGGTAATGCAAGCACAGGCCCCTCATAACATTGCCTTCTACGAAGGGCTGATCCGCGTTTTGGATGAAACCGGACGGGTCATCCCTGCGCGGGATTTCATGCCTCAGGTGGAAAACACGCCGATCGGGCGTGAGCTGGATTGCATCGCGCTAGAGATGGGGTTGCAGACGCTGGTCAGGAACTCTCAGATCCGGCTGTCGATCAACATGTCGGCGCGCTCGATCGGGTATTCGCACTGGTCTCGTATTCTAGATCGCTTTCTCAAACGGGATAGCAATCTGGGCGAACGACTGATTTTGGAGATATCCGAGAAATCGGCGATGCAGGTGCCCGAACTGGTGATCGACCTGATGGACAGGTTGCAGGAGCGTGGTATTGCCTTTGCTCTGGACGATTTCGGCGCAAGCAATTTCAGCTTTCGGCATTTCCGCGAATTCCTGTTTGATGCCGCCAAGATCGACGGTCAATTCATTCGCGGCATCAGCAACGACCCCGACAACCAGGCCCTCGTCCGTGCATTGATCGCAGTCGCGCGAGAGTTCGAAATTTTGGTCACAGCCGAATCAGTTGAAAATCCGCAGGACGCAGCGTTTCTGAGCGCAAGCGGTGTCGATTGCATGCAGGGTTTCCTATTTGGCGCGCCGTCGTTGTCGCCGCCGTGGAAGGCAGAAAGAAACTCCAAAACAGGGACTTAGTTAGACAATCGGCGCGCGAACACTTGCCTGATTGCCACCTGAGGCAAGCTGTCCGTTGCTGCAAGTGCAGCATTACGTTATTGCAGAAGGCACTAGAGGGGGGAGAAATTGGCGCTCTGGTACGGGCAGAGGAGGCCCTCTGCTGTCCGCGTCGTCACATTTCCCGCTGGACCACGACGGTAAAGGACAAATTATATGACCAATGTAGTAATCGCATCCGCCGCACGCACAGGTGTGGGCAGCTTTGGCGGCTCGTTTGCCAATACCCCCGCACATGATCTGGGCGCTGCCGTCCTCGAAGCCGTCGTCGAACGCGCCGGCGTCGACAAAGGCGAAGTCAGCGAAACCATCATGGGTCAGGTCCTGACAGCTGCTCAGGGTCAGAACCCCGCACGTCAGGCGCATATCAACGCCGGTCTGCCGCAGGAAAGCGCGGCTTGGGGCATTAACCAGGTTTGTGGCTCGGGCCTGCGCGCTGTTGCCCTAGGCGCTCAGCACATCCAACTGGGCGATGCGGATATCGTCGCCGCTGGCGGACAAGAAAACATGACACTGTCTCCCCACGCTGCCGCCCTGCGCGCGGGCCACAAGATGGGCGACATGAAATACATCGACACCATGATCCGCGACGGTCTGTGGGATGCGTTCAACGGCTATCACATGGGCCAAACCGCCGAGAACGTCGCCGAGAAATGGCAGATCAGCCGCGACATGCAGGACGAATTCGCCGTTGCCTCACAAAACAAAGCCGAAGCCGCGCAAAACGCGGGCAAATTCGCGGATGAGATCGTTCCGTTCACCATCAAAACCCGCAAGGGCGACATCGTAATGGACAAGGACGAATACATCCGTCACGGCGCAACAATGGAAGCAATGGCCAAACTGCGCCCGGCCTTCACCAAAGACGGCTCGGTCACTGCGGCAAACGCCTCGGGCCTGAACGACGGCGCGGCGGCGACCCTGCTGATGTCGGCTGAGAACGCCGAAAAGCGCGGGATTGAACCTCTGGCCCGTATCGCATCCTACGCGACTGCCGGTCTTGACCCGTCGATCATGGGTGTTGGCCCGATCTATGCCTCGCGTAAAGCGTTGGAGAAAGCAGGTTGGTCGGTTGACGATCTGGATCTGGTCGAAGCCAACGAAGCCTTCGCCGCGCAAGCCTGCGCCGTGAACAAGGACATGGGTTGGGACCCGTCGATCGTGAACGTGAACGGTGGCGCGATTGCCATTGGCCACCCGATCGGAGCATCCGGTTGCCGTGTTCTGAACACGCTGCTTTTCGAAATGAAGCGCCGTGATGCCAAGAAGGGTCTGGCCACCCTCTGCATTGGTGGCGGCATGGGTGTCGCCCTCTGCGTGGAGCGCGACTAAGTGCGTTGACATCTAAATAGAAAAGGGCGTCCACTGGACGCCCTTTTTTGTTACAATCAAGCTTTACACAACCACTGCGACAATATCGCCAGACAGAAAGACAAGATCGAACACGAAACGATATTGCGCAACATTCTCTCTCAGAGTAACAGAATTACCAAGACGACCAAAATTGGAGGAGTCATCCATGGCACGTACAGCACTCGTAACCGGCGGTTCTCGCGGCATCGGCGCAGCAATTTCCAAGGCGCTCAAGGCCGAAGGATACAATGTTGCCGCCACCTATGCGGGGAATGACGAAGCCGCAGCGAAATTCACCGAGGAAACCGGCATCGCCACCTACAAGTGGAACGTAGCCGATTATGACGAATCCAAAGCGGGTATCGAAAAGGTCGAGGCCGAGGTCGGTCCCATCGACATCGTCGTCGCTAATGCGGGCATCACGCGCGACGCGCCCTTCCACAAGATGACGCCTGAACAGTGGCATCAGGTCATCGACACCAACCTGACCGGCGTTTTCAACACCGTACACCCGGTCTGGCCCGGCATGCGCGAGCGTAAGTTCGGCCGCGTCATCGTCATCAGCTCGATCAACGGTCAGAAAGGCCAGTTCGCTCAGGTGAACTACGCAGCCACCAAAGCGGGCGATCTGGGTATCGTGAAGTCGCTGGCGCAGGAAGGCGCGCGTGCGGGCATCACCGCCAACGCGATCTGCCCCGGCTACATCGCAACCGAAATGGTTATGGCTGTGCCTGAGAAGGTCCGCGAGTCGATCATCGGCCAGATTCCGGCCGGCCGATTGGGTGAGCCAGAGGAAATCGCGCGCTGCGTCGCCTTCCTGGCGTCCGACGATTCGCAGTTCATCAATGGGTCGACCATCTCGGCCAACGGCGCTCAGTTCTTCGTCTGATTTCAACGCACTGAACGAAAACGGGCCGGTCCTTTTGGACCGGCCCTTCTTTATCCCGTAAGTCCGCGCGCGCTGCGGTCAGCGGGAACCAAACACCCATCCCAGAACTTTGTGAACAAGCTTGCTGCGCTCTTCATGGGCACGACGAATTGCAATCTGGACAGACGGGTTTGTTGACATCTCGATCATGGCGGATCCCCTTTGCTAAAGCTGAACTTGACTTGCCCTAAACATGACCTTTGATTGAAAAAGGCACAAACGAGAGTTTTCAAGCATTCAGATAAGTATTACTTAAGTGATATGAGTGATCGCCTTCCCCCTCTCACCGCTTTGCGCGCCTTTGACGCTGCCGCGCGGCACATGTCCTTTGCCAAAGCCGCAGAAGAGTTGAACGTCACGCCCGCGGCGCTTTCCTTCCAGATCAAGTCGCTTGAGGACCATTTGGGCCATCCGCTGTTTCGCCGCCTGAATCGCGCGGTCGAACTGACCGAGGCGGGCAAAGCCCTTGCCCCGGGGGCTGCCGAGGGGTTTGCGTCACTCAAGGCGGCTTGGGCCGCTACGCGAAGGCTTCAGGACAACACCACCCTCACGGTGACGGCCGGACCTGCGCTGACCGCCAAATGGCTGGCTCCGCGCCTTTACGATTTTGCCCGCGCACATCCCGAAATCGACCTGAGGTTCTCAGCCACCCTGCGCAATATGGACCTTGAAAGGGATGATGTGGATGTCGCGATACGATTTGGCTATGGCGGGGATGATGGCCTCTATTGCCTGCCGGTTCGCAAAGAGTGGCTGACACCGGTCATGACGCCCGAATTGGCCGCTGAGTTCACAACTCCCGAAAGTCTGCGCGACGCGCCTCTGATTCATGACGACTCGATTGCTTTTCTAAAACCTCCGGCGGATTGGCCGACGTGGTTTAGGGCTGTTGGCGTGGAGTTCACGCCGACCCACGGGGCACATTTTTCTAACGCGGACCACGCGATTGACGCTGCTGTCGCCGGAGTGGGCGTGGCTTTGGGGCGACGGGCGATGATTATCAAGGACATGGTGGAGGGGCGGCTTGTCGCGCCGTTCAAAACCGCCATTGAGACCAAAGGCCGCTTTCGCTTTCTCTGCCTGCCCGGAGCGGAAAACCGGCCTCAGGTCGCAGCATTTCGCGATTGGTTTGTTGCGGAGATTGAAAAAACCGCTCATATCTCGGATGAATTCACCATAGTTCCTGTAGAAGACGTCTCATCCACATGACCAGACAACGCGCCACCGCCATCGGCTTCATTGCGGTTTTGCTTTGGGCGCTGCTGGCCCTGTTCACAGTCGGGTCAGCCCCAACACCGCCGCTTCTACTGAATGCGATCTGCTTCAGTATCGGCGGTACTTTGGGGCTTGTCTGGACGTGGCGATCTGGCGGATTGTCCCAGCTGCGCCGCATCAGTTGGAAAGTCTACGCTTTTGGAACGGTGGGCCTGTTTGGCTACCACGCGCTATACTTCTCGGCCCTTCGGATGGCCCCGGCGGCCGAGGCGGGGCTGATCGCCTATCTCTGGCCACTGCTTATCGTCCTGTTCTCGGGCCTGTTGCCCGGAGAGAATCTGCGCGCTGGCCACCTGATCGGGGCCTGTTTGGGCTTTGCCGGGGCTGCGCTGATCATCACCGGAGGCGGCAGCGCCGGGTTTCAAGCCGCCCACCTACCGGGATACGCGCTGGCGTTCCTATGCGCATTGACATGGTCGGGCTATTCCGTGTTGTCACGGAAGCTGGGAGAAACGCCCACAAGCTCGGTCGCGGTGTTCTGCGTGTTCACGGCGATCGCCTCATGGTGCCTGCATTTCGCGCTTGAGGCACCGGTCTGGCCGGACACCACGCTCAGCTGGATATCGACACTGGCCCTTGGCCTTGGGCCGGTCGGTCTGGCGTTCTATGTCTGGGATATCGGGGTCAAGCAGGGCGACATTCAGATGCTGGGTACGAGCTCATATGCTGCACCTTTGCTGTCTACCGTGGTTCTGGTTTTTGCCGGGATCGCCATGCCGACATGGACATTGGCGATCGCGGCGGTCTTGATCACCGGCGGGGCCGTGGTTGCGGCGCGCGCCAGTCTTAAAGGTTAGGTCGATAAGCGCTCGATCTCTTCCTTCAGCCTTAGCTTCTGTTTCTTTAGCTGGGCGATATGAAGATCATCAATGCCTGGCGCGCGTTGAGCTTGTTCCACTTCGAGACCGAGAGATTCGTGCTTCTTCTTCAGTTCCGTCAGATGTGCGCTCACGCTCATGGCGATCCTCCTTGTTTACGTGTCTAGATGTCACGTAAGAAGTTGAGCATATCGTTTCCACCCTGTCACGCCGCAGACGCGAAGAAAAAGTGATAAATCCGACAAATTCGGCTGGTCATTGCCGATTGGCGTGAAACGGCCCCAACGCCGCGCCCTGCCGCAGCACATCTGAGAGTTCCGGCGTATAGCTGTCACCGTCGCGCTCATGCCGTTGACCCGCATGCAGGATGACCGGAGCATGCAGCCGGAACGCCGCCCGCCCGCCTTTTCGGGCCCGCAGAATCACAAGCTCGGCCTCTCGCCCCACGCGGGCCGCAAGCGGCAGCACTTCGACCGAGCCCAGTCGTCCCCGACAGGCCAAAAGCATATCGTGCAGGCGATCCGCCTTTTGGATCATGTGCAGATAGCCGCGCGGGGCCAGCCGTTTGGCCGCGACATCAATCCAATCGGCAAGAGGTGTCTGCTCTCCCAAAGCCACACTGCGCCCCCTGTCCGTGGCTGCGCTATGCGCGCCTGCGCGATAGTAGGGCGGGTTGGCGATCACGTGGTCGAACTGGCGCTGCTTCAGATCGGAGGGCAGCTCATTCAGATCGGATGAAACGACCTCCAACACCATATTGTTTTCTGTGGCATTGCGGCGGGCCAGATCTGCATAGGACGGTTGCAATTCGACGCCGCACAGGTCCAAACCCGGGACCCGTGTCGCAAGGCAAAGTATTGCCGCCCCCGCCCCGCAGCCAAGCTCCAGCACCGATTGGCCGCTGATCGCAGGTACGATGGCCGCCAGCAAAACAGGGTCTACGCCTGCGCGATAGCCGGACACCGGCTGCCAAAGAAGCAGCCGCCCGCCGAGGAAATCGTTCCGGCTTAGCTCATCATCCTTGAACCCGGTCATCGCCCCAGCGGGATCTCGTTGTCGCGCATCACACGCTCTGCGCGGCTCAGGTCATCGGCGCGAACCATCAGACGACGGGGGAAGATTCCGATACCGCCTTCGAGGATGCTCATATTTACGTCCATCTGAAAGCAGTCTATATCCTCGCCCTCAAGAAGAGCGGATGCAAAGGCCAGGATTGTCGGATCGGTGCTGCGCAATAGTTCTTTCATGGGGATGGATGTAAGGGCAAGGCAAGGCGAAAGTCGAGCCTTGTATCAGGAGTGTGATGGGCATCAGCACAATCTCGAAGCCGCACGAACGGCTGGCCGAAATGTTGACCAGCGAAATGGAGGCGGTGAATACGCTGATCCGGACCCGGATGGCGTCCGAACACGCGCCCCGTATCCCCGAGGTGACCGCGCATCTGGTCGAAGCGGGCGGCAAGCGCCTGCGCCCGATGCTGACATTGGCGGCGGCCCGGCTGTTTGGTTATACGGGCGAGCATCACGTGCGTCTGGCCGCGACGGTCGAGTTCATTCACACCGCGACCCTGTTGCATGACGATGTGGTCGACGAAAGCGCTCAGCGACGCGGGCGGCCCACGGCGAACCTGTTGTGGGACAACAAATCCAGCGTGTTGGTGGGCGATTATCTGTTTTCCCGCAGCTTCCAGCTGATGGTTGAAACCGGATCGCTGCGTGTTTTGGATATCCTCGCCAATGCTTCGGCCACGATTGCCGAAGGCGAGGTGCTTCAGATGACCGCCGCCACCGATTTGAACACGGATGAGAGCATCTATCTGCAGGTCGTGCGCGGCAAGACAGCGGCCCTGTTTTCCGCAGCGACCGAGGTTGGCGGCGTGATTGCGGAAGCCTCAGACGCGCAGGTCAAAGCTTTGTTCGACTATGGCGATGCCTTGGGCATTGCCTTCCAAATCGCCGACGATCTGTTGGATTATCAGGGCGATAGCAAGGCAACCGGCAAGAACGTGGGCGATGATTTCCGCGAACGCAAACTGACCCTGCCGGTGATCAAGGCCGTCGCGCAGGCCACCGCGGATGAGCGCATCTTCTGGGAGCGTACGATCGAGAAAGGCCGCCAGCAGAACGGCGATCTGGAACATGCGCTTTGGCTGATGAACAAATACCAGACGCTCGAGGCGACCCGTCAGGACGCGCTGGGTTGGGCGAACAAGGCCAAAGCCTCGCTCGAGGTTCTGCCTGATCACGAAATCCGCACTCTGCTGCGCGATCTGGCTGACTACGTGGTCTCGCGCCTCAACTGAGGCTGGTTGCGCGGCACCACCAATCGGGCTGGGCCGCGCCGATCTCATAGGCTGCGAAATGCGCGGCCTTCATCGACGGATAAAGCGCAAAACAGGTCGAGCCTGACCCGGACATTCGGGCCAGCAACACATCCCTTGTGTCCGCCAACTCCTCCAAAACGCGCCCGATTTGCGGGGACTGGCTTATGGCGGGTTGTTCTAGGTCGTTTCTTTGGTCGGAAAGCCACACGGCGCAATCTTCCACGCCTGCGAATGCGGGGATTTGATCTGGCAATCCCGGATTGTCCCGCGACGCCATTGCGCCGAAGACCGAACCGGTCGAAACCTCAACCCCAGGATTGACCAGCAGGGCAGGCAATTGGGGCAAAGCGATCCGGTCCACCTGCTCGCCAATCCCCCGCATCCGCGCAGCCTCGGCCACCATGCAAACCGGAATATCGGCCCCTAACGCGGTCGGAAGATGTGGCGGGATATCAAGCCCCTGCGCCGCCGCTTGGCGCAGCATGGCCGCCGCGTCCGAGGACCCTCCACCGATGCCTCCACCATGGGGTAGCACCTTGTTCAACATGACATGACCCGTCCACCCGGTGCCCTCGGCCGCTTTCCAAACCAGATTTCGGCTGTCCGTCGGAACCCCGTCGGCATGCTCTCCGCTCACGGAAATCGAAAAGCCTACGCCCGGCTCAAACACCAGCTGATCGCCAATGTCGGCAAAAGCCACCAGTGAATCCAACAGATGATAGCCATCTGCGCGCTGACCGGTGACATGCAGGGTTAGATTGACCTTGGCAGGCGCAAAGGCGCTAGTTGCCATTGGCAACCTTCAACGGATCCGCGCCCTCTTCGGACAGAACCGTATCCAGACCGACCTCAAGCTTGCGTCGGATGCGTTCGGGATCAGCCTCACCATTGGTGTCTTCGGGATCAACGAAGGACAGGGCCCGTTTCCATTGGAACTCAGCCTCGCGGGCGCGTCCGACGGCCCAGTAGACATCGCCCAAATGGTCGTTGACCACCGGATCCACCGGCATCAGCTCAACCGCGCGCTCCATATGCTCGACCGCTTCGTCATAGCGACCAAGGCGGAACAGGACCCAACCCAGACTGTCAACGATATAGCCGCTGTCCGGGCGAGCCGCGACGGCACGCTCGATCATATCCAGCGCCTCGTCCAGTTTCTCGCGCCGTTCCACCAGCGAATAGCCCAGATAGTTCAGAACCTGCGGCTGGTCCGGATTCAGCTCGAGTGCGCGCCGGAAATCGGCCTCGGCCTGATCCCATTGCTTGAGACGCTCATGAGAAATCCCGCGCGCATAGTGCAAAAACCAATTCGCGGCCGAGACGCCTTCGGCCAGATCAATCGCCGTGTTATAGGAGTCGACGGCGGCGGCGTAGTTTTCCTCACGGCGCTGCAGATCTGCCAAAGCGATATGGACACTGGGCAGATCAGGCTTTTCCGCAGCAAGCGATTGCAGAACCTCAACCGCCGCATCGGTTTTGCCGGATTGCCCCAAAACATCGGCCCGGCCGAGTTCGGCCACGTGATGATCGGTGCTGTCCTTGGGAACCGCGCGATACGCCTCAACCGCAAGATCAAGCTGGTTGAGTTCCGACAGAAGCTCGGCGCTCATCAGAAGGGCGTCGACGTGATCGGGCCGCAGGAAGCTGGCAGTGCGGGCATAGAGCAGAACGTAGTCCGGCGCGGCCTCGTCATTCAACGCGGCACCCACCGAAAAGAAGATCTCGGCCATGCCGTCTTGCGCCGTTCCTGCATGGGTGAAGGGCAGCGTTTCGCCATCAGACAATCGGCTTGTGTAATCCGCGATCGACGGATCGCTTCCGGCCTGAAACACATCGGCCAGGAAGGTCAGAGCGTCCTCATTCCGGTCAAGCTGCGACAGAACCTCGGTCCGGGCTAACGCGGCGCGGCGTGTGAACCGGGCCACGACCCCGTCATCGGCCGCGAAAATCGCCTCAGCCCCTTCGAAATCACCGATCGACGCCAAAGCCATCGCTTTGTGATAGAGGGCAAACTCGCGCAACCCTTCCTGGGTTGTAACCGAGTCGAACTGCTCCATCGCCTTGGTCATCTCACCCTGACCAAGATAGGCCCAGGCAATCATCAACCCATCGACCAATGGACCCACGCCCTGCGTTTCGGGATCACGTGACAGCAGGGTCTCCCAATCGCCCTCTGCGATCAGGTTTGCGGCGATGGCAATCCGGGCTGCTTGGCTCGGAAGGCCATTCTCTTCAATCGTCTCAGCGATGGGCAGTGCGCGCTCAACTTCGCCCAGCGCCAGCCGCGCGACGACGACGCTTTCCAACAGCAATGCGTTCTGCGGATCAGACCGCAACGCCTGCGCATAATACCTTTCGGCGGCGGCATAGTCGTTTTCGTAGATTGCCTGACGTCCGGCCAAATAGGCCCCGGACCCGGTATCCGAAAATGCCGGGATTGCGACCGAGGATGAAAGCAGCGCGGCCAGTGCCACGCGACGAACCAGGGAAACCACCAAAATCCTGCCTTGCTATCGTTGACTGCACGTTAAGCTAGGGCCTCGGCCGGCAAGAGGCAATGGCTCAAGGTTCACGACGCCGCCATTGCACCGGTTTTCGCCTAAGAACTGGCCGCCCTGTTGCACGGATCAAGCAGGAGCGCCGTCCAACACTCAATGGCAGCTCATCAATAGGGCTTTTGGTTGGCTCACCCTGGCGGAGGATTTGGGTACCCTTCGCGTTTCATAAAGCACATGTTCGGTTTGGGTGATTTCAACTCATTCAGAGTGAAATATTTTTGCGATTGCGCAAAAGGCCGACTGACGGAATGGTGCTTCCAAACACTGTTGGCAAACCAGACACGGTATAAACATACGATGAAGTCACATGCGCAAGTAGTTGTGGTCGGGGGCGGCTGCGTTGGGGCCTCGATCCTGTATGGTCTGACCGAACATGGCTGCACGGATGCGGTGATGTTGGAGCGGACGACGCTGACATCCGGGTCCACGTGGCACGCCGCCGGTTTGCTTGTGACCTTTGTACGGTCGCGAAACGTGTCGAAGATGACCATGGAAACCATCCGCATCTATACCGAGATTGAGGAAAAGATGGGTTCCTCGGTGGGCCTTCGAAAAGTGGGCCAGCTGCGCGTCGCCAATACCGAAAAGCGCTGGGATGAGTTCCAGTCCTATATCTCGATCGCCGAAGCCGCCGGGGTGCCATGCAAGCTACTGACACCGGAAGAGATTGCCGAAGTTCACCCTCTGCTGAACCAAAGCCCGGATATTCGTGGCGGCATCCTGCATACCGAAGACGGCTATGTGAATCCCGCCGACATAACCATGGCGCTGGCCAAGCTGGCGCGCGATGCCGGGGCCAAGGTCTATCAGAACACCGAAGCCACCGCTTACGAAAAGCTGAAAAACAGCCACTGGAAAGTGACCACCAACCAGGGTGAGATCACGTGCGAGCATCTGATCTTTGCCACCGGCAACTACGCCCGTGAAAATGCGCGCCGTGTGGGGCTGGACCTGCCCTGTATCCCGATCGTTCATCAATATTGGACGACAGAGACCGTGCCCTTGCTGAAAGAGCGCAAGGCACAAGGTCTGCCGGAATTCCCGATCCTGCGGGACGAGGACTATGGCGCCTATCTGCGCGAGGATGTGGGTGGCATCCAATTTGGCCCCTATGAATTCACCAAGGACCTCAAGCTGTTCGCCGAAGCCCGCGTGCCGCCGGATTTCGGGGCCGACCTTCTGCCCGAGGATTTCGATGCCGTGGAAAGTCAGTGGGAACGCGCCATCGAACGTGTTCCAACGCTGGGCGAGGTTGGCATCAAGGCCAACACCCGTGGCCCGTTCCAGATGACCCCGGACGAGCTGCCTCTGGCTGGCCCCGCACCGGGGCACGAGAACCTGTGGCTGGCCGAAGGGATGCCCGGTGGCATCCTGTGGGGCGGTACGGTAGGGAACCGTCTGGCCAAGTGGATCGTGGATGGCGATCCGGGCATGGACATGTCGGAACTCGACCCGCGCCGGTTCTCGGACTATGCGTCGAAACGGTGGACCATGGACAAGGTGCGCGAGACATGGGGCACCCATATGGATGCCCATGTCCCCGGTGAGGATTTCCCCGAGGCGCGTCCGATGAAAACTGCAGGCTCCTACGATCTGTTGACCGCGCAGGGTGCCGTCTGGACCAGCTTCAACGGCTATGAATTCCCGCGCTGGTTCGCCAAATCACCCGAAGAGGCGATCCCCGAACACTCGTTCCGCCGCACCAATCATATGGAGCTTGTACATGAAGAAGTGCGCCGCACGCGCGAAGAGGCAGGCTTCATCGAGATGTCTCCGATGACCAAATTCACCGTGCGCGGGCCGGGCGCGGCCAAATGGCTGGACGGTCTGATGGCCAACAAACTGCCCAACGTGGGGCGCATGACCCTGTCGCTGATGCTGAACGACAAGGGCGGGATGGATGCGGAATACACCATCGTGCGCTACGCCGAAGATGACTTCTACCTGATCTCGACCCCGAATTGGCAGGCCTATAATTGGGACCAGATGCAGCGTCTGCTGCCCAAAGACGGCTCGGTCGTGATAGAGGATATCTCGGAACAGCTGGGCGTGATCGCTCTGGCCGGTCCGAAATCGCGCGAGATCCTGTCGAAATTGACGGACAATGATCTTTCGAACGAGGCCTTCCCGTGGCTTTCGGCGCAAATGGGTGAAGTCGGCTATGCCAAGGGCGTTCACCTGCTGCGCGTCTCCTACACCGGTGAGCTGGGATGGGAGCTGCACCATCCGGCGGGCTACAACCGTCATCTCGTGGATCTGTTGCTGAAGGCGGGCGTGAAACCGTTCGGTCTTGAGGCGCTGGAGTCCATGCGGCTCGAGAAATCCTATCGCGCTATCAACCGCGAGATCTGCAAAGACCTGACCCCTTATGAGGCCGATCTGGGCCGGTTCGTCGCTATGACCGAGAAGATCGACGGGCAAGTGGTCGAGCGGGACTTCATCGGCAAACCCGCTCTGCTGAAACAGCGGGACGCGGGGGGATACAACACTCTGGTCACGTTGAAACTGCCCTATTGCGATACCTCGGTGATGTTTGACGAAGGCGTCTACTCCGATGGTAGATTGATCGGGCGCGTCACCTCGGGCGGGTTCTCATACTATTGCAACCACGACATCGCGATGGCGCTGGTGCCACAGAACATGACGGTACCGGGCACCAGAATGCAGGTTCTGGTCCATAACGAGATGCGCGAGGCCGAGGTCATCGACACCTGCGCCGTGGACCCCACCAGCGCCCGCGCACGCGCCTGACAAGAACAACAAGGGGGCTGCGGTCCCTTTCACGAACACAAGGACAGGATTTAGCCAATGACCGATATCTCGACGAAAACGCTCTCACTCCAAGAGGTTAGGGAATTGGCGAAATCCGTCCTTGTGGCTGCGGGCATGGATGATCCGGGCAGCGACATGATTGCTGAGATCGTCGTCAAATCCGAACGTGACGGCCCACGCAGCCACGGTTTGCGCATGCTGCCGGTCTACGCCCAGAGCTTTACCTCGGGTTATGCCAACCCCGCTGCGCACCCCAAACTCGAGCGTATCGCACCGGGCGTTCTGCGTGGTGACGCAGACAATGGATACTACCAGATCGCCGCGGCCGCAGCACGAGACGAGCTGATCGCAATGGCGCGCGAAAACGGGATCGCTGCCTTTACCTGCGCAAATAGTCACCACCTCGGCGCGTTGCGCTTTGACACCGAACCGCTGGCCGAGGCGGGGTTGGTGGCTTTGGCTGTCGTCAACTCACTGTCGATGGTGGTGCCTCAGGGCGGTGTGCGCCCTGTTTTCGGCACCAATCCGATGTCCTTTGCCTGCCCGCGCGACGGCATGGAACCTATCGTTTGGGATCAGGCGTCCTCGACGGTTGCGTTGATGGATATCCGCATGGCCGCCGCCGAAGGGCATGACCTGCCGCGCCCTGCAGGTCTGGCCCCGAATGGCCAGCCTAGCGCCGACCCAAACGCCATTCTGGAAACCCGCAGCCTGTTGCCCTTTGGCGAGCACAAAGGGGCCGCGATCGCCTTCCTGATCGAGGTCATGGGCGCGGCACTGGCCGGTGGCACCCTCTCGGTCGACAATGCCGAGCGCGAGGCGCATGGCGCGTTGAACGTCAAGGGCGGCGCGACCCTGATCGCGATTGATCCGACACGGTTCGGAAATGCCGCCTTCAACGACTATGTCACGCGCATCTGTGCCGAGATCGACGGCAACGGCACCGCCCGCATACCCGGTGACGGGCGGCTGAAGAACCGCGCCGCGTCTCAGGCCGAGGGTGTCAGCGTCAGCACCGAATTGCTGTCGCAGTTGCAAGACTTGCGGTAAGCTCTCGAACCGATGGCACGGGGGTCAGGGCAAGCTCAACTTGGCCATCCGCCCGCCATCGACCGTGTAGACCTGCCCGGTGATAAAGCCGCTTTCCTCGGCGGCCAGAAACGCGGCCAATGCGGCCACTTCTTCGGGCTTGCCGGTGCGTGCGACCGGGTGGATCTGGCCGATGTCCCGGCGAAACGCATCCGGGTCGGGCATTGAGTCGATAAAGTCGAGGTTCAGCTCGGTGTCGATCCAGCCCGGAGCAATCGCGTTGCAGCGGATACCCTCGGCCCCGTGATCCACCGCCACGGCGCGGGTCAGCCCGTGCAGCCCGGCCTTGGATGCGCAATAGGCGGCGTGGCCGGGATTGCTGCCCAGCCCCTCGATCGAGCCGGTATTGACGATACTGCCCTTTGTCTTGCGCAGATGGGGCAAAGCGGCCTGAATCATCAGGAAAGGCGCGGTCAGATTGACGGTCAGGTTTTTCTGCCAGTCATACAACGTCATCTCTTCGACGCGGGCCTCCTGCATCATCCCGGCATTGTTGACCAGAACGTCCAACTTCCCGGCGCGGGCGATGACCTCGGCCACCACCTGCGCAGGCGCGGCAGGGTCGGTGAAATCGGCTGTGATCCCTTCGAACCGGTCATCTCCACCACGCTGCGCGGTGAAGACGCGCGCGCCCTCCTCCGTCAGCCGTGCCGCGATGGCCTGCCCGATCCCAGAGCGACCGCCGGTGACCAGCGCAACCTTGCCCTCAAACCGTCTCATGCGACCGGCTTCCCGCCATTGACCTCGACCAGCGTGCCGCACATATAGCGCGCCGCATCCGAGGCGAGGAACAGGACCACATCGGCAATATCCTCAGGCTCGGCGATCCGCCCAAGAGGCACGGTCTTACCCAGTTCAGTCACGGCCTCGTCAGGATCAAACCCACGCTTGGCAAAGCCCGAGCGCAGCATCGGCGTGTTGACCTCATTCGGGCAGACGGCGTTGATGCGGATGCCCTGATGCGCGTGATCCATCCCCATGCATTCGGTCAGCGAGGCAATCGCCGCCTTGGTCATGCAATAAAGCGCGTGGTTTGGCCCCGGCGCCTTGCCGCCCCAGCAGGACGCGGTGTTGACGATGGCGCCACCGCCCGCCTCGGCCATCAGTGGAATGGCAGCGCGGCAAATCCGGAACGGAGCCTCGACATTCACGCCTAAGGACAAGGCCCAGTCGGCGTCCGACGTCTCGGTCACCGGGCCACGCGTGATGACGCCGGCATTGTTGATGACGATATCGAGGCCGCCCAAAGCCTGTTGCGCGTTGGCGGCCAGTTGGTCGCAATAGGCAGGGTCCAGCAGATCACCGGGCAGATGGGCATCGGCCGCGATCCCATCGGTCGAGCGATCTGCAACCGCGACCCGAGCACCCTGCGCGCGCAACTGTTTAACGATGGCCTGCCCGATCCCTCCGGCCGCGCCGGTGACGAGGGCGTTTTTGTCCTGAAACATGTCTTAGTCTTCCCAGATTGCGACGGTCTGCCCCAGCAGGTCCCGGTTCATTGTCACGCCAAGGCCCGGCACATCGGGCGGCAGAACGCCACCGTTTTCGATTGGGGCGTCGAACGCCCCGGTCTGGATCGTCACCATGTCGCGCGGGTCCAAAACACAGCGCAGCAGCCGTTCGGGCACGGTCGCACCCATATGAAAGATCGACGCGGCAGACAGGGTTGATCCCACCGTGTCCTGCACACTGATCGTCAGCCCGGCGGCGCGGCAGATGTCGCGGTGACGTCGGGCATGGGTCAGCCCCCCAGCTTTCGAGATCTTCAGCCCAATGCCATCGGCCACATCCAGCGCCACCAGATTGGCGATATCGCCATCCTCTTGCGCCAACTCGTCCAGAATGATCGGCACGTCACAGCGCTGGCGCAGGGAAAGCGTCTCACGCCATGTGGCACAGGGGGCCTCCAGCACGAAATCCAGCCCGTTCGGCAGGGCGCGGAGCATCCGCAGCGCGGTTTCCGGGATCAGGCCGCCATTGGCATCGACGATGAAGTACTCACCCGGTTGCCGATCCGCCAATGAGGCCGCAATACGTTCGGCGTCCAGCGCCGGGCCGCCTTCGGAATCCATCGCACCGACCTTGACCGAATGGCCCATATAGCCCATCGCGCGGTGTTCCGCGACGCGGGCGCGCATATCCTCGGGCGTGCCCGCGTAGATCGAGCTGATCGCGGGCAGGCGATTGCCCGTCGCGCCGCCCAGCAGTCTATAGACCGGCAGGCCAACCGATTTGCCGAACAGGTCCCAACAAGCCAGATCAAGCGCCGATTTCGCGTGGTTGTGGCCCAGCAGCGCCTCATCCATCGCGTCATTGATCCGGTCCACATCGCGCGGGTCTCGGCCAATCAGATAGGGGGCGATTTCCTCGATACCTGCCCGCGCCCCACGCGCGTGGGCGGCGATGTAGTTCGGGCCGAAAGGCGTGGATTCGCCCCATCCCTCGGTCCCATCATCGGCGGTGATACAGACGATGACGCTGTCAAACCCGGTGTAAATGCGCCCGCCCGACAACTCGTAAGAGCCGCCCGCATAGGGCAGATGCAGTTCAAAAAGCTCGATCTTACGGATTTTCATGAGGTCACCTGCGGCGGGATCAGCACCAGCTGCCCGGTATGTGTTTTGGTCAGAAACTCTTCCTGCGCCGTCGCGATCTCGCTCAGCGGATAAGTCTTGGCGACCAGAGGGCGGATTTCCCCGGCCTCGATGTATTTCACGAGGTTTTCGAACACGATGTCCTCCTGAAACGTACAGCCAAACAAGGTGAGGTCTTTCAGGTAGAGCGTCCGCACGTCGATTTCACAGATCGGCCCGGCAATGGCCCCGGCGGTCGTATACCGCCCGCCCCGGCGCAGCACGTCCAGCAGGCTGGGCCATTGCGGACCAGCCACCAGATCGACCACCACGTCGATCGAGCCCTCCCCCAGTTCAGCCACAAGATCGGCGTTGCGGTCCAGCACGCGGTCTGCACCCAAAGCTAGAACGGCCTCGGCCTTCTCGGGCGCGCACAGCGCGATCACATGCGCGCCACGCCGTTTCGCCAGTTGCACCGCAGCCGAGCCAACACCGCCGGAAGCCCCGGTGACCAGAACAGTCTCGGCCCCGACGCTGGCGCGGTGCAGCATGCCCTCAGCCGTGGAATAGGCGCAGGGGATGGCGGCCAGTTCCACATCCTCCCAGTCGCAATTCACCGCGTGGGTTTCCTGCGAAGGTGCGATGCAGAACTGGGCAAAACCCCCATCGCATTCGCTGCCGATGGTCCAGCATTCATAAGGGCGGTAGTCGACATAAGTCCGCAGCATGTTGCGCACGATCACACGCTCGCCAATGCGTGCCGGGTCGACCTCATCGCCTATGGCAGCAACATAGCCACAGACATCCGCGCCCTGAATGCGCGGGAAGGTCAAGGGCGTACCCGACCAACTGGCGTCGTCATCGTCCACGGTCTCAAAACCCGAGGCACCGCCGGTATTGGTGTCTTCGGTGACAGCCTTGGAGTACCAGCCGATCCGCGTGTTGATGTCGGTGTTGTTCACGCCCGCGGCTGCGACCTGGATCAGAACCTCTCCGCGCCCCGGCGTCGGGACCGGGACGTCCGAGCGGTAGTCCAGCATCTCAATACCGCCATGGCCAGTCAGTTGAACCGCGTACATGGTTTCGGGGATCATGGTTTTCACCTTAGTATGAAGCGACAGGCGCGCCGAACAGCGTTTCGTCGGGGGTGACGCCCAGACCCGGCCCGGTCGGGCGCTGGATGTGACCGCCCTGGATAGTGATGCCGTTTTCGGGATCGTAGTTGCCTTCGATATAGGGGGCGGCGAGCCATGCGCCCTCCATCAGCGTCGGACGCACGGTGGATGCAATCTGCGTGCAGGCGGCGGCGATGATGTCCCCGCCCCAGCTGTCATCGCAGGTATGCGGCAGGTTGCGCGCCTCGCAGATGTCGCGGAAGGTGCGCATGTTCTGAAGGCCCCCGATCCGGGTGACTTTCATGCCAAACCCATCCACAAGCCCGGTCCCGGCGGCCGAGATCACGGTGTTCAGGTCGACGCTGTTTTCATCCATGTAGATGCCATGACTCACCTGAGGGCGGATCTTTTCCAGGTCCTGATAGGTGTTGCAGGGCTGTTCCATGATGAAGGGCACATCCGGGCATTCACGACTGACGCGCAACGCATCGCGCGTGGTCCACCCGCGATTGCCATCGACTGCAAGGCGCATGCCTGTTCCGCCGACAACCTCCCAGACTTTGCGGATGGTTTCGATATCAATCTCAACCGGACGGCCACCCACTTTGATTTGCAAGCGAGGATACCCCTCGGCCAGCTGCTCTTTGGCAAGGCGCGCGATATCGTCCGGCGCGCCCACACCCGTCGCATAGTAAGAGGGCACGCGATCAGTCTGCGCCCCGCCCAGCAGGTCGGCGACATTCACGCCCAGCTTCTTGCCAATCAGGTCATGGGCCGCAATGTCGATGGCGGCCTTCGCATAGTTGTGGCCGTTCAGCAGCCCGTTCATCCGGTGGTGCAGGGCCACAGGCCACAGATCCGCGCCGATCAGACCTTTGGCCATTGCCTTCAAGGCCGCCCGCGCGCCCTCTGCATGCGCTTCGGCATAGGTGGGGCCGACCGGGCAGGTCTCTCCCCAGCCGGTTGTGCCATCCTCGGCCACCAGCTTGACCAGCGTGGTGTCCAGCGCCCAGACCTCGGCGTTGGCCATGGTGTAGGGGCCGTTCTTGACTGGCAGATCATGGGCGTAGATGTGGATTTCCTTGATCTTCATATCCGTCTCTTTTGTCGTTTGCCGGAGGCCCGGCCTAGTGAATATCGGCATCGGCCAGCAACGCGCGGGCGCAGCGCATCGTGGCCGAGGTTGCGGCCTCAGCCCCCATCAAACGTGCGCTTTCGGTCAGGCCTTCGTGCAGGATGAACAGAGCCTCGGCCAAAGCCTCGACATCGCAATCGGGGGCCACGTGGATCAACCGGGCGCGGAACATGTCGCGGACATGCTGTTTATGCGTCGTGACCGCATCGCGGATCGCGTCACTTTCGGGGTAGGCCGCCAGCGCATTGCGGAACAGGCATCCGGTGTTTGAAACCTCGCGCAGCCAGTTCGCCAGGCGGGTCAGAACGTGCAACACATGATCCGCGCCCCGGAGGTGATCGGTGCCAATCCAATCGGAATAGGCGGCATCGCGGTGATCCAACGCGCCTATGACCATTGCTTCGCGGCTGGGAAAATACTTGTAGAGCGTGCGCAGGGAGACGTTCGCGCCCTCTCGCAAGGCTTCTACACCTTGGGTGGCAAATCCCATCTCTGAAAATTGCCGGTCTAGGTTTTCTGCGATTTTCTGTTGTGTCTCAGTCATGTTTCGATGGTAGAGCGATCACTCTACTCACACATCACCGTTTGCGACACAGACTTTCTTTCCAACGACAAAAAATGCCACCGGCGGGACCGGTGGCATGGAACACGGGCGGGATGGCGGCTGGGTCGCGCCGCCAGTGCCGGAGTTTTCAGTTACATGTTTGGATAGTTCGGGCCGTCGCCACCCTGCGGAGTGGTCCACGTGATGTTCTGGCTCGGGTCTTTGATATCGCAGGTTTTGCAGTGGACGCAGTTCTGGAAGTTGATCACGAACCGCGGACCGTCGTCATCCTCGACCATCTCATAGACGCCAGCCGGGCAATACCGCTGCGCGGGCTCGGCGAATTTGGGCAAGTTGACGGCGACCGGGATCGACGGGTCGCCCAGCTTCAGATGGCAGGGCTGGCTTTCCTCGTGGTTGGTCATCGCGAAGGACACGTTGGTCAGTCGGTCAAAGGACAGAGTGCCATCGGGCTTGGGATAGTCGATCGGCTTGTGCTTGCTGGCCTCTTCGGTCGCTTCGGCGTCGTTCTTGCCGTGACCCATCGTGCCGAACAGCGAAAAGCCCAGCGTGTTGGTCCACATGTCCAGACCCCCCAGCGCCAGCGAGGGCATGAGGCCCCATTTCGACCACATCGGCTTGACGTTGCGCACTTTCTTGAGGTCCTGACCAATGGCCCCTTCGCGCACGTCGGTTTCATAGGCCGTCAGCTCATCACCGGAACGGTCAGCCTTGATGGCGTCAAAGGCCGCCTCGGCTGCGGCTTTGCCCGACAGCATCGCGTTGTGGTTGCCCTTAATGCGCGGCACGTTGACCATACCCGCCGAGCAGCCAAGCAGCGCCACGCCCGGAGCGACCAGCTTCGGCATCGACTGATAGCCGCCTTCGGTGATTGCGCGAGCGCCATAAGCCACGCGCTTGCCGCCTTTCAGCAGCTCAGCGACCATCGGGTGATGCTTGAAGCGCTGGAATTCCATGTACGGATACAGGTGCGGGTTTTTGTAGTTCAGGTGAACCACGAAACCGACATAGACCTGGTTGTTTTCCAAGTGATAGATGAAGGAACCGCCACCTGCGTTGCTGCCCAGAGGCCAGCCCATGGTGTGTGTGACCGATCCCTCTTTGTGCTTGGCCGGGTCGATCTCCCAGATCTCTTTCATGCCGACGCCGTATTTCTGCGGCTCTTTGCCGGCAGACAGGTCGTATTTGGCGATGACTTCCTTGGACAAGGAGCCGCGCACACCTTCCGACAGGAACACGTACTTGCCGTGCAGCTCCATGCCCGGTTCGGTGCCAGGGCCGTAGGAGCCGTCTGCTTCCAGACCAAAGACACCAGCGACCACGCCTTTGACTTCGCCATTTTCGCCGTAGACTAGCTCGGAACAGGCCATGCCGGGGAAGATTTCCACGCCCAGCTCTTCCGCTTGTTCAGCCATCCAACGGCAGACATTGCCCATCGAGACGATGTAGTTGCCGTGGTTGTTCATCAGCGGCGGCATGGGCGCATTAGGAATGCGCAGCTTTCCGGCCTCACCCAGCATATAGAAATTGTCTTCGTTCACCGGCGTGTTCAGCGGCGCGCCTTTTTCTTTCCAATCCGGGATCAGAACGTCCAGACCGCAGGGATCAAGCACCGCGCCAGACAGGATATGCGCGCCCACTTCAGAGCCCTTTTCCAGAACCACGACATTCAGGTCGGCATCCAGCTGTTTCAGACGGATGGCCGCCGACAGGCCCGCGGGGCCTGCGCCCACGATCACCACATCGTATTCCATCGCTTCGCGTTCAATCTCGGCCATCGCGGGCTCCTTAGCTAACTTTCCGAATTGGCGCTTTTCTCATGCGGTCGGCGCAATTTTGTTTCACGGCTGATTACATGGTGAGAAAGACTCAGGTCAATCGAAACACGGCGTAACAATGCCGCTATTCGACACTTCATGTGTTTGGCGAGTCGCCCATAAGGTATCTGGGACCGCTACCATGTGATTTGGCGCGGTCATCGGGGTTGTAAAGTGCGCATTTCGGCAGGCTGAGGCACCCGCAGCCGATGCAGCCGTCCAGATTGTCGCGCAATCGCGTCAGGGTATTGATTCGCTGATCCAGATGGGCGCGCAGCGTGACGCTGATGTCTTTCCAGTCCTGCGGCGTAGGGGTTCGGTTACCAGGCAGGCCCGATAGGACCTCACGGATCTCGGGCAGGGTCAGGCCGAATTGCTGGGCAATCATCACAAAGCTCAACCGCCTGATATCGGCCCGCTGATACCGCCGCTGCCCGCCTGCATTGCGCCAGGGCGAGATCAACCCCTGCGCCTCATAGTAGCGGATCGCCGACACCGCCAACCCGGTACGCCGTGCCAAAGCACCAATTGCCAGACCTTCGGAAGCTGCCATTTCACCCTCGCAAAAAATACCTTGACCTGAAGTTAGGTTTAGAAATTACGCTGAGTCGTGACAAGCCTGAAAAATGAAAGGACCTGCCATGATGGCCACGCTTGAACACACGAACTTCACCGTCAACGATCCCAAAGCATCGGCCACCTGGATGCACAAAGTGTTTGGTTGGGACATCCGTTGGGAAGGCGCCGCGATGGCGGGCGGCTATACGGTGCATGTGGGCACAAAACACACTTACCTTGCCCTCTACCGCCCCGAACACCCCGAGCCTTCGAACGAAAGCAGCTATGACGTGGTCGGCGGCCTGAACCATGTGGGCGTTTTGGTCGAGGATATCGAAGCGACCGAGGCCAAGGTGCGCGCGGCAGGTTTTACACCGCATAACCACGCCGATTATGAGCCGGGCAAGCGGTTCTATTTCGACGATGACAACGGGATCGAGTTCGAGGTGGTGCAATATGATTGAGATGTTGTGGCTCTGCACCCCGTCACAGCGGTGGCGCAGGAACAAGCCCCCGGACCACCGCCACAGGCGCGAACCGCCTCAGCGGAACGGCGTTAAGTCGCAAATCGACGTGTGACGCCCTCTTGGCCTCTTGCATTTCACGCTCCATTTGGGTCAGGTACTGAACGACCCATCATTCGCCCCGACGCTTTCCCCGCGGCGGGGCGGCTCAATTTATGCGTGGACAACAAGATTATGGAAAAGATTCCAATGACGCCTGCGGGCAATGCCGCGCTCGAGGCGGAGCTGAAAAACCTCAAATCCGTCGAGCGCCCGGCGATCATCGAAGCCATCGCTTCGGCCCGCGAACTGGGTGATTTGAAGGAAAACGCCGAATACCACTCAGCCCGGGAAAAGCAGGGCTTCATCGAAGGCCGCATCAAGGAGCTTGAGGGCATCCTGTCGCTGGCCGATGTGATTGATCCGGCCAAACTGTCGGGAGCGATCAAGTTCGGCGCCAAGGTTACGCTGGTCGATGAAGACACCGATGAGGAAAAGACCTGGCAGATCGTTGGTGAGTACGAGGCCAATATCGAAAAAGGCCTGCTGAACATCAAATCGCCCATGGCCCGCGCCCTGATTGGTAAGGACGAAGGCGACAGTGTCGAGGTTCGCACCCCCGGCGGTGTCCGCTCTTACGAAGTTCTCAACATCGAATTCGCCTGACCCGGAGGGTCTGTCATGTCGGGGCCACAACCTGACCAGGAAAGCGAACGGCCAACCTCGCTGGGCATCTATGATCGTCCTCAGCGCCCGTCTGTGACCTCGATCGAGATTGCGGCCGGGGTGCTAAGTGTCATCTGGCTGGTGGTCTCGGTCGTATTCCTTGTGCTGCCCGACCAGACACAGGGTGGCGGGTTCATTGTGACCCTATTGGCGGTTTTCTTGCCGGTAGCGATGATCTGGGTTGCCGCAACGGCGATGCGTGCCAGTCGCGTCATGCGCGAGGAAAGCGCACGGTTGCAAACCGCGATTGATGCAATCCGTCAAGCCTATGTCGTTCAGCAACAGCGCGCCGCCAGCTCGTATGAGCCGACGGTGTCCAAGAAGCTGGACGAAATCGCCGCTGTGACGAAAAAGGCCGAGGACGCGTTGGCCACCTTTTCCAGTAAACGGCGTGAACCCTTGCCGGTCGACCCACCTGCGCCGGGCGGGCAGACCTCGCTGGCGTTGGGCACCACCGCCGAAGAGATTACACCGCCGCTAACCACCGATACTTTCATCCGCGCGCTGAACTTCCCCGAGACCGAGAAAGACATCGAGGGCTTCACCGCGCTTAGGATGGCGTTGAAGGATCGAAAAGCCTCCAAACTGGTGCAGGCCTCGCAGGATGTTCTGACCCTGCTCAGCCAAGAAGGCATCTATATGGATGACCTGCGCCCCGACATGGCACGGCCCGAGGTCTGGCGTCAGTTTGCGCAGGGCGCACGTGGACGCTCGGTCGCGGCTTTGGGCGGGATTCGGGATCGTTCGTCGCTGGCGCTGACGGCGGCGCGGATGAAACAGGATCCGATCTTCCGGGATGCCGCACACCATTTCCTGCGCCGCTTTGACAACATGATCGTCGAATTCGAGGCCAATGCCAGTGACGCGGAACTGACCGCCCTTGGTGATACAAGAACCGCGCGGGCCTTCATGCTGTTGGGGCGTGTGGCTGGCACCTTCGACTAGGTGGTAGGTACAGGCCAGCTCATCTTGGTGGCGCGGCTGAAGCCGAACAGGTGCCGAAACGGGCCGGTTTTCTCAACACCCACAGGTTTGAACCCTTCGCGTTCATACAGGGCCTGCGCGCGTGGGTTGGTGTCGATCACATCCAGTTGCACCTCGGCCATACCACGGCGCTGCGCCTCAGCCTTGATGGCAGAGAGCAGTGTTGTTCCAATGCCCTGCCCGCGGGCCTCAGCCGCGACAAAGATGCCGTCCATCTGGAACACACCGGGCTGCAGATCGCGCTCCAACACGCTCAGAACCACGCCGCGCCAGAGCGCCCCGAACCAGCCATAAACGCGGGCGAGGTCCGACAGGCTGCCGCCCGCAAAGCCGCCTTTGTTGGTCTTGAACCCCGCAAGGCCCAGCATCCGGCCATCAGCGGCGCGCGCAACCAGCGCGAATTCCGGGTCGAGGGCCGTTTCAAAGAAGGCCAACCCTTTTTCATCCGGCCCCATCACCTTGTGCAGCTTGGCCGCAAAGGCCTGCCAGAACAGGGTTGCGGCTTGGGGCCTTTCAACCTCGCTAAAGCCTTTTGAAACCGTGACCGTCACAGCCCAAAACTGCCGTAAGGGATAAAGCGCACCAGATCGCCCGGCTGGATGTGGCGCGCGCCGTCTTCGATCTCAACCAGCCCCTCGGCCCAGCTTAGCCCGCTGATCCGGCCCGAGCCCTCCGAGTGAAAAACCTCGACCCGCCCCTCGCGAATACGGGCGCGCAGATATTCCCGGCGACCGGGTTTCTTGCGTTTCTCAAAAGCGGCGGGAACCTCGAAACCCTGTGGCTCTGCCCACCCCTGCCCTGACATCTGGCACAGGGCAGGGCGGGCGAAGATCAAGGTACAAACCAAGGCGGCCACCGGGTTGCCGGGCAGGCCAAAAACCGGCGTGCCCGACCACATACCCAGAGCCAGAGGGCGACCGGGTTTGAGGGCAATTCGCCATTCCTGCATCGCCCCCGCCTCGCGCAGCAGAGCCGAAACATGGTCCTCATCCCCCGCCGAAGCGCCGCCGCTGGTCAGGATTACATCGGCCTGCGTGGCAGCCTCATCCAACCTCGCCCGCAAGGTTTCGCGGTCGTCGGCGACACGACCCAGATCGACTGGCACAAAGCCCATACGGTCGATCAAAGACAACAGCATGGGCCGGTTCGCGTCATATATCTGCCCGGCACCTGCTGCCTCGCCCGGCTCTACAAGTTCATCCCCAGTGGACACAACGGCCACGCGCAGAGGTTTGCGCACGAGCACCTCGGAAACACCGACCGCTGACAAAAGCGCCATGTCGGCCGGTGTCAGCTTGCGACCGGCTGTCAGGGCGACCTCGCCCGATGCAATATCCTCACCCGCGCGGCGCGTGTTTGCGCCCTTTTTCAGAGGACCATGGAAGGCAATGTGGCCGTCCTGAACCGTCACGTCCTCTTCCAGAATGACCGTGTCCACGCCTTCTGGCAGAGCCGCGCCGGTCAGTATGCGCAACGCGTGGCCTGAAGGAAGCGTGCCATCGAACGGAAAACCCGCCGCGGCGCGCCCCTCGGTCAGTGGCATCACCTGCGCGCCCTCAGTGGCGGGGCCTGCGAACCCATAGCCATCTACTGCCGTGTTGGGCTGCGGCGGGTTCGAGCGCTGCGCCACCACATCCTCGGCCAGAACGCGGCCCATGGCCTGCGCAAGCGGCACCACCTCGGCCCCTGTGACGGGGCGCAACCGATCCCGCAGCAACGCGAGCGCATCATCCACGGGCGTCCAGTTCACCCCGGCAGGCAAGGCAAAACAATCGTTTCGCAATGGCGGAGGCGATATGTTCGGTTTGTCCTGCGCTACACCCAAGATCCACCCCTCCTCTGAGGTTGAAACGTTCAACTGTCTGTCCAATTCCTGATCCGTCATCCGCGACAGAGTCAAGGCAACCTGTTCGACCTGCCACGCATCCTTGATCCGATCCGGCGGCGCTGCACCAAGGTTGAGCGAGGGCCAGATCTCGACAATCGCCACCGGTTTATCCAAAGGCTGAAAGGGCCAAACGACGATCTTGCCCGCGAAGGCGCGGCGTAGCCGGTTCAACACGGGCAAGCCCATCATAACTTGCCCACCGACGGCCCCTGCCCCTGCCATTTGCCAACAGGTAAAGCTGCCTTTGGCCAAATGCTCAACCGCGCGGCGGTCCGGAAACGGGTTGCAATAGTCCTGTTTCGTGCGCGGCAACCCGGCGATGTCGCGCCGCAGGCCATTCATCCAGAACGGGCCTTTGCCGCCAAAGCCCGCATTGATCTCCCCCGCGAGGTCAAAGCGGTTGTTGGAGCTCGGAGAGTCCTCAATCCGATCTTCGAACCAGTCCCACAGGGCAATCGGATCATGTGTTCCGGTGATCGCCTTGGCAAAGCCTGCGGGATAGCCGAACGGGAAATCAAACCCCAGCATCAGGCGGCGACCTGCAGTCAGTTCAGTGTCGATCAGGCTACGCAACCAATCCTCGGCGACCACCCGGTTGCGCAGGTAGTCCAATACCTGCACCGCGCCGTCGCGCACCACGCAGACCCAGATGGCATCTTTGCGAGGGCGCGGTCCAGTGTCGTTGCCACCGGACCAATCGACCATCGCAAAGCTGTCGAAAGGGCTCACAAACCGACCTCGGAGAGGATGAAATCCGCAATCGCCGCCGTGTCGTTCAGATCGAACACGGGTCGGTCCAGATTCAGCGGAGTATCACTGGCCACAGCGCGGATCGTGTCATCCGACGGGGCGATCAGGTCATTGCCCGGCTCGGCGCGGAAGGCCTCGACCTTGGGGTGGCGTTCGCGTTTATAGCCCTCGATCAGCACCAGATCGACGGGAGAGAGGCGGGCGAGCAGAGAGGCCAGCGTAGGCTCCTCCGCGCCACGCAATTCCTGCATCAGGGCGACGCGCTGCCCCGAGGCCAGAAGAACCTCGCTCGCGCCTGCCATTCTGTGGCGATGGCTATCGCGACCCGGCTGATCGACGTCAAAGGAATGATGCGCGTGTTTGACGGTCGAGACGGTGTAGCCGCGCCCAGTGATCTCGGCCACCAGCCGCTCCATCAGCCCGGTTTTGCCTGCGTTCTTCCAGCCGGTGACGCCGTAGACCCTCATGCCTGCTCCAACAGTTTTTCGACGCGCACGAGGTCGTCCGGTGTGTTGACATTGAAGAACGGATCGAACGGGTCGGCGGGAAAAAGCGCCTCGCGCCCGTCATGCTTGTCGGTCCACAGTACGACCTTACGCAGCCCGTCGTTCAAAGCGGCACGCAGATCATCGCGCAGCGCCACAGGCCAGAGGCCGAATGTCGGGTGCCGGTTGACCTTCTTGCCGCCTGACTTCAAGGCCTCGTCCCCAGTGCGGGGCGTCGTGGCAAGGACCAAAGGATGCGTTTGACCCTGAGCTTCGTCGGTCAGCCGCGCCACCAAATCACGCGGGAAGAACGGCGTGTCTGCGGCAGCGGTGACGATACTGTCTGCGTCCTGCTCTGCCGCCCAATCCAGCCCGGCCAAAACCCCGGCCAAAGGGCCTGCAAACCCTTCAATCGAGTCCGGCAGAACGGGCAGATTCCATTCCGCAAACCGCGCTGCGTCTCCGTTGGCGTTCAACGCGAGGCTATCCACCTGCGGGCCGAGCCGGTCGATGACATGAGACAACAAGCTTTGCCCGCCGATCTGCAAAAGCCCTTTGTCTCCACCGCCCATCCGGGTCGCAAGGCCACCTGCGAGGATCACTCCGAGGGGTTTGGTCATGTTGTCAGTCCTTTCAGCGTGGGCCAGTTCGGTGTTCGTAAAAAGATGACGACAACAAACAAAACCAGAAGACCACCCAGCCAGAAAGACCAAATGCTGGCGACCAGAAATCCAGAAAGAAACATGGCCGCGGTGTTCAGCCGATATCGCCGCGCCGCGGTTCGGGTCGACCTATCCAGCCCTTTCAGCGCGGGAAGTCCCCAAAAAAAGATACGCAGACGCGTCGACTTTCGCTGCGACGCGCTAACGGGCGCACGAGAGGTTGCGATCAAATCGGTCAAAGCGCCCCATCCAAGCTGATCCATCACCTCGTCGGGATAGGTCGCCAGCGCCATATCTATCGCCAGCTCATCCGCATATTGGTACTTCACGGAATAGAGCATCGTGGCACAGAGGATCGGGAGGACCAGCAACTCTTCAAGCCCTGCGAGCATTTCAATCATCCCGCGCTCTTCCTGCGATGTTTCTTGTCCTCGACGGCCACGCTCGCTGGGTCCACGTCGCGCAGCAGGCGATCCTCGCCGGACAGGCACACAAAGCGCTGCCCGCGCATGCGGCCGATCAGGGTCAGGCCGACCTCGCGGGCGATCTCGACGCCCCAGGCGGTGAAACCAGATCGGGACGCCAGAACCGGAATGCCCATCATCGCCGTTTTGATCACCATTTCCGAGGTCAAACGCCCGGTGGTGTAGAGGATCTTGTCCTCCGCCGTCTCATTCTCGGACAGCATCCAGCCGGCGATTTTGTCGACGGCGTTGTGGCGACCCACATCCTCCATATACACAAGCGGCCGGCTTTCACGGCACAGAACCGTCCCATGGATCGCACCAGCCTCAAGGTACAAAGACGGCGTGCGATTGATCTTGGCGGCCAGATCATAGAGCCACGAGGTCCGGACCGAAACCTGTGGCAGGCGCACGTCCTCCAACCCCTCCATCATGTCGCCAAAGACCGTGCCCACGGCACAGCCGCTGGTGCGGGTCTTTTTCTTCAGCTTGTCCTCATAGGAGGTTTCGCGCGCTGTCCGCACAACTACGGTTTCGAGGTCATCGTCATAGTCAACCCGTGTGATTTCATCATCAGCCAGCAACATCCCCTGATTGCGCAGGAAGCCCAGCGCCAGATACTCGGGATAGTCGCCAATGGTCATCGCCGTCACGATTTCCTGGGAATTGAGGAAAATCGTCAGCGGGCGTTCCTCAACCACCGAAATCTGGCTGACCTCGCCATTCTGGTCCACGCCTTCAACGGCGCGCGTCAAACGCGCGGAGCCGGGATCGGGGGCGATGATATAGTCCGAGACATCCAGTTCTGTCACCAATTGCAACCCCTTCCCAAGACCGCTACTGCTGCTGCGAGTACCATAGGGTTTAGCCATGGCAGACGCCACATCCAAGTCATACTTCTGGAAAGGGTTTCGCGACGGGACACCCTTCATTTTTGTCGCGATTCCATTTGGGACCCTGTTCGGGGTTTTCGCCGCCGAGGCCGGGCTGGATATCGTTCAGGTCGTCGCATTCTCGGCCACGGTTTTCGCCGGAGCAGCGCAATTCACCGCCCTGCAATTGCTGCAGGAGAACGCGCCGACAGCCATTGTACTGGCCTCGGCCCTTGCGGTGAATTTGAGAGTGGCGATGTATTCGGCCTCACTGACGCCGTTTCTGGGGGCTGCCCCAATGTGGCAGCGGGCCTGCGCCGCCTATCTGACGGTTGACCAGTCTTATGCCTGTTCGATCGTTCAGTTTGAGAAAGAGCCAAAGATGACCGTGCCGCAGCGCATGGCTTATTTCATCGGCTCGGTCACGCCGATCACGCCGTGCTGGATTCTGGCGACCTATCTGGGCGCGGTTTTGGGTACCCGGATTCCCGAAAGCTGGGCTTTGGATTTCGCCCTGCCGATTACCTTTCTGGCCATGCTGGGGCCGATGATGCGGACGCTGCCCCATGTCATTGCAGCCCTTGTAGCGCTGGTTGTGTCGTTGCTGGCCGTGAGCGTGCCGTTCAATCTGGGCCTGCTGATCGCCGGAACCGCAGGCATGATCGCTGGTGCTCAGGCCGAGGTGATCCTGGATCGTAGAAAGGCGCACGCATGACGCAGATCGACCCCACCACCATGTGGACCGTCATTATCGGCCTGGCCATCGGCAGCTTTGCCCTGCGCTTTGTGTTCATCGGCTTTGTCGGAGACCGCCCGATGCCACCCTGGCTGCTGCGCCACCTGCGCTACACCGCCGTGGCGATCCTGCCTGCGCTGATCGCGCCGCTGGTCGTATGGCCCGCCGCGACCGAAGGCCAACCGGATGCAGCCCGAATGGCGGCTGCGGCGGTGACGCTGTCTGTTGGAGTGTTCACCAAAAACGTGCTGGCCGCGATCTTTTACGGCGCGGGCACACTTTACGGTCTGCTTTATCTACTGGCTTGAAGCTGCATCCAGCTGGTTCAGAGCGGCGTTATTGGCTGCCAGACCTTTTTGCAGATCGGCATCGTCATTCTCGCGATATTCTTCAGTTATGACACCGGGAATTTCGGCGAACTGTTCCGAAAGCTTAATCGGAAAGAAGGTCACTTCGATCTGCTCGAATCCGGGCACCTGCTGCAATAGCCGCGCGGTTGAATTGGCGCAAAAAGACCCTGCGACGGGCCCGGTCTGCTTGGCCAGTTGCAACGCTATCTCAGCCTGTTGCGGCGTCACCTGAATGGTCTGGATGCGGGCAAAATGCGTCTCGCGCGCATGAGAGCTGCGATAGGCGCGCTCGACCGCCGGGGTGATGCCATAGAGAACATCATCCCGCACCGGAACGATATCCGCCCGGAACGAGCCTGCTGGATCAAAAATCACCCTCTCGCTGGCACCGATCATCAACGAGGTATGCGCCCCCGAACCGGAGCGCGTGTTGATCATCGTATAGAGCGTCAGGGTCGACGGCCCAGGATCACGGTAGGACCGCGATACGATCTCAGCCTGATCTGCCTGAGGGCGTTTAGAATTCGCGCAGGCAGCCACTGTTGCCGCCAAAAGGCAGGCGATCAAAATCCTGAACACGGTCGACCCCGAAAGATTTAGGAAGCGTAAAGCGCCAGCAGGAACGCCAGTATCGCGATGGCGACACAGCACCAGACGGTAGCCTTGATGAAGCCCTCAAAGGTTTTGGTTTGAACGGTGATGTCCATTTCGCCGTGCTTGTGTTCAGCCATGAGTCTCAGATTCCCAGTTCGCGTGTTTAATCGCTGGATAATCGAAAATTTCGGGCCTGTCACCACGTCATTCCAGCGCAGGGACCCTGTCACCCAACACAAAACACCCTGGATAGCCGAATCCCCACCGCCACGGCAGTCCGCTACAGGGGCCGCCGCCGAATCGGACCGCGCCGTAGAGGGCATCCGAGGTCAGCGAATGGACCGAGCGGATCTGCTCGGGGGTCATGTCATAGCGTTCCGCATAGGCCTGTGCGTAGGTCTCGCCATGGGTTTCGACACAGACCTGCAAAGCCTGGTCAGCGGCGAGGCGCGCATCATAGCTGTCGGAGGCCGTCTGCGCGTCACCGGCGTTGTGATAGGCGCGGTCATGGGTCACGCAGCAGTACTCCCAGGGCGGATGTTCCTGATACAACTCGCCGATCTGAGGGAACGTATCGGCCACCCAGCGCCAACTGGCCGACAACCCGCCAGAGCATCCGTCAGTTTCGAACGGGATCAGCTCGGCGTCGCCGCGTTGTGCAATCATGGCACGGTGCGAGGGCATCTCGACCGCGCGCATCAGGTCTTGAGACGTGGCCGGGCTGGCCAGCAAAAACAGACCCAACGCCAGTTTACGGGCTGTCATCGCGCATCGCCTCGGTATCGACTGTCATGCCGAAAGTTGTGGCCAGCCAAAGCAGCACGCGTTCCGCCGGGCCCATCTCGGCGCGGACGCGTAGAACTTCGCGCGCCATGGCCGGGCGGTCCGTGATCAGCCCGTCCACCCCCATCGAGGCCATTGCCGACATCTGCAGCGGGTCGTTCACCGTCCAGACATAGATCTCCTTACCCGCCGCGTGGACCGAGCGGATCAGTCCCGGGGACACTGTTGCCGCGTTCACAGCAACAAAATCGCCTTCCAGCCCCGCCAGGTTGCCCACCGCCGTCGCAGCCAGCACACCCGCGCGCCAATCCGGGCGCAGCGCCTTCATCTTTTGCACGGCCGGATATTTGAGCGACATGGTGGCGATGTCGTCCTGCATTTCGAACTCTTCGACCAACGCGGCGACCCGGTTTTCCAGGTCAACGTCGTGGCCGTAATATTTCAGCTCGATAATGACTTTGGATTTGCCTTTTGTCGCCTCCAGCACCTCACGCAGGGTTGGGGTGCGTTGGTCGGCATATTCAGGGCCAAACCAGCTGCCGATGTCGATGGACTCCACATCCTCCATCGTAGCGTCCCAGATTTTGGTCGGGACCCCGGCCAGTTTCATGAAGTCACTGTCATGGGCCACGATGACAACGCCATCGGCTGTTTCCTGCACGTCGATCTCAACCCAATCCGCTCCATCTTCAATTGCCTTAAGAACCGAGGCCATGGTGTTTTCGGGCCGCAGCGCCGCAGCCCCCCGGTGGCCGATAACATCGGCATGATCCTCGGCTTGAACGCGTTCCAGCAGATTGTGGCCGAACCAGCCACCCAGAAGAAGGGCAGCTGCCGCCAGCCCGACCGCTGTGAACAGCGAGGCCTGCATGCGGCGCGGCTCGGGGTGTGGCGGCTCATCCGTCTGAGGTTCAAAGAACTTGTCCAGCAGAACCGCCAATGCGCCCAGCGCGGAGGCAGCCAGCACCAGCCCGGCCAGAGACCAAAGCCCTGCAATCGCGAGGCTATAGGTCAGCGCCAATTTCAGGTTACTGCTGCCTTGCAACGGCACCAGTCCAAACAAAAGCCCGGCCACCCATGCAATCACCGCTGCAATCGCGAGGCGCATCGCCAGCCATGCGACCAAGGCCAGTTTCAAGCGCCCGCGTTTGCCCTCCATCCGGGACGTGCTGATATTGAACACATGCGCCGGGTGGACGTTTTCAAACAGCACCAGATGAAGTGACAGAGCCCAGCCCGACAGCTTGCGGATCAGCACCCAAGCCATGGCGAGAGCCACCGCGCCGATCAGGGCCACAGCCACCATAAAGGCGGGCGGGTGGAAGGTCAGGTAGTAGTTGATGTCGTATTCGGTCAGCGTCCACCATGCGATCAACGCCGCGACCGCAAGAAACGGCAGCGCCAATAGCAAAACCCGCAAAATGAACCGGGCCGCAAAGCCGAATAGCGATGGCAGGCGCGACAGAACCAAACCGATCGCCGCACTGCCCGCGCGCCACGGATCGGCCTCTCCCATCCTCAAAGAGGCAGCCATGACCGCGAAGACAAACACCTCGGCCAATAGAAAAAGGCTCAGCACCACGATGGCCGCAATGAACCCGGCGGGCGAGAGGATGAAGGCCGCGATATCCTGATCCGTCAGCGCGGTTTGATCGGACAGCGAAACCGCCAGATTGACTGCTAGAGCGACACCGGGCGCGACCAGCGCGATCAGCAGCAGCCGTACCGCCAGATAGATGGGCACAAAGACCCTGCGTCTTGCCCAGGCGCCGGAATAGGCATTTGTAACGGTTGAAAAAACGGACATGCGAACACCTTTGAATGATGCATGCATTCAAGGGTGTGCAGGCATGAATTGCAAGTCAGCTGTCTTCGAGATCCGCAGCCAGACGGAACCCGATGCGGTTGGCGGGCTTGTCCTCGACCGATTTGGGCAAAGCGCGCAGCATCACGTTCAGCTGGCTGACATGCTGCACCAACTGCGTGCGTGCACCCGTTCCGTCCGAGCCGAAGAACGTGATGATATCGGGGTCGAAATAGCCCATCCCCTGAATACGCATCACACCCGCGTCACCGCCGGTAAAGCCCATTGCGACCTCATGATCGCCATCCAGCGTTTTCTCGAAGTTCTGTATATAGAGGATCAGACGTTCATACGCCCATTGCGCGGCGCTTTTGGTTTCAACCGGTTTTTTCAGCTGCCCCGGCAGGGGCTGGGTGCCGGACTCGGCCTCGGAATCCGCGTGAACCTCATAGCACCGCGGCAGGGCATCCGCTTCAGCAGCCTCAGCCGAGGTTTCGATCTTGTCCTGCATTCATCACCCTTTGCGCTGAAACGTCCACGCCCCGTCCACGCGTCGCGTCCGGGTTACAGCTCCACTGTGATGAAGATGGTTCATATGTGCAACCGCTTCGACCAGAGCCAGCCCGTATTCGCCCTCACGAATGGTACGCTTGAAGAGCGGCGCAAAGCACTCGGCTGCGGCTTTGGGTTGGTCCAGATATTCCAGCAGACGCTCTAGCGCGCCGTGGTGGTTCTCGATCAGCTGACGCATGCGCAGTGGCAGACCGGTGAAGGGCAATTTGTGGCCCCCCAGAACCAGATGATCCGGGCGAGCCAGTTTTTGCAGCCGCTCGCAGGCCTCGATCCAGTCTGAGACCGGATCGGCCATGGGTTCAGTTGCATAGACGCCCAGATTGGGGCTGATCGAGCCGAGGATCTGATCGCCGCTCAGCACCAAATGATCATCGCGGCTCCAGAGTGTTACATGTTCGGGCGCGTGACCGTTGCCCATATGCACGTCCCAGTCACGCCCACCGATACAGATCACGTCACCCTGTTTGACCCGCGTGAAGCCGAGGGGCATGGGATAGACCGTATCGGCAAAGTTGAACGGACGATCGGCCTTGCGCTTTTCTAGAAACGCAGGGTCCATACCCGCGCTCTGATAGAAATCCAGCGTCTCTTGCGGCCAGTTCTCCTGCACGTCCAGTGTCAGCATCCGCGAAAACAGCCAAGCGGTGCGGCTTGTCACCAGCTCGACCCCATGTTCGGCCTGAAACCAGCCTGCATTGCCCACGTGGTCGGGGTGGTGATGGGTGACAACAGCGCGCCGAATGGGCTTTCCCGCCAGAGGGCCCGACATCAGCTCAGCCCAGATGCGGCGGGTTTTATTCGAGGACATCCCGGTATCAATCACCGTCCACCCTTCGCCATCGTCCAGCGCGTAGATATTCACATGGTCCAGCGCCATCGGCAGGGGCAGGCGCATCCACAGCACGCCCTCGGCAATCTCGATGGCTTCACCGGGGGCGGGCGGCTCAGGCCACGGATATCGGATGCCCGATGGCTCCACGCCGTCCATCACGCGCCCAGATCTTCGGCGCTGAGGGCAAAGAGGTCATCCGCCCCGTTCTGCGCCTGCGCCAGCAGACCGAGATATTCGGGCAGCAAGGCATTGATGTAGTAGCGCGCCAGTCGCGCCCGCGGGCCATCCGGATCGGCAAGGGCTGCGGCCAGATGGTAGTGCCCGCCCAAAACCCGCGCAAAGGCGCGCAGGTAGGCCGCGGCACCCGCAAAGCGCGCGTTCATATTGTCCTGCGCCACCATCCATTCGGTCGCTTCGCGCAGGGATTCCGTGGCCTCCCACACCGGACCGGCGAGATCGGGCATCTTGGAGCGGGCCTCTTCGGCGTGATCTTCGATCTCATCGAGCAAGCTGGCAGCAGCGTCTCCACCGTCCATCATCTTGCGGGCGACCAAATCCATTGCTTGGATGCCGTTGGTTCCCTCATAAATCGCGGTCACGCGGACATCGCGGTAGTACTGGGTTGCCCCTGTTTCTTCGACGAAGCCCATGCCGCCATGAACCTGTACACCGGTCTCGGCGACGCGCATCCCGGTCTGTGTGCCAAAAGCCTTGCCAATCGGGGTCAGCAGAGCAGCCCGCGCGGCCCAGTCGGCATCTCCGGTCGCGTGCGCCATATCAATCGCTGCGGCATTCGCCAGCATGATCGCCCGCGCCGCAAATACATCCGCCCGCATTTCGGCCAGCATCCGGCGCACATCCGCGTGGTCGATGATCGTGCCCGAGGGCGTCTTGCCCTGCTTCCGCTCCATCGCATAGGCCAGCGCGTGCTGATACGCGCCCTCGGCGACGCCGACACCCTCACCACCGACACCCAGACGTGCGTTGTTCATCATGGTGAACATGGCCGCCATACCGCCATGCTCCTGCCCGATCAGCCAACCCGTGGCCCCGTCATACTGCATGACACAGGTCGGAGAGCCATGGAGACCAAACTTGTGTTCCAGCGACACGACGCTTAGGTCGTTGGCCGCGCCGGGGTTGCCCTGTGCGTCCGGCAAGTATTTCGGCACGAGAAACAGCGAAATCCCCTTGGTGCCCGGAACCGCGTCGGGCAGACGGGCCAGAACCAGATGGCAGATATTCTCGCAGAAATCGTTGTCGCCCCAGGAAATATAGATCTTCTGCCCGGTGACCGCATAGGTACCGTCCCCTTTGGGTTCTGCTCGCGTCGTCAACGCACCAACATCCGATCCGGCCTGCGGCTCGGTCAGGTTCATCGTGCCTGAATAGGCGCCCGACATCAGCTTGGGCAGGTACAGCGCCTTGAGCTCGTCACTGGCATGCGCCTCAAGCGCTTCGATCTGACCCTGCGACATCAAGGGGGCCACCTGCAGCGACAGGCAGGCCGCGCTCATCATCTCATTGACCGCCGACGTGACGGCCATCGGCAGACCCATGCCGCCATAGTCGGGGCTACCGCTCATCCCGATCCAGCCGCCTTCGGCGATGGCTTTCCAACCCTCAGAATATCCGGGTGAGGTGCGAACAACGCCGTTTTCCAAGCGCGCCGGTTCCAGATCACCGGGGCGTTGCAGCGGAGCAAGAACCTCTTCGCACATCTTGCCCGCTTCCGTAAGGATCGCGCTGACCACATCCGGGGTTGCGTCAGCGAATCTCTCGGTGGCCGTGATCTGATCCAGACCCACCACATGGCGGAACAGGAATTCATAGTCAGAAACTGGGGCGCGGTATGGCATGGCTTCCCTTGCGGTCTGTCGGCACGGCCGCACTTGGAATCTGCGATCAGCGCCGGTATGCATCTTTGCGTATTGGGATTACCTACTCTTCCCCATGTTGCAAGCAACCAAAACGCGGCGTCACCAGATATGATCCCCAGCACTCTTGAGCTAACAGCCGACCCCGAAGGTATTGCCCGGGCCGCTGATCTGTTGCGTCAGGGCCTGCTGGTCGCCTTCCCGACCGAGACGGTCTATGGCCTGGGAGGTGATGCTAGAAACGGTGAGGCCGTGGCCGGGATTTACGAGGCCAAGGGTCGGCCCAGTTTCAATCCGCTGATCGCCCATGTCGCCTCGGTTGAGGCGGCGCAGCGGTTTGTGCAGTGGTCTGATCAGGCCGAGCGTTTGGCGAATGCGTTCTGGCCCGGTCCGCTGACCTTGGTTCTGCCGCTGAAGCCGGGGCACGGTGTGTCATCGCTGGTTACTGCAGGGTTGGATACTTTGGCCGTTCGCGTGCCTGCGCATCTTACGGCGCGCGCTTTGCTGGCGGCAGTTGACGGGCCGGTTGCGGCGCCATCGGCCAATCCCTCGGGTCAGATTAGCCCAACGACGGCAGCACATGTTCATGCGGGTTTAGGTGGTCGGATCGCCGCCGTTCTGGATGACGGCCCCTGCGGTGTCGGGTTGGAATCCACCATCGTCGGACTGACCGGCGAGCCCAGCTTGCTGCGCCCCGGAGGCGTCGCGTTGGAACAGATCGAGACCGTCCTGAACACCCGCCTTCACCTGCACAAAACGGGGGATATGCTGACCGCTCCGGGGCAGTTGCAATCGCACTACGCGCCAGATGCGCCTGTCAGGTTGAATGCCGAAACCGTGCAGGGGGACGAGGTTCTGCTGGGATTCGGCCCGGTCGTCTGTGACATGAACCTGTCTGAAACAAGCAGTCTGACCGAGGCTGCGGCCAATCTGTTCGCCGCGTTACACAGCCTGAATGAAACCGGGCGTCCGATCGCCGTCTCTCCGATCCCCGATCATGGGCTGGGGGCGGCGATCAATGACCGTCTGCGCCGCGCCGCAGCACCGCGCGACACTTAATTTAGGCACGTCCCGCGCTAGCCGATAGTGTCAGCGGGTCAACACCCAGCGTGGCCAGGGCCTTTTCCCATTTGTCGTCATCGGGCACATCGAACACCAATTCCGAGGATGCATCCGCAGTCAGCCAGCCATTCATCGCGATTTCATCCTCCAGCTGGCCGGGTCCCCAGCCGGAATAACCCAGCGTCAGCATCGCGTTCAGCGGGCCACGCCCTGCGGCCATATCCTCAAGCACGTCCAGAGTGGCCGTCATGCTGAAGTCATCCGAAATCTGCATCGAGTGCAGGTTGGCATCATAGTCAGAACTGTGCAGAACAAAGCCACGCGACATCTCGACCGGGCCTCCGAAATGCACCAGACGCTCGCCTATGATGGGAATGCGACACGGGATGTTGAGCTGTCCCAGCAGGGTTTTGAACCGCAGATCAGAGGGTTTGTTGATGATCAACCCCATCGCCCCATCGTCGCCGTAGCTGCAGATATACACGACCGAGTGATCAAAGCGCGGATCGCCCATCCCCGGCATCGCAATCAACAGTTTTCCGGTCAGGTCCATGCGAGGTTTCTCTTGCTCGTTACCCCTCAACAATGACCCTGCAGCACTGGTATTGGCAAGGGAGCAAAGCTGATTTCAGCAGATTTCACACAGGTGACCCGAACGTGACTTGGATTTCAGGTCCGCACGGCGCATGTAATGGGGTATGATGACTCGCATGAAATCTTCGGTTGCCCTTCTGCTCGCCTGTCTGGGCCTGTCCGCACCCGCCTCGGCGCAGGGTTTGGACGGGGTTGTAGCGCTGGATGTTCTGGACGGAGGGCGCACGGCCAATGGGACCTATCTGGGCGCTCTGCGTCTGACCCTCAAAGAGGGGTGGAAGACCTATTGGCGCGCGCCGGGCGACGCCGGGATCCCACCGCAATTCGATTGGAGCGGGTCCGGAAACGTGGGCGACGTGCGTATCACCTGGCCCGCGCCCGAGATTTTCGACCAGAACGGCCTGAAATCCATCGGCTACGAGGATCAACTGGTACTGCCGGTCGAGATTACCCCAAAGAACCCCGCCAAACCTGTGCGCCTGCGGGGTGAGATGGATCTGGGGGTGTGCAAGGACGTTTGCATCCCGCAGCGTCTAGATTTCGACCACAAGGTTGACTCTGATGCAGGTCGCAACCCCGCAATCGCAGCCGCTTTGGCGCAACGCCCCTACTCGGCCCGCGAAGCGCGTGTGGCAAAGGCCAGCTGCCATCTGACCCCAACCTCGGACGGTATGCAGATCGAGGCGCGGGTGACCATGCCTTCGGCCGGCGGGCAAGAGGTTGCGGTGATCGAGCCGGGGAACCCGGTCCTTTGGGCCTCGCAACCCGAAACGCAGCGGCAGGGTGGCACACTGATTGCCCGATCCGAGGTGATCAGCGCCTCGGGCGCACCTTTTGCGCTGGATCGGTCCGAGATTCGGATCACGGTTCTGGGCGCCAACCACGCTGTGGACATTCAGGGATGCTCTGCAGGCTGACCCTATGACGCAATCCCCTAAGATCGGTGCGCTTGCCGTTGTGCTGCATCAGGAGCACGTTCTGCTGGTGCAACGTAGCAAGGAACCTGACAGGGGTTTGTGGGGGTTTCCCGGCGGCCATGTGGAATGGGGTGAAACCGTCCTTCAGGCCGCAGAACGGGAATTGCTTGAGGAAACATCGGTCGCGGCTGAACCGCTGCATTATCTGGACAATCTAGACCTGCTGCGGAGAGGTGAGAACGGGCAGGTCCTGTCGCACTATTTGCTGGTCGGGGTGGCTTGCCGATATCAATCGGGTACGCCTTTGGCAGGGGATGATGCGCTGGACGCGCAATGGTTTCCCATCGAGCGGATCCTCAAAGGCGACCTGCCGATGAGCAACCGCGTAGCAAGCCTGTTGCAGCTTGCGCTGAAGGAGCGCTAGGCCCCGACCCGGCTCTTGAACCGGGCATAGAACATCCCGGACAACAGCACGCTCAGGATCACGATGGGGATGGCACCCGCCACAAACGCTCCCAAACCCATGCGTATAATCTCTGGCGCCTCCGCGCCTCCGTAAAGACCGACCAATGGGTCTGCAGGCGCACCTGAGACCATCGGCCAGACAAGCGTCACCGCAAACCAGAGCAACAGCGCCAAAGCGGTCGCGCCAAGGGCGGCCTGCACCATGCGGTCCCGCGCGTAGATCGCCCGGCGCATCGCCGTCATCGGGCGCGCGAAATCGTTCAGGATCGCCAGCAGAGCGGGCACCAGAACCAGCACCAGCACCATTCCGAAGCCCAGCCCATAGACCAGTGTGATCACCGTCGGCTTGAGGAATTGCGCCTGTTGCGAGCCTTCATAGAGCAGCGGCGTTAGCCCCAGCACCGTCGTCAGCGTGGTCAGCATCACAGGACGCAACCGGTCGGCCGTGCCTTCGATGATCGAGGGCACCAACCCCCTCTCCTGCTGGTAGCCATCAATGGTGGTCACCAGCACAATCGAGTCGTTGACGATAATGCCCGTCATGCCCAGAAGCCCGACAACGGTGAACATGCTCAGCGGCACGTCCCAGATATAGTGCCCCCAGATCGCGCCCACCAATCCGAACGGAATGATCGACATCACCACCAGAGGCCGCGACCAGCTGGCGAACACCCAGGCCAGAACAAGATAGATGCCGGTCAGGCACAGGATCAGACCGGTGCGCGCCTCGGACAGGAACTCGTCCTCTTGTTCGCTCAGGCCAGCCATACGCCAGTCGACCTGATATTCGCCCGCAATGCGCGGCAGTATCTCTTCGTTCATGGCACGTCCGATTTCGGCGGCGCGGGCGGGGTCATCCTCGGAGATGTCGCCATTCACCGAAATCACCCGCAACCCGTTCTCGCGCCGGACGGTCGAGAAGCCTGATTTACGCTCGACCGAGACGATGTCGGCCAGCGGGACATAGACCCCGTCCGGCGTGCGCATAAGGGTGCGTTCCAGGAAATCGGCGGTCAGCTCGCCCTCGGGCAGTTCCACGCGGATCTCGGCGCTGCGGGGACCATCGGGGAAGGTCGCGGCCTCAATCCCGTTCAACCGGTTGCGCAGCACGCGGCCCAGCGTTTCGATGCGGAAACCCAGCGCCTGACCCTGTGCCGTCAGGTCGAGGATGTATTCCTCTTTGTCATAAGCCAGATTGTCCTCAAGCGCCGAGACTTCGGGGTATTTCGACAGTTCTGTCTGCAACTCCTCAGAGGCAGCTTTCAGCGTGTCCACATCCGCGCCGTAGAACTGCACGTCAATCGCGTCCCCTCCGGGACCCGAACGCCAGCCCCGGAAGCTCAGCAGCTCAACCTTGGGATGGCGGGGGACGAAATCCTGAAGCTCACCCACAAATTCGAAGCTGGAATAGGGGCGCAGGTCGGCGTCGATAAGCTCGATCGAAATACCACCCAGAAGGTCGTCATCCTTGCCCTCGGCGGCGGACAGACCGAACCCTGCGCTGCCGCCAACTTCGGCCAAAACATATTCCAAAGGATTGCGCCCGTGGCGCTCCTCATAGATCTGGCCCAACTCTTCGGTGGCGCGCTGCAATTCGCGCATCATGGCAATCGTGTCGGCGCGGGTTGCCCCTTCGGCCATGATGAAATTTCCGGTGACCGAGCCGCGTTCGGGCGCGTTGAAGAACCGCCAGTTCACATCGCCGCGAATAAATAGGGCAGCCTGGGTCGCCAGGATCACCAGCATGAGCGCAACCACGACATAGCGTGCCCAGATGACCCAAGCGATTAGGGGGCGAAACAGCGTGTCCCGCACCCAACGGAAGCCCCGGTTCACCACACGGTTGGGCAGGTCATACCAGTGCTCCTTGGCCGAATGCGCAATGGCGTGGGACATGTGGTTGGGCAGGATCAGGAAGCATTCGATGAGTGAGGCCGCCAGCACCGCGATCACCGTAAAGGGGATATCACGGATCAACTCTCCGAACCGGCCACCCACAAGGGTCAGGCCGAAAAAGGCGATCACGGTGGTGATGGTGGCGGCAAAAACCGGCATGGCCATGCGGCGGGCAGCGCGTTCGGCGGCTACGATGGGCGGCTCGCCCAGACGGCGGGCACGGAAATCGGCGTGTTCGCCGACAACGATGGCGTCATCCACCACGATCCCAAGCGTGATGATCAAACCGAACAGAGACACCATGTTCAGCGACAGGCCACCGATATACATCAGCGCAATCGCCGCCGACATCGCAACCGGAATACCCGCAGCAACCCAGAAAGCAATGCGCGCGTTCAGGAACAGGAACAGCAGACACACAACAAGGCCAAGGCCAACCAGCCCGTTGTCGATCAGAATATCCAGACGATCGGTGATGGCTTGCGCGCGGGTACGGATCATCTCGACCGAGACACCTTCGGGCAGGCTGGCCTGCATCTCGCTCACCACATCCTCGACCGTGTGCTGGATCGCGATGGCATCCCCCAGATTGGAACGGTCCACCCGAACCGACATGGCCGGATTTTCCCCGACAAAGTAACTGCGGTTGCGATTGACCCCTTCCACCCGGATCTGCGCCAAGTCGCCGACAAACAGCTTCGATCCGTCTGCAAAGGTCCGCAGAGCGATGGTCTCAATCTCTTCCGGCGTGCGCTTTTCTGCGCCGGTCCGGATGCGCGCGTTGGCACCCGTCACATCCCCCGCCGGGCTGGCATTGACCTCAGCCGAAATGGCCGAGGCGATGTCGGCCAAAGCCACATCATTGGCAATCAGCTGCGCGGTGGGCACCTCAACCACCACACGCGGGGCTGCGAGACCGCGGATCGTAGTGCGGGTCACGCCAGCAGCAAACAGGCGGTTGATCAGCTCATCTGTGAACTTGGCCAGCTGGTCCGGATCAACCGGGCCGGTGACGACCACATCTGTCACCCGATCGCGCCAGGCCCCCCGTCGGATCGTGGGCTCTTCGGCATCTTCGGGCAGATTGGTGACGCTGTCGACGGCGGTGCGCACCTCCTCAACGGCGCGGGACATGTCCCAGTTCGGTTCGAACTCCAGCCGGATACTGGCAGAGCCTTCGCGAGAGGTCGCCGTGGTGCTTGCCACACCTTCGACCGCCAGCAATTCGGGTTCGAGCAGTTGGACGATGCCATTGTCGACATCTTCGGGGCCGGCGCCTTCCCATTCGACATTTACGTCGACCCGTTCCAGTACAACGTCCGGAAAGAACTGTGCCCGCATATTCGGAATGGCCGCCGCGCCAAGCACAAGCATCACTAGCAACAACAGGTTGGCCACGGTTCGGTGCCGGGTGAAATAGCTTAGGATACCTCCGGCAGCGCTAGGGATTTCGCGCATCATGGCGCTTAGCCCCCGGCCCGGTTTTCAATGCGACGCACCAGAGAGGCCGGAACTTTCGCCTCTTCCAACTGGCCGAGCATACGTGTTTTCTCGGCCTCGGGCATATCCTCGCTGGCCTCAACATGGGTGATCAGTTCGGCCCGTTTCGCATCGGTCAATTCCACCAGACCGGGATCTGCGCTGGCCTCGGCGCGCAGGGGGCGCACGCGAACCCCGGACCCCAGTAGAGGCGTGCGGCCTACGACGACCTCGCGCCCTTCCAGCCCTTCGCCGCGCAGCAGAACCTCATCGCCCTGACGGCGGATCAGTTGTACAGGCAGGGCTTCTAGGCGATCATCCGCACCCAGCACCAGAACGGTTCCGGCGGCATCCAGAACCGAGGAAGGCAGGCGCACGACCTGCTCAAGGGGCTGCTCCTGCACCGTCACGGTCACGAAATCGCCGGGTTTGAACCCGGAGGCATCCTCGAGCCGCGCATAGATCAACCGTCCGGTTTGCCCCTCACCCGCCGAGCCGCTGTCGCGGCTGATCCGGCCTGTCGCGGTAAGGTCGGTTCCCGTGACCTCAAGCGAGATGGTGACGGGGGCGCTGATCAGCGCTCCATCTTCTTCGAGCAAGCGCACGAATTGCGCGGTTGAAACGCGGAAGGCCACCTCTAACGCGTTAGGATCCACCAGTTCGGCCAGCTTCTCATTTGCCGAGACCAAACGCCCTTCGACCAGCGTGACATCTGTCAGGGTGCCTCCGAACCGGGCACGGATGGTCATGTCCTCCAGATCCCGCTCTGCGGCTTCCTGCGCAATCCGCGCGCGGGCCAGCAGGGTCGTGGCCTGATCCACCCGCGATTCCGCCTGCGCCAGCGCAATGCGGCGTGCCAGTACGGATTGCTGAGCGGAGGCGGCGGTCAATTCGGCCTCTTCCACACTGGCGGTTGCCCCTACGCCACGAGATTCGAGATCGCGTTGACGCTGCAGGGCTCTCTCACGCAGCTCGGCCTGCGCCTCGGCTGATTTCAATTCATCCTGCGCCAGCAACAATGACCGTTCAGCATCACGTTCTTCGAACTGCGCATCCAGAACGTCCGACTTGGCACGATCCAGTGCCGATTGCGCATCCGCCGGATCAAGTTCAACCAAGACCTCACCCGTGGTCACGGTGCCGCCATCCTCGAAATCATCCGCCAATGCGATCACGCGCCCCCCCAGCGCCGCGCGCAACTCCAGACGGCGACGGCTTTGCACCTCGCCGAAGGCTTCGAGATTGGGCGTGACGGTCTCAAAAACAGCCGGGCGAACGGTCACCGCAAAGACCCGCTCGCGCGCTTTGGGTTGTTCATTCTCGCGGGTCAGGACCTCTTGCACAGCCCCCGTGACGATCTGAACGGCGACAAACAGCAAGGCCAGCGTCAGCGACGCCAGAAACACACCGACCAGACTCTGCCTTAAGAAACGCATCTACTATTCATCCCGGTTGCAAATGGGCTGCCCTGCGGAAAATGTAGCGGAGGCACGAAATATGCCAAGCCACAAAGCGGTTATAAGGTGTTGAACGTGCGACCAGTCTACTTCCGTCGCAGATGTTCGTCCAATCTGGGCATTATTTCCACGAAATTGCAGGGTCGGTGGCGATAGTCGAGCTGTTTCTCGAGGATACCGTCCCAAGCGTCCTTGCAGGCCCCGGGGCTGCCCGGAAGTGCAAAAAGGTAGGTTCCGCCCGCCACGCCACCCGTGGCGCGCGACTGCACCGCTGAGGTTCCGATCTTCTCCATCGAAATGATGGTGAAAACGGTCCCGAAGGCGTCGATTTCTTTCTCGTAGACGTCGCGATGCGCCTCGACCGTCACGTCCCGCCCGGTCAGCCCGGTGCCACCCGTCGAGATCACCACGTCGATTCCGGTATCCGCAACCCAGGCGCGCAGTTGATCGGCGATCTGGGCGCGCTCGTCCCGGATGATCTTGCGATCTGCAACCACATGCCCCGCCTTTTCGATGCGGTCCACCAATGTCTGGCCCGAGCGATCCTCATCAACCGAGCGCGTATCCGAGACGGTCAGAACCGCGATGCGGATGGGAATAAACTCAATCGTTTCGTCGATACGTGACATGAGGCGTCAAGCCCTTTCCATAATAGAAAGCCGCAGCGCGAGCGCGGTGAAAATCCCGCCCGTCACCCACCCCATAATGCGTGAGGCGCGCGGGTTTCCGATCAGCAACCGGCCGGCACCGCCAGCGAACACGCCAACCAATCCGTTCACGACAAAACCACCCAATGCGATGATCGCGCCAAAGATCATGAATTGCCCTAGGATCGAGCCCGCCGCGGGATCAACAAATTGAGGGATAAAGGCCAGAACGAACAGAATGATCTTGGGGTTTGTCAGGTTGACCACCATCCCGTCTCGGAACGCCATGCGCGTCGGCCTTGCTGGCCCTTCGGTCGAGACCGCTCCGTTGCGGATTGCGCCCCAGGCCAGATACAGCAGATAAGCAACACCCATCCAGCGGATGACATCAAACAGCCATGGCATCGAATTGACCAAGGCTCCAAGGCCCAGCCCTGCCAGCAGGACATGCACCATCAAACCCAGCGATATCCCGGCGCTTGCCACCAGCGCCGGACGGGGTCCGGATTTCAGGCCCTGCCCGAAGCAGAACATCATATCCGCGCCGGGTGTGAGATTCAGCAACATCGCGGCAGGGACAAAGGCCAGCAGAGTAACGGTTTCGATCATATCGCAACCTCAAACCAATTTGTTCTGGGGCCAAGATTGGCGATTTCTGAACGACCCAATGACCCGCGATAGCCCCAGCTATCGTGGATATGCCCACAAAAGACCAGTTCCGGTTGCAGGCGTTCCACCGCATCGCGCACGGCGACCGATCCGACGGACATCCCTTGCGACGTAGTATCGCCAAACCCTTTGGGCGGAGAGTGAACAACCAGCACATCCGTCCCATCGCAACGGTCCAGCATCTCTGCGGCTTCGGCCTCGCTCAGGTCACAGGACCAGTCGCCAAACGGCGTGACCGGCACGCCGTAGCCCAAGCCAAACAAGCGCAACCCGTCGACGGTCATGCCCGTGCCATGCAGCACATGGACGCCATCGGGGGCGACATCCATTAACTCGGCCGCGCTTTCGGCATTGCCCGGGATTAGAACCAGCGGTGCCGCTATGCCAGAAAGCATCTGCATCGCTTCATCCAGCCCCTGCCGCATGTTGCAATAGTCCCCGGCCCCGATTACCAAATCCGCATCGGCGCTGGCCGCCACCAAATCAGCCGCCCGGTTACGTGCCATGTGAAGGTCCGAGAACGCCAGGATACGCATCATCCAGCCCCTAGTCGCGCTTTCAGCTCGAGCAAATCAGCCCAAGCCTGTCGTTTCATCTGCGGCTGTCGCAGCAGGTACGCGGGGTGGAACATCGGGATGACAGGCAGGTCCAGCGCCTGATCCCAACTCCCGCGCAAGCGTGTGATGCCGCGTTTGCCCAAAACCGCCTGACAGCTGATATTGCCCATCACCACCAGCACTTCGGGTTTGGCAAGCGCCACGTGACGTTCCAAGAACGGCTTCATCATGCCGATCTCTTCGGGTTTTGGGTCGCGGTTCTGCGGTGGGCGCCAGGGCAGCACATTGGTGATGTAGACATCCTGCGCGCGGTCCAGATCAATCGCCGCTAGCATACGGTCCAACAGCTGCCCGGCCCGACCAACAAAGGGTTTACCTTCGCGATCCTCATCCCGGCCCGGAGCCTCGCCAATGATCATCACCCGCGCACCCGGAGTGCCATCGGCAAAGACCAACTGTCGCGCGCCGCGCTTCAGTTCACAATGATCGAACGCCTCCATCACCGCGCGCAGCTGGTCGAGGGACGCGGTACCTTGAGCGGCCGCTTTGGCATTCGCAACTGGATCAACCTGTTTGGGCTTGTCCGGCGCGGCTTGAGGGGTTGCGGGCTTCTTCACCTTGGGCGTCGTATCCGGCAAAGTATAGCGGTCCACCGGCACGTCTCCGATCGCCTCGGTCGCGCCCAGTTCGATCTGCCATTCCAGCAGCGCCTTTGCAGTGTGATAGTCCAAGCCCGATTCCATGCCCCTCAATCTAACCAGCTTTTGCCTGAGGGAAAGCGAATAGACCTTGCCTCGGCACCGGGACAGACCGACCATGCGGGCGTCATGCTGACTTTTCTGCGATTCCTTCTGGTAGCTCTGGCGCTTGCCCTCGGCGGCGAACCCGCCTCGGGCCAGTTGCTTGGCGGGGCGGATCAATGCCGGGCGGGTCAGTTCGCCTGCGGTAGCCGATGCTGCTCGGGCGGACAGAGATGCAGCTTTGACGGCCACTGCATTCCCCTGGGCGGAACTTATTGCGGCGGCGGGCGCAGCTGTGGCGCATTCGAGCGCTGCGTCGCGGGGGGCACACGCTGCGCGCCTGCTGGGGCAAACGCCTGCACCTCAAGCCTCGATTGTCCCTCAGGCAGCTTTTGCAGCGCGCGTGGCCAATGCGAAAAAACCATACCCGATTTCGACCCCAGCTTGCCTGAGGACCTTGGCCCGCCGCAGATATGCGACGATGGCCTGACCTGCGCGCGCGGGTCGTCGTGCCTGCCTGGGGGCGGATGCACGCGTCCCGGGTGGTTCTTGTGCGAGGAAACCGGATCGCAATGCCGCCCCGGTTTCAAATGCTCGGAACATCAGGGATGCGTTCCGATCAAGGCCATCGACTGCGGCTACGGCAAGTGGTGCAAACCCGGCGAGCAATGCCTGTCTGATGGCGGGTGCGAGAAACTGCCCGAAGGGTCGGAACCATAGGTTGCCTCTGCCCGCGTGGCTTTCTATAAGCGGTCCGATTGTCAGACAGGAGCCCGCCATGCGTTTTGCCCATCGTCACCTTCTTGGCATCGAGCATCTGTCGCAATCCGATATCACCGCCATTCTGGATCTGGCCGAAAAATACGTCGACCTAAACCGCCAGTCGACCAAGCATTCGGACGTTCTGTCGGGGCTAACTCAGATCAACATGTTCTTCGAGAATTCGACCCGCACGCAGGCCAGTTTCGAACTGGCGGGCAAACGGTTGGGCGCGGATGTGATGAATATGGCGATGCAGGCCAGCTCGATCAAAAAGGGCGAGACGCTGATCGACACCGCCATGACACTGAACGCGATGCATCCTGACCTGCTGGTGGTGCGGCATCCACATTCCGGGGCCGTGGACCTGCTGGCACAGAAGGTGAATTGCGCGGTTCTGAACGCAGGGGACGGGCGGCACGAACACCCCACACAGGCCTTGCTGGACGCTCTGACGATCCGCTGGGCCAAGGGCCGGTTGCATCGCCTGAACATCGCGATCTGCGGCGACGTCGCACATTCCCGCGTGGCGCGGTCGAACCTGATCCTGCTGGGCAAGATGGAGAACCGCATTCGCCTGATCGGCCCGCCCACGCTGGTCCCCTCGCAATTCGCCGATTTCGGGGCCGAGATCTATGACGATATGAACGAAGGCCTCAAAGACGTCGACGTGGTGATGATGCTACGCCTTCAGAAAGAGCGGATGGATGGCGGCTTCATCCCCTCGGAGCGTGAGTACTATCACCGCTACGGGCTGGACGCCGCCAAACTGGCGCAGGCCAAGCCCGATGCCATTGTCATGCACCCTGGACCGATGAACCGCGGGGTTGAGATCGACGGCACGCTGGCCGATGACATCAACCGCTCGGTCATTCAGGAACAGGTCGAAATGGGCGTCGCCGTACGTATGGCTGCGATGGAGCTTCTGGCCCGCAACCTGCGTGAGGTCGCATGAGCGATCTGACCGTCGCCCCCCATGAACACGGCGTGATCCGACTGTTCGCGCTGGACATGCGCCCGGAAGAGGCCAAGTTCCTGCGCGAGCCCGGTGCGGCCGATCAGGTTCTGGGTGTCAATGGCTTGGACCCAGATCAAATCGACATTTTCCCGGTCTCCGACCTCGAAGACCTTGGGCTTTATGGTTATCTGCATGAGGGCGGAGGCGTGTCCGAGGATCAACTGGATCGCAGCATGCTTGAAGCCATCGAAGGCTGGGTCTTGGTTGTCCGCAGTGCGGCCTTTGGCGGGCGCGCAGCGCAACTGAACCCTGATCCTCGCCTGCATTTGCTGGGTCTTTTCACCGAAGAGTCCACGAACTGGACCGGCGGTGCAATCGAAACCGAAAGCGCCAAGCCTTTCTCGGCCCCGCAGATGCCCATCGACAACGATGCCCCTCGCCGTGTCGGATCGGCCCTGATGGCGGTTCTCGCCCTGCTCGTTATCGGAGGTGCCCTATGGCTTATCCTGTAACCTTCACCCCGGACAAACGCGCCTATATCCAGACCAACCTGACCCTCGCCGCCATTGCGATGGCGGGCGCGATGCTGGTGCTGTGGTTGATCGGCAACCCCTATGTCTGGACCGGCGCGCCAGCCGGGCTGGCCGCTATCGGTTTTCGCGCCTGGTATCTGGCCTCGGAGGAGTTGAACAATACGTGGGAATTGTCTGACACCACCCTCACCGGCCCGGGCCCTCGGGTTGTCGCGCTGAACCAGATCGAAGCCGTCAATACGATGGGCAGCTTTGTTCAGGTTGTGACACGGGGCGGCGACAAGCACCTCATCAAATACCAGGCGAACCCTGCCGCCACCAAGGCCGCTATCGAAAGGGCCGCGGGATGAGCGACGGGTGGTGGCGAACCCATATCCCTGCGGGCGAAGAGGTCCTCTGGACCGGGCAACCGCATCAAGGATATTTTCCGCCCCATGTGGGGTGGGCTTACCGGATTTTGATCCTGAGCCTCGGTCTGGCTTGGCTGGCGAGCCCGTGGTTCGCCGATACCCTGCGCGATTATTGGAAACTCATCGGGTCCACGGGGTTCGTCGCATTCCTCATGTGGTACGACCGACTGCTGCGCAGGAGTCGTGTCTATGTGGTGACCACCCGCAACGCATGGTGGATCAGCAAGATCTTCAAACCCAAACACGTCCCGATCAACCACGCGTTAAACTACCATCGCAGCGGTCAGAACCTGGTGTTTTCGCGCCGCCTGTTTCTTGTCTTCGAATACCTGTCCGACCCTGAAGCCGCTTTGGCGGCTTTGAACCAAGCCCGAGAGGCCTCAGCATGACTTCTGTCGTTTTCACCAATGCCCGCTTGATCAACCCGGAAACCGGCACGGACAGCCTGGGCTGGCTACACGCCGAAAACGGGAGCATTGTTGCGCTGGGGGATGGAAACGCCCCAGCCATCAGCGGAGACGTCATCGACTGCAACGGCAAATGCCTTGCCCCCGGGATTGTCGATATCGGCGTCAAGGTGTGCGAACCGGGTGAACGGCACAAGGAAAGTTACAAATCCGCCGGTCTGGCCGCCGCTGCGGGCGGTGTGACCACCATCGTCACTCGTCCGGACACTTTGCCTGCGGTCGACACGCCCGAAACGCTGGAATTTGCCACTCGGCGAGCGCAAGCGGATGCGCCTGTCAACGTCCTGCCGATGGCCGCCCTCACCAAAGGGCGCGAAGGGCGTGAGATGACTGAGATCGGCTTTCTGCAGGATGCAGGGGCCGTTGCCTTCACTGATTGCGATCACGTCATTACCAACACCAAGGTGTTTTCCCGCGCGCTGACCTACGCCAAATCCTGCAGCGCGCTGGTCATTGCGCACCCTCAGGAGCCGGGGTTGAGCAAAGGGGCCGCCGCCACCAGCGGCAAGTTTGCCGCCTTGCGCGGGTTGCCGGCCGTCTCGCCAATGGCGGAACGGATGGGGCTGGACCGAGACATCGCCCTGCTAGAGATGACCGGAGCCGCCTATCACGCCGACCAGATAACGACCGCCCGCGCCCTGCCCGCACTGGAACGTGCCAAGCGCAACGGGCTGGACATCACCGCCGGAACCTCAATCCACCACCTGACGCTGAATGAGCTGGACGTGGCCGACTATCGCACCTTCTTCAAGGTCAAGCCGCCCCTGCGGTCTGAGGATGACCGGCAAGCCGTGATCGAGGCCGTACGGACGGGCCTGATCGACATCATCAGTTCGATGCACACGCCGCAGGACGAAGAAAGCAAACGTCTTCCGTTTGAAGAGGCCGCCTCGGGCGCCGTTGCGTTGGAAACCTTCCTGCCCGCAGCCCTGCGGCTGTATCATGCGGGGCAACTGGACCTGCCTACTCTGTTCAGGGCAATGGCGCTGAATCCGGCGAAACGGTTGGGGCTGGAAAGCGGGCGCCTGGCGAAGGGTGCGCCTGCCGATCTGGTTATGTTCGACCCGGATGTGCCTTTTGTGCTGGACCGGTTTGCCCTGAAATCGAAATCGCAGAACACACCGTTTGACGGGCAGCGCATGCAGGGTAAGGTCCTTGCAACCTATGTGGCCGGCAAAGACGTGTACCGGAGAACCTGATGCCCGAAATCGACAGCTCTATGACCGTACTCGCCCTGTGGGCGGCCTTGGGATACCTGATCGGATCGGTCCCTTTCGGCCTGATCATCGCGCGCGTCATGGGGCTGGGCAATCTGCGGCAGATCGGATCAGGCAATATCGGCGCAACAAATGTTCTGCGCACCGGCAGCAAACCGGCCGCCGCGCTGACGCTGCTGCTGGATGGCGGCAAAGGGGCGCTGGCGGTCCTGCTTGCACGCGCCTACGCGGGTGAGGACGCGGCGCAGATTGCCGCCCTGATGGCCTTTCTCGGCCACTGCCTGCCTGTTTGGCTGGCCTTCAAAGGCGGTAAGGGCGTTGCAACCTTCATCGGCCTTTGGCTGGCGCTAGACTGGCGCGTCGGCGTTGCTTGCTGTCTGACCTGGCTGGTCTCCGTCGCGATCTGGCGCATGTCCTCGGCCGGAGCGCTGGCCGCAGCGGCCTTGTCGACCACTTGGATCATCACCCTGACAGACGGTTCGACATTCATCCTCGGGATCGCCCTCACCTTCCTGATCTACTGGCGTCACAAGGACAACGTGGCCCGAATCAAGTCCCGGACCGAGCCGAAAATCGGGAAATCGTGACCCCGCCAGAGGAATTTCTGATGGCATTTTTCGCCCTGCCCACCGGTACGTTCACTGTCCGAGCAGACACTAAGCGCTATGTCGTGTCACGGCAGGTTCTGGCAGCGGGCAAATCCCACAAGCTGGTCGCGCACGAGTTAGGCGGGACGGACTATATCAGCCTGAACCTCTATCGGACGCGAAACAGCGGTGCGTTGCTGCGTCCCTGTGAAATGCCCGCAAGCAAAGTGGTGGATTTCGTGTTGGCGCTGATCCCCGATATCTGATTGATATTCTGCATTTTTGCACATCGCCTCTGTGCCTCAGCACAATCACAATTCATTGTTTTGAACGTGATCAAGCCGCCTCCCATCTGCAGTCCGTGGCGGCCAATTACCGGTCTCACAAGATAAAATCCCCGGGTCCGCAAATCGCAATTCAGGCGAGGTCGCGCGGCCCTTTCACGAAAGGTGAAGCTATGAACACGTTTAAATCTCTGATCGGCGGCGTTGCCCTGTCTGTTGCTCTGGCCACTTCGACCTTGGCTGCTGGTGTTGAACTTAACGCAAGCTCGACCGGTCTGGCGATGCAAGGCTATGACCCGGTTGCCTATTTCACCGCTGGCGAAGCAACCAAAGGCGACTACCGCATCACCACTCTTCACAACGACGCTCTGTACCGCTTCTCGTCGGAAGAAAATAAAGTGGCTTTTGAAGCCAACCCCGAGGCCTACCTGCCCGCATACGGCGGCTACTGCGCCTTCGGCGCGGCCATGGGCTTCAAATTCGACGGTGACCCGAACCACTGGAAAATCGTTGACAACAAACTGTACCTGAACCTGTCGCAAGACATTCAGGAACGTTGGGAAGGCGACATCCCGGGCTTCATCGAGCAAGCCAGCACCAACTGGGAAACCATCGCAGACAAAAGCCCGGCTGAACTGCAGCAATAATCCGCTGAAATTGACAGCACGCGTCGGCGGCAGAGTGATCTGCCGCCCCATTTTATTTGAAGCTTTGAAAACACTAACTATCTTATTGAGACAGACCCGGATTTAACGGGCGGACATCGGGCCAGACGGCCTGAACGATCCAAGACCTAGTACGGAATATGCCACAAACGATGATCCGGTCCTGAGGCAGGGCCGTATTTGAGTATGGATATGCGCAGCCAGACCCACAAATTGGCGCGCGGTTATTTGGAATGAAAGGATCAAGACATGATAGGCAGATTGGCACTTGTGACAGCGGCATCCACCCTGGCGGCAGGGGCCGCGATGGCCCAATCCTCGGGCAGCTGGACGGGGTTCTACGGCGGTCTGCAGCTGGGTTATATCGACGTCGATACCAACGTTTCTGGTATTGATGGCGATGCTGCGATTGGTGGTATCATCCTCGGATATGACTATGATCTGGGCGACTGGGTCGTAGGCGGCGGCTTTGACTACGACTGGACCAATGTCGACCTCGGCCCTGCAACGGTCGAGGATGTATGGCGCATCAAAGTGCGCGCAGGCTACCAGGTGAACCCTCAGGGTCTTCTTTACGGTGTTGGCGGCTATGCGGATGCAGGCACCGACAATCTGGGCAGTGACAACGGCTGGTTCATCGGCGCAGGCTATGAGCAGATTGTGGCCCCGAATGTCAGCATCGCTGGCGAGTTGCTGTATCACGAGTTTGACAACTTCAACTCGTCCGGTGTCGATGTTGACGCCACAACACTTCAGATCCGAGCGGCCTACCGCTTCTGATTTTTTCGGTTTCCGAACTGAAACAGACCCGGCGTTTTGCGCCGGGTCTTTGCGTTTACAAGTCCAGAATTGTGCTGCCCGTGGTTTGCCGCGCCTCTAGCGCGCGGTGCGCTTCGGCAATCTGATCCAGAGGGAAGCGCTGGTCGATATGGATCTTGACCTCTCCGCCCTGAACCTTGCCAAATAACCGCCGCGCCATTGCCTGACAAACCGCGTGGTCCGCAATATGCGTGAACAGCGTCGGGCGGGTGATCTTGAGCGAGCCTTTCTGCCCGAGAATGCCGATATTAACCGGCGGCACCGGCCCGGACGCATTGCCGAAGGATATCATCATGCCCAAGGGCTTCAGACAATCCAATGAGCCGTCAAACGTATCGGCCCCTACGGAATCCATAACCACATCGACACCCTTGCCGCCAGTCAGTTCGGCGACGCGTTCGGCAAAGTTTTCGGTCCGGTAGTTGATGCAATGGGTCGCACCGTTGAATTGCGCGAGGCTGCATTTCTCATCAGTTCCTGCGGTTCCGATCAACTTGATGCCCTCGGATTTCGCCCATTGGCAGGCGATCAGGCCGACACCGCCTGCAGCCGCGTGAAACAGAACCGTGTCGCCGCGTTTCAAAGGGGTGGTGCGATGGAACAGATATTCGACCGTCAGACCTTTCAACATCATCCCGGCGGCTATCTCGAAGGGGATACCATCCGGCAGAGGGCATACCTGCGCTGCGGGCATCACCCGCGCCTCGCAATAGGCGCCGGACGGAGCGCTGGCATAGGCCGCGCGTTGGCCCGGCTGCAAATGCGTCACGCCTTCGCCGACCGCCTCAATCACACCTGTAGCCTCCATGCCCAATGCATGCGGCAATTCAAGGGGATAGAGGCCCGTTCGTTGATAGACATCAATGAAGTTCAACCCGCAAGCCTCGTGGCGAATGCGAACTTCGCCGGGGCCGGGATCGCCTAAAGGCTGGTCCTTGATCTGGAGGACCTCGGGTCCGCCGAATTCCTCAATGACAACTGTACGCGCAGTTTGCTGCATTCTGACCTCCTCTTGCCTTTGCTCAAGCTAACACGCCTGCGCGGCAAGACAATCCGGGCGATGCGGCGGCGGCAATTCGGGAATTTCGAAAACTGTGCTATACTTCACGCAGGCGTTGCCGGCTGGTCCGGCCACGAGCAACCCTCAGCCGGATCCATTCTGCGGCGCACCACTCGCCAAGGAAGGGAACAAAATGGCAAAAACTATCGGTAATCCGATCAGCTGGGCGGCCCAAAGCCTTGGAGCAACCAGCGATCACGTCTCGGAAAGCGTCTCGCACCTGGGCAGCTCGGACGTGCGCCACCTGCCCATGGTGCAGCCACTCACATTCGACGACCTGAAATACTGCCTGAGGGCGGGATACACGGACTTTCTGGAAACCCGCGCGGATGCGATCTTTATTGTGCTGATCTACCCGATTGCCGGGCTGTTGATGGTGGGCTTTGCAATGAACATGGACTTGGTGCCGTTGCTGGCCCCCCTGATCGCAGGCTTTGCTCTGATCGGCCCAATCGCAGCCGTTGGTCTTTATGAAATCAGCCGTAAGCGCGAACAAGGCGGAGAGGTCCACTGGCTGGACGCGTTCGGTGTATTCCGATCGCCCTCCTTCGGGGCCATTCTGGCGCTCGGGTTCTATTTAGTCCTGCTGCTGCTTGTCTGGCTGATGGTCGCTCAAAGCGTCTATGCGCAGACGCTCGGTCCTGAACCGCCTGCCTCGCTGGGCGCATTTGCGACCGAAGTTCTGACCACCGGCGCGGGGTGGACAATGGTCATTTTCGGCACCGCTGCGGGGTTCTTTTTCGCGTTGATCGCGCTGGCGGTCAGCGTTGTCAGCTTCCCGCTGCTATTGGACCGTAAGGTAGGGCTTCCCGTGGCCGTTGTGACATCCGTTCGCGTGTTGCGCCACAATCCGGGTGTCATCATGGGCTGGGGTTTTATCGTCGCGACCCTGCTGGTGCTGGGTGCAATCCCGATGCTGCTGGGGTTGATCATCGTAATGCCCGTTCTGGGCCACGCAACATGGCACCTCTATCGGCGCGCCGTTGCGTGACCCAAAAGGCGTTAGCCTGAGACGTTCAGAACGATCTTGCCAATATGCTGCGAGCTTTCCATAAGCGCGTGCGCCGCAGCAGCCTCGGCCAAAGGGAATTCGCTGTGCATCACCGGCGCGACCTTGCCTGCAGAGAGCAGCGGCCAGACGGCCTCGTGCAGGTCCTGAGCGATCTTTGCCTTGGCCAGATCGCTTTGCGGACGCAGGGTACTGCCGGTCAGCGTCAGGCGTTTCACCATCATCAGGGCAAAATTCAGCTCTGCCACGGGTCCTTGCAAAAAGGCGATCTGAACCAGACGTCCATCCTCGGCCAGCGCTTTTACGTTACGAGGGATATAGTCGCCGCCAACCATATCGAGGATCAGGTTCGCGCCCCCTTCGGCCCGCATGACCCCGACAAAATCCTCATCCCGGTAGTTGATCGCTTTTTCGGCCCCCAAGTTCACACAGGCCTCACATTTCTCAGCCGAACCCGCCGTCGCAAAGACACGCGCGCCAAACGCGTTTGCCAGTTGGATCGCCGTCGTCCCGATACCGCTGGAGCCGCCATGGACGAGGAACCGCTCACCCGCTTTTAGGCCGCCGCGTGTAAAGACATTCGACCAGACTGTGAAAAAGGTCTCTGGCAGGCAGGCGGCGTGCTTTAGGTCCATGCCATCGGGGACAGGCAGGCAATGCGCGGCAGGCGTGGCGACATATTCAGCATATCCGCCGCCCGGAAGCAGCGCGCAGACTTTGTCACCGATCGAGAGCCCCTCAACACCCGCGCCAAGGGCCACCACTTCGCCCGAGGCCTCAAGCCCCGGCAAATCGCTTGCACCGGGCGGCGGATCATAGGCCCCGGCGCGCTGCAGCGCGTCCGGTCGGTTCACGCCGGCATAGGCCACTTTCAAAACGACTTGACCGGCCGCCGGCTCGGGAATCGGTCGTTCGGTCAGTTGCAGGACATCAGGGCCGCCGGGTTCGGTGATTTCGACGGCACGCATTGTCTGGGTCTCAGGCGAAGTCATGGGTAAATCTCCTTTGCCCAATGCCTAGCAGGCCAAAAAGCAAAGGCCCAGATGCTTACTTGCGCGGGTTCAGCATCCCCGGCAGATCAGCCCGCATCTTCATCGGTGGTTTCACCTGAGCTGCAAACCAATTGGGAACGGCCAGCAAGGGCTTGAGCAGCGGGTTGCCGTTCACCTGCGCCTTGAGCTTTTCGAACTGCATCACGTTTTCGATCCGGCGATCCAGAAACGCCCAACTGTTCTGGTGATCCGGCGAATCATCCCCCAGCCAAAACAGCAGGGTCGACGAATAGACCCCCGATAGGGTTGCGCGCTTGGTGTACCAGTTTACATCGTCCGACGTATCGCCCAGTGCATCCCAGATCAGATCGCAAGTGCCCCATACCGCCTTGGCCCCGTCTGCCGCGTGGTTGGGTAGTGAAAACAGGGTCATGCCCCGGCGCACCAGCTCCTTGTCCTCGACCGCCTCAAGCCGGAACCGAACAGCAGCGGCAACCTTTTCACGGAACTTCAGCTCGCTCATGTCAGTGGACTTGATTCTGTCCAGCATGACCTGATCGCCCCGCGCGTGGTAGGCCAGCGCCAGATCGACCGCGCCGCGCGGACAGATCGCACGGGCCAGACCATCATCCAGATCGCAATCGACAACGGCCGCGCGAAAACTGGCCTCGGACCAGCCATCGAACGGAACATGCATCAGGATCGCGTCCAGCAGCTGTTGTTTGGTGTCTTCGTAAGTGACGGTCATGGCGGTTCTCCGGTGCTTGGGCACAGTACTAGACAAGATAGAGCGGCTTTGCTATACGGCCAACTCCTGCAATTTCCTTGCAACTCTATCTAGAAAGGTGGTGACAACCACATGCAGGTTAGTGTTCGCGACAACAACGTCGATCAGGCGCTTCGTGCCCTGAAGAAAAAGCTGCAGCGCGAAGGCGTGTTCCGTGAAATGAAGCTGAAGCAACATTTCGAGAAACCGTCCGAGAAAAAAGCGCGCGAGAAGGCTGAGGCGATCCGTCGTGCCCGTAAACTGGCACGTAAGAAAGCACAGCGCGAAGGTTTGCTCTAAGCACCTGACGCTCGTCCAGCTTTGGATGACACTATTTGACGACCCCCGAGGCATCGCCCGGGGGTTTGTCGTTTCTAAGTGCGTTTTTGCCCGCGCCACTGCACAACCAGTGCGATAACTCGCCGAGCCTTAGTCTCGCCTCTTTCTCGGCGTTTTCCAGCGCAGCGAATCTGCGTCCGACTGCACCGACCCGCCGAAAAGCGCCGATTTTCATCGCCTCTCTGTTCATGTGTTTGGTGGCCCCGATAACTGGGCTCGTCCACTCAGACAAAACATAAAACGGAGGCAAAAATGTCTACAGCAAGTGAAGTAGAACGAGAGATGCTGGCGCTCATCAACCAAGAGCGCACATCCCGCGGTCTGGACCCCCTGCAACTTGAAAGACAGCTTAACGAGTCATCAGAAGACCACAGCGCTTGGATGCTGAACACGGACCGGTTCAGTCACACCGGATCGGGCGGATCCAGCGCAACCCAGCGCATGCAGTCGGCCGGTTTCGATCTGGAAGGCAGCTGGCGCACGGGCGAGAATATCGCCTGGCAATCCGAGCGCGGCGCCCCAGGCATCAGCGATGATGTCGCGCAACTGCATCAGAACCTGATGAACAGCCCCGGCCACAGGGCCAACATTCTGAACCCTGATTTCAAATATATCGGGATCGGCGTTGAGACGGGCGACATGCAGGGCTTTGACGCAGTCATGGTGACGCAGAACTTTGCCACCACTGACGCAGAGGTCATGTTGGACATCGACGACACCGCCATGACCCCGCCCCCGGCTGAAGATCCAGTGCCCGAGGAGCCGGAAACAGATGTGACCGAAACCGAAGACCCAACTCCGGAACAACCGGTAACCGATGTCACCGAGACCGAAGACCCAGAGCCTGAGCAGCCCGAAACCGACGTCACTGAGACCGAGGACCCAGAACCTGAGCAGCCCGAGACCGACGTCACCGAGACCGAGGACCCGGAACCTGAGCAACCCGAAACTGACGTCACCGAGACCGAAGACCCGGAACCTGAACAGCCCGAGACCGACGTCACCGAGACGGAAGACCCAGAACCTGAACAGCCCGAGACCGACGTCACAGAGACAGAGGACCCGGAACCTGAACAACCCGAGACCGACGTCACTGAGACTGAAGACCCTGAACCCGAGCAGCCCGAAACCGATGTCACCGAGACCGAAGATCCGGAACCGGAACAGCCCGAAACAGACGTCACCGAGACCGAGGACCCTGATAGCGGTTGTTTCGACGTCGCAGCTTTCCTCGCCGAAATTGAGGCGTTCATTCAACAGCTGCAGACGCAGTTGGATCAATTCGCCTGGAATGACGACGCCATGACGCCAGACGAACCCGAAGATGACTTGGATCTGGTGATGGTCGACGATATTGACCCATCTTCGGATGACACGTCGTGCCCGGAGATAGCGTCTGACGACTCCGGAGACGTCTTCTTCGTCAACTTCTTCAATTTCGATTGCATGATGGACGTCGCCTGACGGCCTATCCTGATGCGAGGCAGTCCGCTGCCTCGCATCCTCAAAGCACGATCAGTAGATCTTGGGTACGTGCAGCTCGTCCGGCAGAACGCGGCGTTCGTAGTCCGGATTGTAGCGGCGATCGGGCAGATTGACCCTCTCATGCGGAACATCCGTATAGGGGATCATGGTCAGAAGATGCTCGATACAGTTCAGACGCTCGCGTTTCTTGTCATTACCTTCCACAATGTACCACGGCGCTTCGGGGATATTGGTGCGGAAGAACATATCTTCTTTCGCCTTGGTGTAGGATTCCCAGCGTATGCGGGATTCCAGGTCCATGGGCGACAGCTTCCACTGTTTCATCGGATCATGGATACGCATAAGGAATCGCAGCTGCTGTTCTTCATCCGTGATCGAGAACCAGTATTTCAGCAAGATGATCCCCGAGCGCACCAACATACGCTCAAACTCCGGAACGTCCTGAAAGAACTGCTCAACCTGATCCTCGGTCGCAAAGCCCATCACCCGTTCCACGCCTGCACGGTTGTACCAGGAGCGGTCGAACAGAACGATCTCACCGGCCGCAGGCAGATGCGGCACGTAGCGCTGGAAATACCACTGGCTTTGTTCCCGGCGACTTGGGGCTGGCAGGGCAACCACCCGCGCCACACGCGGATTGAGGCGCTGGGTGATCCGCTTGATCACGCCCCCCTTGCCCGCACTGTCACGGCCTTCAAACAGGATACAGACCTTGGCACCGGTGTGCTGCACCCAATCCTGCACCTTGATCAACTCGGCCTGAAGACGTAGCAGGTTTCGGAAATAGACCTTCCGGTCCAGCATGTCCGGATGCTGTTCCCGATAGATCTTGCGAACTTCCATCGACAGCATCGGCTCACTGAATTCGATCTCGAAGTCCTCATCCAGCGTATCTTCCAGCTCAGCCTCCAACCAGTCTTTGGGGGCGCCATCGTTTTCGTAGGCCAAGGTCAACTCCTTATTATTCTTCGGGTTCCCACCCTGGCAGGTTTGTGTAACCGCCTGATGTCATCAGATGAATTGATGACATCGCGCTGCCGGGATCAGGGGGAGGCGCAGCGCGAGGGTCTCGTCGTATCAATTTTGGACGCCCCGCCCCGGGGATACAAGCCGTAGAATTGACGCAAGGCAGTCCTTTGCCTTTCTACGCGCAGAAAATAGGCGCCGTTCAAACCGGTAGGGCGGTTGTCTTGAAGACCGTGCGCAAAGCGAAAGAGCTTTGCATCTGCGCCACTTTGGGCAGCCGTGACAGGTATTGACGGTGGATCCGGGCGAAATCCTCGGTATCTTCGGCCACCACTTTCAGGATGTAGTCAGCAGTTCCGGCCATCAGATGGCATTCCAGAACGTCAGGGATACGCGAAACAGCCTTTTCGAACGCGTCCAGAACTTCTTCGGCCTGGCCCTGCAATGTGATCTCGACAAAGACGGTCGTCGGCACATTCATCTTGCGCGCATCCAGCAAAGCCACGTAATTGCGAATATAGCCATCAGCCTCAAGCCGTTGCACCCGGCGATGGCACGCCGAGGGGGACAGATTCACCTGCTCCGACAGCTCGGCATTCGACATTCGACCATTGCGCTGCAGCGCAGAAAGTATCTTCCGATCAGTCGTGTCTAGGCTCATTGCTGCAAATCCTTTGCGAGATTTTCGCAGTCTACGCGAAAATCTTCCGACAAAAAACACAAAGCCCCGTCTTGTTTCACAAAAATTGCGCCTTGAATTGCACATAATTTAGGCAGTTTATGAACGGAGACGGTGCAGATGAAAATCGGTTGCCCCAAGGAAATCAAACCCCAGGAATTTCGCGTCGGCATGACGCCCAACGCCGCGCAGGAAGCGGTTGCGCGCGGACACGACGTGCTGATCGAATCCGGTGCCGGCATTGGCGCAGGATTTGACGATGCCGCCTATATCGCCGCTGGCGCGGGCATCGTGGACACCGCAGAAGAGGTTTTTGCCACGGCCGACATGATCGTGAAGGTCAAGGAACCTCAGGCCGGTGAGCGCAAGATGCTGCGCGAAGGCCAATTGCTGTTCACCTACCTGCACCTCGCCCCGGACCCGGATCAGACCCACGACCTGTTGACCTCAGGCTGTACAGCAATCGCCTATGAGACCGTCACAGACGCAAGCGGCGGTCTTCCTCTGCTTGCGCCCATGTCCGAGGTTGCGGGCCGTCTGGCACCTCAGGTCGGGTCTTGGACCCTGCAGAAGGCCAATGGTGGCCGAGGCGTACTGATGGGCGGCGTTCCCGGCGTTGGTCCAGCCAAGGTCGTCGTGATTGGTGGCGGTGTCGTCGGCACCCACGCAGCCAAGATCGCTGCAGGTATGGGCGCAGATGTGACGGTTCTTGACCGCTCACTGCCTCGGCTGCGCTATCTGGACGACGTATTCGGCGGGCAATTCAAGAACCAATACTCGACGGCTGGCGCGACGGCTGAACTGATCCAGGACGCCGATATGGTGATCGGAGCCGTTCTGATCCCGGGCGCTGCCGCTCCGAAACTGATCAGCCGCGAGCAACTGTCAACGATGAAGCCCGGTGCGGTGCTGGTGGATGTGGCTATCGACCAGGGCGGCTGCTTTGAAACCTCGCGCGCAACTACTCATGCCGATCCGATCTACGAGGTCGATGGCGTGATGCACTATTGCGTCGCCAACATGCCGGGCGCGGTGGCCCGGACCTCGACCATCGCTTTGGGCAACGCGACGATGCCGTTCATGCTGGCGCTGGCGGACAAAGGTTGGAAACAGGCCTGTCAGGACGACCTACACCTGCTGGCGGGTCTAAACGTTCACGCCGGACAACTGACTTATTATGCGGTTGGCAAAGCCCTCGGCATCGACGTCGTCTCCCCCAATGTGGTGATCAAGTCGTAACAACTCCCGCCCCTGAAATCGCCTTTTTGCCAAAAGGCGATTTAAAGCGTTGGGCATGGCGCCACGCCTATTGGCGCGGCGCGGGTGGTCTTGAACGACACCCCATCCGCAAAAACGAAAGCGCCGCACAAATGTGCGGCGCTTGGCCCAACGGGAGGAGGGCATTTCCAATGCCCGCGCGACGGCCGGGAGCGTTCAGCCCTCTTTGTGGATCTCCACCGAATGCGGATAGGGGATCGAGACGCCCTTCGCATCGAAGGCTTCTTTCACAGCTTTGGTCAGTTCGAATTTCACATCCCAATAGTCCGCCGCTGCACACCACAGACGTGCGGTCAGATCGACCGAGCTATCGCCCAGATTGGTCACACGCACCCAGGGCTCCGGATCTTTGTGAATACGCGCATCCGCGTTCGCAACGTCCAGAATGATCTTCATCGCCTCATCTGCACTGTCGCCATAGTCGATCCCGAACACCAGATCCACACGGCGCGTGTCATGTGCCGAGTAGTTGGTGATGATCGACCCCCAGGATTGCCCGTTTGGCACGATAATCTGCACATTATCCGGCGTCACCAATTCGGTCGTGAACAGGTTGAGGTCTTTCACTGTCCCCGCTGTCCCGCCGATGTCAACAAACTGGCCCAGTTTATAAGGCCGGAACACCACCAGCATCACACCAGCTGCCAGATCGCTGAGTGTCCCCTGCAACGCTAGACCAATCGCCAGAGACGCGGCACCCAAAATGGCCACGATGCTTGTCGCCTGGATCCCGAAAATCCCGAGAACAGCGACCAGAACCATCGCCAGGATCACCCATTTGACGAGGCTGGCCACGAAATTGCCCAATGTCGGGTCGATCTGCGGGGTCGCGTTGATGCGCCGCCGCACCATGCCACCGATTGCTCCGGCGACGATCCAGCCCAAAATCAGTACGATCAGCGCTTTGACCGCGCTCATGATCAGAGGCGCAAAAGCACCCACCTGTGTTGCAACTTCATCCACGCGCATTTCCTTTCTCAAACATCAATCCCGCGGCTTTCGCGCGGGAGTCACTGAATTGTGAGCGAAAAACGCAAATCGGTCTAGGTGCGAGTTGCTGCCGTTTTCCCCATTGTTCGCCAGCAAACAACGGGTGACCTACACTGCACAGCTTGGGGGGCTGACAAATACGCGACTCCGTGCCTAACTCAAACGAAACCGCCCGAACAGGAGCTTTCGCATGCTGGACACTGCCTCATTCCCGATCATGGCCAAATGGCCGCCGCAACACCCCGATCGCCTACAGCTCTATTCCTTCCCGACACCCAACGGGGTCAAAGCCTCGATCATGTTGGAAGAAACCGGCCTGCCTTATGAGGCTCACAAGGTCACACTGGCCGATGCCGATGTCAAAAGCCCCGAGTTTCTGTCGCTGAACCCTAACAACAAAATCCCCGCGATCATTGACCCCAATGGCCCGGATGGCACCCCCATTGGCGTGTTCGAGAGCGGCGCGATCCTGCTCTATCTGGCCGAGAAAACCGGGCAGTTCATCGGCCAATCCACCACCGACAAGCATCGCATCACGCAATGGCTGATGTTCCAGATGGGGGGCCTTGGGCCGATGCTCGGACAATTGGGCTTTTTCTACAAATTCGCTGGCAGCGAGATCGAAGACCCCCGCCCGCGCGAGCGCTATATCAATGAGGCCAAGCGCTTGCTCAACGTCCTGAACCAGGAACTCGAGGGGCAAGACTGGATCGCCGGAGACTACTCGATCGCCGATATGGCCATCGCGCCCTGGCTACGCGGGCTGGATTTCTATGGTGCCAAAGAGGTCGTTGGGTGGGACGACCACGCCAATCTTACGGCCTATCTGGATCGGTTCCTTGACCGCCCCGCCGTTCAAAAAGGCTTGGTTACACCCGCCCGCGACTGACCCCAAAGGGGCTTGCGACCATCCCGGCGCGCAAGCCCTTTTCGCCGCCTAGCCCGGCAGTGCGCCGGTCAGAACATAGCGCAGGATCTCCACCACCTGGCGTGGCTCCTCCGCAACCGCCAGAGCGGCAGCGTCAACCTCTTTCAACGCGTGCTGATGATCTGGGCCGTGCAGCACAATGATCGACTTGCCCAAAGCAGCCGCGTAGCCCGCGTCAAAGGCAGCGTTCCACTGCTTGTATTTGTCACCGAACCGGACAACCACAACATCCGCATCCGAGATCCCCTTGCGCGTCCGGATCGCATTCACCATCGCACCTTTGTGGTCGTGCCAATACTTGTTCGGCTCTGCGCCCAAAACGGCTACACCACAATCATCACTGGCCGCGTGATCAGTCACCGGGCTGCTGAACGTGACATCCAATCCCTCGGCACCCGAAATGATCTGCTCACGCCAATCGGTGTGAATCTCGCCAGACAGATAAACTTTCAACATCTTGCGTTTCCTCCCATGAAAAAGGGGCGCATTCGCCCCTTCATCTTTCTAAAAATCTTCTGACCGAGGGTGGATCACCCTTAGCCGCGCAGAACGCCGCCTGTGGCTTTCGATACCTTGGCGATGATCTTCTCTGCCACGGCCTCGATATCCTTTTCCTTCAGCGTCGCATCTTTTGGCTGCAATCGCACGGTGATGGCCAGAGATTTCTTGCCCTCACCGAGGCTGCCGCCGATGAACTCATCAAAAACGCGAACGTCTTCGATCAAGGCCTTGTCAGCCCCCGCTGCAGCATTCACCAAAGTCAGAGCTTCGACAGTATCATCGACCACAAAGGCAAAGTCACGCTCGACCGCTTGAAGATCGCGCAGTTCCAGCGCGGCGCGGGTTGCGCCGGATTTGCGCGGCAGCGGCACCTCATCCGGCCAGATGGTGAACGCCATCGCTGGACCTTTGATATCCATCGCCTGAAGGATGCGCGGATGCAACTCACCAAACACGCCCAGAACCTTTTTCGGGCCGAGGCAGATTTTGCCGTGACGACCTGGATGCCACCAGGCGTCTCCGTCGCGCAGGATCTGAACCTTCGCCGGAGCGCCGATTGCAGCCAGAACTGCCTCGGCATCCGCTTTGGCGTCAAAGAGGTCAACCGGGCGGGACGCGCCGTGGACGTCTTTGGGACCGTTACGGCCAACCAGCAGGCCGGAGATCTCTGTCTTCTGATCGCCCGGCTCGCCGTCATGGAAGACCGGGCCAACCTCGAACAAGGCCACGTCAGCATAGCCGCGTGCCTGATTGCGCGCTGCCGCTTGCAGCAGGCTGGGCAACAGGTCCGGGCGCATGTGGCTCATCTCGGACGAGATCGGGTTTTCCAGACGCGTCGCGTCATCTCCGCCGCCGAACAGCGCAGCCGAGGCCTGATCAATGAAGGTATACGAGACGCATTCGTTATAGCCCAATGCCGCACAGGTGCGCCGCGCCATCGACTGACGACGCTGTGTCGGGGTCATCACTGGTTTGGGGATGCCATCGGTCACGCGCGGTAAGGGCTTACCTTGCAGCTTGGTCAGAGACGCGATCCGCGCGACTTCTTCCACCAGATCGGCCTCGCCCATCACATCGGGACGCCAGCTGGGCACATGCGCCATCTCGCCTTCCAGACGGAAGCCCAGACGGGTCAGAGTCTGGCGCTGCTCGCTTTCTGGAATATCCATCCCGACCAGAGACTGCACACGCGCCGCGTCCAACTTGTAGGCCCGCGCATGGTTCGGAGCCTTGCCAGCCTCAACCACCTTGGAGACCTCACCGCCGCAGATATCCAGGATCATCTGGGTCGCCTGCTCCAACCCTTCCAGCGTGTATTCCGGGTCGATCCCACGCTCGAACCGATAGCGCGCATCCGAGTTGATCTTGAGTGCACGACCGGTCAGCGCGATTTGCACGTGATCCCAGAACGCGCTTTCGAGGAAGACGTTCACGGTCTCTTCGGTGCAGCCGGTTTCCTCACCGCCCATGATACCGGCGATGGACTCAGGCCCCTTGTCGTCCGAAATCACCATCATGCCGGGCTGCAGCGTGTATTCTTTCTCATCCAGCGCCACCAGTTTCTCACCGCCCTTGGCACGGTGAACGCGCAGATTGCCCTGCACCTTGTCCGCGTCAAACACGTGCAGCGGGCGGTTCTGGTCGTAGGTCATGTAGTTGGTGATATCGACCAGGGCCGAGATCGGACGCAGACCGATTGCCTTCAACTGATCCTGCAACCACTGCGGGCTGGGGCCATTCTTCACTCCACGGATCAGACGGCCGGTGAAATGAGGCGCGCCGTCCAGCGTGTCCTCATCAATTGTCACCTGGATCGGGCTGTCGAAATCACCCGGCACCGGCGCATAGGCGCGCTCTTTCAGCTTGCCAACGCCGCGCGCGGCCAGATCTCGCGCAATACCTGAGACACCCAACGCATCCGGGCGGTTGGGGGTGATCGCGATCTCGATCATCGGGTCGATTTTGGAGGGGTCATTCTCTGCCAGCCAGTCGACGAACCTGTCGCCGACGTCACCCGAAGGCAGCTCGATGATGCCGTCGTGCTCATCCGACAGCTCCAACTCACGCTCCGAGGCCATCATGCCAAAGCTCTCAACGCCCCGGATCTTGCCGACGCTGATGGTGATATCCAGACCGGGGATATACATGCCCGGTTTGCAGACTACGACAGTGATGCCTTCGCGTGCGTTTGGGGCACCGCAGATGATCTGCAGATCGCCCTCATCCGTCTCAACCGTGCAGACGCGCAGCTTGTCGGCGTCGGGGTGTTTCTCGGCATGTTTCACATGGCCCAAGGTAAAGCCCGCCAGACGGTCCGCCGGGTTCACGACCTCTTCGACCTCAAGGCCAAGATCGGTCAGCGCCTCAGTGATCTCATCAACCGACGCATCGGTGTCGAGGTGGTCTTTCAGCCAGGACAGAGTGAATTTCATTGCTCGGGGCCTTTTTTGGCAGATATCCAGTCGGCACAGGCAATGACAAAGAATGCGCCAAGGTGCAAGCGCCGCGGGTCACGGATAGGTGGGGGTGCGGCCCAAAAGCTCGTCCAATTGCCGCCCGATCCAGCCATGGGGGATGAAATGCCCACCCGGATGGGTATCCAGCACCACCTGCCCCTGCGCGCAATCGGTCCATTCCACCCGGCTGAGGGTCAGGATCGGCACCACGCTCCAATCGCCGCGCGGGGTTGCGTCGTGGCAGTCGTATTTCGCGCGCCACAGAGCCACCGGATAGGTCGTGTCACCATTCGCGCCATAGGGAAAATCCATCACCGTATCGCTGAGGCCATGCACATGGCGCGCCTCAAGCGGGGCTTCGGGGCAGTCTTCAGTCTGGCGGATGCTGCCGGCAACGGCCAGCAAGGCGGCGACGTCATTGCCCGACTGGCACACATAGCGCCACGCCATCGCGCCGCCGAAGGAATATCCCGAGACATAGATACGCTCCGGATCAACCGGATAGCGCTTGGCGACATCCTCCAACACGCGGTCGGCAAAGGGCACATCACCCGTGCCCGAGGTCCAGAAATCCCAGCTTTTGCCCAGCCCGTTCGGGGCCACCAGCAAAACGCCACGCAGCTTGGTCGCCCCGGCAATGCGCTCATGGTTCACCACCACAGTCCCCTGCCGCGCCCAGCCATGGAAATGCAACAACACTGGCAGAGGCGTTTCGCCGTCCCACCCCTCAGGCTCCAGCACATGGTAGGAGCGGTCGCCGACCTCACAGGCCGTATCGCCATGGCAATCGGATTTCCAAGGTTCCATGGCGAGCGCCGGGGTTGCGGTCAGCAGAAGAAATAGCAGTCGATAGATCATAGGCCGGAGCCTAGCCGCCTGACGCGGACTGTCACGTCACAACCCTGTGGGAACCTGTAACAAGCCGCGCGACCGCCAGACCGCGGGATGGCGATCCAAGGTTTGTGTTGGGCACTTTATGCCAGCCAAATCCGCGTGCTGTTCGAGCGTTGCGCTGCCGGAGGCAAATCGCCAGCCTGTGCGGGCGGTCTGGCGATCGCGCGGCGGCCTATCGGCCTTTGCTCCGCGCTTAGTTCATCACTAGAAGATCAGCGGCTCACACCCAAGCCAATAAGCACCAACGCGGCAGCAACGATGACGCAAACTGGCAAAACGAAGTATTTCGCAAACACACCTAAAACACCTGCGATTGAGGTCTTGTTCTCGCGTTGTGCTTGCTTTTCCAGTTTTTCAGCTTTTCGTTTGTTTTCTAGATACTCTTGACCGCGTAGGGTGAGCTTTAGGCTGTCGATGCCATCCTTTGTAAAGATGCCATCAACCAAGCGCTCTTTGCGAAGCATAGAGAGATAGTGATCTCTCTCGGAGATAGACATCCCGACTTTCGCTTCTGCTTTATCGGTATATTGAGGCGAGTTCGGATACATCGCGTTTAATCGTTCAGCCTTGTCGTCAAAAGAGGCTCCGGAAACACCCGAAGCCTCAATGTACTCCATAAGTTGGAGAAGCTTGTCAGAATCGCCCGTCACCTACTCAAACCACCATGCAGGTTCGGCATATCCAGAGCCGCAAACCCATAGTGGCGCAGCCAGCGCAGGTCAGAGTCAAAGAACGCCCGTAGGTCAGGAATGCCGTATTTCAGCATCGCCAGACGGTCTATCCCGATGCCGAACGCAAAGCCTTGATAGACCTCGGGGTCGATCCCACCAGCGGCGATCACCTTGGGGTGGACCATGCCGGAGCCCAGAATCTCCATCCAGTCGTCGCCCTCGCCGATCTTCAGCTGACCATTGTCCCAGGAACAGCGGATATCGACCTCGGCTGAGGGTTCCGTGAACGGGAAATGCGAGGCGCGGAAGCGCAGTTCGACGTCGTCAACCTCAAAGAAGGCCTTCACGAACTCTTCCAGAACCCATTTCAGGTTCGCCATCGAGATGTCTTTGTCGATGGCCAGCCCCTCGACCTGATGGAACATCGGCGTGTGGGTCTGGTCATAGTCGGCACGGTACACACCGCCCGGACAGATCACGCGGATCGGAGCGCCCTGTTTCTCCATCGAGCGGATCTGCACCGGAGACGTATGCGTCCGCAGCACATGCGGCGGGCGATCATCGCCCTCGCCGCGATGCATGTAGAACGTGTCCATCTCGGCCCTTGCAGGGTGGTGACCGGGGATGTTCAGGGCGTCAAAGTTATACCAGTCGTCCTCGATCCGAGGACCTTCAGCCACGGCAAAGCCCAATTCGGCAAAGATCGCGGTCAGTTCCTCGGTCGCCTGGCTGATCGGATGGATCGAGCCCTCACGGCGCGCGCGGGTCGGCAGGGTGACGTCCAGCCATTCGGTGCGCAGACGCTCATCCAGCGCGGCATCAGCCAGAGCGGCCTTCTTCGCGGAGAGCGCCGAGTTTATCTCATCCTTCAAGGCGTTCAGCGCGGGGCCTGCGACCTGACGCTCTTCGGGGGTCATCTTGCCCAGCTCGCGCATCTTCAGCGCGACCTCGCCTTTTTTGCCCACGGCAGCGACGCGGATCGCCTCAAGCGCGTTCTCGTCGCCGGCCTCGGCGATTTGGCCCAGATATTTTGCCTTAAGATCGTCCATGACGCCCTCTGAATTTGGTCGCCAACCTGCTATCGGGCCAGCCCCGCGAATGCAAGCGGGACCGGGCGGATCAATAGCTGTATTCGGGGAAAATCCGGGTCAGGTCGCCGTTCCAGTCGCCATTGTAGTGTTCCAGCAACTCATCGGCAGGCACCTTGCCGGTGTCGATGCTTTCTTTCAACGCGTTCAGGAAATGCGTTTCATCCGGGACCAGACCGCCAGCACCGGGGAAAGCACGGGCTTTCAGACCAGCCTCAGAGATCGCCACGACCTCACGCGCCAGATCGTGCATGTTGATACCCCCAACTTGGGCCTGCAACCCGTTGACCGCGGCCTGAACACGCAGTTCCTCGCGGGTTTCAGCATCCCAGCCTTTGACCAGATCCCACGCCGAATCCAACGCGGTTTGGTCATAGGTCAGGCCGACCCAGAAGGCCGGCAGCGCGCACAGGCGGCGCCACGGACCACCATCGGCACCGCGCATTTCCATGAATTTCTTGATCCGCGCTTCGGGGAAGGCCGTGGTCAGATGGTCCGCCCAGTCGGACAGGGTCGGTGTTTCACCCGGCAGAGCGGGCAGCTCGCCCTTCAGGAAGTCGCGGAAGGACATGCCCAGCGCGTTGATATACTGGCCATCGCGATAGACGAAATACATCGGCACATCGAGCGCGTATTGAACGTAGCGCTCGAACCCGAAGCCCTCTTCGAACACGAAAGGCAGCATGCCGGTGCGCGCATCGTCCAGATGCCGCCAGATGTGGCTGCGCCAACTTTTCTGGCCGTTCACCTTGCCCTCAAAGAACGGAGAGTTTGCGAACAGTGCCGTGGCCACCGGTTGCAGCGCCAGCGCCACGCGCAGTTTCTGCACCATGTCTGCCTCTGAGCCGAAGTCGATATTGACCTGAACCGTGCAGGTCCGGCGCATCATGGCACGGCCCATGGTGCCGACTTCTTCCATGTAGTCGTTCATCAGCCGATAGCGCCCCTTGGGCATCAACGGCATCTCTTCATGGGTCCAGATCGGAGCAGCGCCCAGACCGATGAAGCCCACGCCGATCTCATCGGCGATATCCTTCACCTCACGCAAGTGGGTGTTCACCTCATCGCAGGTCTCGTGGATCGTCTCGAGTGGAGCGCCCGACAATTCCAGCGCGCCGCCGGGTTCCAGGCTGACATTTGCGCCGTCTTTTTCCAGCCCGATCAGATGGCCCGCTTCGCGCACCTCGGCCCAGCCATGGCGGTCGCGCAGCCCTTCAAGCACCGCAACGATGGAGCGTTTGCCTTCAAAAGGCAGCGGTTTGAGGGTGTCTTTGCAATAGCCGAACTTCTCATGCTCGGTCCCGATGCGCCAATCGGCTTTGGGCTTGCAGCCCGATTCCAGATATTCGGCCAATTGCTCGTGGCGCTCGATCGGACCGCCGCCGGACTGAGGGATGGACATGAACCGATCTCCGATCCTGATGTGTCTGTCTTATCGGTCAGTCCTGAGCGCAAACCGCGCCAGTGTCAATGCAGCCGAAGATGAGCCGGGCGCGAGGAGGTTTTTTCCCAGATCACCACAGGATGGCGCGACCCGCCGTGGAGTTCGGCCAGCATCTGTTGCGTTTTCAATCCCGGCAGCGCCGAGAACACATCGAACAGCGCCTCGGCCCCTTCTGCATTCACAGGAATGTGAAGCGTCGGTTGCCCCGGTTGGTCCAACACCCAATGCGCCGGGCTTGAGGTCGGATCAAGCGCGAGTCGCTCAATCTCGCGCGTTGCCACCATGCCGCCATCCAGCGGGCCGAGATAGGTGATCTGCCCCTCATCGACGCTGACGACGCCCTGCCCGCCTGCCCCGGTCCGAAACCGGGCACGCTGCACGCCGATCACGGTCAGAGCGACTGCGACGGCCACCAGTACCCATCCCAGAACGCCCAGCAGACCGCCGGGTCCACTGACCCAGCTGAGGCCCAGAACCAGAACGAAACCGGCCGCGACAACCTCGCGCCAGCGCCAGAGGGCCAATTTGGCTTCGGGTCGAATGAAACTCATATCGGTGTTCCTGTTTCAGCGCTTGGACGTGATGGGCGATGCCCAGCCCCCTCAAAATCGGGCCGAGCGGCGCAGAGTTCAAGAGGGGGTTTCGGTTCCCGACTTAATCCCGGAAGGCGCGATCTTTGACGCGGATCACCGGTTTGGTCAGATATTCCAGCACCGTCTTCGGCTCGGACAGCATATCGACCTGCGCAACCATGCCGGGGATCACGTCCAGTTTCTGCCCATCCGCATCGGTGAGCGAGCCGTCCAACTGAATCTCGACCACATAAACCGAGGTTTCCCCATCCGGGGCCAGAATCGTATCCGCCCCGATCCGTGTCACCCGCCCATCCAGCGCGCCATAGCGCGAGGCGTCATAGGCGGTAATGCGCACTTTCACGTCCTGATCGGGTCGGATGAAGGCGATGTCATCAGGAGCAACATAGGCCTCGACCGTGACGGTTTCGCCAAAGGGCACGATCTCGGCCACAGTCTGGCCTTGCTGCGCAACTCCGCCCAATGTCGAGATCAGCACCTGATTGACCACGCCACGCGCCGGGGCCCGGATTTCCGCCCGCGCCAATCGGGCCTGCAGCGCGGGAATGCGGGTTTCAAGCGCGGCCAGTCCAGCCTGTGTTTCGGTCAATTCCCTATTGGCGATGGAGCGAAACTCCCGCTTGCGGGCAACGATCTGGCTGTCGATCTCGGTCAGGGCAGCCTGCGCCATCAGGATGCGGTTTCCGGCGTCACTCAACTGCCCGTTCTGGCGGCTGAGTTCCCGGCGCAGGTCGATCATGGCGATGGGGCTTTCGATCCGACGCTCGACCAGAGGCTGGATCACGCCGATCTCTTCCTCCAGCAGGCCGATGGTCTCATTGTTCACATCCTTGCTGATCCGGGCGGCCTCGATCTCGGCCAACTTGATCTCGCGCCGGGCGTCCAGAACCTCAAGATCGGCGGTCAGATGCGCTTCCATGGCCAGGAACAGATCCCGTTCCGCATCAAGCAGTTTCCCCTCGACGCCCTCGCGATCCGGCATGTCGAACGGCTCTCCGGCAATTTGCGCCTCAAGCCGGGCGCGGCGCAGGCGCAGGGCGGTGGCCTCAGATACGGCGGTGTCCAGCTCGGCCCGCAACAGCGCGGGGTCGAAGCGCATCAGGACGTCCCCGGCCTCAACCGTGTCGCCGACGCGGATGTTGATCTCGGTAATGGTGCCGGTTTCCGCCGCCTGAACCACCTGCACAAGCTGCGAGGGCACCACGCGCGCCTCGGCCCGCGTTACATCGTCGATCTCGGTGAAATAGGCCCAGGTCAGCACAACGGCCAGCAAGGTCACGACCGACAGCAGGATCAGGCCACCGGCGGCACCACGCCTGCCGCGCAGCTCGCGCGCTGTTGCTGTGAAATCTGCCCCGGCCATCCTTACGCCTCCTTCACGGCGCGTGCCGCCGGGCGGTTGCGGACCAGCATATCGTCCTTGCTGCCGTCATAAGTGACTTTGCCGCCGTTCAGAACAATCACCCGGTCCACCAATTGCAACAGGCTGGTTCTGTGCGTCACCAGCACCAGCGTCCGGTCATCCGACAGCCAGCTTTTCAGGTTCTCGATCACCTGCGATTCCGTCTGCACATCCATGCCCGAGGTCGGCTCGTCCATCACAAGTGTCGGCGGATCACCAATCAGCGCCCGCGCGATGGCCACCGCCTGACGCTGCCCGCCAGACACACCTGCGCCGCCCTCATGCACCTGCATGTCATAGCCATGTGGATGCGCCGCCGCGATCCGATCGGCCAGCGAGATGGCGGCCTTGCTATGAGCCTCATCATCCGTCACACCAAACCGCCCGGCGATGATGTTTTCGCGCAACGTGCCCGAGAACAGCCAGCAATCCTGCAACACCGCCCCGATATTGCGCGTCTTGTCCGCAGGATCCACGGCGCGTGCATCCAGACCGTCCAGCAGAACCGCGCCGTCATCGGGTTCGTAGAGGCCCAGAATAAGGCGCGCCAGAGTGCTTTTGCCCGACCCAACAGGGCCGAGAATGGCAACCTTCTCACCGGGCTTGATGGACAGGTCGATATCCTTGAGGATCGAACCCAACGCCTCATCATAGGCAAAGCTGACGCCTTTGAATTCGATCTGCCCCGCGATCGTGCGGCGCGACAGATAGCGGCGACCGGCCTCACGCTCGACCTCCTGCTGCATCAGCGCGTCGATCTGGCCATAGGCGACCCGCGCCTGATTCAGCCGCGTTAACACCTGTGCCAATTGCGACAGGGGGGCCAATGTCTTGCCCGTGAGGATCACACAGGCGATCAGCGCGCCCATCGAGATCACCCCGTCCCGTATCAGGAAAACGCCATAGAACACGATGGCGACCTGCGCGATCTGCTGCACCAGAAGCGTCAGGTTCACCGTGCCCTGAGACACCAACCGCGTCTTGCCGGAACTGTCCGCTTGCGCCCGCACCGTATCGTCCCAGCGAGCGCGCATGACCGGTTCCGCACCGGTGGTCTTGAGCGTCTCCATCCCCGTCAGGGTTTCCATCAGAACCGATTGTTTGGTCTGCCCATCAACACTGGATTCGCGCGCATAGCGGCTGAGGAACGGCTGCGCCAGCAGGCCGGACAGCAGAGTAATCGGCACCGCAATCGCCGGGACCAGCGCCAGCGGGCCACCGATGGCCCAAATCACCCCGATAAACACCAGCAGGAACGGCAGATCGACCAGCGCGACCAGAGAGGCCGAGGTGAAGAAATCCCGCACCACCTCAAAATCCCGCAGGATTGAGGCCATGCGCCCGTTCTGCCCGCCCCGCGCCTTCATCTTCAGCGCCATGAGTTGGTTGAACAGACGCTCAGCAATCTTCATATCCGCGCGCTTTCCGGCCGTATCGATAAAGCGCGACCGCAGGTTCTTGATCAAAAAGTCGAACAGAAGCGCGAACCCGACCCCGGCGACCAGCGCCAACAGGCTGTCCACCGCCTCATTCGGCAGGATGCGGTCATAAACCACCATGGTGAACAGTGAGGTCGCCAGCCCCAAAATGCTGGTCACCATCGCCGCGAGGATGATCTGAACATACACGCCACGCAGATCGCTGAACGCCGACCAGAACCAATGGCCTTGTGGGGTCGTGCGATCTTCGTCCGAGCGGCGGGCGCGTGAGGCGCGCAGGATCCAGCGCGCTTTGGCAATACGCCTGTCCTTGCGTCGCCAGATCTGAGGTTCAGCGGATCCGCTGCTGGCATCAATGACAAGAAAGCGGTCCTTGTCTTCGCGGTCGAGAACCACAAACGGCATCCCATCCGCGTCAAAGGCCAGAACCGGGAACAGGATCGGGTCCATCTTGGTCAACCGCGCCTTGCCGAAATCGGCTTTGTATCCGGCGGCCTCAAGCGCGCTGACCGCATCCTTGACCGCGAAAGCCTCACTGCTGCCTTTGAAAACGCGGAACAAATCCGCCTCGGACAGCCCGTGGCCCAACCGCTCTGTCAAAAGCTGAAGATGTGTGATCAGCGGGTCTGTGGCGGTTGGGGTCATGGGGATATCACAAGGTTGGATCAGTCGGTTGTGCGACGCCCAGCGCATCCAGAATATCACCTGTCACCGCAAGCACCGCATATTCGGCCCGGCGCGCCTGTGCCTCAAGCTGGATGACCCGGACCTGAGCCAGGTTCAGCTCGCGCAGAGCGTCCAGAATTTGCACGATGGTCGAACGCCCGATGTTGAACTGCCCCCGCGCCGCATCAAGCGCCTGCTCGTTGATCTCAACCGCCCGGCGGGCCGTCGCAAGACGCCGCTGGATTGAGTTCGTCTCTTCCAGTGCCTGAGACAGATTGCGCTGCAACTCGCGGCGCAGCTCTTCTGCATCGGCCTCACTCTGCTGCAGATTAGCCCGTGCCGTTTCTACATTGGCGCGGGCCGATCCACCCTGATAGATCGGGACATTGACGCCCAGACGGGCCTGCGCCCCGTTGTCGATACTGCCTTCGTTAAAGTCGGTCTCAAGGATCGCGGACAGGGTCGGGCGAGTGGCGCGCTCGGCCACGACAACCTCTTGCTGACGCACCTCACTGACGGCGACCTGTGTGCGCAGACGCGGGCTGCGTTCGACCATAGCCTGCGAGGTTGTGCCCGCCAGAACCGGGGCCGGAGGGATCGTTGGAATAGCACTCGGGCGGCTGCCGAACACTTCAATCCAGGTGGCTGTCGCCAGTTCAACATCCGTTTCAGCCTGCGCCAACTCGGTCTCGGCATTGGATTGACGGCCTTGACCGGCGAGCAAATCCGCCACCGATCCGGCACCGGCATCGAATCGGGATTGGAGGTCGCTGACCAGCGCCTCAGTGCGTTCAAGGTTCTGCCGGGCCTGATCTTCAAGACGACGGTTGCGGTCAAGGTCGATGATGGCCTCGATCGCCTCGAAGCTTTGGGCGCTTAGCTCGGACAACTCGCTTAGCCAGGTCTGGCGCGCCTCGATCTGGCGCAGCCCGACGCGGCCTGAAACCTTGCCACCGTCATAGATGATCTGGCTTAGGCGTAGGATCGGAACCGTATCTCCGTCAGAGGTCAGAGAGGTTTCGGCGTTCAGCTGGGGTCGGAACGCACCCCTTTCGGCCTCGATCCGGGATTGCGAAGCCAGAACATTGGCAGTTCCGGCCGCAGTCGTCGGAGAGGTGGCGACGGATCTACGCACCAGCTCGGCAAATTCCGTGCGAGCAACGTTGCCCTTCAAATTGCTTTGCGCCGCCGCAGGCTGCGCGTCGGGTTCGGCTGAAGGGTCGAACGACTGCGTGCCCTGCAAATCCTCACTGCACCCCGCCAAAACAAGTGTGGTCATCACAACCGACAACCAAGTCTTCATGGTGCCAACACTCCTGGTTTTAGTTCAGCGCCCTCCAGAAGATCATCGGTCAATGCATCCAAAAAGGCGCGGTCTTCCTCTCGCGTTACAGGAGTATTTTGCGGTTGGGAAGCAACCTTGGGCCTTGCCGTTCTTTTTAAATGATTGCGTGACAATAACTGCGCATATGCCGCCCCCAGCGCACCTGATTTCGCAAGCTCAGAAAGGGTATCTGCTGGCAGAGCGCGCAGTGCATCCTCATCCGTTTGAAACAGCTGGACGGTGTCACTGGCTTGTAGAGGTCTCGTTTTCAGAACACCCACCTCGTGCAAAGCTACACCGATTTTATGCAGCGCATCCAAGCCCTTGACAAAACGAGAGAACGCGTTGGTAACCGGCTCCAAACTCGGGTGCAATTGCGCGTCGTCATAGATCGGGTGCCCAGTTTCGCCGATGCAGTCTGGGTCTTGCCAGATGCCAAGCACGAAACTGTCCGCGTCCGGCAGAAGGGTGAACGGATACATGCGCAAGAGGAACGGCACATGGTTCAATTTCAGCCCTGCGTCCGAGTTCAACGGCGCAAGCGGGTACCACTTGCCGCGGGCCTGCGCAAAATACCAGGGCATCTCAAGCGTCACCGACGACAGCTCCGACACCCCGACCAGAACCGAGGGCACATGATCGGCAAAACCGAAATCGGAAGGACTGCGCCAGCGTAAACCGGCGCAGTCCTTGTGTGTCAGGGGTCGCGGCGTGATCGCGACGGGTGAAGTCATAGGCACCCTCCGGAGCGTTAAACCAACTCAGACGCGGGCGGCAGGTCGATCTCGGAATAGACCAGGAAGCCGTCGAGGTTGTAGCCACCCACATTGCTGCCAGAAAGCCCACTGACATCCGCATTGGTAAAGCTCGCGATTGTGTCGCCAAGGGTATAGTTTGCCCCAGGTGCGCCACCTTCGATCAGATCCTGCAACACTGCGTTGCCGCTTTGATCGAAGAACAGAGCGTATTCGCCCGGTCCAATTGGATCAAAAGTTGCGGCGATCGAGTCCAGATCCCCTTGATCGGTCGCATCGTCGACCTCCCATGCGATCGAGAACACGGCCAGATCTTCTTCGACCACAATGCGGTCGCCGGAATCTTCGCTATCGGTGAAGCGGAAACCGTTGATCACGTTGGTGCCCGAGTCGGCAGGGTCGATATAGATGAACGCACGATCCTCCGCCGGTGTGCCTCCTGCGATATCAACCGTGTCGGCGCCACCCCCGAGGATGATGGCTGCGTTGCCGCCACCATTAAAGGTCACGGTATCATCGCCGCCGCCCGCCTCGATCCAGTGATCGACGCCTTCGATACGGATATCCTGCGCCGCGTCATCGGCGACAACGATCAGATCGCGCGCCCCAAGGCCGAGCGAGTAGTCGATCGCACCTTCATTCGTGGCACTGTCCAGCATTGCAGCAAAGTCAGCAAACGGAATTCCCAGATCAGTCAGCGACCAGACCGGGCTGCCATCCAAGGTAAGGGTGGCTGCGTCGACCGTGCCCGAGAGAACTTCGCTGCCGGGTAGGCCGGACAGAGACAACCCACTGCCGGTGACCGACAAGGCGTAGTTTTCCGCTGCACCAATTTCGAAGAATGTGAACTCGGTCGTCGATTGCGTCTGCAGGAACTCGGTGATGTCCGACGCGATCAGAGCAAGGTTCCCCGCGCCAGCGACTGTCAGCGTGGCCGGATTGTTCATCCGCCCTGGTGACAGTGAAAGAATCTCTTCTGCGATGGAATTCTCAAGATCCTGTGCGCTCCGACCCACAAGTGTGACCGAGTCATCGGGGCTGAGGTTGAAGCGCAGAGATGCCTGACCGTCAAAGGTAACATCCTCATAGTCCGGCAGCCCGAATTCAAAGGCACCATTCCGAGCTTGTAGTTGATCGACGTCGATATCGAAATTGTAGACGACATCATGACCCTCACCCACAATGAAGATGTCCTCGGACGCACCACCCGTATAGGTGTCTACACCGCCGCGCCCTTCGAGGACCGAGCCGGTATCCGCCGCCGTCAGTGTGTCATCGCCGGTACGCGAGCCACGAACCTCTTCGACATTCGACAACGTATGGGTAAAGGCTTGGCCGTCCCAAATACCGGTTGCGATACCTGTTTCCAGGTTCACCGTCACGCCGGTGGTGACATCGCCGCGGTCATAACGCACGACGTCATACCCACCAGCCGCATTCAGAACATCCGTACCTGCGCCCAGAATGAAGCGTTCATCCCGGTCCGAGCCGGTCACGTTGTCATCCTCGTCAAAGGTCCTCAGCTCGATCCGACCACCCGAGCCGGTCACGTTCAGGTCAATGGAACCACCTGCAAAGGTGATGTCGCCGGTATCAAGGTTTGCAGTCGTCGCGCCACCGCCCGTATCAATGCGGATGATGCCCGAGTTCAGATTGGCGTTAATGGTGTCATTGCCGCCCGCATAAAATGCTCCGAACCACGAGAAACCGCTGCCCTGAGTGATGTTGATCGTGTCATCCCCAGAGGTGCTCGAGATTCCCAGACCAAAGGCTTCGCCAGCTGCAAGCGGATCGGTAATGGTATCCACGCCATCCCCGCCCTTGTTGACCACACCATTGTTGTTGGCAAAATCAACGAAGGCCTCTATCGGTCCGGTCAGCCCGTCATAGCGCAACTCGACAAAGCTCTCACTGTCCACGTTTGACAGAAAAAACTCATCATCCCCGAGCGAGCCGTTGATGACGTCATCTCCATCACCGCTAGACAGCGGGTTGATGAAGTCATTGCCATCGGTTCCATCGATAACATCCGGACCGTCCGTTCCGATGATCGGATTGACCGCAAAGCGATCCGCGTATTCCTGCTGGAAGTTCGCAACCGTCCAGTCTTCGAACAGGATCGTCGCGCCATCCGGCAGGGTAATCCTGACATCATCGCCGATCTGCTCGGCGTTTTGCACGGCCAGAGCGACCTCTTCATCTGTGGCATTGTTGTCCAGTTCGATGTCGTCGATCCCGGCCTCAAAGTCGCGAATGATGTCATTACCACGTCCAACGATGAACAAGTCTTCGCCAGCGTTGCCCTGCAACGTATCATCACCTTCGCCGCCGATGAGGATATCCTCACCCGCGCCGCCAGTGATGGCGTCATTGCCACCGCGACCATCCAGGAACGCGTCCGTATCCGCCGCAGTCAGGGTATCATCTCCCGTCCGAGAACCGCGCACTGCTTCGACATTGGACAAGCTGTGTTCAAAAGCCTGACCATCCCACAAGCCGGTCGCGATCCCGGTGGCAAGGTTCACGGTCACACCCGTCGTCACATCACCACGGTCATAGCGCACGGTGTCAAAACCTGCGCCACCGTCAAGCGTGTCGGTCCCTGCACCCAAAATGAACCGCTCATCCGCGTCCGAACCGGTGATGAAATCGTCTTCGTCAAATGTCCGCAGCTCTATCCGACCGCCAGAGCCTGTCGCATTCAATTGGATGCTTCCGCTAGCAAAGCTGATCAGGCCAGTCGAAAGATCGGCCGTGGTCGCCTCACCACTTGTATCGACACGGACGATACCTTCGTTCAGGCTGGCATTGATCACGTCATTGCCACCGGCATAAACAACCCCAGCCCACGAAAAGCCAGTACCCTGCGTGATATTGTAGGTGTCATTGCCAGCGGTTCCGACAAGACCGATACCAAGAGATTCCCCGGTTGTGTTGGGGTTGGTCAGCGAGTCGAACCCGTCCGCGCCCTTGTCGACAAAGCCCGTATTGTTGGCATAGTCGATCGAGGCCGTGATCGGGCCGTCTAGCACTGAATAATTCAGCTCGACAAAGCTTTCACCACCCGAGTTCGAGAAGTCGATCTCATCATCTCCAGTCGAGGCGTTGATGAGGTCAAACCCATCATCATTGCCCTGCGGGTCGATGAAGTCATCACCAGCGGTACCGTCCAGAACATCATCACCAAACGTGCCGATAATGTCGGAACCACTACCCCCGATTTCATCTTGTAGATCCGCTACAGTCCAACCCTCGAAACGCACAGTCGCACCGGTTGAGACAAAGGTGACAACTACTGCGTCGCCATCTTGCACTGCGTCTGCAATGGCTTGATCGATTTCCGCTTCCGAATAAGCCGGTTCGAGTTCGATTGTGTCGACGGAGTCGCCTTCATAGTCCTGAATTGTGTCGTTGCCACGCCCGACAAAGAACGTATCAGCACCGCTGCCGCCGACCAGCACGTCGTCTCCGGCACCGCCGATCAGCGTGTCATCGCCACCGCGGCCGTCAAGGAAGGAACCACTATCTGCCGCCGTCAGGCCGTCACCCCCGGTCCGCGAGCCGCGTACCTGTTCGACATTCGACAAGCTGTGCGAGAAGGCCTGACCTCCCCATGTACCAGTTGCAACGCCTGTTTCAAGGTTGACAGTTACGCCATCAGAAACGGGGAAGCGGTCATAACGCACGAGGTCAATCCCGTCGCCTGCATCCAGCGTGTCGTTTCCGGCCCCAAGAATGAAACGCTCATCCAAGGCCGAGCCGGTAACAGTGTCGTCACCATCGCCGGTCACCAGCTCAACCCGGCCACCAGAACCGGTGACATTGAGGTCGATCGAGCCACCAAAGAATGAAATGTCGCCTGTGGTCAAATCTGCTGTCACGTCTTCGGACTCCGAAGACGTAACGCGTACAACACTCGAATTGAGCGCCAAATTGACGGTGTCATGACCACCCGCATAGACGATCGCCGTGAAGGTTCCCGCATCGTTTTGAGTGATGGTGTAGGTATCATCTGCAGCAGTGCCAAAAATATCAATCCCGTTGGCCTCACCAGTTGTGTTCGGGTTGATCAACGTATCCGTTCCATCAACTCCGCCGACGCCTTTGACCACCTGTCCCTCGTTGAGCGAGTAGTCCAGCGTCACATCAATCGGACCGCTCAAACCACCATATTCCAACGTAACAAAGCTATCGGCGCCGGTATTGGTCAGGTCGATCGTATCATTGCCCAGTGACCCAATAACCCGGTCCGGGTCATTCCCATCGTTACCTTGCGGATCAATCGTGTCATCGCCGTCAGTGCCAACAAGCAGGTCATTGCCAGACGTACCCACGATATCCGAGCCACCACCAGCGTTTTCAGCCTGTAGCTCGGCAACCGTCCAGCCCTCCAGCCGGAGCGTTGCACCGGTCGAGGCGAAAGTGACTACCACCGCGTCGCCATCCTGCACAGCCGCCGCAACAGCTGCGTCAATTTCGGCCTCGGTGTAGGCAGGGTCCAGCTCGATCGTGTCGATGGCGTCGCCCTGATAGTCCTGAATGGTGTCGTTGCCACGTCCGACAAAGAACGTATCCGCACCATCACCACCGATCAGCAGGT